>DASPHZ010000034.1:0-21491 GCA_035629395.1 Thermoanaerobaculia bacterium
GGCGCCGGCGCAGATCGGCGCCATCGCGCCCAACGCGGAAGACGACGGCCCGCCGCGGTATGCAGGAACGCGCATCACCGTGCACCTGCGCGCGCCGAAGGAGATGAAGGTCGCGCAGGTGATCGAGCAGTTTGCGGTCAATACCGAGTGCCCGGTCTTGACGGTCGAGGGAACGACGCGTCACGTCAATCCGGCGTGGCGGTGGCGCACGGAGCCGATCGAGAGCGTCCGCGTTCACAATGTCTATGCCCCACGTGAGGCGATCGACTATCGGTTTCTGTTGACGCCGGTCGAAAAGCGACTGGACGAGTTCGATTTCTGCGAAGGCATTTTGGGTCGCATCTGGATCTGGCTGCTCCGCGATTCCGACGGCAAGCCAGTCATCGAATACAACTACCTGCGCATGCACAATACGCTCGCACTTGCCGGACAGCCTGCATCCTGGCTGAGTTAACCGAGAGCGAACTGAGAGCTTTGCATCGACCCGGCACGGACTCCCTGCGACTGCGGAAGGGAGTGCGTCCCGAACTCGTCAAATTGTGGAACAACAGCACGCTCGAGGAGCGGCAACAGATGCTCGCCTTCGTCGCACGGCCTGCCGCCGTCCGGGAGTTCTGGTACGGCAACGTGGACGTGCTCCGCACCCTTTATGCTGGCAGCGGCGACTGGATGCATGCCAACGTGCATTTCGTGACAGGGCCGGCCATCGACTCCGATGAAGCGATGGCCCAGCACGGCATCCGATTACCCGCAGGAATCACCGATTGGGATCCCATGCAGGGCTCCTCGTCGAGAATCGGGCTGCTGCGGTTTCCCGCCGGCTTCCAGGTCGACGACCGCCGCGCCGACGCTCCCGCACCAGCCGCGAACCGCCTGTACATCTCCAAGCGCGATGGGTCACGCGTCGCAGTTCCCGTCGGTCGTGCCTTGCTGCGACTCGCGCTTTCGATCAGGACGGAGCATCAAAGCGACGCATGGTTCGCGCAATTCTGCGACTCGATTTCCGCGGTCTATTGGGACGAAATCGCCTTCATCGAGGCGCCGCTTCTCAGACAGCACGATGTTCGTTACGCCATCTATCATGACGAAGACGACAGAGATGCGCCCTACACCGGAGCCGAGCTGCGCGAGCGATTCGGCTCCGTCGTCCCATTCTCCGGCGACGCCGATCGCGACGGTCTGAGCGATGCCGGCGTCAACCGCCTCCTTCTCGGCGACAAAGTACGTTACGAACGCGATGGCGTCTGGTACGTTGACCTCGACTCGCAGCTCGAAGAGCCGGCGGTGTGGCCGGATCTGTAATTCGGAGGAACACATGAAGCGCGCACTGGTGATCACCCTCTTCTTCGCATACACCGTTTTCGCCCAGGAGCAGCCCGATCCGAACCTCGAGATGCTCGCCAACGATCTCCATGCCGTCGGCCGGGTCGCCGCGGTCGCGGAGAACCTGAATCAGTCGCGGCAGGTGCTGCTGGCGATCGTCGACAACGACATCCGCACGCTGCGCCAGCCGCGTGAGGACGACACGTACCGCTGGGCCTCGCTGCAGCGTGAAGAAGGCGGTCGCGTCACGGACGAAAAAACGATCGAGCACGTGCACACGCAGCCGGAGCTGCGGTACGTCACGCTGACCGGCGCGAACGGCTATCGCGTCGAAGTCAGCGCGCCGCGGAAGCGCGGGACGTTCGCCGCCAACAACCGCGTGTGGGTGCGCAACGTCATCGCCGACATCACCGGCTTCGACGGCAAAGTCACGCATCACGAGATCCCGGTCAACGCGTGGGTCAATCCCGGCGACGCGAACGGCGTCCCGCTGCCGGACATCGGCAAGTCGGTGAAAGCCACGGTCGAACTGGGGGTCGAGAGCGGCGAGAAGCAGGCCGTCGCGCAGGTCGCGCTGCTGCAGGCGAAGCTCGTCGACGATCCGAACAGCCCGTATTTCCCGGCAGTCCAACGCCTCCTGCAGATCCGCGAGCTCGCGGCCGCGCGCGACATCAATCGCGGCAATCTGCGGACCGCCGTCGACGAGGCGCGGCTCTCACTCCCGGGCGAGCTCGAGAAACGCACCGCCGAACAGCAGGAAGCGGCGCGCGTGCGGCGTCAGATGGCGGAGAGCGGCATGACGACCGGCAGCATCGCCATCGGCGACGCAACGCCCGACGTCGTCAACGAGCTCGCCGAAATCTCGCGCATGCTCAGCGGAACGCTGCAGGAGCAGACCGACGCACGCGCCCGCCTCGCGAACCTCATCGGAACGCTGAAGCCGGCGTCACCGTGAGTGGCGCGAGGGGCGCGGATTACGCGGGCTACTTGTTGTCGGTTCTCGGTTGTCGGTTGTCTGCGAATAACCGCGCAACGGGCATGACGTCGCCGAGAACCGACAACCCCCCGTCACCCTGAGCAACGCGAAGGGTCTCAGACTACGTGGACTGTCCGGTTGTCGGTTCCCGGCCGTTCGGTTACCTGCGAACACCCGCGCAACGCGCAAGACCTCGCAGAGAACCGACAACTGACAAACCCCACCACCCTGAGCTACGCAAAGGGTCCAGAACACGCGGATCGTCCACTTGTCGGTTTCAGTCGTCGGTTCTGCGAACGACCGCGCAACGCGCAGAACCTCGCAGACAACCGACAACCGAAAACTGACAACCACCCCGCGCCGCCCCTCCCAACCACCAGGAACCCTCCCCCGTTCGCGGCTCAGGATCACTCCACGTCCCAGATCTCCCTCGCGTACTCGCGGATCGTGCGATCCGACGAGAAAAATCCGCTGCGCGCGGTGTTGAGGATCGACATGCGTGCCCAGTCGTCGCGGCGCGTCCACGTATCGGCCGCGCGATCCTGCGCGGCCACGTACGACGTGAAATCGGCGCAGTGGAAGTAGCGGTCGTTCGTGAGGAGGATGTCCACGAGCGGCTTGTAGATCCCCGAGCTCATCGAGCCGATGCGATCGATGACCGCCGACAGCTCCGCGCTCGCGCGCGCGGTCGCCGCCGAGTCATACCCCCGCTCCCGCAGCGCCGCGATCTCCTCGGTCGTGTGGCCGAAGACGAACATGTTGTCCTCGCCCACGTGCTCGCGGATCTCGATGTTCGCGCCGTCCAGCGTACCGATGATGATCGCGCCATTGAGCACCGCCTTCATGTTCCCCGTCCCCGAAGCCTCGGTGCCCGCCGTCGAGATCTGCTCCGAAAGCTCCGTCGCCGGAAACAACACTTCCGCCGCGGTGACACCATAGTTCGGCACGAAGACGACGTTCAGCCGCTGCGCCACGAATGGATTCGCACGCACCAGTCCGCAGACGTCGTGAATGAGCTTGATGATCAGTTTCGCGATGAAATAGCTCGGCGCAGCCTTGCCGCCGAAGATCACCGTGCGCGGCGGCGCGTCGTATCCCGCGCGGAGACGGTGATACAGCGCGACCACGTGCAGCACGTTGAGGAGCTGCCGCTTGTATTCGTGCATGCGCTTGATCTGCACGTCGAAGAGGGAGTGCGTATCGCAGTCCAGCCGGTGATAGCGGCGCAGCCATTTCCCGAGCGCCTGCTTGCGCACGAGCTTCACCTTTTGCCACTTCTCGCGGAACGCCGCGTCGTCGACACACGACTCGAGCTCACGCAACCCATCGAGATCGCGCATCCACTTGTCGCCGATCGCCTCGGTGATGAGCTCCGTCAACTCAGGATTCGACTGCAGCAGCCACCGCCGCGGCGTGATGCCGTTCGTCTTGTTGTTGAACTTCTTCGGGTACAGGCGATGGAAATCCGCGAAGACGCGATCCTTGAGAATCTCCGTGTGCAACGCCGCCACGCCGTTGACCGAATGCGAGCCGACGATCGCGAGATTGGCCATGCGGATCGTCTGCGCGTGGTCGTCGATGATGGCCATGCGCCGCACCGCATCGGCATCGTCCGGATGCGCTTCGCCGATCACGTTGCGAAAGCGGCGGTCGATCTCTTCGATGATCTGCAGATGCCGCGGCAGCAGGCGTCCCACCAGCTCTTTCGTCCACGTCTCCAGCGCCTCCGGCAGCACCGTGTGATTCGTGTACGCGAATACGCGCTCGGAGATCCACCACGCGTGATCCCATTCCAGCGCGTGATCGTCGACGAGCACCCGCATCAGCTCCGGAATCGCAATCGCGGGATGTGTGTCGTTGAGCTGGATCGCGACCTTCTCCGGTAACTCGTCGAAGCCGCGCTCGTGATTCTTCACGAAGCGCCGCAGGATGTCCTGGATGGTCGCGGACGTGAAGAAATACTGCTGCTTGAGCCGCAGCTCGCGGCCCGCGTAACGCTCGTCCGAGGGGTAGAGGACTTTGGAGATGTTCTCACTGGTCGTTTTGTCTTCGACGGCTTCGACGTACGCGCCGCTGTTGAACTTTTCGAGGTCGAACTCGTGGCTCGACTTCGCGCCCCACAACCGCAGCGTGTTCACGACGTCGTTGCGATAGCCGGGCACGCCCATGTCGTACGCCATCGCGTAGACGTCCTGCGTGTCGACCCAGCGGCGGCGCGAGCGTCCGTGCTCGTCCTGATACGTCTCCACACGCCCGTAGAACTTGACCGGGAACGTGACCTCGGGATGCACGACCTCCCACGGGTTCCCGTCCTGCAGCCAGTTGTCCGGCGCCTCGACCTGATTCCCGTCGCGGATCGACTGGCGGAAGATGCCGTACTCGTAGCGGATGCCGTAGCCGTAGAACGGCAATCCCAGCGTGGCCGCGGAATCGAGAAAACAGGCGGCGAGACGACCGAGACCGCCGTTGCCGAGACCCGCGTCGGGCTCGTGCTCGGACAACTCTTCGAGGTCGTAGCCGATGCGCTTCATCGCCTCGGCGTGCTCTTTCTCCGCGCCGAGGTTGAGGACGTTGTTCAGGAGCAGCCGGCCGAGGAGGAACTCGAGGGAGAGGTAGTACACGCGCTTCACGTCTTCGCGGTAATAGCGGTCCTGCGTCGCGAACCAGCGCTCCATGAGCCGGTCGCGCGCCGCGAACGCGAGCGCCTGATACACGTTCTCGTGCGTCGAATTGAACTCGTCGCGCGCGACCGAATACATCATCCGGTGCGCAAACGCGTCGACGATCGACTGCGCGTCGAGACCGCCCGGCGGCGGCTTCGGAATCATCGACGCGCTCCGTACTGCAGCAACCGGTGTCCGCCCACCACGACTTCTCCCTGCAAGGTCTCTCCTATCTTTTCGGCGACGCGGATCGACGCGACGTTCAGCGGATCGATGAGGCTGACCACGTGATCGCGGTCCATTTCGTGGAACGCGTACTCCATGCAGCGTTTCGCGGCCTCGGGCGCGTAGCCCTTGCCCCAGAACTCCTTGCCGATCGTCCACGCGAGCTCGAAGTCGGGCCAGCCGTCCGGCTCGAAGAAACCGACGCGGCCGGCGAGGCGATTCGTCTCTTTCTCGAACACGCCCCACATGCCGTACCCGCGCAGGTGCCAGTGCCCGACGAGTGAGGCGAGATGCCGCCACGCTTCCATGCGATCGAGCTGCACGCGGACGGTGAAGCGCGTCACGTCCGGATCGGCGTGCAGCGCGGCGTACTCGTCAAAGTCGGAGTGCTGCAGCATCCGCAGGACGAGGCGTTCGGTAGTGAGGACCGGTACTGAGTTGATCACGCGACATGCGATTCTACGCGGCTGGCATAATCCGCCGCGCATGCATGTGCGCATCGTCCTGGTCGAACCGCTCGAAGCGGGCAACGTCGGCGCCGCCGCGCGCGCCATGAAGAACTTCGGATTCACCGATCTCTGGATCGTCGGCGGCAAGACGGAGCGCACCGACAACGTGTCGTCGTGGTGGGCAGTCGGCGCCATCGACGTGGTCAACGACGCGACTCGGGTGGACACGCTCGACGAGGCGCTGACCGATTGTCATCTCACCGTCGCCACGACCGCGATTCGCGGACGCCAGGTGTACGAGCAGCTCACGCCCGCGGACGTCGCGCGCATCGCGCAGGAGCAACTCGGCGAAGAGCATCGCATCGCCATCGTGTTCGGCCGCGAGAAATCAGGACTGACCGGTGAAGAGGTGCTGCGGTGTCAGCGCACCGCTTCGATTCCGACGTGGCCGGAGTTTCCGACGATGAACCTCGCGCAGTCGGTGGCCATCTTCTGCTACGAGCTCGGCAAAGGACTGCGTCCGCAACCGGACGCCGATCCCGTTCCACATCAACTGACGCAGCGGCTCCACGCGCAGACGCGTACGCTGCTCGAAGAGATCGGCTGGTTCGGCAACTACAGCCCCGATCGCATGTGCGCGGAGCTGCAGGCCATCAGCGGACGCGCGGGACTCACGACGCGGGAGGCGTCGCTGCTCCTGTCGCTCGTGCGTTTGCTCGCAAAGCGAACGCGAACCACAGAATGAGCGCCGCGAATGCGGCCGCGCCGACCCACGATGCGGCGCCGCCCGCCCATGCGCTGCCGAAACCTTCCGGCGAGCGTCCGAGATAGACCGCGACCCCCGCGATCACGAGTCCGACCAGACCTTCACCGCCGACGAGTCCCGATCCGAGCAGCACGCCCTGATCCGCGCGCGCCGTCGCATTTTTGCCGCGATCGACCCACCAGCGCAGGAGGCCGCCGAGGAAGATCGGCACCATCGCCACGACGGGCAGATACACACCGACCGCGAACGCGAGTGCCGGCAATCGCAGCAGCGCCACGACGATCGTGATGCCCGCGCCGATGGCGACGAGCGTCCACGGCAGCGTCTGATCGAGCACGCCTTCGATGACGAGCTTCATCAGCGTCGCCTGCGGCGCCGGAATCTCCTCGGTGCCGAACCCGTACGCGCTGCCGAGGAGCTGCACCGCGAGACAAACGAACGCGGCGGACGTGAGCACGCCGAGGATCTGTCCAATCTGTTGATAACGCGGCGTTGCTCCTAACAAAAAGCCGGTCTTCAGATCCTGCGAGGTGTCGCCGGCGATCGAGGCGGAGATGGCGACCACGGTTCCGACCGCGAGCGCGCCTGCTTTGCCCGCGGCGTCCGTCCACCCCATCGCAAGAAACACTGCGGCAGTGCCGAGGAGCGCGGCGATGGTCATACCGCTGGTCGGATTCGACGTCACCCCGACGAAGCCGACGATGCGTGACGACACCGTCGCGAAGAAGAAGGCGAAGATCGCCACGAGGATCGCCGCCACGAGCCGATGCGAGAACTGCGGCATCGTACCGAACGCCTGCGGCACGGTGGCCAGGAGCGCGATCACACACACCGCGCCGATGATGGTCGTGGAGAACCGCAGATCGCGCGACGTGCGCGGGACGAGGTTCGTGTCGTGCGTCGCGCGATTGCGCAGTTGCGCGGTGCCGACGCGGAAGCTCTCGATCATCGTCGGGATGCTGCGGATCATCGTCATGATGCCCGCCGCCGCGACCGCACCCGCGCCGATGTACCGCACGTAGCGCGACCAGATCTGCCCCGCGCTCATCTGATCGAGTGTGAGCTTCAGCTCCGGATAGAGCGGCGTCGCGCGCCCCTCGCCCCACGTCGCCAGAATCGGGATGATCACGAGCGACGACAAGAGGCCGCCGCCCACCATCACCGCGCCGACGCGCGGGCCGAGGATGAAGCCGACACCGAACAGCGCGGCGCTGACCTCCGTCCCCACTTCCCCCTTCCGCAGAAACGGCACGCGCACGTGCAGCTCGTCCGGAACGAGGCGGAACCCGCCCACCACTCCTTTGAACAACGCGCCCGCGAGGAGACCTTCGAACACACCGCGCGCGCGTCCGCCGCCCTGACTCGCGATCAGCACTTCCGCGCAGGCCGTCCCCTCGGGATACGGCAGCGTCTTGTGCTCGCGCTCGATGAGGAACTTGCGCAGCGGGATCATGAACAGCGTGCCGAGAATGCCGCCGGCCAGTGCGAGGAGCGTCATCTGCAGCAGCGAGGGATTGAGCTGCCACAGAAAGAGCGCGGGGATCGTGAAGATCACGCCGCTGGCGACCGAGCTCGAAGCCGAGCCGATCGTCTGCGACATGTTGGCCTCGAGGATGTTGCCTCGCACGAGCTTGAACGCGGCCACCGTCATCACCGCGATCGGAATCGACGTCGATATCGTGAGTCCGGCGCGCAGGCCGAGGTAGGCGTTGGCCGCGCCGAAGACGATGCCGAGGAGGATGCCGGGGACGAGGCCGCGCCAGGTGAACTCGGGGAGGCGAGTGTCGGAGGAGATGAACGGCATGCGTGGCAGAGTACCGCACCCGCGCCGGATGCCGCGCCCCTCACCTGCCCCTCTCCCCGCGACGCGGGGCCACGAGACTCGCCTACCGCATCGCGACCGCGTAGAAACTCAGCGGATCGGCCGCCAGCTTCTCGAACCGCACCTGCCGGAAACCCGCCTCGGTCAGCATCTGCACGGCGCGCTCGCGGCCCCACATCAATCCCAGAGCGTCACCTTCCTCCGCCATCGCCACCGGCACCGTGTGCATGGTCGAGATCGCGTACAGCATCGGCGCGAACGCGTGCTCCGCGTTCTTCGCCAGGTGACTCGACGACGCCACTTCCTGCATCAGCAGCACGCCGTCGCGTTTGAGCGCCGCCGCGAGATTGCGCAGCGCCGTGCGCGGAAACGCCTGCTCGCGGAGCGACTCCATCGCCAGCACGAGCCCGAACGCGCGGCGATCGTCGACGTTCGCGACGTCGCCCGTCGTGAACTCGACGTTGCACAATCCCGACTCCTCGAGTCTTTCCCACGCGCTGCGGATCGCCTCGCGCGACGAGTCGATGCCGCGGAAGGCCGAGCGCGGGAACATGCGCGCGAAGGTGAGCGTCAGCGCGCCGTCGCCACAACCGGCGTCGAGCACCGTCGTCCCGGCTTCGAGGCGTGCGCGCATGTCCGGCATCAGCTCGAGCAGCGCATCGACATACGACTCGTCGATGAGCTCCCGCTTCTCCGCGGCCATCGTCGCGCGCAGACGCTCGTACGCCTGCGGGACCACGCCGCCGCCGCTGCGGAAGCCCGCGACGACGAGATCCTCGTTCGCGGCGAGCAGCGAAAGCATCTGCGCGGACGGCGCGAGATTGTTCGCCCCGGCCATGCGCGCGAGCACCGCCGCGTACTCGATCGGCAGAAAGTACGTGCCGGTTCGCGCGTCGTAGTCGATGATGTGTGCCGTCGTCATCGCGGCCAGCCACTCGCGCACGTATCGTTCGGAGAGGCTCGCCGCCGTGGCGATCTGCGCGCTGGTCGAGGGAGGCAGCGCGGCGAGAACGTCGAACAGGCCGGTCCGGTGACCGACGCTGATCATCATGGCCGTGAAGCCACTGTTCAGCGTCCGTGCAATCCGGTACGCGTAAACGCCGGCACCCGCGGTCTGATCCATGGTCGTAGTTGCTCCTCGTTCATGCATGCCCGGAAGTTAGACCTCGACGTTCCGCAAAACCGAGAGAAAATGGGGGGAAAGCGCGAAGAAACGGCGCGCAACTTCAGGTCCATGTTCCGATTCGGTGAATTCGAGCTTGATCTCGATCGCTACGAGCTCCGCCGCGCGGGCGACGTCGTCAAGACCGAGCCTCGCGTCCTGGAAGTCTTGAATTTCCTCATCGCGAGGCGAGAGCGCGTCGTGTCGAAGGAGGAACTGCTCGACTCGATCTGGTCCGACGTGCACGTCTCCGAGTCCGCGCTCACCACCACGATCCGCGACGCACGCCGAGCCCTCGGCGACGGCTCCGGCGAATCGAAATGGATCCGCACGATCTACGGCCGCGGCTTCCGCTTCGTGGGCGACGTCATCGACGACGTGACGCCCGAACCGGAGCCCGTCGTCGACACACCGCGTCCCGCGCGACGCAAATCGATCGCGGTCATGCCGTTCACCGATCTCAGTCCTGCGCAGGACCAGGGTCACTTCTGCGACGGCATCGCCGAAGAATTGATCAACACGTTGACCAGAATCAGCGAGCTGCGCGTGATCTCGCGCTCCGCCGCGTTCGACTTCCGCAGCGACGACGACATCCGCGCCCTCGGCGAGAAGCTCGGCGTCGACCACATCCTGCGCGGCAGCGTGCGCAAAGCCGACGATCGCCTGCGCATCAGCACGCATCTCGTCGACACGCACACCGGCCATCACATCTGGAGCGAGCGGTACGACCGCGAGATCGGCGACATCTTCGCGCTGCAGGAAGAGATCGCCGAGACGACCGCCCGCGTGCTCCTCGGCGTGCTCAGCGACCGCAATCGCAACGCGATCCGCTCCACACCCGTGCGCCTCGACGCGTACGAGTTCTACCTGAAGGGCCGCACCTACCTGAAACAGAAGACTGCGGACGGGATCACCTCCGCCCTCGGCATGTTCGAGATCGCGCTCGAGTTCGACGCCGAGTACGCGCCGGCGTACGCGGGACTCGCGGACGCGCTCGCGGAACAGTACGAACTGACGCCCGACGCGAAGCTGCTCTCGCGCGCCGACACCGCGAGCCGCCGCGCCGTGGAGCTCGCGCCGCATCTCGCCGAAGCGCACGTGTGCCGCGGCAACGTGCTCGCGCTGCAGAAGCGTTTCCAGGAGGCCGCGGCCGCGTTCCAGATCGCGCTGTCGATCAGTCCGGCGTCGGCAACCGTGCGTGCGGCTTTACGCGCACTCGAATCGCACGTCTGACGCATATCATCCGCGCATGTCTCGGTTGTTCACCCCTTACTCGATCCGCTCCGTCACTTTTCCGAACCGCATCTGGGTCTCGCCGATGTGTCAGTACTCGAGCGAAAGCGGCCTGCCCAACGACTGGCACCTCGTGCACCTCGGCAGCCGCGCCGTCGGCGGCGCGGGACTCGTCATCGTCGAGGCGAGCGGCGTCAGTCCCGAAGGACGCATCACCTCGTGGGACAGCGGGATCTGGTCGGAAGCGCACGCGGACGCCTTCAGACCGATCGTCGATTTCATCCACGCGCAGGGCTCGATCGCCGGGATTCAGATCGCGCACGCGGGACGCAAAGCGTCGACGGACCAGCCGTGGCGTGGCGGCGGCCCCCTCGATCACTGGACGCCGCTCGCACCGAGCGCCATTCCGTTTCGCGAAGGTCATCCCGTTCCGCACGCACTCACGCGCGACGAGATCGTGGAAGTGATCGAGCAATTCGTGCGCGCGGCAAAGCTCGCGTTGCGCGCGGGATTCCGCGTGCTCGAGATCCACGCCGCGCACGGTTATCTCCTGCACGAGTTCCTCTCCCCGCTCTGCAACACACGCGACGACGAGTACGGCGGCTCGCTCGAGAACCGCATGCGTATGACGTTGCAGGTCACCGAGCGCGTGCGCGCCATGTGGCCGGACGAACTGCCGCTGTTCGTACGCGTCTCTGCGACGGACTGGGCGGAGGGTGGCTGGAATCTCGACGAGTCCGTCGAATTAGCGAAGCGATTGAAGACGCTCGGCGTCGACCTCATCGACTGCTCGAGCGGCGGCGCCGTACCGCACGCGAAGATCGAGCTCGGCCCCGGCTATCAGGTGCCGTTCGCCCGCGCCATCCGCGAGCGCGCGAACATCGCCACCGGCGCGGTCGGCTTGATCACCACCGCGCAACAGGCCGAGGAGATCGTCGCTCGCGGCGATGCCGACGCGATCCTCCTCGCGCGCAAGATGCTCCACGATCCCTACTTCGCATTGCACGCGGCGCGGGAGTTGGGTGTGGATGTGCCCTGGCCGGTACAGTACGGGCGAGCGAAGTGACGTTGCCGGTTGTCAGTTCTCGGCTGTCGGTGCCGCCCGCCGATGCTGCACCGACAACTGAGAACCGGCAACCGGCAACCATTCACAACTTCAGAATCAGTTTCGTCATGTCGTGCTGATTCCCATCCGGGTCCGTCCCGTATCCGGGCTGCACGAACGACACGAACCCGAGGCCTTCGAGCGTTTTCACGGCGTCGGCTTCGAGATCCGAGATCAGCATGCAGCTCACGTGGCGGAGTCCGCGCTCGCGCGCGATGCGAATCAGATGCTGGACGAGTGACGTGCCGAGACCCGCGCCGCGGAACTCGGGATCGATCATCCACTTCACGCGTCCGACCAGTCGCAGCGGACCGCCCTCACGCATGTGCAGCGTGGCGTCCGCGACGACGCGATTGCCGTCGAGCGCGATCAGCGGAAAGACTTTTCCGTAGTCGACGCTGCGGCCCCAGTTCTCGATCAGAGAACGGTTGTCGACGTTGTCCCACGCGAAGCGCCGGTACTCGAGCGGCATGCGGTGAAAAAAGTCGTAGAGGGCGTCGACGTCTTTTTCGGCGAAGGGGCGGAGGAAGACGCGGCGGCCGTCGCGCAGCGCGCATTCCTGAGGATAACGGTGCGGCAAGAGCGCTCTCCTTCCCTATGTGGAGTGCGGCGGCAAAACCGCCGCTTTGAAAGCGGCGACTTCCGTCGCCGCACTCCAAACGCGCGTGGTTACTTCTTGATGCCGATGATCGCGTCCTTCGCCGCTTTGGCGATACGGAACTTGAGGACCTTCTTGGCCGGAATCTTGATCGACTCGCCGGTGGCCGGGTTGCGGCCCGTGCGCGCTTTGCGATTCACGAGCACGAGCTTGCCGAGTCCCGGCAGCGTGAAGCCCTTCTTCGCTTCCTTGTACGCAACGGCGCTCAGCGCCTCGAGCATGCGCACGGCCGTCTTGCGCGGCACTTCCGCCTCTTCCGCGATGTGGTTGATGAGCTGCGATTTCGTCATTGGACCTGCTGCCATGTGTAGATCCGTTCTCCTTTCGGCGTCTTTGTCCAGCGCACTGGACGAGCCGACGCAATGTAGCGACGAATCTCCCGCTGCGCAACGGAAAAATCGCGATTTTCGGCCGAAAAAGGCCAATTTTCGTCATTCGCGCAGGACTTCGCACACGACGCGTTGCACTCTTCACCGCGCGCGCAGGAACCACTCCGTCGATTCCGTCGCGTTCGCGCGCGGCACGGTGTGTCCACCGTCGAACTCGCGGTACGTCACGTCGTACCCGGCGCGCTGCAGTTGCGGCACGAGTCGCCGGCTGCAGACGTGGATCGGCAACACTTCGTCGCCCGTTCCGTGCGACACGTACACGCGCGGCGCACCCACCGGCTCGCTCACGCTCATGAAGCCCGGCGAGTACGCGATCACATGCGTGAAGAGGTCGCCGTTGTCGAGTCCGAGGGAGAGCGCGTACGAGGCGCCGTCGGAGAATCCGGCGATGGCGAGACGGGACGCGTCGACCGTGTATCGCGCAAACAACATCGCCAGCGCGTCATCGAGCCGCTCGACGTCCGGACCGGGTCGCTGCTGGACGAGGTCCCACGTCGCGCTCACCGAATCAGGCGCCACGAGGATGACGCCTTCACGGTCCGCGTACGGCTGCAGCAAGCCGATCGACCGCTCCCCCGATCCGCCGGCACCGTGCAGCATCACGAGGAGAGGCGCGGCCTTCTTCGCGTCGACCGCCGCCGGCACGTAGCACACGCCACCACGCGCACCGCAGTGCAACGGCAGCAAGCCTCGCGCGGCCGACGGTTCCGTCGCCGCGCCGGGCCGCGCGTCGATGCGCGTCGCCCCATCGCCCTCCGCGGAAATCTCTCTCGACATGCACCCTCCGAGCGCGGTCATCATCAGTGCAAGAATCCTGCGGCGATCGAGTAATGGCACAGTTCGTTCTATACGGTCCTGCATGATTGTCGAGCGGCTGGCACGCCTCGGGTACGCATCGGTCGGCGTTGTTTACATGATTGTCGGCGGCTTCGCTGTCGCCGCCGGTCTCGGACGCCGCGGCTCCACCGGCGGCCACGACGACGCCTTCGCCCTCATCCTCCACCAGCCCTTCGGCAAGTTCCTCCTCGCCATCATCGCCCTCGGCCTCCTCGGCTACACGCTCTGGCGCTTCGTCAGTGCCGTCACCGACAACGAGAATCGCGGCAGCGACGCCAAAGGGATTGGCGTGCGCCTGGCGAGCTTCGGACGCGGACTCATTTACGCGGGCTTCGCCGTCGAAGTCATCCGCATGATCTTCAATGGTGAAGGCGGCGGCAGCGGCGGCGATCGACAGGCACAGCACTGGACCGCGCGCTTGATGGACGCGCCGTTCGGACGCTGGCTCGTCGCGGCGGTGGGACTCGGTGTCGTGATCTACGGCGCGTACCAGCTCTACGCCGCCTGGGATGCGAAACTGAGCAAGCGCATCAGCCTCGGCGACATCGACAATCGCGTGCGCCAGAAGGTCATCGCCGTCTCGCGCTTCGGCATCGGTGCGCGCGGTCTCGTCTTCTTCATCGTCGGCGGCTCGCTCGTCATGGCCGCCGTGCGCCACAACCCGCAGGCCGCGCACAGCACCACGGGCGCACTGCAGGAACTGCCGGAGCCGCTGCTCGTGCTCGTGGGCTTCGGACTCGCGGCATACGGCGTCTACGCGCTCGTGAACGCGAGATACCGGCGCATCACTACCTGAGTCGTTCGTTCTCCGGCACCAGCGTCAGCGTCGAGACTTTCGTCTCCTCCACCTTCGCCCTCGAGAACGGCACCTTCCACTCGTTGACGCCAGGAAAATCGTCGTAGTGCTCGCTGAACGGATTCCCTGATTGCCCCAACGCTCCGTACAACGAGAAGCCGTCGACGTCGCCCCAGTCGAGCACGAAGCGCATGCTCGGCCCGATGTGCGTGCGGAACGACTGCGATGCTTCGTGATAGCTGTAAAAGTTCGCGTTGAGCGTGCCCGGATCGCCGGCGCCCGGATACGGTCCGCGATTCAGCTTCAGCCACGCATCGAGCAGCTTCACGCGCGCGAGCGGATGTTTGACGAGCAGCGTGCACGCCTCACCCCACGTGCGTCCGCTGGCGATCGCTTTCGCTTCGTGCATCGCACGCGCGGAGACGTCGATCGCGTTCTCGACGCGCGGCGTGCGCTTGTCATCGATCGCCGGCGTGCTCGTCGTCAGCGCCTCGTCGAGCAGCACGCGTCCCGTGTCCCACTCACTCCCGAGCTCGTCCTCGAAGATCGCACGCGGCAATCGGCGCCACCACGCGGCGAACAGCGTCGCCGCTTTGCTGTCCGCGGACATGCGCCCATCCCACTGCTCGAGCAGTTGCGCCTCCGCTGCTAACTTTGCCGCTCTCGCTCCCTCTGCCGCCAGCTTCTTCCACCGCGTCGCCAACCCCGACACGAGATCGAACTGCATCGCGCGCATGTCCGTTCCCGCGCGCAGCAACGCGTCCGCGCGCGTGATCCGGTATGGATCGTAAAACCCCGGGATCCACTCCGACGACGGCCGGTTGTTGCAACTCGCGAGAAATCCCTGCCGCGGATTCAGCGCATGCGGCGTCTCCGCGAGCGCGCGATACCCCTTCCACACCGCCCGCGCATCGTCCGCCTTCTGCCGCCGATACGTGTCGAACTCCCGCACCGGCACCGGCGCGCCCAACTGATACCCGATGTTCCCCGCGCGATCGGAGTAGATCCAGTTCGCGTCGAGCGCGCCGAATCCCGTCACCGCGCGCCGGAACTCCTCGAACGTCGTCGCCTTCTGCAGCGCGAGCGCGGACTTCGTGATCGCCCCCGGATCGAAATCGAATCCCGCCCAGCGCAGCGAAGTCTTTTCGTCGATCATCACCCCGCGCGCGCCGCGCCGCACCTCGAGCACGCGCGGGTTGTCCTCACCTTGCACGCGGATCTCTTCGCGAATGGCAGGACCCGCCGGTGCGTCCGAGTAATAGTCGATGAGATCGATCGAGGCGACGGTGAAGGAGAACGCGATGTCGGCGTTATGCCCCATCACGACGAATGGCGCCCCGCCATACGTCACTCCGACGACGTTCAGCCCTTCCGCCGAGTGCAGCCCGGCCAGATACCAGAGCCCCGGCACCTGATCGATCGACAGATGCGGATCGGCCGCGTGCATCGCCTTGCGCGATTTCGACCGCGACGGTGCCACGACCCATGAATTCGACGCGGTGGTGATGCGCAGGTCCGGCAGCGCTGACGGGACGGTGGGCGGCGACCACGGATGCCCCGCGCGCGACAGCACCTCCGCCGGCATCCCCAGCTTCTCGATCAGGCGCTGGTACTTTTCATCCTGATCCATGAGCTGATGCGAGAACCACGTCTGGTAGTAGCTGATGGCCAGACAGTCCTCGATCGTCCACTGGCGCGGCCGCAGCCGCAGCAGCACGAGCTCCGGCGGCAGCATCTTCGCCTGCGCGATCGCCGCGTTGATCCCATCGACGTAGCGCTGCACCACCGCGCGTGTCTTCGGATCGAGTGTCGCCGCCTTCGCCTGCCGCGCAAATCCGATGCGCCGCTGAAACGCATCCGTCTCATACGCCGCCTCGCCGAACACCTCGGACAGCTCACCCCGCGAGAGCCGGCGCACGAGCTCCATCTGAAACAGGCGCTCGTTCCCATGCAGCCAGCCGATGGCGAAAAACGCGTCACCGTCCGTCTTCGCCCAGACCTGCGGGATCCCTTTCGCGTCGAACGTGATCTCCACCGGCGCAGTGACACTCGTACGGATGCTCCCCGCGTACTGCATCACGGAACGGCGCAGGACCAGCGGAACGCCGAACCAAACGAGCGCGGCGACGATCAGCAGCGCGATCACCACCCGCACCGCGATCTTCATCACGACACCCATTCCGCCGTATCGCCGAGCTGGATCACACCGCCTTCGACGACCTCGCCGTACGCGCCCGCACGCCATCGCGGCTTGAGCGCCTGACGCAGTCCCTGTTGCGCGTCGTCCATCTGCTCGCACGGCCGCGTCTCGTTGTAGATGCGCACGACGCATCGGCCGATGCGCAGCATCCGCCCGCGCTGCATCTCCAGATCGATCCCGCGCAGCATCACGTTCGCACGGCGCGCGGATGGATCGACGTCGATGCCCAGTTCGTCCGTCGCTTCCTTCCATCGCGCTTCGTCGATGATCGTGACCTGCCGCTTCCCGCCCAGATTCGCGTTCCCCGCCAAGCCCCGTCCCGCGACCGCTTCCGCGAACATCACGCGGTCCATCGGCCCACCCTTGAAACGCTTCAACCAGATCGCGACCACTTCGCCCATGGCCGCGGATTGTGAACGAACGCTGAAGAATCACCAACGTTGCCGCGTCGCGCCGTCGAAACGCGGACAAACAGGTGCATCCTCCCGCGCATGCTCGACAGACTCTTCGAGAAGCACCGCGAATACGGCATATTCTTCGTCCGCCTCATCGTCGGCTTTCATCTCATCTACGGCGCGGCCGACAACGTTTTCTCGTGGCACGACATGCTCCGCTTCCGCGACTTCCTCGCCGCGAACGGCACGCCCTTCCCGCTCGTGGGCGCGGTCGTCTCCGCCTGGGCCATGTTCCTCTGCGGCATCCTCTACATCCTGGGCGCGTTCACCCGTTACGCCGCCGTCGTGATGATCCTCAACTTCCTCGCGGCGCTCGCCATCGCCCACCGCACCGGTGGTTACCCGCCCGCGGCACTCGCGCTGGTGATGCTGCTCTCGTCGGTCGCCCTCCTCGTGCACGGTCCCGGTAAACCGGCCGTGGAGAATCGACTACGCTGAGGGGATGACAGGGACCGTTGCGCTCATCCTCATCGCCGCCGTCGCGGGAGTTGCCGTCGCATTGCAAGGCCTCTTCATGGGAGCAATGGATCGCAACGCCGGCACCGCGACCAGCGTCTTCGTCACCTACGGCATCGGTGCGCTGATCGCGGCGTCATTATGGATCGCGCGCGGCGCACCGCTCGACGGATTGCGCCGCATCCCGTGGTATTCATGGACCGCGGGCGCGTTCGGTCTCGTGATCGTCGGCGGCATCGGCTACGCGGCACCACGACTCGGACTCGGACGCACGCTCGTCATCACCATCGCCGCACAACTCCTCGCGGCAATGCTGCTCGAGCGCCCCTACGACCTGCGCCGCATCGCCGGATTCCTCGTGGTAGTCGCCGGCGCGTGGCTGTCTCTTCGCGATTAGCTTGAGACATAACTGCCGTTTGATTGTGACGACCTGGCCAGCCTGAATCGCATCTAACTCATGAAGAATTCGCACTGCAGCGCGGAGCAGGACACCGTTGCGCAGGCCGAGGCGCCGCTGTGCACGGGCTGTCGTTGCTTCATGACCGGTGAGCTCCGGCGCAAGGCCGTCAGATCGCGTTAGTCATGGGCGGCGAACAGGCCGTTCGGCCCCCTCGCCGCCCAGACGTGGAACAAACGCCGCAAATCCGACGATTGCGCTCCGCGCTTGGTTCGAGGCGTCGCAAAACAGCCGGCACGCTACTTTGGGGAGCCGAAGCGATTCGCCCTGCCCGCGATGCGGCGCGTCGGATGAACTTCAATCACAGAACCGGCGAGCCCTACATCCCGGTACCGGAAAACGTCACAAAACGGCATTGGCGAAGCGATAAGACTTTCGCGCAGATCCATGACCCGCTCGGCTAATGATTGCGCATGTCCCATGCAATCGGAATGACCGGGAGAAAGCGCTCCCCGACCCACGTTGTCTGCTCCATGATCCAAATCGCACGCTGACCAGTGCTGTTGTTCTGCCAGATCACATCGCTGTCCCCATCGCCATTGAAATCTCCGGTGCCGGTGATCCGCCACTCCGTCGACACGGTGGGCAAAAAGCGCTCCTCGACCCACGTGGTTCCGTTCATCAGCCAGATTGCGCGGCGCCCATCCGTGAGATTTTGCAAGATCAAATCGGATTGGTCATCACGATTGAAATCTCCAGTGCCGGCGATCCGCCACTCTGTCGACACCGTTGGCAAAAAGCGCTCCGCGACCCAGGTGGTGCCATTCATCAACCAGACCGCTCTCACACCGGTTACCGTATTCTGCCAGACGATGTCCGTATGGCCGTCGGCGTTAAAGTCGCCTGCGCCGGCGATTTGCCACTCGAGGGGGATCGTCGGCAGGAAGCGCTCCCCGACCCACGTGGTTCCGTTCATCAACCAGATCGCGCGCGCGCCCGTCTGGTCGTTCTGCCAGACGATGTCAGACTGGCTATCACCGTTGAAATCGCCCGTCGCCGCGATTTGCCAGTCGAGGGGAATCGTCGGCAGGAAGCGTTCGCCGACCCACGTGGTTTCGTTCATCAACCAAATCGCGCGCGCGCCGGTCTGGTTGTTCTGCCAGACGATATCCGTGTGTCCGTCGCCATTAAAATCCGCCTTCGATAATCCGACCCCGACCGCAGGCCGGTACACCTGGTTCATCGTGCTGCCGGAGCTGCCCCCGGTATGGATGCCGCCACCGGTCACCCAGATCAGACCGTCCACGAAGGCTGAACCGACGATGCCGTGAACCGGCATAGGCATGTCGGGGAGCTCCGTCCATGTGTTGGTCTGAGGGTTGTAGTAGTCATGGTCGGGGAACATGCCGCCCGGCCCCTCGCCGCCCCAGACGTGAAACAAACCGCGGGCCATGACCCCGTTCATGCCGCTGCGGGGGCGCAGCATGGGGGCGGCGGTCGTCCAGGTCCGCGTTTGAGGGTCAAACACTTCGTGCGCGGTCGTCATGAGGGGCGACAATCCATTGCCTTGTCGCCCGCCGACGTAGTGGATGCGGCCGTTGATTGCCGCGCCGGTGAAGTGGTTGCGCTGCGTGGGAAGGTTCGGCAGCACCTCCCAGGTATTGGCCGCCGGATCATAGACGGCGAAGTCGGATCCGCGCGGCAATCGTCCACCGGCGACGTAGATCTTGCCGTCGTGCACAACGGCAACGCCGGAGCTGCGCGCCGTGGGCATCGGCGCCTTTGTGACCCATACACCGACGGCGGGATCCAGCTCGTAGACTGTGTTCACGTAGCTGTCAGTGCCGGGGGGGTCATCGGCGTTCAACTGGCCGCCGATGAGGTAGATCTTCCCGTTCACGCTGGCCGCCATCCCGTGGTTGTTACGCAGCGGGAGTTGTGGACCGTAGGACCAGGTGTCGGTGGCGATGTCGTAGACCTGGACCGTACGGGCGGTCACCCGATTCTGCGGATAGCCGCCCATGAGGTAGAGCTTGCCGTTCGATTCCGCGAGCGCCAACTCGGAGAGAGGTTCGAGCACCGGGGCACGCATCCCCCATTCACCGGGGGCCGGCTGCTGCGCGGTCGCCGCCGAGGTGAGGCCGAGCAGTGCGAGGCAGGGAGCGATGCGGACGAAAAGCTTCGCAGCGCGAGAGGTCCGAGAACCCAGTTCAACGACGCGCCTACGATGAGCAGCAACGGCGGTGGTGGCGTCGATCGAGACAGCAGCAAACATGTTGGTTAAACCGGCCATTGTGCGCATGAATCGCAAGTTTACTCTCCGTCCCGCGTGTGCGCCTTCGATCCCGAGCAGCCGTTGCCGTTTCGCCACCGGCTCACATGGGTTTTCCTACCTCGGCATAGCCGAAACCAAGAAAGTAAGTGCGCAGGTCCAGTCGGCGGTATCGTCAGTCGATGGCCCAGCCTGATCGATCGTCGCGCCGGCAAGATCGTCGGCGTCCTCTCCTGCTTCGACCGCGTCGTGATCCAGAGAACGATCCCGAGCGTCTGCCACGCGAAGGCGGTTGAGACGCTCCTCCACGCTCGCGACATTCGGATGTTCGACTACGGACCGCTGTTCGCCGATCCGTTCCGGCAGTCGGTTCGTGCTCACGTCGACCGCATCGCCGCCGAGGAAGGGATCGAGATCGAGTACATCAAGAAGCCGAAGGGGTACCGGAAGGAAGATCGCATCCGGGAGATCGTCGCCAGGCGCGGCGGTCACCCGGGACTCGTGCACATCTTTATCGGTGATGGAGCTGTGCTCGTCGTACCGGCCGTGGTATGACAAGCGGACTGGAATGACGTTCCTGCGCGGCGACGGCGGCAAGTGCGTTTACCACTACTTCTACTTCATCGACGAGGTGCTCGGCCTCTGCTTCCTGAGCGTTCCGACGTGGTGTCCGTTCCGGGCGCAGTTCTACTTCAACGGTCACAACTGGCTCGCTTCAAAGCTCCGCGCCGCCGGCATCTCGTTCGAGTTGCGAGACAACGCGTTCGCCGAGATCAGCGACTGGGAGAAAGCCCAGGAGCTATCGGATGAATTGAAGGTCACGGAGATCCACGCCCGCATGGATGCTGCCGTCGCGCGCTACGTTCCGGATCTCGCTCCGCTCGGCCGCTATCACTGGAGCATCTCTCAAGCCGAATATGCACCGACATCGTCTTCCGCCGCAGCGACGATCTGGCTCCGCTCTACGACCATCTGCTCCGCACGGCCATTACGTGGTCAAGTTCTCCGACATCGCCACATTGCTAGGCCGCTCGCCCGACCAGCCGGGCAACCATCAGATCGGCGGCGACTTCTCGATCCGCATCCACGGCGGTCAGATCGTCGGCGAATCGCGCCACCGTGGACGAGTCCTTCCCCTCGGTCACGTACAGCACCTTGGCACGGTCGAGGTCGACGAACACCGTCACACCCAGCAGCCGGGCGATTGCCCGTACGGGCATGTGGGCGGCCATCGTCATCACCAGCGCCTCGAAGAGCAGCGTGAACCCGCTGCCCGGTCTCGCCCATGGAGCGATCACCGGATGGAC
>DASPHZ010000035.1:0-12192 GCA_035629395.1 Thermoanaerobaculia bacterium
GTCTCGTAGAACTTCGTCATCCGGTCCCGGTTTTCATACGCCATTTCAAAGTGAACCACGCTATCCATTGGTACTTTCCTCCTGCGTTACAGTCATTGAATTTCCGTCATTGACGACCCGCGGAGTGATCGCGCAGTCCCGTCAGGGATGCCTGGGCGAGCACGTGACCGCGGATGATCGCGCGCAGCTTGCGCCAGGTCATCGGCGTGCCAGCGTCGTTGATCGTGGGGGGATCGAGCGCGTAAACCGTGAAGCGGTAACGGTGGGGCGCACCTTCCGGTGGGCAGGGGCCGCCGTAGCGGCGGCGGAGAAAGTCGTTCCAGGCGTGCGCGCATCCGCCCAGCAGCGCGGCGAGCACGAGGAGCGTAGCGTTGCGTGGAACGTTCATAGGCCATTTGTAGCATCGGCCAGTGAGCTCGGAGCGGACCGCTTTGTGCCCGGCCACCGGACCACTTCGACGCGGTCGTGGTCGAGCCGATTGCGCAAAGTGGCACCGTCGTGGCGACCGCTCGCCCGGTACCGTACGGCCGCACAGGAGACTCGCGGATGAACGTGAACAAGACGTCGCTGTGTGTGCTGTTCGCGTGGGCAGTCGTAAGCGGGACGGCGACAGCGGCCGAGGGGGTACAGATGCCGGATAGCAGCGGGATCATTGCCGTGCATGGGACGGAGCACGATTTCGATTTCCTGGCCGGGAGCTGGAGCGTGCGCAGCCGGCGGCTCGTTCGTCCGCTCAGCGGCTCCAGGGAATGGATCGAATTCGAGGGGACGAACGTTTCGCGCCCTGTCTGGAACGGCGCGGCCAATGTCGACGAGTTCCAGGCGAACGCACCGGCCGGGCCGCTCGAGGGGATGACCATCCGCCTGTTCGATCCACAATCGCGCCAGTGGCGCATCTACTGGGCTAATGGCGCCAAGGCGGCCATCGACGTTTCGCCCATGACCGGCGGCTTCGAAAAGGGCCACGGCGAGTTTTACGGCCACGAAGTGTTCCACGAGAAGCCGATCGTGGTGCGATTTTTATGGACGGTGCATTCTCCCGACGCCGCGCGATGGGAGCAGGCTTTCTCCGCGGATGAAGGACAGACGTGGGAGACCAACTGGACCTGGGATCTCATCCGGATGAAGGACCCACAACACGCCGTTCCACAGCCGGAACGGGCCAGAGACGTCCCGAACGTGTACAAGGTCCTGGAACTGCGACGCTACACATTGAAGCCGGGAAGGAGATCCGGGTTCGCCGAGTACTTTGATACCTTTTTTCCGGAGGCGATGCAGCAACTCGGCGCGATCGCGGCGGGCGGCTTCCTCAATCGGGAAAATCCTTTGATGTTCACCTGGATTCGCGCTTATCACGACATGGACGAGCGGGCGCGCTTCAATGCGGAGTTTTATTACGGACCGGTGTGGAAAGAGCACAAGAGCGCGGCCAACAGCATGATGGACGACAGTGACAACGTCCTGCTGCTTCGCCCGGTCAGCGACGCGCATGCGCTGCTCGTGCTGCCGGCCGTCAACCCTCTCGCGGAGCCGCATGGTGCAACGGGCGTGGTCCTGTCGCTGCTCTTTCCGGTAAAGCCGGAGCGCATGGACGCGTTCGTCGCCGACGCGGAAAAGGCGCTCGCTCGTTATCCGGCCGAAATTCGCGAGATCGGGATGTTCGTGACGCTGAACGAGCGCAACAACTTTCCGCAGCACCCCGTCCGCAGCGACGGGCCGTTCGTCTGCTGGTTCGGCGTGGCAAAGGACGATGCCGCCCTCGAGCGGGCGAGCGGCGTGACGAAGGAGGTCCTGGAATCGCTCACCGCGACAGGAGCGCTTCGTGAAGCGCCCGAGGTGATGACTCTCGATCCGAGCAGACGCTCGCGTTTGCGGTGGCTGCCGGAGTGAAGTGGCCCTGCCGGTTGCAGAGAAGTGGTTGTGCCGGACGGCCGCGTCCGAGATCACAATCTCGTGGAACTCGGAGGCCACAATGAACGAAACGAGCAACTCGATGCGAATCTGCGGCGGCGTGCTGGCGGCGTGGCTGGCGGTCAGCACGGTGACGATCGTGTCCGCACAGACGGCGCCGCAATCAACGACCGCCGCACCAGCCGTCGTAACTCCACGCGACGGCCAGCACGATTTTGATTTCGAGATCGGGACCTGGCGCACGCAATTGCGGCGGCGCCTGAAGCCGCTCACCGGCTCCAATGAATGGATCGAGATGGAAGGGACGACCACCGTGCGGAAGGTGTGGAACGGCCGCGCGAATCTCGTCGAGCTCGTGGCCGACGGCGCCGGCCGGCACTTCGAGGGGCTCAGCCTCCGCCTCTATCACCCGGAGGCGCGGCAATGGAGCCTGCACTTCTCCAATGCTGCCGATGGTGAACTGGCCGAACCGACGATCGGCGAGTTTCGCAATGGTCGCGGCGAGTTCTATAGTCAGGAGCTGTACAACGGCCGCACGATCCTGGTCCGGTTCGTCATCTCGGACATCAAGGCGGACTCGGTCCGTTTCGAACAGGCGTTCTCCGACGATTACGGCAAGACGTGGGAAGTGAACTGGATCGCCACCGACACGCGCATTCCCGAACCGGCCGCTGCGAAGCCATAGGAATCGTTATGAATCAGCGGCCGGACCCCTCCCACTACTCCCCTGCTTTCGAGCGCTACATCTCGCTCGTGCAGGAGCACGACATCCTGCCGGTGCTGGAGGCGCAGACGAGCGAGTTGCAAACTCTCCTCGCCGTACCCGCGGAGCGCGAGACGTTCCGCTATGAACCGTCCAAATGGACGTTGCGTCAGGTAGCCGGTCACATCGCCGACGCGGAGCGGATCTTCGGCTATCGGGCCATGGCCATCGCGCGGGGCGAGAACGCGTCGCTGCCGGGTTTCGACGAACAGATCTACGTCGAGAACGCCAACTTCAATGCCGTCCCCTTGCCCGCGCTGCTCGATGAATTCCACGCATTGAGAACCGCGAACGTGCTGATGTTTCGCGGTCTTCGGGCCGACGATTGGGCACGACGCGGGCTCGCTGATGGGAGGCCGGTGACGCCGCACGCCATCGCCTACGTTCTGGCGGGACACGCACGCCATCACATGCGCGTATTGCGCGAACGCTACCTGTCCCGCCGGTGAGTCCGCCGGCCCGAGCGCCGCATGCCAAACAGCACACGCGATCGCGAGACGCGCGGTTCAGGCGACCGGCGTGCGGTCCGGCTCTGCCAACCAATGCTGCCGGCCGTGCCGGCCGCCGGAGGCCTTTCGTCGTCCCCCCGTGCTGGCAGAGCGAATCCGGTTTGCTTAGACTCCGCGCTCGATGCATGGCGTGATGCAACGGGGCCGGCCGTGAAGCGAACGCGCGGTTACACGCTCGCCGCCATCACGCTCGATCCTGCTTCACCAATGCCGCTGAATCGCCAGCTTTATGAGGCGGTCCGGCGCGCGATCCTGACGAAGCAGCTCCACGCCGGCAGCCGCCTCCCGTCGACGCGCAGCCTCGCCGTCGATCTCGAGGTCTCGCGCAACACCGTCCTCCTCGCCTTCGAGCAGCTCCTCGGCGAGGGCTATCTCGAGACCAGGAGCGGTTCCGGGACGTTCGTCGCGAACAGCGTTCCGGACGAGCTGCTGCGCACCGGCACGCGCCGCGGTGGGCCGGCCGCCGCGGCGACGGGACGCCGCCCGGTTGCGCGACGGGCGCGCGCGCTGCCGGCGACGGTGATGACCACGAGCGACAAGCGCCGTGCGTTCGAGCCGGCGCTGCCGGCGCTCGACCTCTTTCCCATCCAGCTCTGGACGAGGCTCATCGCCAAACAATGGTCGAGGAATGGGCCGGAACTGCTCGATTCGCTCGCGTACGGTGACGCCGCGGGTCACGCGCGGCTGCGCACGGCCATCGCGCAGTATGTGGGCGCGGCACGCGGCGTGGCGTGCGAGGCGTCGCAGGTCATCGTCACGAATGGCCTCCAGCACAGTCTGGAGATGATCTGCCGCGTGCTGCTCGAGCCGGGAGAGAGTGTCTGGTTCGAGGAGCCGGGGTATCCGGCCGCGCGCTCGGCACTCGCGGCGGCCGGTGCGCAGGTGGTGCTCGTGCCGGTGGATGCGAAGGGGCTCGACGTCACGGCCGGGCTCGCGAAATCCGCGACGCCGCGCCTGATCTACGTCACGCCCTCCCATCAATTTCCCCTCGGCGTCACGATGCCGGTCGCGCGCCGGCTGCAATTGCTCGACGCGGCGCGGCGCGGCGACGCCTGGATTCTCGAGGACGATTACGACGGCGACTATCGCCATCGCACCGCGCCGGTGCCGGCCATCCACGGACTCGACACCGATGGCCGCGTGATCTATCTCGGGAGCTTCAGCAAGTCGCTCTTCCCGGCGTTGCGGCTCGGCTACCTCATCGTGCCGCCGGCGGTGGTGGAGACGTTCATGCGCGCGCGGGCGCTCGCCGGCCGGACATTACCGGCGATCGACCAGCTCGTGGTGGCGGATTTCATCGAGCTGGGTCACTTCGAACGGCACATCCGCCGCATGCGCGCCGCCTATCGGGAGCGGCAGGAGGCGCTGGTCCAGAGCGCCGCAAAGCATCTCGCCGGCCTGGCGGTCGTCGAGCCGACGGACGCGGGGATGCATTCGCTGGCGTGGCTGGAAAAGATCGACGACGCCGCGGCGTCGCGCGAGGCGGCCGAGGAGAATCTCGAGGCGGCGCCGCTGTCGGCGTTCTGCGGCGAGGTGAAATTGCCGGACGCGCTCGTCCTCGGATACGGCGCGGTCACGCCGCGGCAGATCCGCGTGGCCACCGAGGCGCTGGGGCGGGCGCTGGAACGTGCGCGCAAGCGGCGCGCGCGCTTTTGAGCGAGTGGCTCCGGCGATCCTCCGGAAGTGGACCGCACGAAGATTTCCGGGAGATGGCACACTCGAACGGCAGCACGGAATCACTCGCAAGGAGCAGCAATGTCGAAGATAGTCGCAATCATGTCCATGTCGCTCGACGGCTTCGTTGCCGACGCCAACGACGGCGTGGCCGAAGTGTTCGACTGGTACTTCAACTCGGGCGACGTCGCATTCGCCACCGGAGGATCGGACCCCATGACGTTCCGGGTCTCCGCCCCGAGCGCCGAGCACCTGCGCGGTCTCTGGTCGGGACTCGGGGCCGTACTCACCGGCCGGCGCACGTTCGACGTCGCGGAAGGTTGGGGCGGAAATCACGCATGGGGCCCGGCATTCGTATTGACGCACGACATTCCCGCGGGATGGCCGCGCCCCGATTCGACCGTGCACTTCGTGACGGACGGCATTGAAAGCGCCGTGAACCAGGCCAAAGCCGCCGCCGCCGGCAAATCCGTCGGACTGCACGGCGCCGACACCATCCAGCAATTCCTCAATGCCGGGCTTCTCGACGAAATCCACGTCGACGTCGCGGCAGTTCTTCTCGGCTCCGGAGTGCGACTCTTCGACCGCCTCGCCGGCACGCCGCTCGTCCTTGGCAATCCGACGGTAATCGCGGGCGCCGGCGTGACACACCTGCGCTACCCGGTCCGCAAGACGTAAGGAGGCTCCTTTGAAGAATGCCGTCATTGTGGGATTGACGTGGATGGTGTTCATCGGCTGCGCGATGAATGCGGCCGACTCCGGCACCGGCATCCGTGCCGCCAGATCGTCGCAAACAGTCGTCGCGCGTGAATGGAAAGGAAGGGTCGCACCGGTGCGCGCGGACGCGTATTACGCGTATCTGCTCGAAGGCGTGAAGAAGATGAGCGCGATCGCGGGATATCGCGGAGTGGAAGTGATGCGCCGCGACGAGCAGTCCGCGGTCGAGTTCACCGTCATCTCTTATTGGGAAACGCGCGAGGCCATCAAGGCCTATGCCGGTGAAGACATCGAAAAGCCGCGTCACCTGCCGATCGACAAGGAGATGCTGCTCGAGCTGCCCACGCGCGTGCTGCATTACGACGTCACTTACACGGATCTCGAGCGGGTGCGCCTGCATGATTGACGCGCTGCGAAATCGCCGCTTCGCGCGCATCATCCTCTGTTGGGCCGTCATGCTCCTCCCCTTCCCCGTGGGGGCACAGGCGACGGCAGAGGCTCCGCAGCCGCTCGTCATCGGCGAAACGTTCCGGATGCATTCCGCGATTCTGAACGAAGAGCGGCGGATCAACGTCTATGCGCCGCCGGCGTATGCATCGTCGCCGGACCTCCGGCTGCCGGTTCTTTACATGCCGGACGGCGGCGTGGCGGAGGATTTCCTTCACGTGGCCGGTCTCGTTCAGGTGTTGACGGGGAATGGCACCATGCGGCCGTTTCTCCTGGTCGGTATTGAGAACACGGAACGCCGTCGCGATCTCACCGGGCCCACGGAGATTGAGGAAGACAAGAAGATTGCCGTACGCGTCGGCGGCTCGGCGAACTTTCGTGCGTTCATTCGTGACGAGCTGATTCCCGCCATTGAGAAACGCTATCGCACGACAAAAGAGCGGGCCATTGTCGGCGAATCGCTGGCCGGTCTGTTCATTGTGGAAACGCTGCTCCTCGAGCCGGCGCTGTTCGATACCTACATCGCCTTCGATCCCAGTCTCTGGTGGAACGGCGAGAAACTCGTGAAGCAGGCCGGAAGCGCGGCCGCCGTCCATACCGGAACGCCGAAGCGGCTTTACCTCGCCACGAGCAGCGAGGGGAGCATCGTGGCCGGACGCCGGCTCACGAAATCACTCTCCCGGCGCGATCCGCGGAAGTTGCGCGTGTGGTCGCACCCCATGCCGGAAGAAAAACACGCAACCATCTACCACCCCGCGGCGCTCCGCGCATTCCGGCTGCTGTTTCCTCCCGAACCGCGTCCCTGACGTCTGCATCACCACAAAGGAAATCATGATGAAAGCTGTAAGCAGCCGAACGACCGTGAAGCGCCTGCCGAAGCGCGGAAACTACGACCCTGCCGTCATTCACGCCATCCTCGACGAAGGATTGGTCTGTCACGTCGGCTTCGTCGTCGATGGCGCGCCGTTCGTCATCCCGATGGTCTATGCGCGCGACGGCGAGCGCCTCATCCTGCACGGCTCGAACGCCAGCCGCCTGATGCGCATCGGTGCGACGGAAGTGGAGTTGTGCGTCACCGTCACCCTTCTCGACGGCCTCGTGCTGGCGCGTTCGGCGTTCAATCACTCGATGAACTATCGTTCGGCGGTCGTCTTCGGACGCGCCACTGCCATTACGGACACGGCAGAGAAGCGGCTCGCACTCGACCGCATCGTCGAGCACGTCGCCCGCGGACGGACAGCCGAGGCGCGGGCTGCGAACGACCGAGAGCTCGGCGCGACCACCGTCCTCTCCATGCCCCTCGCCGAGGCATCGGCGAAGATCCGAACCGGAGGCGTGGGCGACGACGAAGAGGACTACACCCTCCCCGTCTGGGCCGGCGTCCTGCCTCTGCGCGTCGTCGCCGACCTTCCCATTGCGGACGAGCGACTGGCGGAGGGCGTCAGCGTTCCCGAGTACGTCCGCGACTACAGGCGGCCGGGAGGGAAACGTCTTTCGCTGCATGAGGCGACGGCTTCGACGGAGGCATGAGCGTGTTGTGAACCCGGACGCTCCGCTTCTCCAGCCCCTCTCCCCGTCTGGACGTGCGCCGCGGGCGAGGCGCGTCAGTGCGCCGCACGTCCGGTCGGCCACCGTTCCAACTCTGCGCGCGAAGGCATCGCGCTTTGTGCGCCGAGGCCGCGCGTCGCCAACGCCGCGGCGGCGGAGGCGAATGCCGCGGCCTCGCGCAAGGAGCGTCCCTCCACCATCGCAACAGCCAGGGCCCCGGCCATGGTGTCGCCCGCGCCGGTGAGGTCGACCGCCGGGACGTCGTGAAGCGGCAGGAACACCTCTTCGTCTTTTGACGCGAAGAGATTGCCGTCCGCGCCGGCCTCGATCGCCACCAGCTCCACGCCCATCGTCATCAGCTCCGCTGCGGCGGCTCGTGCCGACGCGAGATCGTGCACCGGAATCCCGGTGAGTGCCGCGGCCTCGGAGGCGTTGGCTTTGACTGCCGTCGCGGCGCGAACGATCTCGCGAGGAAGCGGCCGTATGGGCGAGGCGTCGAGGATCAGCCGTCCGCCGCTGGCACGGACGATGGCGGCGACACGCTGCACCGCGTCGAGCGGGATCTCGAGCTGGACGAGGACCACGCGCGCCGCGGCGAGGATCGGCGACGCCGCGTCGATCGCTTCTGCATCGAGCCGCGCATTCGCGCCGGGGAACACCACCACCTGCTTCTCGCCGTCCGCTCCGCGCTGCAGGACGACGGTGCCGGTGGCCGTCGTGCGATCGCGTGCGACGTGTTCCACCGCCACCCCTTCCGACGCAAGACGCGACAACGCGGAACGCCCCGCATCATCGTCACCCACGCAACCCACCAACGCCACGCGTCCGCCGAGTCGCGACGCGGCGACGGCCTGATTGGCGCCCTTGCCGCCGAGGCCGTGGTAGAGCTCCGTGGCGGTCACGCACGTGCCGGCCGCGGGCAGTTTCGGCAGCCGCAGGATCAGGTCGGTGACGATGCCGCCCACGCTCACGATGTCGTACACGCCCGGCATCGTAGCGCCCTGCCGGCGCATCATCGGGGTGGCGCTATAATTCACCGAGCTTCAGCGGCCAAGAAAAACCAACATGAGAATCGAATCGCGTCGGTGGACTCCCGGCGGCGGATGGGATCGCGTACCCGGCGAGCTGCCGGGCGCGCAACTGGTGCTGGTCTTTGCCAGCACGTCCGCGTGCGCCCGGGCGGAACTCTTCGAGACGATGTCGGCGGCGTGGCCGCTCGCGGAGATCGTCGGCTGCTCGACCGCGGGGGAGATCTTCGACACGCAGGTCTCGGATGACACGCTCTCCGTCGCCGCCATCGAATTCCGCGACACGGTCGTCGCCTGCTCCCGCGTCGCCATCGACGCGCCGGCCGAAAGCTTCGCCGCGGGGACGCGACTGGCGCAGAGCCTCCCGCGCGAAGGGCTCGCACACGTGCTCGTGTTCTCCGAAGGGCTGCACGTGAACGGATCGGAGCTGGTCAAAGGCCTGATCGAATCGTTGCCCGACGGCGTCACCGTCACCGGCGGCCTCTCCGGCGACGGGCACCGCTTCGAGCGCACGTGGGTCATCTGGCACGGCCGTCCGGAAGAAGGAACCGTCGTCGCCTGCGGCCTGTACGGCTCGGCCATCCGCGTCGGCTACGCCTCGCTCGGCGGCTGGGATCCGTTCGGGCCGGAGCGGCTGATCACGCGCTCCGCGGGCAACGTCCTCTACGAGCTCGATGGCCGCTCCGCGCTGGAGCTGTACAAGCAATACCTCGGCGAGCATGCCGCCGATCTGCCCGCGTCCGGGCTGCTCTTTCCGCTCAGCCTTCGCACCGCGCCCGATGCCACTCCCGTCGTGCGCACGATCCTCGGCGTCAACGAGGAAGAGCAGAGCATGACCTTCGCCGGCGACATGCCGGCAAACGCCTACGCGCGGCTGATGAAAGCGAATTTCGATCGCCTCATCGACGGCGCCGCGGGCGCCGCGCGTGTCAGTCAACACGCACTCGGCGGCGGCGATCCCGAGCTGGCCCTCCTCATCAGTTGTGTGGGGCGGAAGATGGTGCTCCAGCAGCGCGTTGAGGAGGAGGTCGAAGGCGTCCGCGACGTCGTCGGCCCCCGCACCGTGCTCACCGGCTTCTACTCCTACGGCGAGATCTCGCCGTTCACGCCCAGCGCCCGCTGCGAGCTGCACAACCAGACCATGACCATCACCACGCTGAGCGAACGATGAACGCGCTCCATGCCCTGCTGATCCGTCAGCTCCGCAAATTCTTCCCTTCCGGCGCGCCCGAAGGCGCGGCCGAATTCATCGAGGCCGTCAACAGCGCCTACCACCAGTTCGACGACGACCGGCGGATGCTGGAGCGCTCGCTCGATCTCAGCTCGCAGGAGCTGATCCAGGCGAACGGCGAGCTGCGGGCCATCTTCGAGGCGCTGCCGGACGTGTTCCTCCGCGTCGACCGCGATGGCCACATCGTGCAGATGAAGGCCGGCGCCGGCGTCGACATCGACACCTGCCTTCCACCCGAGGATGAATTCCAGCGCGCGCTCCGGACGGCGAGGGAACGCCAGTCGCTGACGGCGATCGAATACGAGACCGGCGTGAACGGCGCGACGCGCTCGTGCGAGGCGCGCATCGTCCCGCTGCCGCAGCACGACGAGATCGTCGTCATCATTCGCGACATCACGGATCGCAAACGCGCCGAGGAGGGGCTGAAGCACACCGTGTCGATGCTCGAGTCGACGTTCGAGTCGACGGCGGAGGGAATCCTCGTCATCGACGCCGCGGGGAGGATCAGCTCGTGGAATCAGCGCTTCGCACAACTGTGGCAATTGCCGCAGGAGGTGCTGGATGCGCGCGACCGCGAGCGCGTCATCTCCCATGCTGCCGAGCAACTGGTCGATCCCGAGCAGTTCGTCGCCAGGATTCGCGAGCTCTATGGAGGCGATCCGAACGTCGAGAGTCTCGACACGATTCGCTTCAAGGACGGCCGCGTCGTCGAGCGCTACACCATTCCTCAGATGCTCGACGGCGTGCCGGTCGGCCGCGTCTCCAGCTTCCGCGACCTCACCGCGCGTCATCGCGCCGAGGAGCGCCTGCGGCACGACGCGATCCACGACGCGCTCACGGGGCTGCCGAACCGCACGCTGTTCATGGATCGTCTCGGGCAGGCGCTGCTGCGGTCGAAGCGCCATCTCGATCATCGCTTCGCCGTCCTGTTCGTCGACGTCGATCGCTTCAAAGTGGTCAACGATTCGCTCGGTCACCTCGTCGGCGACGACCTCCTGGTCGCGTTCGCGGCACGCATCCGCCAGTGCGTCCGCCCGGCCGACACGGTGGCCCGCCTCGGCGGCGACGAGTTCACGATCCTCCTCGAGACGATCGAGCGTCCCGAGGACGCCAACGTCGCCGCGGAGCGCATCCAGAACCTCATGAGCGTGCCGTTCGGACTTGGCGAGAACGAGATCTTCGCCACGGTGAGCATCGGCATCGCCGTCAGCGCGCCGCACTATCAGACCGCGGAGGAGATGCTGCGCGACGCCGACATCGCCATGTATCGCGCCAAGTCGAACGGCCGCGCGGGACACGAGGTCTTCCAGCCCGGCATGCACAGCACCGCCGTGGCGCTGCTGCAGCTCGAAAACGACCTGCGCCGCGCGGTCGACCGCAACGAGATCGTGCTGCACTACCAGCCGATCGTCCACCTCGCCGACTCCGAGATCGTCGGCTTCGAGGCGCTCGCGCGCTGGAACCATCCGCAGCGTGGCCTCATCTATCCCGCCGAGTTCATCGGCCTCGCCGAAGAGACCGGATTGATCGTGCCGATCGGCCGCTGGGTGCTGTTCGAGGCGTGTGCGCGCATGGCGCAGTGGCAGCGCACGTTCGATCGGCCGGAGCTGGCGATGAGCGTCAACCTCTCCGGCCGCCAGCTCGCGCATCGCGGCTTCGTGGCCGACGTCGCGCGCGTCCTCGGCGAGACCGGTCTGCCGCCGCACACGCTCTGTCTCGAGATCACGGAGACGGTGCTGATGGAGAACAGTCAGAGCGCCGCCGAGTCGATCGTGCAACTGCGCGACCTCGGCGTGAAAGTGCACATCGACGATTTCGGTACCGGCTACTCGTCACTCAGTTACCTGCACCGCTTCGCGATCGACACGCTGAAGATCGACCGCTCGTTCATCAGCCACGTCACGACGGGGCACGAGAACATGGAGATCATCCGCACCATCACCGCTCTCGCCGGCAACCTGAAAGTGCCGGTGATCGCGGAAGGCGTGGAGACCGAGGTGCAGCGCCAACAACTCCTCGCCCTCGGCTGCCAGTGGGCGCAGGGCTATCTCTTCTCCATGCCCGCCGACGAAGCGGCCGTGCAGACGATGATCGGCTCGGGACGGTTTCCGGGCGGGGCGATGCGGGCGACGCGGACGGAGCTGGTGCGCGAAGCGGCGTCGTAAAGGGCGCGCGTCGTTTCCGATTTTTAGGGCGCGTTCCATTACGGCCAAACTTCGTCGACGGCACGGCGGTTGGCGAACCGAAGGGAACGATCCGCGAGCCGTGCTCCTGCTCGCGGATCGCCGGGTCACTGCGCGGTGGGGAGTGCGTTCGCCATCTCGAGATGATGGGCGACCGTGGAGACCCACTTCGCCGCAAACG
>DASPHZ010000036.1:0-14459 GCA_035629395.1 Thermoanaerobaculia bacterium
CTCATTGACCAAAGTCTCAAACCAGCTTTGGTTGCACGGAAGGCCGGAATCACTCGCCACGCCTTGCAACGGCTGCGGGCCGCGCAGGAGATGCTGCGCGTCAGCACGGTGGCGGCGATCGTCGGCGCGTTGCGCGCGCTCGCCGGTCAGCCGATCCGCGCCGGCAAAATTTGGGATGTCGGTGAAAAGGATATTCACGCATGAACGGCGAGCTCGCGCCGGCCGTCTCACTCGTCTCTTATGGAGATGCATGGTTACGGCGACTGTTCGATCTCGGTTCAGTCGACTGGACGACACATTCGACCTTGCGACACGTCGCGGGCGCGGAGTTCCGCCTGAGGCGACGTTACCTGCATCCCCGACGGTAAGCCCGCAATGATCCCGTTTCGTCGCGACCTGCTCGCGGCACCATCCGTGGAAAAACACCAGCTCGCGGCAGCGGCGCTTCACGTATGGGTGTTTACGGAACAGTCGTGACGTCAAGAGACAAGCCATCTTCTGCGCGTGGTCTGGCCGCAACTGTCTCGCATCATCACGCGATCGGTCTACGCCGCAGTTGCTGCGGCAGCAAACGCTCGGAGCAGTACGTCATGAGGCGCGGGTGCCGAGTCGCAGGAGGGTGAGAGCACCAACGATCGATCACCGGCGTCTTTCGCGCATCACGAACAACCCTATTTGAAGTTCACGATCATCTTCGGCGTGATGCTCGCAATCCTCGTGGCGTTCGTCGTCACCGAATCACGCGGCGAGGCGATCTACGCGCTGCCTCTGGTCGCGATCGGAACCGTGTTCACAATTTCTCGCTTCATAAGTTCCGCCTCCAGATCCGTTAGATGGCCCGCCACACCGCGGCCGAAAGAGGAGTACTTCCGAGGGATTGCGTTCGCTGTTCTTCGCCCATGTTCGGGCGAATTGGCGTCCCCAACGGGATTCGAACCCGTGTTGTCGCCGTGAAAGGGCGATGTCCTAGGCCTCTAGACGATGGGGACGCAAGGTGGTGCGCGCGGCGGTGGTGAGCCCGGTAGGGATCGAACCTACGACCAATTGGTTAAAAGCCAACTGCTCTACCACTGAGCTACGGGCCCGCTGCTTCAACGAACGTGCGAGCGGCGCGCTCGCGAAGGTGGTCAAAATACGGACCGGCCGCGGCTCTGTCAACTACGGCAACTGAGGAACGCCGGGAGGGCGGGGTGCATTCCGCCGCGCATCGGCACGGCCGAGATCGAGCCACGGGGGGAGGGATGAGGGATGAAGGATGAGGGATGGTGCACCTGCGCGTCCTTCGTCCTTCGTCCTTCATCCCTCATCCCTCCCCTGTCCTTGGTGTAGCGGGTTCGTGGAGACGAAGGACTTCTGCTGGGCGACATCCCGAAGCGGTAACGGCGTGCCCGGCGAGCCGGTGGGAGGCGCACTCGTACCAAAACCTCCTCGACCTCGTCACGCAGTACGAGCGCACGGATGGCGCGCGTCATCGCGCGCACGTGGTCGTGACCTACAGCATCCGCGGACGCGCATCGCGGCAGTGGCAGTGGCCGTCGTCCTCATGAACCTGAGGCAGTCCGCACTGACCCGCTCCTCGTGAGCGGCAAGAGCATTCCGCGAGAGCTGGTGCTCATCGCGCGAACAGGCACGCCACGAAGGGCGTCGCGGATTGCATCGGCGCGAAACGAGGAGACCGACGAGGTTCGCGCCACCCATCAGCAACAGCCGGTGCGCACGAAGCGGCTGCACAGAATGAGCGCGGCGCCGAGGATGGCCACCTCGACCGCGACCGCGTTGAACTCGGCGTCCCGCCGAGGCGGTCGAGAAATTCGACGTAGGGAAGGTGGCGGCGGGCGGGGCTGTCGCACGTGAGGAAGAACGAGCATGCGACGATGGGGTACTCACGACGCTTGGCAAACTGCTCATCGTGATCCTGCTGCTCCGACAACGGACCGTGTTCTACGGAGCGTGCCCGCCCTGCTGCTGTCCCTCGTCTCGTTCTCCCCCCACGGCCCCGGCCACCGCGGATCACGGACGCAGATAACGGCCGTCATCGTGCTGGCGGAACACCTCTCTCGTCTTCGCGTCCACACGCCACCGGCCGAGCATACGCGAGCCTCCTCCACTCGCGCACGAGTCCCATACCGTGAAGCCGTACCCGACGTTGCGATAGCCGCTGCCGCGGATCTGCACGCATTGCGGCGAGACGCCGTCGTAATACCTGCGCGAGGTGACGAAGCCGCGCAGGACGGAGGTGGCCTCGTCCTCGCTGATCTCGCGCGCAGGAGCGGAAGCGGGCGGTACGGGCCGAGGAACGGGCGTGATCGGCCGCGGCCTGGGTGCAGGCGCCGGAGTGGGAGTGCGTGTCGTCGTCGGAGAAGGCGTGTCTTCGATCACCCGCGGCTCGGGCACCGGCGCGGCGGTGGTGGTCGTGACGGCTGTCGTCGTCGTGACGGCCGTGTTCGTCGGCGGCGCGATCGTCTGCGTGGAGATCGGCTCATCCTCGGTCACATCGACGATCGTCCCCGTCTGCTGCGGTGCCGCCGGCGGCGCGGTGCCTTCCGCGATCGTCTCCACGGCGGGCGCATCCGCGCGGCGCTCCTCGTCGCGGCCGAACGGCAATCCCGCGAGCAGCAGCCACGCGATGAGCACGAGGCCGACGATCACGAGCGGCACGATCCACCACGCTCCGCCGCGCCGCTCCACGCGCGCCGGAACCGGCGTCGCGGCAGGCGCGGCCGTATGCGGAGGCGGAACCGGCGTCGCGGCAGGCGCGCCCGTGTGCGGGGGCGGAACCGGACGAGACGGTGGAATGGTCGGAGGCGGAGGCGGCGGCGGCGCAGCCGCCGCGACCGCCGTGCCGCATCGCGGACAGAACTGGGCGTCCGGGGTCAGCGTCGCGCCGCATTTCGTGCAGAAAGCCATACGGACGTGTGAGGCGAAAACCGTGCCCTTGACACGAGCTACGTGCAGACGATCGTGCAGCGGCTGGAGCAGAAAGGCGCCGGGCGCCGCACGCGCAAGATCGGCAACGCGCTCATGTTCGAGCCCGCGGTGACGAAAAAGTCCGCGTACCGCCGCGTGCTCGACGACCTCCTCGACCTCTTCGGCGGATCGGCCCAACCGGTCGTCGCGCAACTGCTCGAGAGCGGCAAGCTTTCTCTCGAAGACCTCAAGGCACTCGAGAAACAGGAGACCGAGCGTAAGAAAAAAGGAACGCGCAAATGATCGACCATCTCGTCGATCGACCGCGGTTCTGGCCCGTCATCCTCGTCGTCGTGCGCGTCGTGCCGCTCACCGCGCGGACGCGCTACGCGCTCCTCCTCTGCGGCCTCGTGAAGTTCGCAATCCCGATCGTGCGCGTGCCGGTCGAAGCCGTACCGCCCATGCGCCGGCCCTCTCCCCCGCGGCGCGGAGAGAGGGAGAATAGGGGCATGAATGACGCTGCTGCACGTTACGTCCGGCTCGTGCTCGCCATGGGGGAGCACGACGCCGACTATGTCGACGCCTATTACGGTCCCGCCGCGTGGCGCGAAGAAGTCCGCGCCGCGAACGCACCGCTCGCAAAGATCCACGAAGAGGCAGTCGCCCTGCGCGAAGACCTCGGCGCAACGCAGCGGCCGTCCGAAGAAATCGACGCACTGCGTCTCGATTACCTGCGCCGCCAGACCGACGCATTGATCGCACGCGCGGAGATGCTGCAGGGGCGGCGCATGCGCTTCGACGAGGAATCGAAAGCGCTCTACGACGCGGTCGCGCCGACGCACGGCGAAGACTATTTCCGCGCGCTCAACGCAGCGATCGAACAGGAGCTCCCCGGCAGCGGCTCGCTGACCGAGCGCGTCGAAGCGTTCCGCATGCAGTTCGCCATTCCGCGCGAAAAACTCGACGCCGTCTTCTCCGCCGCCATCGACGTCTGCCGCGAAAAGACCGCGGACCAGATGGCGCTGCCGGTCGGCGAGTCGTTCACCGTCGAATACGTGACGAACAAATCGTGGTCCGGCTACAACTGGTACAAGGGGGGGTTCACGAGCCTCATCCAGGTCAACACGGACCTCCCGATCTTCATCGACCGCGCCATCGACCTCGCCTGCCACGAAGGCTATCCCGGCCATCACGTCTACAACTCTCTCCTGGAGAAAACGCTCGTGCGCGATCGCGGCTGGGTCGAGTTCTCCGTCTACGCGCTGTTCTCCGCGCAGTCGCTCATCGCCGAGGGGAGCGCGAATTACGGCATCGACGTGGCTTTCCCCGCCGAAGAGCGCGTGGAGATGGAGAAGGAGAAGCTCTTCCCCGCCGCCGGACTCGATCCGTCGCGCGCCGGGCATTACTACCGCGTCTACGACCTCGTCTCGCGCAGCGGATACGCCGGCAATGAAGCGGCACGCCGCTACCTCGACGGCGAATTCACCGCGGAGCAGGCGGCGGAGTGGCTGTCCACGTACGCGTTGATGGAGCCCGCGCGCGCACGGCAGCGCGTCAAATTCTTCAACCAGTACCGCAGTTACGTCATCAACTACAACCTCGGCAAGGACCTCGTGCGCAACTACGTCGAGCGCCGCAGCGGCGGCGACGCGCAGAAACGCTGGGATGTGTTTGCCGAGCTGTTGGCGTCGCCGCGACTTCCGTCCGGCTTATGATCGACGGCATGCCGCTCAGAATCGTCGCGCTTGCGCTGTCCGCGCTGTTGGGAGTGAGCTGTTCGCAGGCGGAAACGCAGCCGGCAGCCGCCGCGACGAAACCGGCCGTGCAACCGGCACAGCGATTCGCCGACCGCTCGCTGCCCGCGACGTCGATCGACGCGGTGCCGGTCGCGGAGCAGGCCGCGGTCGTCGAGGCAATGCTGCGGCTGCGTCCCGACCGCCGCTTCCTCCTCGCCATCGGCGACGTGCACGAGCTGCTGACCGGCAAGCGCGTCGATCCAGAGATCGCGTGGACGAATGGCGCGTGGACGATTCGCGCGGCCGGCAAAGACGTCGGCACGTTGCCGGAGCTCGCGACTTTCGCGCAAGGCATGGAGCTGCTGACGCGGCTCGCGAGCACGCTCTCCGGTGGCAAACAGGCGACGCGCCCGCTGGTCCGGACGACCGCGCCCCAACCGTTTTACGCGGACGCGCTCTTCGAAGAATCGAAGAGCGGCAGCCCCGCCACCGCCGCCGAAGCCGCGGCGCTCATCAACTATCAAACCGTCGATCGCCTCGGCCTCGCCGATCCGCTGCGTGCACGCGGACTGGCGCTCGTCGCCCTCGCGCGTGCGGAAGGCACGGGTACGGACGATCTCTCGATCATGATGGCGACGTCCCTCGGCTACGACAGCGAAGGGGGAACGCCGCAACGGCTCTCCGCCGCCGCACAGCAATGGATTGCGCTGCGCAATCGCCTGCACACCACGCGTTACGAAGGGCGCCTCGCGCTCATGACCGACGCTCCCGCGCGCGCGCTGCCGCTGTTCCTCGGCCGGCTCGAAATGCACGAGAACGTGAACGCGGGCACGGCCATGGCGGAGCTCATCGCGGCCGAGGTGGCGGGCGACTCGAAGACCACGCTGCAGACGGCGTATGCGCTGGCGCAGAAGGACGATCACGATCCGAAAAAGTCGTTGTCGATCTTCGAGAACGCGCTGCCGCAGCGCACGCAGGCGCTGGCCTCGCGCGCGTTCCCCGCGGACGTCATCCGCTCGTACTACGAGGCGATGTTCCACTCCGCGCATCACTCCGTTTTTCACACGTTCGTCGACTCCTACGGAAGCCGCGAGCGCGCGGAGCGCTTCGTCAGTGCGCTCGCCGATGCGCAGACGCCGGTGGCCACGCAGGTGCACGAGTTCCTCCGCCTCGCGAACGCAGCCAGGTACGAGCGCGGAGGCACCACGACCGCGCAGCAGGCGATGCAGCAGGTCCCGCTGCTCGGCGGCGCCGCCCGCGCCTGGCTCCTCGGCGAGTTCGTCGGCTCGGTCGGCACCGATCGCAACGTGCGCCGCGCCGCGTTCAACCTCTTCCCCACGCTCGATACGCGGCCCGCGGAGTTGTACGAAGCGGGCATGCTCGCGCATCGCGCTCTCTTCGATCCGGCGCGCCGCGAAAAGTACATCGGCGCCGCGCTGCAACGCTCGCCGAACGTCGCGAGCTCGGGGGCGATGGCGTGGTACTACGCACTCAAAGGTGATGCGGCGGGCCTGCGCGCGCTCGCATCGTCGAAGAACGCGACGCCGTTCCAGCGCGCTTCCGCGCTGTCGGAGCTCGCGAAGCTGCCCGATGCCGATCCGCGTGCGATCACCGCGGCGTTCGAAGCGCTGCTGAACGAATCGGGATACGGTTCGGTGTATCCCGTCTTCGCGGGGTACGCGAACGCGCAGCGCGACTGGAAGACGAAAGAACGCTTCGCGCGGCAGTGGCTGGCGAAGAACGCGCAGGGCGCCAATCCCATCGAAGTCGCCTACTACGCCGCGAGCCTCGGCGACGCGCTCGAACAGCAGGGCCGCTACGAAGAAGCGTGGAAAGTCGTCGAGCCGCACGTCGGTGTTTACAGTGCAAACATCGTCTCGACCGCGCTGTCGGTGCTGGAGCGCCGCGGACAGATGGACGTGGCCACCGCGTTCGGCAAGCAGTACATCGAGCGCTATCCCGGTGCGAGCTCGCGCGCCGACGTGGCCATGGTGTACTGGCGCCGCAAACAGTTCGACGACGCGGCGGAGCTCTTCGACCGCTCGCATCGTCTCGATTCGTACGGGCTGCGCCGCGACGTGCCGGAGGCGTTCGTGACGACGTTCCGCACGGCGCCCGCCGATGCCGTGCCCGCGCTCGACGCGCTCGCGCGCAAAAGCGGGGAACCGTGGCTCGCGCACGACGTCATCCGCACGGCGCGCGAGAAGAAAGAGTACGAGCTCGCCGCGACGCTGGCGGAAAAGCAGACCGACATCTGGAACGTCATCGAGGGATGGCGTGCGATGCGTGCGTGGAAGGATCTCGCAGCGGCGAATGCGTGGCTGCAACCGCGCGTGCCGGACTCGCAGGGCATGGGCTTCGTCGCGGCGGCGTATCAGGCGGAGCTGCCGGAGCTCGTGCTGGCGTACGCGACGCCGCGGCAGGACTCGATCAAGAACATCGAGATGCTGACGTTCATCGCGGCCGCGCTCACGGAGTTACGCGTGCCTGCCAATGATCCGCGGCGCCTGCTGCTCGTCGAGCAGGTGCGCGCGCACGGCGAGCAGCCGAAGTCGCTCCTCCCCGTCGCGCAGTATCTCCTCGGCATGATGGACGAGGCGGCGTTCCTGCGCTGGCCGTACGAGCCGGCGGGGCGTTCGACGGCCGCGTACTTTGTCGGACTGAAGGCAGACGTCGAAGGCAATCGCGCGAAAGCGCTGTCGTGGATGCTCGCGGCGAATCAGGGCGCCGACGACAATCCGCCGGTCGTGTGGGCGGGCGCGAAGCTCGCGCGCTGGCTCGACGAGAGAAAAGCGTCGATGGCCGGCACGGCCTGAGCGCGGCACTCGACGATTGCGAGATGTCCGCAGCCTTCGAGCGCGACGAGGCGCGCGTGCGGCAGCTCGCGCTGCATCATCTTCGCAACCGTGAACGGCACGATGCGGTCGCGTGTGCCCCACACGAGCAGCACCGGCATCGTCACGCGCTGCAGTCTGCCGTCGAGGAGGTCGTCCCGCGTCGTGAGCATCGAGCGCATGGAGCGGATGGTGATCCACGAATGCTTCTGCGATCGGCGGAGGATGTCTCTCAGGACGAACGTCGGGATGCGATCGGCGTTGTCGGTCTGTAATCGCAGGCTGGCGCGCAGCTCGTCGAGGTTGCGCGCGGAGAAGGATCGCTCGTTCAGCGTCGTCTCGAACTGCAGTCCGGCGCTGGAGACGAGGACGAGCCGGCGCACGCGCTCGGGCTGTTCGGCGGCGAGCTTGAGCGCGACCCAGCCGCCCATCGAGATGCCCAGCACGTCCGCGTTCCGCACGCGCACCGCGTCCATGAAGCCACGCACCATCTCGCTCTGCATGCGCACGGTGTAGGTCGCGTTTTCCGGTTTGTCGGAGTGACCGTAGCCGAGGAGATCAGGGGCGAGGACGCGGTGCCTGCGCATCAGGCCGCGGTAGAGCAACGCCGCGTCGGCAGCGCTCGAGGCCACGCCGTGCACCATCAGCAGCGGCGGCCCTTCCCCACCCTCGTAGTAATGGATCCGATGCCCGCCCACCTGCACGGACTTGCCCCGCATGCCGATGGCGTAGAGGTAGACGTCGGTCGCCGTGCCGACGATCGTCATCGGACGCCAGTAGACGAACGCGGCGATCGCGAGCAGCACGACCGCGACGAGGACGCGGCGCATCAGAGCTCCGCGAGCGACGCGCGAATGTCGTCGAGCATCATGTCCACGCGGTCGCGGTGCGTGCGGTGGGAGACGATGGCGATGCGGATCACGAAGCTGCCGCCGAGGACCGCGGGCGTGAGCATCACGCGCTTCTTCGCGTTGATCCGGTCGAGCAGCGCGCGATTGCGCTCGTTGCCGCCGCTGGTGCGGAAAGCGAGGATCGTCAGGTGCGGCGCGGCGACGATCTCCAGTCCCATGTTGCGCAGCTCGTCGGTGACGTACGCGGCGAGATCGAGCTTTTCGTCGAGCTGCTCGCGGAACGGCGCGATGCCGAACATCTTCAGCGGCAGCCACACGCGCAGGCCGCGGAAATCGCGCGAGAGCTCGGGCGAGATCTCGCAAAAGTCGACCAGCTCGTCTTCCTGCTGCATGTCCGGGAGGTAGTCCGCGTGCGATGAGTGCGCGCGCCGCAGTGTGCGCGCATCGCGGACGACGAGCGCACCGGTGCCGAACGGGAGGAAGAGCGTTTTGTGCGGATCGAGGATCACGGAGTCCGCCTGCTCGATGCCGCGCAGCGTGGCGCGTCCACGCTCGGTCAGCATGAACAGAGCGCCGTACGCGCCGTCGACGTGAAACCACAACTGCTGTTCGCGGGCGATGCGTGCGAGCGCGTCGAGATCGTCGACCGCACCGGTGTTCGTCGTGCCGGCGCTGCCGGCGATGAGGAAGGGCGTGAAGCCGTTCTCACGGTCGCGCGCGATCGCTGCTTCGAGTGCGTCGATGCGGATGCGGAAGTCGTCGTCGGCCGGCAGCTCGCGCACGTTCGCGTGCGGAAAGCCGGCGAGGTTCGCCGCTTTCTGGAAGGAGTGATGAATCTGCGTGGAGCAGTAGAGCGTGCCGCGCAGGAAGTCGTCGGGCAGCTTCGTCTTGCGCGCGGCGACGATGGCGGTGAAGTTCGCCAGCGACGCGCCGGACGTCAGCACGCCGCCGGAGCCTTTGGGCATGCCGAGGATTTCGCAGAACCAGCGGACGACATTCGTTTCGAGCTGCACGAGCGCCGGCGCCGCGGCGCACACACCGACGTAGCGATTGACCGCGTTCGCGATCAGATCGGCGACGGCGGAGTGAAAGAGTCCGCCGCCCGGCACGTACGCGAGATACCCCGGACCGGCCGCGGTGAACGAGCGCGGGATGGCGTCCGTGAAGAGGAACTCGAGCAGCGACTCGTACGACTCGCCGCGCTGCGGCAGCGGCTCGATGAGCGTGCGCGCGTACTCCGTCGCCCCTTCGACGTTCATCGCCGGCTGCGTGGGCAGCGATTCGATGTGCGCGACGATGTGGCGCATCGCCTCGTCGACGAGCGCGCGCATTTCGGTGGCGTTGGGTTCGAGGGGGTAGTTCATGCGGTGGTCAGTGGTCGGTCATCCGTGATCCGGGCGTGGTGGTGTCGCGGGAAGGCGCGGACAACCGACAACCGGCAACGGCATTACCAGATGTCACACCGCTCCTTCTCACTTCTCGCCATCTTCGCGGTTGCCGGACAGTTCCACGCGTCGGCGAACTCGGGCATGTTCGAGACGGTGAGGTTGATGCGCGCGGGGCCGGGGGCGTGCGGATCGGTCAGGGCGCGGCGGCGGCCTTCTTCGGCGGCCATGTTCTGCGCCCACACCTGGGCGAAGCCGAGGAAGAAACGCTGTTCGGGCGAGTAGCCGTCGAGGGTTGCGCGCTCTTTGCCTTCGAGTGATTTCTGGTACGCCCTGAGCGCGATCGTGGCGCCGCCGAGATCGGCGATCGCTTCGCCGGTGACGAGGTCGCCCTGCAGGTTGAGGCCTTCTTCGACGCGCCACGCTCCGTACTGCTCCGCGATGCATTCGGCGCGGGCGTGAAAGTTCTCGAGGTCTTTCGCGCTCCACCAGTTCCGCAGGTTCCCCTCGGGGTCGAACTTCGCCCCCTGGTCGTCGAAGCCGTGCGTCATCTCGTGGCCGATGACCATACCGATCGCGCCGTAGTTGTACGCGTCGTCGGCGTGCGGATCGTAGAACGGCGGCTGCAGGATCCCGGCGGGGAACGTGATGTTGTTGCGCGTCGGGCTGTAGCTCGCGTTGACCGTCGACGGCGTGAAGCTCCCCCACTCGTTCGGATCATCGGGCTTGCCGACGCGGCCCGCGGCGCGGCGGACGTTGAACGCGCGCGAAGCGAAGACGTTCGCGGCGAACGAGTCGCGTGCGACGTTGAGCGTCGCGTAGTCGATCCACTTGTCGGGGTAGCCGATGCGGCGGCGGAACGCCTCGAGCTTCGCGAGCGCGGTCTGCTTCGTTTCGGCGCCCATCCATTCGAGCGTGGGGATGTCTTCGCGCAGCGCGGCGACGAGATGGTCGATCAGTTCGTTCATCTTCGCCTTCGCTTCGGGAGTGAAGGCGCGCTTGACGTACTCCTGGCCGAGGACCTCGCCGAGGTGCTGGTCGGCGGCGCGGACGCAGCGCTGCCAGCGGGGCTGGATTTCCTTCGTCCCGGAGAGCGTGGTCTGGCGGAACGCAAAGTCCTGGTTCACGAACGGCGTCGAGAGAAACGGCGCGGCGCTGTCGAGCACGTTCCAGCGCAGGTATGCCTTCCACGATTCGAGCGGAGCTTCGTCGAGGAGGCGGTTCGCCTCGCGGAGGAACTCGGGTTGTGCGACGTTGAGCGATCGCAAGCCGGAGAGATCGACGGCGGCGAAGAGCGCGGGCCAGTCGAAGAGCGGCGCGTACGACTGCAGCTCGGAGACGGGCGTCATGTGGTACGTGTTCTCGGGCTTGCGCTGGTCGGCTCTGGCCATCGAAGCGCGGGCGAGCTCGGTTTCGAGCGACATCACGCGCTCGGCGTCGGTGGCCGCTTTCGCGGGGGCGACGCCGGCGAGCTCGAACATGCGCGTGAGGTGGTTCACGTACTCGCGGCGGATGGTCTTGAACTTGTCGTCGTCGCGCAGGTAGTACTCGCGATCGGGGAGTCCGAGCCCGGCCTGGTTCACTGCGGCGATGATCCGGGTGGAGCTCTTGAAGTCGTTCTGGGCGGAGAAGCGGAAGACCGGCGTGACGCCGCGCTGGAGCTGCCGGTGGATTTCCGCGACGACGGCCGCGCGATTGGTGATGGCGTCGATGCGGGCGAGGTCTTCGCGGATCGGGGCGAGGCCCTGCGCTTCGATCGCCTGCTCGTTCATGCACGAGCTCCAGAAGTCGCCGAGCTTCTGCGTGTTGCTGCCTGGTTCCGCGTTGGTATCGCGGGCGGCGCTTTCGAGGATGTTGCGGAGCGTCTCGCGATTGCGCTCGGCGACTTCTTCGAAGCGGCCGTAACGCGAGTAGACCGCGGGCAGCGGATGGGCCTTGCGCCAGCCGCCGGTGGCGTATTGATAAAAGTCGTCGCACGGACTGACGCCGCGGTCGACGCTCGTCACCTCGAACCCGTGCGCGCCGAGCATCGGACGCGGCGGTGGCGGCGCGAGCACGACGGGCGGGCGGGTGGTGGTGCAGGCGGCGGCGAATGCGAACGCGAAGAGCGCGAGCTTCTTCATGGCGGCGAATCGTACCAAGGGTGGACGGGGGAAGCGTGGCGGTGAGTTTGTTGTCGGGTGTCGGGGATTTCGTGTCGGTGATTTGTTGTCGGTTATCAGTTGTCGGTTGTCTGCGAGGGGGCGCGGCTCGCGACGTTCTCGCGGGCGCGATCCGTCGCAGACGAGCGACAACTGACAGCGGGAGCATCGCTCCGCGTGCCCAACACAGGACTGGCGACGCGTTGTCCGTGATCCGTTGCCAGTTGTCCGCGAGGGATCACGGCTCGCAACGTTCGTCCTCACCGCGACCCGTCGCAGACAACCGATAACCGACCACCGACAACGACCGCGCTACCCCCCGCCATCAAACGCCAGCACCAGCTCGAACAACCGCAACAACTCCTCGAACCGATCGCGCGGCTTCCGCATCACGGGCGCGTCGAACGGCACCATGTCGGGCTCCGCGTCGGTCATGAAGATGATGGGGACGGGGGGGCGGGCGTGCCGGATTTCGCCGGCGATGTCTAGCGCACGTAGATCGGGCAGGTCTAGATCGAGGAGGAGCACGTCGGGACGGAGTCTACGTACGGTGGGAACGGCCTGGAAATCGGGGGCAATGAGGGAGCAATCGAGCTCCATCAAACGGAAGAACGTGTGCAGCATTTCCGCAGCCTCGCGGTCGCCTTCTACGATGGCGACACGCCGAGTTGTGAACAGCTCCAGCCCGGGGCTATGCTCTAGCGGCTGCAATGGCTGCTACTGATCCTCCCCTTCGAGGTCGAAGAGATCGGAAGCGCGGACGCTTTCGCCCGAGAGCCGCCGGCATGCGGCCGCGATCGCGGCAATACAGCGCCGCGTCGGCTCCATCCGCCCCATCCTTATCCGCAAAAGGTGCTGGCGGCTGTAACCCGACTCCCGTGCGAGGTGCGCCGGCTTGATCCCCCGGCTCTTCAGAAATGTTTCGAGACGTGTCGGCATGTGCAGTATTCTGCATATTAAAGATGTGCAGGATGGATGTCAATCCGCAACTGCATTTTTCGACAGGGAGGGCGCACTATTCTGCGCAACTCCCGCTCCCGCCTGAACTTGTCCTCCTGAGTCCCTTTCTTTCCCCACTTTGCGCTAACTGCATCCGGCGCACTTCCACAGGGGGTGGAAAAGTGTCTTCGCGTCACTCCGTGTGCGAGAGTGTCCGTGCATGAGATGGTCGTTGCCCCAGAGCGAGTGGTGAGCTTCCGCACTCTCGCCTCTCTCTGAACCGTCTCGACCCGTTGCAGTGAATGTGTTGCGGATTACTCAGACACTTAGTAACCTAAAAGTTCCTTATGCTCGGTGACACTGTTCGCGAAGCCCGCATCCGAAAAGGATTGACGCAGCAGCGTCTGGCGAAGCTCGCCGGCGTGAGCCGCCGTCACCTGGCCGCCCTCGAGAAGGGGGCGAACGTCTCGGTCAACATCCTCCAGCGCGTCGCGCAGGTTCTGGAGCTGGCGGAGATCCAGATCGGCGACCTCTCGCTCCGCTCGAGCGACCACGAACGCGGCGTCAACATGCCGCTGCTCACCGAGAAGATCCGCGAGGCGCGAGCCGAAGCGGAGCGCGCGCAGGAGATCCTGGCCCGCGCGGAGGATCTGCTGCAGGCGAATGCCGGCGGCAACAGCAGCGGCGCCCTGGGTGTGCTCTCCACGTTTCCACGCATGCCGGTGCGCCGCATCGAGGCGCCGCACGGCGTCAACACCGACGCGGTGCGCGAGCGCCCCGACTGGCACGAGCTCCAGACTTCCGGCGAGATCCGTCATGGCTCGCCCATCGATGAGGGCGCACGCGAGACGGTGGCCATCCCGAAATCGCTCGTCGAAAAAGGGGAGATCGTCTTCCGCGCCCGCGGCGACAACATGCGCGATCAAGGCATCGAAGACGGTGACCTGCTGATCGTCGAGCTGCGCCCCCGCGGCCGCGCGGCCACGGGCGAGCTGGTGATCGGCCGCATCGGCCGCCACGTCTTCGTCGGCCGCTGGTGGCAGAAGCACGGGCAGAAGGCGCTCATGTCGAACGGCCTCTCCGAAGTGACGATCGGAAGATCGACGCGGTCGCTCAAGGTGATGGCGGCGATCAATCAGATCGTGAGGCCGTGACGGCTCGCCCGGCCCGCCCACCCACGGGGCAAGGATGAGGGATGAAGGATGAAGGATGAGCGGCCTCCCGAGCGTGTTCCGATCTCGCGATAACGCTCGCCGCGTCACCGCCCCGCCCCCCGCCCACGGGGGCAAGGATGAGGGATGAAGGATGAAGGATGAGCGGTCTCGCGAGCGTGTTCCGATCTCGCGACAACGCTCGCCGCGTCACCGCCCGGCCCACCTACGGGCGCAAGGAGGAAGGATGAGGGATGAAGGATGAGCGGTCTCGCGAGCGTGTTCCAAATCTCGCGACGGCGCTCGCCCTTCATCCTTCCGCCTTCATCCTTGCTCCGCGCCCCCGCCCCCCCCGTGCGACGCGCGCGCAATCACGACACACGTCCATCCTTCATCGTGAGACCGTGACGCGTCCCCGCCCGCCCCGCCCAAGGCGGCAAGGATGAGCGGTCTCGCGAGCGTGTTCCGATCTCGCGACAACGCTCGCCGCGTCACCGCCCGGCCCACCTACGGGC
>DASPHZ010000037.1:0-42785 GCA_035629395.1 Thermoanaerobaculia bacterium
TTTGGATTCGCCAACGGATCGGGGACGACGAGAGGCCTCCGGCGGCTGGGGCCATGGGCCCCAGACCCCATTGGTTGGCTTAGCCTCCGCGACACTGTCTTCCAAGTTCGTGACGCTGTGTCGCGGAGGCTAGGCCAACCAGCGGGTCCGGGCCCGCGGCCCGGCCGCCGGAGGCTCCCGGTCGTTTCCCGATCCGTTGGCGACGTCAGAGCATCCTGCTTAGAAATGAGGCTGACGACGGCGGCAGTGAGACCGGTGGAGGTCCTGATCCTCCTGATCGTGGCGCCGGCGCTGCTGTTCGTCAGTTGTACCGCGACGCGTGCTCACCCGACGGGCGATCTCGGCGGCTGGATGATCGCTGACGATCCCTTGCGGAACTCGAGATCCGGCTAGTGAGAGGGGAATCGACGATGTTCGGCTTCGAATGCGGATCGCGAGACAACGCCCGCCGCGACGCGATCGCAATCGTTCGTCGTCGCCGGACCTGAGACGATCGTCTGCGAATCCCTCGACTAGAACCGTACCTGCGGCGCGCGGCCGTGTGGAAACGACCGCGAAACGGCGCTCCGCTTGCTATCGGTATGCGCCCACTTCTCCTCCTCGTTCTTGCGCTCGCCTGCAGTTCGACGCCGCCGGAAGCACCGCCGAATCTCGCCGCGCATGCGCATCGGCTCGACGACTACACGCCGCTGATGCGCGCCATCGGCGACGCGCATCTCGTCCTCCTCGGCGAGGCGACGCACGGCACGCACGAGTTCTACGTCGAGCGCGCGAAGATCACGCAGCAGCTCATCACGGAGAAGAAATTCACCGGCGTCGCGCTCGAAGCGGATGGCTCGGATGCGGAGCGCATCGATCGCTACGTGCGGGGAGAGTCGACGGACCGCTCGGCGGCCGAGGCTTTGCGGGGGTTCGAAGATTTTCCGCGGTGGATGTGGCGGAATCAGGAGTTCGCGGATCTCGTGGAGTGGATCCGCAGACACAACGACTCGCTGCCGGCCAATGAGCCGAAAGTCGGCGTGTACGGGCTCGACCTGTACGGACTCGAAGAGTCACGCGCGGCGCTGAAGGCGCTCGCGAGTCCGCGCAATGCCGACGAGCAATTCGCGAAGGAACAGCACGCGCGCGTGGTGAAGAACGCCGAGGAGTACTACCGGGAGGAACAGCGGGGTGTGGTGTCGACGTGGAACCTGCGCGACCGCCACATGGTCGAGACGATGGCCGCGCTGCAGCAGTTCCTCATCCAGCGCAACGGCCGCGACCACATCGTCGTGTGGGCGCACAACAGCCATGTCGGCGACGCGCGTGCAACCAGCCGCGCGCGGTACAACGAGTGGAACATGGGCCAGCTCGTGCGCGAGCACTGGCCGCGCGGCGCGAGCTTCACCGTCGGCTTCACGACGCACACGGGCACGGTGATGGCCGCGAGCGAATGGGGCGGCGCTCCGCGCGTGCAGCAGCTCCGCGAATCCATGCGGGGCAGCCACGGCGCGCTCCTGCACGAGACCGGCCTCGCGCGCTTCTACCTCATCCTCTCCGAGATCGAAGAACGGGCGGTGCGCACCCCGCGGCAGCAACGCGCGGTCGGCGTGATCTACCTCCCCTTCCAGGAAGCGACCGCGCACTACTTTGCGGCCACGCTGGCGGAGCAGTTCGACGCGGTGATTCACATCGACGAGACGACGGCGGTGACGGCATTGCCATAAGTCACAGAGCCGCGCGAACGGTGGCGATGGCACGCGGCTCGAGCCGGAGTTGACGCGTGAAAGGCGTGGCTCCGGCGCAGCGGACGTCGAGACGGGCATCCGACGATGCGGGAAGTTCATACCACGCCAGCACGACTCGCTGATGCATCTGCAGATCAACGGCGGCGCGGTGCTGCCGCTGCCCGATCGTGAGACTGGCGTCGCACGGCGGCGCGCCCGGTGTCGTCGCTCGTTCCAGTACGGCGAGCACGCCTGAGCGTGAGGCGCGGGGCCGCTCAGGACGCAGTGTCGTGACCGCTCCGCCTCGAACGCGCTGCGGTCGCGCCAATGCGAGGGCGCGCCCGTTTTCATCGAAGATGCCGCCGAGGACTTTGCCGGACGGCATCCGCACAGTGTCATACGCATGAGCGCGCTCGATCCGTCGATCGAACGGTCGATGCGTCCCGATGAGCTCCAGCGACAGGAGACGAAAGGTACTCCCGCGCGGCACCTCGATGCTCCGATCGAGTTGAAGCACTCCGGCCGGCACCATCTGCTTCGACAACATCAGTCCCGAGCCCCTGAACGGCTCCCCCGCGTAGCGAATGATCGTCTGCGCGCTGACCATTCCGTTCTGCTCCGCCCAGAAGAAGTAGCGTCCGACCGGCGGTTGAAACCACGTGCCGCACGAGAAGACCCTTTCCCGCGACTGATTCTCAGTTTCGACGAGTCGGATGACGCAGCTTGCGGAGTCGACGGCGACGTCCTGCGGCACCACCTGAATCGCCATCCTCCCCCCGATTGAGCCCGGAGGCTCAGCAGCGGCGGCCAGGAGCAGAGCGAGCGCACACGCGAGGCGGCGGGATGGAGTAATTGACATAGGAAGTCGGGCCGCGGATGATCGGACGGAATGCCATCCACTTTACGGCGAAGGAACGAAGGATGAAAAGCAGAATCTATCGCTTTGCAATCGGGACTATCCTCGCGTTGAGCGTCACATCGGCGCCGAGCATGAACGGCGGCATCCGGCATCCGACGCCGGTCGATCCCGGCGACTGGCCCGCGGGATGCTCGATTCCTTACGGCTACACTGCCGCATGCGGATTCTACGCGAGCAACACGAACGGCGAATGTGCGTGCCGCGAAGGCGATAACATCGACACGACGTTGTGCATGAAATCCAATGCGGGTGGTGGGTGCGGTCTCTACGAGAACGCCAACGACCCATGCTGCACCGGCGGCAGCGGCTTCTGATGTTCGCGCTTCTGCTCGTTGCGGCGCTGGCCGCGGGCGCGCAGAGTGTGACCGTCGTTCCGCGCGGAGACACGGCCAATTGTCACGCGCACATCGTCGACGCTGACGGCAACGAATCCGACGCACCGTGCGGATCACCCATCGCCCTTCCCGCGAACGCCCGTGCGTGGCTTACGGCCGATGGAACGATCACGCCGTACCTCGCCGACGTCACGGGCGGCGGGCGCGTCGTTCTCGGCGGGCTCACGGCAGCGAGCACGGTCACGTTTCCGGCGGGGCGGCGACTTCGTCCGGGAGAGCGCATCCGCCTCGTCTCCCTCAACGAGCCGCGCGACGGCACCGCGTTGCACGGCCTCTTCGTCCGCGACGTCACGGCACTCGATCAGGAGATCACGATGCCGGCCGGACGCGCGGTTGCGTTGCTGCTCGATGAAAAAGCGCGCGTCCTCGCCCTCTCCCGCCCCATTTCCTTGCACGCCAACGCGATCACGAGCATCTGGCCGGAAGTCCCGGAGGGCGCGGCCGTCGTCGCACGCGTCGCGCGTCCGAGGCAGGACGCCGTGGCGCTGACGGCGCTCGACGCGGCAGGCACGCATGCACCCGACGTCTTCGTCGCCGCGGCAGATGCCCTGTTCGCGGTCTGGTACGCACTCGAAGGAAACACGGCTCGCCTCGCCGCCGCGTCCGAAACGCTCCACCTCGCAAACGAGACGGCAGCGCTGCGTCGCGGGAGCGTGACGACCTTCGACGAATCGTTGCGTGTCCTGCCTGCACTGACCGTCACGATCGGCGCGTTTCCGGACGACGTCCATCCTGAGCCGATGAAACTGACCATCGCGCGGAAGAGCGACCCGCAAGCGATCCTGCGCACGCTCGAGGTCGAGGCGGCGCGCACCTTCACGTTCGAGCACGTACCCGCTGCACCGCTCACGGTCGCGTTGCAGATCGGCGATGCCGACCTGCTTCGCTCCATCGATCTCACACCGGGCGACGACGCCACGTTCCACGTCGCGCTGACGCCGATCCTGGTGAGCGGCACGGTCCACCGGGGAGACACCCCCTCGCGCGCCACCCTCCGCTTCGGCCAGAAGCTCCGCGTCGAGACCGACGAAGCAGGACGCTATTCGATCCTGTTCTGGCAACCGCAGCGGCACATCGTCGAAGTCCTCCTCCCCGAGCTTCCTCCGTACACGGAAATGGTGAACGTCACCGCCTCGATGACGTTCGACCTGCACATCCCGGCGAATGCCATTCGCGTGCGCGTCTACGATGCCCTCGACAACAAACCGATCGAGCGCGGAGAGATCGCGATGCACAGCCGCGCCTCCGGCCGCGCATCCGTCAGCACGATCGCGATCACCAGCGCTCTGCAGCAGCTTCCGCCGCAACGCGCCGGCAGAACCGAGCTCCGTGTGAGCGCGCCCGGTTACGCCGATGCGGGGCCGGTCGTCGTGGAAATCGACGAGAGGCTGCGCGAAAAAACGATCGACGTTCCGATGACCCGCGGCGGCGAGTCGACCGAGCTCGTGATCCGGCTCGACGGCGTGACCCCCGCGGCCGGTGCGGAGGTCGGTGCCTGGGAGGGAGACCAGACCGTATGGCTCGGCAAAGCGGACGGCGAAGGACGCATCGACGTCCCGCAAAGTCTTGCAGCGCGGCGCGTGATCATCCGCCACCCGTCCGCCGCCTCGGCGGTGGTATTCGGCGCCGGCGACGGCCCGCTTTCGCTCGCGCCTCCCGCACCGCCGCTCCTCGTGCGCGTCGTGCGGCGCAATGGCGACCCGATCGGCCCTGCAGCGGCGATGCTGTCGGTCCGTCTTCGCGGCAGTGTGCGGCTCACCGGCGCCGAGGCTGCTTTTGCAACGTGGTCGCTCGGTGCGACTTCCCCCGATGGGACACTCCTCGCGCGCGGCCTGCCTCGCAACACCGTCCGCATGTTCGCGACTCGCACGGCAACACGTGCACAGATCGAGACCGGCACCTTCGACAGTCTCGCCACCGCCATCGACTACCCGTGGCCGGCGACCGCGAACGTGACGCTGGTCGATGAGTAGTGCCGTAATCTGTCGCGGTGACGCGCCGCTTCCTCCTCGTCCTCGCAGCGATGACCTGGTTCGTCCCGTCGCTGCTGCTCCTCGACGGGCCCGGCGTCCCGCGTCAGCTCGCCCTTGGCGCGACGACGATCGCCGTTCTCTGGCTCTGCATGCGCACGTCGCCGGTCCCGGCGGCGCAGATCCTCTGCGCGATCGCCGTGGCCACACTGGGGGAGGTCGTGCTTTCCGTAGGGTGGGGACTCTATGACTACGCCCATGCGCTGATCCCGCTGTATGTCCCGCCGGGTCACGGTCTCTTCTACGCGCTGGCGGCCGAGAGCGCGACGCAGCCGTTCCTCCGCAAACACGAACGGATCATCGTGAGCACGGTCCTCATCGCGGTCAGCGCGATCGCCATCGTCACGCTCTTCGCGCTCGGAGACACCTGGGGCTTCCTCTGGTGGCTCGGTGTCCTCGCCCTGATCGCCCGCTCCGAAAACCGCCTCCTCCTCGCCACCTGCGTCGTCTACACGCTCCTCCTCGAATACACCGGCACGGCGATGGGCAACTGGACGTGGGCCGCGGAAGTACCGGGGGTGGGATTGCGGTCCGCCAATCCGCCGTCCGGCGTGGGCATCCTGTACGTGGTGCTGGATTTGATCGTCGTCGCCATCGCGCTGCGGGCATCCGGCGTCCGCGTTTTGTGGACCAGGCGACCCCTCCCGGAAGCCTGACGTCCGCCCCTTCCTAACCTTCTCTGCAACTTTTCGTACTTCATGGCGTATCTCGCCTTGTCGAAGCAGTTCGTGAGGAGAAAACCAGGCATGTCCAGACTCGCAAAGACCCTCGTGCTTCTAGTCGTCCTGGCGCTCGCCAGCGTCGGCGTGTACGCGGTGGCCCGCAACGGAAAGAAGAAAGACGGCGGGTTCAAGGAAGTCGAAGTCACGCAGGGGACGATCGTCGAGAAGGCGGTCGCCGTGGGCCAGATCCAGCCGCGGCAGAAGTTCCAGGTGAAATCGAAGATCTCCGGCATCGTCCGCCGCGCGCACGTGCAGGTCGGCGATACGGTCAAGACCGGCGACGCGCTCTTCGAGATCGCGCCGGACCCGACCCCGCTCGAGGTCACCGAGGTCGATCGCCGCGTCGAGTCCGCCTCGGCGTCGTTCCGTCGCGCGGAGAGCGAGTACCAGCGCGCGCAGGAGCTCTCGCGCAGCGGCGTGCTCCCCACGAGCGAAGTCGAGCAGAAGAAAGAAGCGTACGAGCTCGCCCGCGTCGCGCTCACCAAAGCGCAGCAGGACCGCGACCTCACCCGCAAAGGCCGCCTCACCGCGGGCGGCCAGGAATCGATCATCCGCGCGCCGGCCGCCGGCACGATCCTCAGCCGCGCCGTCAACGAGGGCGATCCGATCGTTCCGCTGACGTCGTACCAGCCCGGCACCGAGATGGCCACCGTGGCCGACATGTCGGACCTCATCTTCAAAGGCACCGTCGATGAGATCGACGTCGGCAAGCTCTCCGTCGGCATGCAGGCGCGCATCAAAGTCGGCGCGCTCCCGACCGACGTCGTCACCGGCCGGGTCCAGCGCATCGCCCCGCAGGCGCAGCAGAAGGAAGGCGCCACGCTGTTCGACGTCGAGATCGAGCTCGACCCGAATCAGAAGATCACCCTCCGCGCCGGCTACTCCGCCAACGCGGACGTCATCATCCGCGAAAAGAAAGACATCCTCACCCTCCCCGAGCGCCTCGTCTCGTTCGAAGACGGCGGCAAGAAAGCCTTCGTCGAGCTCCCGAGCGGCGACCCGAAAGCGGAGCCGAAAAAGGTCGAAGTGAAGACCGGTATCAGCGACGGCCTCAACGTCGAGATCGTGTCCGGCGTGAGCAAAGGGCAGAAGGTCGTGGAGCGGCCGCCGAAGGAGATCAGCTGAGAGAGATGAATGAGGAGAGAGGAGAGAGGAACGATGAGAGATGAACGATGAGAGATGAGAGATGAGTTCCTCGCTCATCGCTCCCCTCTCATCTCTCATCTCTCATCTCTCCGCTCTCATCTCTCATCTCTCCGCTCTCATCTCTCCCTCTCTCCTCTGATCGCTGGAGACCTGCGTAAATGAAAGACGTCCTCCGCCAACTCCTCCGCGACGTGCGTACGGAGAAGCTCCGCACTTTCCTCACGGTGTTCGGCATCGTGTGGGGGACGGTGGCGATCTCGCTCATGCTTGCGTTCGGGACCGGGCTGCACAAGCGGATGATCCAGAACACCGCGGGTCTCGGCGATCGCATCGTCATCGCCTGGCCGGGGCTCACGTCGATCCCGTACGAAGGGCTCGGCAAGGGACGCCGTTTGCGCGTGTCCGAGGAGGACATCGCCGCGATCCGCAGCGAAGTGCGCGGACTCAAAGCGATCTCCGGCGAGTACATGACCTCGATGCGTCTCGACTACGGCACGAAGACCATGTCGATCGACGTCTCCGGCGTTGCCTCCGAGTTCGGCGGGATGCGCAACCTCATCCCCGGCGAAGGCGGGCGCTTCGTCAACGCGCTCGACGATCGCGATCAGCGCCGTACGATCTTCCTCGGCGACAAACTCGCCGAGAACATCTTCGGCCCCGACGCCCCGAAAACCGCGATCGGCAGGATCGTGCTCGTCAACCAGTCGCCGTTCCAGGTGATCGGCGTCCTGCAGAAGAAATCCCAGGACTCGAGCTACAGCGGCCGCGACAACGAGAAGGCCTTCATCCCCTCCTCGACATTCCGCGCGCTGACCGGCGACAAGTACGTCGACAACATGGTCTTCCAGGCCGCGCAGTCGAGCGAGACCAAAGCGCTCATCGAGCGGGTGCGCGTCGGATTCGGCAAGCGCCTGCGGTTCGCTGCCGACGACAAGGAAGCGATGTCGATGTGGGACACCACCGAGCAGTTCCAGTTCTTCGACATCTTCATGCTCTCGTTCAACGCCTTCCTCGGCATCATCGGCGTGCTGACGCTGATCGTCGGCGGCATCGGCGTGTCGAACATCATGAACGTCGTCATCGAAGAGCGTACGCGCGAGATCGGCATCAAGATGGCCCTCGGCGCCAAGTCCGGCGCAATCCTCACGCAGTTCCTCCTCGAAACGCTGATGATCACCATCTTCGGCGGCGCCATCGGCTTCATCATCTCGCTCGGCATCTGCGCCATCTTCCCCGAGCAACTCTACGAATACGTCGGAAAACCCGAGGTCTCGCCGGTGGTGGCACTCTTCACGGCCATCGCCCTCGGCGTGGTTGGACTAGTGGCAGGGTACTTTCCGGCGCGGGATGCGTCGCGGCTGGATCCGGTCGTGGCAATGAAACTATGAACGCGTTGCTGGTTGCTCGTTGCTGGTTGCTCGTACAGCAATGGCTCCGCCCCCAGGCATCGAGTCCCAAGCAACCAGTAACCAGTAACCAGTAACCAGCAACCATCATGAAACAAGACTTCCACGTCATCCTCCGCCAGTTCGCCACCGCGAGCCAGTTGCAGAAGAAGCGCGCGTTCCTCACCATCGCTGCGATCGCGTGGGGCACGGTTGCCATCCTGCTGCTGCTCGCGTTCGGCGAAGGGCTCAAGCGGCAGATGGACAAGAACCGCCGCTCCACCGGTGAGAACCTCGCCGTGATGTGGCCCGGCGAAACCACCAAGGCGTCGCAGGGCATGCCGCCGGGGCGCCCGATCCGCCCGCGCATCGACGACGTGGAAATGATCCGCTCGCAGATGCCGGAGCTCAAGAGCGTGCACGGCGAGATCGTGTCTTGGCGCACGGCGCTGCAGTGGGAGCGCAAAACCGTGAACGGCCGCGTCATGGGCGCACATCGTTCGTACGGCGACAGCCGCGTGCACTACCCCGTCGCCGGCGGACGCTGGATCAACGCGCAGGACGAAGAGCAGCGCCGTCGCGTGATCTTCCTCGGCGACGAGCTGGCGACCGACATCTTCGGCAAGGTCGATCCCGTCGGAAAGACGTTGCTCGTCAACAATTCACCGTACGTCGTCATCGGCGTCATGCAGAAAAAGACGCAGATGGGCGTGTACGGAGGTCCGGACAAAGACCACGCCGTCATTCCGTACACGACGTTCCGCGCGCAGTTCGGGCGCGAACGCCTGAACGTGCTGGTCATCCAGACGCACGAGCCCGAGGAGATGCAGGGGGCACTGAAACGCGTCAACGAGATCCTCGGCAAAAAGTACGGCTACGACCCGACCGACGACCGCGCGTTCGGCACGTGGGACATGGTCAAGACCTCGAAGCAGTCGCGCATGATGATCGTCGGCATCCAGATGTTCCTCGGCATCGTCGGCGCGCTGACCCTCGTCATCGGCGGCGTCGGTGTGGCGAACATCATGTACGCCGTCGTGAAAGAGCGCACGCGCGAGATCGGCGTGAAGATGGCCCTCGGCGCGAAGTCGCGCTGGATCATCTGGCCGTTCGTGCTCGAAGGTCTCGTCTACACCTTCATCGGCGGCGCGGGCGGCATCATGATCGCGACGCTGCTCGTGGCCGCGGCCACGTTCCTCCCTGTCGAGAACAATCAGGTCCTCTCCTTCCTCGGACGTCCGACGCTCTCGCCGCAGATCGGCATGGCCACGTCGGCAATCCTCGGAGTGATCGGACTGCTCGCCGGGTATTTCCCCGCGCGCAGGGCAGCGCGCATCGATCCCGCGGCAACCTTGCGTTACGAATGACGTCGTCGATGCTCGGTTGCCGGTTCTCTGCGACGCATCGCCAGACAACGGACAATCGATAACCGACCACCCGAATCGGCTCGAACGGAGACTCTCACATGAACAGCAACGGCACCATCATCCGGATGGACAACATTCGCAAGGTGTACGACACCGGCAAAGTGAAGGTCGAAGCGCTCAAAGGCATCGACCTCGACATCCATCCGGGCGAGTTCGTCGCGATCGTCGGCCCGTCCGGCTCCGGCAAGTCGACGCTCATGAATCTCCTCGGATGCCTCGACACGCCGACGGACGGCATCTACGAGATCGGCGGCGACAACGTCGCGGGCGTCACGCGCGACCAGCTCGCGGAGATCCGCAATCGCCGCGTCGGCTTCGTGTTTCAGAGCTTCAACCTCCTGCCGCATCTCACCGCGCTGGAGAACGTCGAGCTGCCGATGCTGTTCGGCGGCATCGCGCCGAAAGCACGCCGCACCCGCGCCTCGGAGCTGCTCGAGAAAGTGGGGCTCGGCGAGCGCCTCGATCACAAGCCGACCGAGCTTTCCGGCGGCCAGATGCAGCGCGTCGCCATCGCGCGTGCGCTGGCGATGGACCCGGACATCCTCCTCGCCGACGAACCGACCGGGAACCTCGACACGACGTCCGGCACGGACATCATGTCCATCTTCACCGAGCTGTGGAAGAGCGGCAGGACGCTCGTGATCATCACGCACGATCCCGCGCTCGCCCGCCGCGCTTCGCGCATCGTCGAGATCCGCGACGGCCGCATCACCAGCGATCACCGCAACGAAGTGGCCGCGTGACGGTAGCGCCGGCCGGAGTCCGGCGCTACGTTCCCTCACGAAAGCTGGTGTACGCTCCGCGCATGCGCCGCACGCTCCTCGTTCTCGCGCTCCTCCTCCCGCTCGTCTCCTGCTCCAGCGGCGGCACCGCGCCCGGCGTCGCACGTCCGGCCGAGATCGCGCAACCCGCGATCCACATCGCCCCCGTTCACGACATCTTCTTCGGCCGCGGCTCGAGCGCGGCGGTGGCGCTCGAGATCGAGGTCACGAACCGCGCGAACGTGCCGCTCCTGCTGCGCGAGGTGGAAGTCTCCTCGTCGGGCATGATGCAGTACACGCTGCGCACGCGCCGCCAGCGTTACAACGAAACCCTCGCGCCCGGCGAGACGAAACGCGTGACGCTCTTCACCGAGGCTTACGCGAACGTGCGGAACCCGAGCGAGCCTCTGAGCATGCGCTCGTTCGTCTTCTTCGAGGTGAACGGAAAGCTGTTCCGGGAGATCGTCTTCTCGCGCGGTTGATGCACCGTGCCACACCCGTCGCCGCCGCGCTCCTCCTCGCAGCACTCGCGCTGCAGTTGCACGTGCACGTCACGGCTGCGAGCCCGACCATCGACGAGCCGACGCACATCCTCGCCGGCTACCGCCATCTCCGCTGCGGCGACTTCGGAATCAATCCCGAACATCCGCCGCTCGCGAAAATCGTCGCCGCGCTGCCGCTGCTGACGATGAATCCGCGCGATCCGCTGGGACCGTGCACCTCGCGCGCGATCGTCGCGCAGCGCGCGTTCCAGGCCGGCGGATTCTTTCTCGCCGGCAACGGCGTGGATCGCGTGACGATCCCCGCCCGCCTCGCCGTCGCCACGTTCACGCTCCTTCTCGCACTCCTCGTCTTTCTTTTCGCGCGCGAGCTGTTCGGCGATCCTGCCGCGCTCGTCGCACTGGCCGTGTTCGCCTTCGAGCCGACGCTGATCGCACACGGTTCCCTCGTCACGACCGACATGCCGTTCGCGGCGATGTTCTTCGCGACCGTGTACGCGGCGTATCGCTATCGCAACTCGCCGTCCGTGGCGCGATTGCTCGTCACGGCCGTCGCCGCGGGACTCACCCTCAGCGCCAAACACACCGGCGTGCTCGTGCTGCCGATCGTCGTGCTGCTGCTGTGGCGTCATCTGCGCGCGTGCGCGGCCGTCCTCACGATCGCCGTGGCGGTCCTCTTCGCCACGTACGGCTTTCAGTTCGCGCCCTACTTCGACGGCATCCGCTACATCGCCGAGCATGCCGAACGGCAGACGTGGATCTTCGACCGCGCGTATCCACGCGGCCAGTGGTTCTACTTCCCGCTCGCGTTCGCGGTGAAGGCGAGCATCACCGCGCTCGTGCTCACCGTCTTCGCGCCGCGCACGAAGCACAGACTGCTGCTGCTCGCGGCGCCCGCGCTGGTGCTCGTGGTGGCGATGCTCTCCGGCATCAACATCGGCGTGCGTCACGTGATCGCGGTGTGGCCGTTTCTCCTCGTCGCCGGTGCAGTGACGCTCGTGCGCTGGCGCGCCGTCACCGGCGTGCTGCTGCTGTTCCACGTCCTCAGCGCGGTCCTCACGGCGCCGCGGTACATCGCCTATGCAAACGACTTCTGGGGCGGGCCCGATCGCACGTACACGATCTTCAAAGACTCGGACGCGGAATGGGGACAGAGCACGAAGCTCGTGCGCGCCTACGTGGAAGAACACGGCATCACCGACTGCTGGTTCGCCGCGTACGGTCACGGCGCGATCTCCCGCGCGCTGCAGCCCTGCACGCTCCTCCCCGCCCTCGGCTGGACCGCCACCGGCACGCCCGTCGAGCCGATTCCGCGCGTGCTGCGCGGCACGGTCTTCGTCAGCGCGAGCGTGTTTCCTCCGCGCGGCGCCGCCGACTACCTGCCGATCATCACGCATCCGCCCGAAGCCATCCTCGGCGGGAGTGTGCTGGTCTATCGCGGCGCGTTCGAAGTGCCCGCGCTCGTGGAGCGCGTGGAGCACATTCGCGCGCGGCAGCTCGCTACGTCAGCAGGTGCTTCTGCACCTTCCCCAGCGCCGTCCGCGGGATCGCCTCCACCTGCACGAAACGCCGCGGCACCTTGAACGACGCGAGCTGCTCGCGGCAGACGCGCTCGAGCTCCGCCGCGTCGAACGTGCCGACGAGATACGCGACCGGCACTTCGCCGCGCACCTCGTCCGGCACGCCCACCACCGCCGCTTCCGCAACGCCTTCCTGTTCGAGCAGCAGCTCCTCGATCTCGCGCGGATAGATGTTGAAGCCGCCGCTGATGATGAGATCCGATTTGCGTCCGAGGAGCGTGATGTAGCCGTCTTCGGCGACGGAGGCGAGATCGCCGGTGCGGAAGAAGCCGTCCGCCGTGAACGCGGCCGCCGTCGCCTCGGCGCGGCGCCAGTAACCGGCGAACACGTTCGGACCGCGCACGAGCAGCTCCCCCTCTTCGACGCGCACGGAAATGCCGGGCAACGGAAATCCCACCGTCCCCGCGCGACGCTCACCCGCATATGGATTCGACGTGTTCATGAACGTCTCCGTCATGCCGTACCGCTCGAGGATCGTATGGCCGAAGAGCGCGCGGAACTGTTCGAGCACGTGCGCCGGCAACGGCGCGGAGCCGGAGACGAAGAGGCGCATGCGCCGTCCGATGGCGCGCGCGTCGTCGCGCGGCGTATCGAGCAGGCGGACGTAGATCGTCGGCACGCCGAAGAAAAGCGTCGGCGCGAACGCGCGCAGTTCGTCCACGGCCGTGCGGTGGTCGAAGCGTTCGAGGAGACGCATGCGGCAGCCGGAGACGAGCCAGGTGTGCAGCCCGTTGCCGAGGGCGTGCATGTGGAAGAGCGGGAGCGGGAGGAGAAAGCGATCGCGGCCGGTGATCTGCCAGCACGAGACGAGGTTCACCGCGTTCGCCGCGAAGTTGTCGTGCGTGAGGATCGCGCCCTTCGACGCGCCCGTCGTTCCGGAGGTGTAGAGGATCGCCGCGGGCGTCTCTCCGTCGAGACGGACGGCGGGACGCGCGTCGTTGCTGCCCGGCTCGAGCGGCCGCGTCAGAAACTCGCGCGGCTCCGCGTCGCCGATGATGTGTGCGATCTCACGCTCGCGGTAGAGCACGTTCACGGGGACGAAGATCACGCCAAGCTTGACGCAGGCCAGGTAGAGGTCGATCAGCTCGATCGAATTCGCGAGCTGCACGCAAAGGCGATCGCCTTGCGCAAAACCGCGTGCGCGCAAGGCATCGGCGGCGCGGTTGCTGCGCCGCTCGAGGTCGCCGAATGTGTAGATCGCGCCGTCCCACTCGAGCGCGGGCTCGTTCGCACGCGCGACGAGCGAGAGATCGAAGAGATGCAGCAGGTGCACGCCGCGAATGGTAGCGGAGCGGCGCCGGCGCTCCGCTACCATTCGCGCTCATGAATCCGAGTGAGATCCGCCACGACGTGTGGCTGCATGCGAAACGGATGTGGGAGGAAGGACTCGTCGTCGCCTCCGCGGGCAACGTCAGCCGGCGCGCCGATGAGAAGCTCATCGCCATCACCCCCACCGCCGTCGCTTACGACGTCCTCACCGAAGACGAGATCGTCCTCGTCGAGCTCGAAACGGGACAGGCGGTCGGCTCGATCCGCGAACCGTCGTACGAATTGCCGATGCATCTCGCGATCTACCGCTCACGGCCGGAAGTGCAGGCCGTGGTGCACACGCACGCGCCGTACGTCACGACGCTGTCCGTGCTGCGCCGGCCGCTGCCGCCGGTCATCGACGAGATGGCGCTCTACTTCGGCGGCACCGTCGACGTGACGGATTACGCGTTCACCGGCACGGACGCCGTCGGAACCAACGTCGTACGCACGCTCGGCGATCGCGCGGGAGTGATCCTCGCCAATCACGGCAACGTCTGCATCGGACGCGATCTGCGTCAGGCGTTGCACGTCGCCCTCGTGATGGAAGCATGTGCGCGCGTATACGTCACCGCGCTGCAGGTCGGCGAGCCGGTTGCGCTGCCCATCGAAGCGGTCGCTGCCGGACGGCGCATGTACGAGGCGAAGCACAAGCGGTGAAGGCCGCGCTCGTTTGACGGCATCCGGCGCGAGTGCCACCATGCCGGCAGTGACCGCGTCGCCCCTTCTCGCCTCCGAACCGACCTGGCTGCGGCTCGCCGCGGATGTGTCGCGCGTCGGATTCTGGCAGCTCGACACGGCCACCGGCATCATCGACTGCACGCCGCGCTGCAAAGCGAATCTCGGCATCCCCGCCGACACGCAGGTCACGATCGACGTGATCTGGTCGATCATGCATCCCGACGACCGCGAGTCCGTCGGCGCGCACGTGCAGCAGGCGCTCGCCGACCATGGCGAGTACGACGTGTTCTATCGCGCGATCTGGCCGGATGGGACCGTGCATCACATCGCTTCTCGCGGACGCTACGTCGAGATCGACGGCCGTCCGGTTCTCGTCGGCACCACGGTCGACGAGAGCGAGCGGCATCGTGTCGAAGAGCTCAATCGCCTGATCACGACGAATGTGGCGGAGGGGCTCTGTCTGGTCGACGCGCGTGGAGGACTCACCTTCATGAATCCCGCCGGCGAGCGCATCCTCGGCTACACGCACGAGGAGCTCCTCGGCCGCGTCATGCACGACGTGCTGCACCACCACCGTCCCAACGGAACGACCTACCCGCGGTCGGAGTGCCCGCTCTTCCAGACCCTCATCGACGGCGCGCCCGTGCAGGACCTCGAGGAGTACTGGATCCGCAAGGACGGCAGCTTCGTGCCGATCCTCTGCTCGTCGACACCGGTCCTCGAGAGCGGCCAGGTCCGCGGGGCCGTCCTCTCGTTCCACGACAGCACCGAGCGCAAGGCCATGGAAGACGCGCTGCGCGAGGCGAGCCGCGCGCGCGACGAGTTCCTCGCCACCGTCTCGCACGAGCTCCGCACGCCGATGACCGCGATCCTCGGCTGGGCGCAGCTCATGAAGACGATGCAGCTCGACGACGACCTGGCCATGGCCGTCGACCAGATCGAGCTGAGCGCGAAAGCGCAGGCCGCGATCGTCGACGACCTCATCGACGTCTCGCGCGCCATCACCGGCAAGCTGCGTCTGCACGTCGGACACATGGACGCGGTCGCGGTGATGAACGAAGCGATTCACATGGTGGAGAACAGCGCCGTGGCGCGACGCATCGAGCTCGCGCGCGTGTACGCAGTGGCCGAAGCGCCGATCGTCGCGGACCGCGGACGTCTGCACCAGGTGTTCTGGAACCTGCTCTCGAACGCGATCAAGTTCACCCCCGAGGGAGGACGCGTCGAGACGAAGATCGACCTGACCTCCGATCGCCTGATCGTCTCCGTCACGGATACGGGGATCGGCATCCATACCGCCTTCCTCCCCTCCGTCTTCGACCGCTTCAGCCAGCAGAGCCAGTCCATCTCGCGCCAGCACGGCGGCCTCGGCCTCGGTCTGGCGATCGTGAAACAGCTCGTCGAGATGCACGGCGGGATCGTGACCGCGCACAGCGAAGGCGCGGGAACGGGGGCGACGTTCACGGTGGTTCTCCCTCGTCGATGACGGTCGTCGAAGCGCACCCGGATCTCGTCCGCCGCGGCAAGATCCTCGAGTACCTGACCATTGCCTACAACCTGCTCGAAGGTGTGCTCGCCGTCGGTGCGGGTGTGCTCGCGGGCAGCATCGCGCTGGTGGGATTCGGCGTCGACAGCGGCATCGAAGTCTTCGCCTCGCTGCTGCTCGTGTGGCGACTGCACGCAGGTGCGAAGACGGAGAAGCGCGCGCTGCAACTCGTCGGCGTGAGCTTTCTCGTGCTCGCCGCGTACGTCGCCTTCGACGCGGGCAAAGCGCTGTGGGTACGCGAGGCGCCCGACGAGAGCACGCTCGGCATCGTGCTCGCCGCGATCTCCGTCGTCGTGATGCCGCTGCTCGTCCGCGCAAAACGCCGCGTTGCCGATGCCATCGGCAGCCGCGCCATGCGCGCCGAAGCGATGCAGACGCAGCTCTGCACCTACCTCTCCGCGATTCTCCTCGCCGGCCTCGGCCTGAACGCCGTCGCCGGCTGGTGGTGGGCCGATCCCGTCGCGGCGCTCGTGATGGTCCCGATCATGGTGAACGAGGGACGCGAAGCGCTGCGCGGCGAGAGCTGCGACTGCGGGCACTGAACGTCGGTGAGGGGCCGCTTCCGGCCCGCGCGCGTCAGCCTTTGACCACCGCGATCGGCACTACGCGGGCGACTTTCTTCGCAATCCCCGCCCGCGCCACCACGTCGACGACCGCGTCGATGTCTTTGTACGCCTCGGGCGCTTCTTCCACGAGGCCCTTCGACGATCCCGCCTCCGCGATGATGCCGAGCTTGCGCAAACGGCCGCGCAGTTCCTCGGCGTTGATCTGCGTCCGCGCTTTGGTGCGCGACATCGTGCGGCCCGCGCCGTGGCAGCTCGAACCGAACGTCTGCTCCATCGCCCCATCGAGTCCGACGAGCACGTACGACGCGGTGCCCATGCTTCCGGGAATCAGTACCGGCTGTCCCGGAAAGGCGCGCGTTGCCCCTTTGCGATGCACGACCACTTCGCCGACGTCGGGATAGCGCTCCACCTTCGCCACGTTATGAGCGACGTCGTAGACGATCTCGACGACGTCGTCGCCGAACTCCCGCGACCACGCGCGGCGGATCCCGGCGGTGATGAGCTGCCGGTTCGCGAACGCGAAATTCGCTGCGGAAGCCATGCCGCCCATGTAGCGCTGCCCTTCGCGGGAGGAGATCGGCGCGCAGGCGAGCTCGCGGTCGGCGACGGTGATGCCGTACGCCGGCATCGCTTTCATCATCCCTTTGATCGAGTCGGTGGCGACCTGATGGCCGAGGCCGCGCGAGCCGGTGTGGATCTGCACGACGATGCCGTCCCGCACGAGACCGAGGCGCGCTGCTTCTTCCTCGTCGAAGATCTGCTCGACGCGATCGATCTCCACGAAGTGATTGCCGGAGCCGATCGTCCCGAGCTGGTCGAACCCGCGCTCCCGCGCCACCTGCGAGACGACGTGAGGATCGGCGCCGTCGAGACGCCCTCCCGACTCGATGTGCTTCAGATCGTCTTCCCTGCCGTGCCCCATCTCGACGGCGCGGCGCGCGCCATCGCGGAGGATGAGGTCGAGATCCTGCCCTTTCAGCCGCACCGAGCCGCCGCGTCCGACGCCGGACGGGATCTCCCGCGCGATCGAATGCGCGAGCTTCTCGAGGCGCGGGCGGATCTCGTCGAGCGTGAGCGAAGACCGCAGCAGACGCACGCCGCAGTTGATGTCGTAGCCGATGCCGCCCGGCGAGATCGCACCGTCGCTGGCACCGACCGCGGCCACGCCGCCGATCGGAAAGCCGTAGCCCTCGTGCACGTCCGGCATGGCCAGGGCGTACTTGCGGATGCCCGGAATGGTACACACGTTGACCAGTTGCTCGAGGGAGCGGTCCTGCACGATGGACTGCAGCATCGTCTCGGTCGCGTACACGCGCGCGGGCACGTGCATGTCGGGGCGATGGCTCTTCGGGATTTCCCAGAGATGGTCGTTGATCTTTTCGAGGTCGGTCAGTTTCATAGGTCGAACACCAGCATCGTCGTCCACGCCTCCCCTTCCCGGCGGACGTCGGCCTCGTGATACGTCACGGCCTTCACGTCTTCCTCGAAGGATGCCGGTGCGATGCCTGACAGCGTCGCCGTGAGGCTCGTGCCGTCGAAGCGCGTGAAGAGGACGTCCGTGAACAGTTCGTGTCCGATCTGCGCGCGGTTCAGGACTTCGTTGAGAAAGTCGACGAGGAGCGCGGTCGTGTCGGGGGACTCGTCGACCTCGATCGTGCGCTGGACCGGTTGCGAATCGCGTTCGCTCGCGCCGCGCATGACGGCGTACATGCCGCGCACGGCGTCGCGGAACAGCTCTTCGAGGGCCGGCGCCGCGACGCGCAGGCGCACGTCGGCGATGTGATGGACGAGCTCGTACATGGTGGATGCGGAGCGCCGGCGTCCGTGCCGGTTGATCCGGCAGCGTCTTCGCTGCCGGTCACGCGTAGTGAGCGCCGGCGAGACGCCGGCGCTCCGGAGAAATCAGCGGCCCGTGGCCGTGGGATATCCGAGGTTGCGCCAGGCGTCGTAACCACCGTAGAGCGCGGAGACATTGGTGTAGCCGGAGTTCTGCAGGATGAGCGCCGCACCGGCGCTCGATTCTTCGGCCGGTCACGTACAGTACGTGACGACGTCCTTCCCTTTCGGAATCAGGTCGAGGTTCGCCTGAATGCTCGACATCGGGACGTGGATCGCGCCCGCGATGTGCGAGGTCTGGTACGAGCCCGCGTCGCGCACGTCGACGATGACGACGTTGCCGGACTTCATCCGCTCGCGCAGATCTTCCGCCGAGATGCGCTTGACGACCGAGCGGTCGCCGGCCGGCGCCGCCGGTGGCGTGGTCGACGTCAGCGTGATCGGCGCGGTCGCACTCGCGAGCGGAGTGCCGGTCGCGGTCGCGTCCGGCGTCGGGGTCGCCGCTGTCGTCGGAGCAGGTGTGGATGGGGTGGGCGTGGTGTCGGTCGCGAACGTTCCCGGGGACGTTTCGGTGATCGCCGCGGTGGACGGCTGCTCGACGGTGCGGGTCAGTGCCCACACGACGAGTCCGGCCACGAGCAGCGCACCGATCGTGAGAACGATCAGCGAGCCTTTCGATGAGGTTGGTTCCTGGTGTCGTTGTTTCGCCATTGCAACTGGATGATACCTACAGAGATGCGACCGCGTCGATGAGGCGCTGCACTTCTTCCTCACTCGTGTAGCAGCCGCAACCGGCGCGTAACAAACTCTCGACCCCGAAACGCTCGCAGACCGTCGTCGCGTAAAAGTCGCCGCTGCTGGCGAAGACGGCGTGCTCCGCGAGCTTGCGCGCGAGGTCGTCGCAGCCGATGCCGTCGACGGTGAAGGAGACCGTCGGCGTGCGCCGCTGGGTCGGAGGAGGTCCGTAAACCTTCACGCGCTTCATCGACGTGAGTGCGTCCCACAGCATCTGCGTGTAGCGCGAATGCGTTTCGTGCAGCGAGGCGAATGCGCGGGCGAGACGCTCGCGGCGCGTGCCGTCTTCCCCGCCGATGGAGGCGAGAAAGTCGACGGTGGCGCGGATGCCGGCGATGCCTTCGTGATTCTGCGTCCCCGTCTCGACGCGCTCCGGGGCGCGATCGGGTGCAGGCGCGAGCTTCGGGAACGGGAGGGTGTCGAGGAGCGCGTGACGTCCGTAGAGGATGCCGGCGTGCGGTCCGTAGAATTTGTACGAGGAGCACGCGAGGAAGTCGCAGTCGAGGGCCTTCACGTCGACGAGCTCGTGCGGGACGAGATGCACGGCGTCGACGAACATCAATACGCCGGCGCTTTTGGCGAGCCGCGAGACACGCTGCAGGTCGTTGATCGTGCCGATGGCGTTCGAGGCGCCGCCGATGGCGATCAGTTTCGTCCGGTCGTTGACGAGGCTGGCGAGATGGTCGTAGTCGAGCTGCGCGCGGTCGCAGTCGAGCTTCGCGCTGCGGATGACGATGCCGCGGTCGGTCTGCAGCGCGCGCCATGGGGCGACGTTGGCGTGATGATCGAGCTCGGTGATGATCACCTCGTCGCCTTCGGACCACATGCGGCCGAGGGTGCGGGCGAGGTGGAAGGTGAGCGTGGTCATGTTCGCGCCGAAGGCGATCTCGTTCGCGTTCGCGCCGAGGAGATCGGCCATGGCCTCGCGCGCGCCGGTGATGATCGCGTCCGTCTCCTCGCTGGTCGGATACGGCCAGTGCGTGTTGGCGTTGTGATGGAAGAGATAGTCCGTCATCGCCTCCGCCACCACCCGCGGCACTTGCGTCCCGCCGGGCGCGTCAAAGTACGCGACGGGCCGGCCGTTGTGCGTACGGGTGAGGGAGGGGAATTGGGAGCGGATGTGATCGAGATTCATGGGGTGGGGAGTTTAGCTGGTGAGCTGTTGAGCGGTTGAGCGATAAAGCTGTTGAGCGGTTGAGCTGTTGAGCTGTTGAGCTGTTGAGCGGTAAAGCTGTAGAGGGGTAAAGCTGTAGAGGGGTGAGGGGGCGTTGGCGGGGGCGGTCGCGGGGGCGGCTCAGCGGACGGCGGCAGCCCATCGGTCGAAATGGCGTTCGACGATCTCCATCGCTTCGTGCAACACCTCGAGGCTGACGACGTCCGTCTGCGCGAGATTCGGATCTTTCTTCCTGCTCTCCGGGTAGCGGAACTCTTCTCCCTTCGGATCGATCTCGACGAATTCGGCGAGGATGTCTCCGATGGCGTCGATCACACCCTTCTCGTCGTCCGGAACGGCGTCGTGCTCTCGCAGCGCGGCGCTGACCATCGCCCAGTTGTCGAGCAGGTCATGCGTGAGCTTGAAGGGTTCCTCGGGTCTCAACGCGATCGCAAAATGCTTCAGATACAGCTCGATGCCGTGCCGGTAGAGAAACGACACGGGGTACACGAGCAGGTGCGGGTCCATGCGGTAGTAGTCGGCTTCGAGGGCCACGACCAGCTCATTCGCCGCGTGAAAGTACCCTTGCGCGTACTTTAGAAATCCGGCCAGCCCGCGATACTTGTGGATCTCCGCGTTGAGCCGCGGATTCGAGCCGGGGCGGAACAGCGTGTTCTGCTTGTCCATCACCGCAGCAGCGTAGCGGATCGGCGAAGCCGGCGTCCGCTCTCGACGCGCGCTCGTGGCCACCGTCTCCTCAACAGCTTTACAGCTCTACAGCTCTCCCTCCCCTCCCGCCCCTCCTTTGGTATTCTCCGCCACCACTATGTCTGAGCAATCCCTCCGTGACGTTCGTATCGAGAAAAGGCAGCTCTTCGAGCAGGAGGGGCTGCAGGTCCATCCGGACCGTTTCGAGCGGACGCACACGCTGCGCGAGGTGATGGGACTGCAGCCGGGGACGAAGGTCCGCGCGGCGGGACGCGTCGGGCAGCTCCGCAAATTCGGGAAGCTGACGTTCGCCACGCTCGAGGATTTCGACGGCCGCATCCAGCTCGCACTCGTCCGCGATCAGCTCGACGCGGACCCCGAGGTCTCGAAGAAAAAGTACGGGCTCTTCTCGAAAGGCGTCGACCGCTGGGACTTCCTCGGCGTCGAAGGGGAGATGTACTACACGGACAAAGGGGAGCTGACGATCCGCGTCGCGAGCTGGACGCTCCTCGGCAAGACCCTCCTCCCGCCGCCGAACAAGTACCAGGGCGTGCGCGACGTCGAGACGAACTGGCGCAAGCGCTATCTCGACCTCGTCTCGAACGAAGAGACGCGCGAGCGCTTCCGCGTGCGCTCGAAGTCCGTCACCGCACTGCGCACGTTCCTCGACCGCAGCGGCTTCGTCGAAGTCGAGACGCCGATCCTCAACACGCAGCAGTCGGGCGCGCTCGCGCGTCCCTTCTTCTCGCATCACAACGCGCTCGACATGGACCTCGTCCTCCGCATCGCGCCGGAGACCTACCTCAAGCGCCTCATCGTCGGCGGCTACGACCGCGTCTACGAATTCGCGCGCTGCTTCCGCAACGAAGGACTCGCCGCATCGCACCTGCAGGAATTCACGATGCTCGAGTTCTACTCGGCCTACTGGAATTACGAAGACAACATGTCCTTCACCGAGGAGATGCTGCGCTTCGCCATCCATGAGGCGGTGGGCTCGCTGCAGATCCAGCGCGGCGAGCACCTCATCGACTTTGCGCAGCCGTGGCCGCGCAAGAGGCTTGCGGACGTGATCCTCGAGAACAGCGGCATCGACATCGACGCGTATCCCGACGCGGACTCGCTCCGCGCCGCGATCTTCGCGAAGAAAGTCGATCTCGACAATCCCGGCGCGGGACGCGGCAGTCTCATCGACCAGCTCTACAAGCGCACCGCGCGCCCGCAGCTCATCCAGCCGACGTTCATCGTCGGACATCCCGTCGACCTCTCCCCTCTCGCCCGGAGAAGCGACACGAACCCGAACGCCGTCGATCGCTTCCAGCTCGTCATCGATACGTGGGAGGTCATCAACGCCTACTCCGAGCTCGTCGATCCGCTCGACCAGCGCCGCCGCTTCGAAGAACAGGCCGATTTGCGCAAGAAAGGCGACGACGAGGCGATGCCGGTCGACGAGGATTACCTCACGGCGATGGAGTTCGGCATGCCGCCGATCTCCGGCTGGGGCATGGGCATCGACCGCTTCGTCGCGCTCCTGACGAACGCCCCGAACCTGCGCGACGTCGTGTGGTTCCCGCTGATGAAACCGGCTACGGATGAGGAGCAGGAGGACGCGGGGGAGTAGCGGTTGAGCGATTGAGCCGTTGAGCCGTTGAGCGATCGAGCAAACCGACCGCTCGACAGCTCAGTCGCTCAACAGCTCAATAGCTCAATAGCTCAACAGCTCAACAGCTCAACAGCTCAGTAGCTCAGCAGCTCAGTCGCTCAACATCTCAACATCAATTATGTCTACTCACCAAACACTCGAAACCTTCCGCGCCGACCTGCGCGCGGCAGAAACGCCGGACGCGATCGCGGAGCTCCGCACGCGGTATCTCGGCAAGAAGTCGTATGTGAAGACGGCGCTCAAGTCGCTCGGCTCGATGCCGGCGGAGGAGCGGCCGAAGTTCGCGCAGGAAGTGAATGCGGCGGCGGCGACGATCGAGCGCGAGCTCGACGACGCGACCGCACGCATCGCCGAGGCCGCGGTGGCGAAGCAGATCGAGGCCGAGTGGCAGGACCTGTCGATGCCCGGCATCGCGCAGGAGCGCGGCTCGGTGCATCCGCTCACGACCGTGCACACCAGCGCGATGAACGTCATGCGCCGCCTCGGCTTCACCATCGCCGAAGGTCCGGAGATCGAGACGCCGTACTACAACTTCGACGCGCTCAACATCCCCGAGAACCATCCCGCGCGCGACATGCAGGACACGTTCTGGCTGCCGAACAACATGCTCCTGCGCTCGCACACGACGACCGTCCAGGCGCGCGTGCTCCAGCAGCGCCCTCCCCTGCCGATCAAGGTCGTCGCCCTCGGCCGCGTGTATCGCAACGAAGCCGTCGACGCGACGCACCTGGCGATGTTCCATCAGTTCGAAGGCATCTGGGTCGAGGAAGGACTCACGTTCGGCGATCTCAAAGGGACGCTGCTCGAGATCGCGAAATCGATCTACGGCGAGAACCACAAGTTCCGCTTCAAGCCGAAGTACTACCCGTACACCGAGCCTTCGGTCGGGATGGACATGCAGTGCACGGTCTGCCTCGGCAAGAGCGACCACTGTCCGTCCTGCCGCGGCGCCGGCTGGATCACCATCCTCGGCTCCGGCATGATCCACCCGAAAGTCTTCATCGAGTTCGGCTACGACCACACGAAACTGAGCGGCATCGCGTTCGGCATCGGCACGACGCGCATCGCCGCGCAGGCCTCGGGCATCACCGCTTTGAAGCCGCTGTACGAGCAGGACCTGCGCGTGCACCGCAGCATCCATCGAGGTGGCCTGTGAAGATCCTCCTCGAACACCTGCGCACGCACGTCAACCTGCCGGAGTCGCCGCGCGAAGTGCGCGAACTGCTCGACGACGTCGGCATCGAAGTGAAAACGATGGACGCGAAGCCGCAGGGCACCGTGTACAACGTCGAGCTGCTCGCCAATCGCGGCGACCACTATTCGTACGCCGGTATCGCGCGCGAAGTGAGCGGCCGCACCGGCGAGAGGCTGAAGTACTCGAAGCTGGCCAAGCTCGACGTGCAGCCGGCCGACGCGACGAAGGTGCGGCTCGATTCGCCGCTCTGTTTTCTCTACACGCTGACGGAGCTCGAGCTCGCCGGAGACGCGCGGCCGCTCCCTCCCGAAGTGCTCGCACCGCTGACGGCGGCGGACATTCACTCCGTCCTCCCCTCGGTCGACGCGTCGAACCTCACGAACTTCGACGTCGGCCAGCCGTCGCACGCGTTCGACGCGGACCGCATCGACGGTCCGATCACGGTGCGCCTGTCGCACAAAGGCGAAAAGGCGTGGCTTCTGTTCACGGACGAACCGACCGAAGTGCCGGAGGGGACGCTGGTCATCGCCGACGATTCGAAAATCCTCGGCATCGCCGGCGTGATCGGCTGTCATGACTCCGCCGTCACGGAGAACACGAAGCGCATCGCCCTCGAAGCGGCGTGCTTCGATCCCGTGGCCGTGCGCATCGCGGCGCGGCAGATGAACCTGAACACCGACGCGGCGGCGCGCTTCATGCGCGGCGGCGATCCGACGCAGCCGCTCGTCGGCGCGGCGCGCGTCGCGTACCTGCTCGAACAGCATTGCGGCTATCGCATCGGCAGGACGTACGTCGCGGGCGAGTGGGTGAATCCGTTCCGCAAAATCGAGGTCGACGTCGCACGCACGCAGCATTTCATCAGCGTGGAGATGCCGCCGGACGAGATGGCCGAGCGGCTCACGCGTTACGGATTCGCGGTCGAGCCGGGCGACCAGAAGCTGATCGTGACCGTACCGCCGCATCGCATCTGGGACGTGTTCTTCGAAGCGGACATCGCCGAGGAGCTGGTCAAGAGCTACGGGTACAACGCGACGGCGACGACGTTGCCGCGCGTCGACATGGGTGCGCTCCCTTCGCAGGAAGAGAACGTCGTGGCGAAGGTGAACGAGCTGCTCGTCGCCGAGGGGTTCTACGAGATCTTCACCGACAGTTTCTACGGCCGCGGCACGCGCGAGCGCCTCGGCATTGCCGAAGGCGATCCGCTATGGGCGCACGTCGAGATGCAGAACTCGATCGAGCGCAATTACGCCCTGATGCGCAACAACACCCTCGCGCAGGCGCTCGACGCCCTCGTCACGAACGTCAATCTCAAGAACGCGAACGTGAAGATGTACGAGTGGGCGCGCGTCTATCGCCCCGACATGAGCGAGCAGTCGCTGCTGTGGGGGATCGCAAACGGACGCGATCGCGGGCCGTTCTGGGGTGACAAAGGCCGCACCGCCGACGCCATTTATCTCAAGGGCCTGCTCGCGCAACTGCGGCTGGAGCTCCGCGTCGATCTGCAGACCGGCGCCGCGAACGAACATCGCCTGTTTCGTTTCTTCCACGCCGGACGCTGCGCGGGCATTCACGCGAATGGCCGCGTCGTCGGCATCTTCGGCGAACTGCATCCGCTGCTGTTGCAGCGTTTCGACGTCAAGCGCCAGCGGCCGGTGTATTTCGAGATCGAGACGGACGCGCTGTTCACACCGCCGATTCCGCGCGTGTACACCGAGCCGTCGAACCGCCAGCCGGTCGTACGCAGCGTGGCGTACTCGATTCCGATCGGCATCACCGCCGGCGCAGTGCGCGAGGCGCTCCAGTCCGCGGCGCCCGCGTTCCTTCGCGAGATCCGCATCACCGACTACTACGAGGATGCGCGCGCGGTGACGTTCGAGATCGAGTACCTCTCGGACGAAGCGCTCACCGGCGAAGTGATCAACGCCGCGACCGAGGGGATGATCGCGGCGGTGAAGGAACGGTTCGGGGAGAAGGTCACCCAGAGGGCGTGAGCCGGCGATGACGTTCGACCGCCGCAGCGAGGAACGCAATGCGCCGCCGTCCGAAGGGGTGACGCTCGTGACCGACGGCGAGCGCTTTCGCCTCGAAGGCACGCGCCTGGCCCGCGAGCCGTTCGCGGGCGAAGCGCTGTTTCTCGGACGCGACGACGGCACTCCCCTCTTCCTCGCCGTCGACGCTAACGCCGCGGTGACGCACACGTTTCGTGAAGCGGCGGCGGTGCTCGAGCGCGACGAGGTGTCGCTGCTCTCGTACGCGCAAGGGATGCTCACGTGGGCGAAGCGCACGCGCTTCTGCAGCGTGTGCGCGCAGGAGCTCGAGTCGCGGCAGGCGGGCTACAGCCGTGCGTGTCCGCAATGCGGCGCCGAGTTCTATCCGCGGCTCGATCCGGCCGTGATGATCATGGCCACGCATCGCGATCGCATCCTGCTCGCACAACATCGCGGACGCGCGTCGGTGTTCTGGTCGACGCTGGCGGGCTTCGTCGAGCCGGGCGAAACGCTCGAAGAAGCGGTCGCGCGCGAGTTGAAGGAAGAGGCGGGACTGACGGCGACGGCGATCCGCTACTTCGGCTCGCAGCCATGGCCTCTCCCCGCGTCGCTGATGATCGGATTCGAAGTAGACGTGGAAGACGACGCCATCACGATCGATCCCGCCGAGCTCCTCGACGCGCGTTTCTTCGCGCGTGAGGAGCTCGAAGCGATCACCAGGGCGTCGAACGTCTCGCTGGCCGGCTGGATGATCGGCGCGTGGCAGCGCCGCTAATTAGTGCCGCACCGCCCGCCGCTTGCCGCTGCCGACGACGACCACCGCCGGGCTGCTCTCGATCACACCGCACGCTGTTGCAGCGCGCGCGATGTAGACCGCGGTGTCCTGCAGCGCGGGCGTGGTGTACGTCGACGACGTCGCCCCTTCGACGAGCACGAGGCCGTCGTCGGTGAGCCGGTACCACTGGATGCCGTGAATGGTCGGGGCGTCGACGAGCACGTGGATCGTGGCGGTCTGTCCCGGTGCGATGCGCTCGGGAGTCGCCGTCGCGACGGCCGCACCGCAGACGGTCACGCGGATCGTTTCCGTCACGGTCGCGCATCCGTTCGAGAGGCGAAGCTGATACGACGTCGTTTCCTCGGGTGTCACTTCGAGCGAGGAGGACGTCGCGCCGTCGATGGCACGCCAGTCGCCATCGCGCTGCTCGTACCACTGATACATGATCGGCTCCGCGCCCTCGGCGGTGACCGCGAACGTGACGCTCTGGCCGCGCATCACGCCCCGGTCCTCGGCGCCGCCCGTCACGAAGGGCAGTGCGCAGCTCACGTACGTGAAGCCGTTTTCAACGACGTCCCGCTCGTCATCCGGATTGATGACCGCGACGAGGACGCTGCCCTCGGCATTCGCCGGCGTGAGGACGTCGACGCGCCCGCTGTCGACGTAGTGCACGGTCGTCGCAAACTTCTGTCCGAACTGGACCCGCAGCCCGGGCTGGAATCCGCTGCCGCGGATCGTGACCTCGGTTCCGCCGTCGACGTCGCCCTGACTCGGTTCGATCGAGTCGATGACGGGCGGATTCGTGACCCGGAACCACGTAGCGCCGGACGTCCCCGTCCCGTACGTCGTGGTCACGCTGACCGGCCCCTGGGTGAACCCGGCCGGAACCGTGGCGTCGATGGTGTTCGCGTCGACGATCGTGTACTGCGCGTCGACACCGTTGAACGCGACGTTCGTGGCGCCGGTGAAGTTCGTGCCCGTGATCGTGACCACGGTGCCGACCGGACCTTTCAGCGGCGAGAACGTGGAGATCGCCGGCGGCGGCCCCGCGGTGACGGTGACGCAGTTCGAGAAACCGGAGGTGGTCACTCGCGTCGCAGTGGCGGTGATCACGGTCCCCGGCGGAGCGCTGACGTTCGCGGTGAAGCTGGTGTCCGCCGTGGTCGTGACGACCACCGTGCCGATGTAGTCCTGCCCCTCCCCGCGCCCGCTGCTGTCGCACGCCGCGTTTGCGAACAGCTCGACCGTGTACGTGCGGTTCGCCGCGCCCAGCGTCCCGCGAACCTGTGTCGTGACTCCGTTGAAGACCGCGGTCGTGAGATGCGGCGGCTCGCCGCCGGAGAGTAGCCCTTCGGCGCCGTTGTTGTAGATCGAATTCTCGGAGACGCGCGCGCTGGCACTGTCAAAGTACACGCCGTAGCCGACGTTGTTGGCGAAGACGTTGTGCTCGATGACGTGCCCCGGACCGAAGAGCACGCGGATCCCGAAATGATTCGGCGCGGGATTGCCGTCCGGATCGAGGCCGAACCAGTTCCCTTCGACGTGATGGTTGAGACCGCGCAGGTCGATCCCCGCGCCCATGCTCGTGTGGCCGGACTGATTGTCGTAGAAGTAGTTCCGCGCCGCCGCGGTCGTGCCGCCGACGGTGCTGCCGTTGCCGTCGAGCGTGATGCCGAGGACGTTGTCGTGGATGCGGTTGCCGGTGATGGTGTTCGAGTCCGAGCCCTCGCGGATCGCGATGCCGCGGAACCCGCCGGACACGTCGTTGCCGTCGATGACGTTGCCGTCGCCGAGGAGGTTCATGACGATGCTGTCGGAGAAGTTGAAGACGCGCAGCTCGTTGTTGCGGATCGTGTTGCCGTTGCCGTTCAGCGAAAGGCCGATGTGCCCGTTGCCCGTTTCGGTGACGACGTTCCCCTCGAAGATCGTGTCGTGGCTGCTGGGATCGCTCTCGACGAAGTACAGCGCCTGAAAAAACGTGTTGTTCCGGATCGCCACGTTCGAGGACGCCACGAGCGAGATGAGCGAACTGCTCTCGATGGCGCTCTCCTCGATGACGCTGCCGTCGGCACTGTCGAGCGTCAGCTTCGTGTTCGGCATCGCCAGTGCGCGCACCGTCGACGGCTCGTTCAGTTGCAGATTCGAGAGCGTGGCCCAGCCGAACCGGATGAGCGGCGTGCCGGCGTATCCCGGCTGTGTGGTGCCGTCGATGGCGATCGGCACGGTGACGGTGGGCAGATCGCTGGTCAGCGTGATCGACATCGGGCCGCCGCCGTGCACGTTGAAGACGATCGTCGACGCGGTGCCGCTGGCGTTCGCGTCGAGGATGGCCTGCCGGAGCGAGCCGGGGCCGCCGTCCGCGCTCTGCACGACGGTGTAGGTCGCGGCATTCGCGAAGGCGGCTGCGAAGAACAGCAGGACTGCTGCGACGGCTCGGCTGCGCATGCGGGTGGCTCCTCCGTCAATGTCTCACAGCGCGGCGCTTTCCTTCACCAACGACGACGACGGCGGGACTGCTCTCGATGATGCCACATGGCGTCGACACGCGCGCGAGGTAGATCGTCGTCCGTTGCAGCGCGGGTGTCGTGAAGGTCGCGCCGCTCACGCCCTGCACCCCGATCAGCGCACCGTCGCGCAGTTCGAACCACTGCACGCCGTGCACGGCGGGTGTATCGGCGAGCACGCTGACGGTCGTCGTCTGCCCCGGATCGACACGCGGGTGCTGCGCCGTCGCGACGGCCGCACCACACACGCTCACGCGCACGGTGTGCGTGACGGTGGCGCAGACGTTCGACACGCGAAGCTGATACGAGGTCGTTTCGTCCGGCGCCACTTCGAGCGAGGGCGACGTGGCGCCGTCGATCTCCTGCCATGCATCGCCGGCGTCGACGTACCACTGATACTCGATCGCCGGCCCCTGCGCCGTGGCCTCGAGCGTGGTGCTCGTCCCGCGCATGATGCCGGTCTCCTGCACGCCGCCGGTGATCTGCGGCCGCGCGCACGTCGTGTACGTGAACGCGTTGCCGAGGATCGTGTACTGGCCGTCAGGATTTCTGACCGCGACGCTGACGCTGCCCGCGGCGTGCGGCGGCGTGATGGCGGTTGCGCGCTCGGGGCTGATGGACTCCACGCTCAACGCCGGAAGGCCGCCGAACTCGAACGTGACGCCGGGCTGAAAGTCCGTGCCGTGGATCGTGACGCGCGTGCCGCCGTCGGGATGCCCCTCGTTCGGCTCGATCGACGTGATGCCCGGCCGGCGCGCGCGGATGATGAAGCCGGCGTTCCCGGTCGTCGCGGTGCCGTACGGTGTGGTGACGGTGACCGTGCCGCCGTTCGGCGCGATGGCCTGGAGGTGCTGGTCGTCGACCACGGTGAACTGCGCGGGCGTGCCGCCGAACGTGACGCTGGTCGCGTCGCCGAGGAAGTGCCCGCGGATGTCGACCGTGGTACCGACCGGGCCGCCGTCCGGACCGATGCTGCCGATGACTGGAGACCTCATGACGGTGGGAGCGCAATTCGAGAACTCGGACGTATGGCCGTTCGCCGTGTTCGTCGCGGTTGCGGTGATCACGCTGGGACGGAACGGATCGTCCACCTGCGCGGTGAATGCCGGGTTGCCGCCGGCGTCGGTCGTGACGCTCATGGAGCCGAGGTAGTCGAGGCCTTCGCCGCGCCCGGATGCGTGGCAGACACCGTTCGCAAAGAATTCGAGCGTGTACGTCGTATTCGCCGCGCTGCTGAGCGTGCCGGTGACGAAGAGCGTGGTGTCGTTCGTCACCGCGGACGTGAGCTGCGGATGCGCCGTCCCCGGAGTGGTCCCGGAGATGCCGGCGAGGCCATTGCCGTAGATCATGTTCTGCGAGACGGTGGCGCCGCTCTGAAGCCACACGGCGCGCGCGTCGCTGTTGGCGAAGACGTTCCGCGTGATGACGTGGCCGGTGCCGCCGGTCACGCGGAGGCCGTTCTCGTTCGGCGCGACGGTGCCGAATTCGCTGATGCCGAACCAGTTGTTCTCGACGTGGTGGTTCGTGCCGCTGAGATCGAGGCCGACCTCGTTGAACGTGTGGCCCTGCTGGTTTCCGTAGAAGAAGTTGCGCGCCTCCTGGCTCGGACCTCCGATGGTGCTGCCGTTCCCGCCGACGCTCATGCCGATGACGGTGCCGTGGACGCGGTTGCCGGTGATCGTGTTCGAGTCGCCGGAGAGGATGAAGCCGTAGAACGCGCCCTGGAGGTTGTTGTCGTCGATCACGTTGCCGTCGCCGGTGAGGTGCACACCGATGCTGCCGTCGAAGCCCCAGATGCGCAGATCGTTGTTGCGCAACGTGTTGCCGTCACCCTGCAGATGGACGCCGAGTATCGCGCTTCCGGCCTCGGTGACCTGGTTGCCCTCGAGGAGCACGCCGGGACTGCTCGTGTCGCTCTCGGCGATGTGCGTCATCTGCGAGTACGTGTTGCGCAGGACGGAAACGCCGGGCGAGGAGACGATGGAGACCACCGAAGCGTTCTGGAGCGCGTTGTCTTCGACGACGCTGTTCAAGGTGATGTGCACCTGCGTGTCGTACGGCGTGACGCGCAGCGTCGCCTCGGGCATCCCATCCGCGCGCACCTCGAGATCGAGCACGAGCTCCGGGAGGTTCGTGAAGACGAAGCGGCCCTTCTCGGTCTTCGCCGTGGCGACCGGCGTGGCAGGGGAGGCGAGGGCGTGCGCGGTGACGGTCGCGCCGTCGACGGGCATGCCGTCCTGCCCGTAGACGAAGCCTTCGAGCTCGAACGCACGTACGGGCAGCGTGGCGAGGCCGACGAGGGTGAGAAACGCCACAAACCGGTTCATCGTCATCCGGAACACGCGTTCCCCATCGTATTCATCCGTAACGTTTCGCTCCTCCCCGTCACTACGGTTCGGAGCAACGGAGGACAACGTCATGAATGAATCGTTGGATGCGGGCCTCGATCGTCGTGTGTTCATTCGCGGTGTGGGGTGGGTCGGGGCGGGGTTGGTGATGGGCTTGTTCGGCGGATGCGACTCGTGGAACCCGCTGCGCCGTAACTCCGCCTCTCCGTACGCGCCCGCGCGTATGTTGCTTTAGCATTTCCGGCGGAGAGATTCCGCCATGCGCGAATTCGCGATGTATCTCGTGCTGTCTCTGGCCTTTGCCGCCACCGCGGCGGCAGCGACCTACACCGTCACCACGAATGCGGACAGCGGTCCGGGCTCGCTGCGCCAGGCCATCCTCGACGCGAACGCCAGCGGCAGCACCTCCACCATCGCTTTCAACGCCGGCGGCGGCGGCGCGCAGACCATCACGCTGAGCAGCAGTCTGCCTCCGGTCACGGTGCCGGTCACCATCGACGGCAGCACGCAACCGGGATACACAAACGTGCCGCTCGTCACGCTCACCTCCCAGGGCGCCTCGACCGTGAACGCGATGCTCACGCTCGCCGCGGCCCATTCGACTGTGCGCGCCCTCGGATTCGTCTACTCGGGCGTGACTCTCAGCGGTGCCGCGAACACCCCGCCGGCGAAGAGGAGAGGACGACGTCCGCGATCGCGCCGACGAGGACGACCGACGTCCCCGTGCCGCAACCTCCGGCGTCGCCGGCGCGCGGCTCCATCAGCGGCATCGTGCGCGTCGGCGACAAACCACTCGCGGGCGCACCGGTGACGCTGTATCCGATCGCCGAGGTCGCCGTCGAGCCGGTCCGCGTCTTCACCGACGCCAAAGGGCGCTACGAAGCGCGCGGCCTCTACGCGATGCGCTACGCGGTTTCGGTCGAAGGACTCTGGCCGCGCCTCCGCCCTGCCGGTGCGGAGCGCATGCATCACGAAGGAGGACGCACGACGTTCGCGGATCTGGCGAACGACCGCTCGGCCACCATCGACGTCCCTCTCGTCCTCGCACCGCTCGTGAGCGGTCGCGTCACGGACGCGGAAGGGAAGCCGGTGGCGGACGCGCAGGTGCAGGTCGTGCTCGCGGGACGCTCCTCGCTCGACTTTGCGCACGAGCCGTTCGCACGCACGTCGGCCGAGGGCCGCTATTCGCTCACCGCGCCGCCATTCGATCCGTCGGAGATGGCGCAGGTCATCGTGCGGCGGCGCGCGCATTCGCCGGTGCGCTCGAAGCCGTTCCAGTTCGGCGCCGAGGGGAAACGCGTCGACGTGGTGCTGCCGAAGTTCGAGCCGGTGACGGTGCGTGTCACCGACGCCGCGGGGAAGGGCGTGCCGAATGCGACGATCGCGTTCCGCCCGACCGAGGAAGGTCCGGCGTTCCTCGACCTCGAGATCCTCTTCCTCCCCCTCTTTGCCGCGGGACTCCTGCACACGAACGAAGCCGGCGAAGCGCTCCTCCACCTCGCACCGGCGTCGTACGACTTTGCGGCGAAGGCCGAGGGATTCCAGTTGCGGACCCTGGAGGAGCGTTCGGTCGCCCGCGCGACGACCATCGCCATCGCACTCGAGCAGGCGTACACGATCCACGGCCGCGTGCATCGCGGTGACCGCGGCGTCGCCGACGTGCAGGTCGTGATCGACCGCCGCGAGCGCGAGCCGCAGATCAAAACCGGCGCGGACGGCACGTTCCGGATCACCGGCCTTGCCCGCGGCAAATACACGCTGCGCGTCGTGAAGCCGGAGGAGCTGATCGAGCGCACGGTGGAAGTCGACGCACCCGGCCGTGTCGAAATCGATCTCCCTCCCGTGGGAACGCTCCGCGCGCGCGTGCTCGACGCCGTGACACGCGAGCCGGTGCAGCAGTTCATGTACGAGGTCGAACCGGTCGAGCCATCCGATGCGCGGCGGCGCGGCGATCCCGGCCGCACGGAGATGCAGAACAACGGCACGTTCACCGTGACGGTCGCCACCGGCCGTTATCGCGTGTTCGCGAACGCCGCCGGCTACGCGAAATCGCGTCCGCAGGAAGTGCTGATCACCGAGCGTGAGCCGGTCGAGGTCGAGATCCTCCTCGACCGCGGCTTCACCGTCACCGGCCGCGTCGTGGACGAAGCCGGCACACCGCTCGGCGAAGCGAGCGTGTACATCGTGAACGTCGAAGCGAACGAGCTCACGGCGCGCAGCTCGACGCGCGTCGCGCCGGGCAATGCACGGACGGGCAGCGACGGCGCGTTCAGCATCAGCGGCATCGACGCGGGAGAATTCACCGTGACGGTGCGCCGTCAGGGCTTCGTCGCGTATCGCAAAACGCATCACACCAATTCGGCCGCGCCGCTCGAGATTCGCCTCGAGCGCGGACTCACACTCAGCGGCATCGTGCAGCGCGCCGGCAAACCGCTGGCCGAAGTCGACGTGAGCGCGACGACGGCCGCGTCGGGCGGCGATCACCAGTCCGCGCGCACCGATGCGCATGGCCGCTTCCAGTTGCACGGCCTCATCGCAGCGCGCTACACCCTGCACGCGTATCGCGACGAGATCAGCCGCGAGGTGCGCGACGTCGATCCGTCGCAGAAGCGCGAGATCGTCGTCAACCTCGATCCCGAACCGCGCGGAATTCTGTTCGGCACGGTCACTGGCCTGCCGCGCGATCTCGCCGGGAAAATCACGCGGCGCGTGGTCTTCGTGCAGGGCGAGCAGGGCGGCGTCGAGGGACAGATCGACGAAGCGGGCAACTACCGCATCGAAGACGCGCCGGTCGGTGGCATGTGGGTCGTGGCGCGGCTCGAGACGCCGCTGGCCATACGCTCGTCGACGCGCAAACGCGTCGAGGTCGCGGCCGGACAGGCACAGCGCGTCGATCTCGATCTCTCCGCCGCGCTCACCGTGCGCGGACGCGTCACCCTCGAAGGGCGTCCGCTCGCCTCGGCGCGCGTCATCTTCATGACGGACGAAAACTCCATCGGCAGCTCGGCCCCGACGCGCAATGACGGCTCGTACGAGATCTCCCTCCCCACGCCCGGAACGTACCGCGTGATGGCGCACGCGGAGATGACGGACATGCGCAACTACGACTCGATCCGCGAGATCCGCGGCAACGAGACGATCGACATCGACATCCGCGAGCAGGCGATCGAAGGGGTGGTCGTCGATGCGAAGACGCGCGCGCCGATCGCCGGCGCGGTGATCACGCTCGCACCCGAAGCGCGTACCGAGTGGTACGCGGGCGAGACGATCAGCGATGCGAACGGAAGGTTCCGCCTCGTCACGGCGGCCAGCGGAACGCATCGCGCGATCGCCTCCGCACCCGGCTACGCGCACCGCACGCAGTCGCTGAACCTCGGCGTCACGGAGAACCCGCAGCTCGCATTCGAGCTGACGCCGGCCGAAGACCTGCGCATCCACGTCGTCGATGCGCGGAGCGGGGCAGCGCTCGAGGCACACCTTGTCCTCGAAACGCTCGAGGGTCTCCCGCTGCCCGTGCGACTGCGGCGCACCGCGGACGGCGGATCGTTCACGTTCTCGGTCGCGCCGGGCAAGTACCGCGTCACCGCGATCGTGCACGGCTACGCGTCGAAGAAGGTCGACGTGACGGCGCCGGGGACGATCACGATCGCGCTCGAGTAACTACACACCCAGCGCGTTTTTCAGCGCCCGCAGCTCCTCGGTGAGCGCCGCCACCTGCTCTTCGAGGCGTTGCACGCGCGCGCTCATCGGTTCACCGCGCGGCGTGTCGTGCGCTTCGCTCGCCGTCGCCGGTGCGCTCTCGACGATCGCGCCGCCGACGGTGTGCGCCCAGCGTTCCTCCTTCTGTCCCGGACGCCGCGGCAGCTCGCGCACGAGCGGCTCGCTGTGCGCGGCCATGTCGCGCAGCGTCTCCTCGACGTCGCTCACCGCTTCGAACGTGTACAGACGATCGCCGCGTCCGCGGAGCTCGCCGGACGTCTGCGGGCCGCGCAGGAAGAGCAGAGTGAGGAGCGCCTTCTCGCGGTGATTGAGATGCCACACCTTGTCGAGATTGTGGTCGAAGCGGACGGCGCGGCCGCCGAGGACTCGCCACACGAGCTTCTCGTCCTGGAGACGATCGAGGGCTCGCTCGATCTCGTTCTCGTACAGCTCCATCACCGGCTCGCGATTCGATTTCTGATTGCACGCCGCGACGAGCGCGTTGAGCGTGAGCGGGTAGTACTCCGGCGTGGCGAGCTGCTTTTCCATGAGCGAGCCGAGCACGCGGATCTCGACCGGATCGAGCGTGCGCGGGATGCGGGGCCGGCGGGGCGGGTCGGAATCGAGCGTGGGGATGAACGTCATGCGCGATATTCAATCATCAAAGCGGAGCGCCGGCGTTCCGGAACACGGGCTCGCGCGCGGCGCGCGTCTTCCCGAAATAGTTGTCCACGCGCATCGCTACCTTGCGCGCCAGGGCCATGAACGTCGTCAGCTTCCCTCCGAAGACGTTGATCACGTTGCCGTCGCGGATCACACGCGAATCGCGATTGATGGCCGAGGGATTCGTGGCACGGCCGACGAGCGGACGCACGCCGGCGAACGTCGACTGCACGTCGCCGTGCGAGATCGGCTCGCGAAAGTAGTGATTGAAGCGCTGGATCAGGTACGCGACCTCCTCCTCGCTCGCCCGCACCGCGTCCGGCGTCTCCCGCTGCAGCACCTCGGTCGTGCCGACCAGCGTCGTCCCCTTCCACGGCAGGACGAAGAACACGCGGTGATCCGTCGTCGACTGCAGCAGCAGACCGCGGTCGCTGATGCGCCGCGTGAGCACGAGGTGCGAGCCGCGCACGAGCGTGAGGACGTAATTCGCGCGGATGCCGTTCGCGCGCAGCAGCTCGTTCATCCAAGGGCCGGCCGCGTTCACGACGAGATCGAACCGCTCCGGCCCACCGGGATCGCTGCCTACGATCCATTGATTCCCGTCGCGCTCGAGCTCTTCGACGCGCGTGTGCTCGCGGATCTCCGCCCCCTCGCGCTGCGCCGAGGCGACGACCGCGCGGACGAGTGCAAAGTCGTCGACCTGGCCGTCCCAATAGGAAAATCCCCCGCGCAACCCGTTCCGCTGCAGCGGCGCGACCGCGGCCAGTTCTTCCGCCTGCCAGCTCCGATGCCGGGCGATGTTTGCAGTTCCTGCAAGTACGTCGTACAGAGTCAGGCCGAGGCGCACCACGCCCTTGCGACGCGGACTGTCCTCGTACATCGGCAGCAGGATCTCCAGCGGCCTGACGAGCGACGGCGCGTGCTCGAGCAGCCAGGCGCGCTCGCGCAGCGACTCGCGAACGAGCGCGAAATGAAGATGTTCGAGATAGCGCAGGCCGCCGTGGACCATCTTCGTCGTGGCGGACGAGGTCTGCGCGCCGCAGACGCCTTTTTCATAGAGCACGACGTCGTAATCGCGGCGGGCGAGCTCCCACGCGATCCCCGCTCCGTTGATCCCGCCGCCGACGACGGCCACCCGCTGGGCAGTCATGGTTCCGGGCGATGGAACAGCACGGACATTGCCAGCGGCGCGTGACGGAAATCACGCCTCCAGGAGATTTGGCAACCGGGATGCAATGCCTCAGCCGTATGAGCCTGCCGGCCCACCTCGCCGAAGTTACGCCGAACGCAAAAGGCGACATTGCCGTCATGCTCACCGGCGGCGGCGCACGCGCGGCGTACCAGGTGGGGCTGCTCAAAGGCATCGCCACGCATTTCCCGCATCTGAAGCTGAAGATCGTCACCGGCGTCTCCGCCGGCGCGATCAACGCGATCTATCTCGCCGCCCGTCCGGGCACGCTGATGGAGAAGTCGCGCAATCTCGAGCGGATGTGGTGCGAGCTCAATTGCGACTCCATCTACCAGTTCGACTGGAAGACGTTTCTCCCCTTCCGCTCCGCGCTCGCCTCGGTGATGCCGCGGAAGAGCCGTTACACGAAATCGCGCGCGGGCGCGCTCGTCGACACGACGCCGCTGCGCAATCTCCTCTGCCGTGTCCTCAACGTGCTGCCGGGCCAGCCGGTGCCGGGCATCGAAGAGAACATCCGCGACGGCGAGCTCACCGCGCTCGCCCTCATGACACTCGACTACAACACCGGCCAGACCGTGCGCTGGGTGCAGGGACGCATGTTCGACTTCTACGAAGGTCCGAACCGCCGCGTCGCACGCACGCACTTTACGGTCGAGCACGTGCTCGCGTCCGCGGCGCTGCCGTTCGTGTTCCCCGCGGTGCGTGTCGGTAACGAATGGCACGGGGACGGCGGCATCCGTCTCGCCGCGCCGCTCTCCCCCGCCGTACACCTCGGCGCACATCGCATCATCGCCATGTCCACCGGTTACCAGCGGACGCCGGCCGAAGCGGCGAGGCCGGTCGTCACGGGCTATCCGCCCGCTGCACAGATCCTTGGGCAGCTCGTGAACGCCGTCTTCCTCGACGCGATCGACGAGGACGTCTCGCGCATGGAACGCATGAACGAGCTGCTGCGCAAGATGGCGCCGCACGAGCGCGACGGTCTGAAACCGATCGAGCTGCTCGTGCTCCGTCCGTCCGTCGACCTCGGCAGGCTGGCCGCGCATTTCGAAGACAAGCTCCCGCGCAAGCTCAAGCTCCTCACCCGTGCGCTCGGCGCGAAGGAAACGGAGTCGCCCGATTTCGTCTCCATGCTCATGTTCGAGCCGAGCTTCACGCGCCGCATCATCGAGATCGGCGAAGCGGACGTGACGTCGAAGCTGGCCGAGATCCGCGCGTTCCTCGGTGAAGACGCGATTGCGGCGAGCTCATAGCCCCTTATAATTCGCGCCGAACGATGGCGGTCCTGAATCTCGAGCTGCTCGGAGACTTTCGCCTGCGCACCGAGTCCGGATCGTTGATCACGATCTCGGCGAAGAAGTCGCAGGCCATGCTGGCGTACCTCGGCGTCAAGCCGTCGCAGCTCGTGTCCCGCGACAAGATGGCAGGCCTGCTCTGGAGCAGCACCGCGCCCGAACAGGCGCGCCAGAGTCTGCGCCAGACGCTCTCGACGCTCCGCAAAGAGCTCGCGCACGTCTCCTCGCAGAAGATCCTCGTCGAGGAAGGCGACTTCCTCGCACTCGACGCGTCGCTGGTGCACGTGGACGTGGTCGAGTTCGAGCAGCTCGTCGCGGCGGGCACGCCGGAGTCGCTCGACCCGGCAACGCGCATGTACGGCGGCGATTTCCTCGACGGCTTCCTCATCGACGAGGAACGCTTCGACCAGTGGGTGATCGCGGAACGCGACCGCCTGCATCGCATGGCCCTGCGCGCGCACGCGCAGCTCGTCGAATTGCTGCGCCGCGTCGACTCGATCGACGAGGCCGTCGCGGTCGCACAGCGCTCGCTGCGCATCGATCCGCTGCAGGAGTCGATGCACCGCACGCTCATGCACCTCTACATGCAGGGCGGCGACGCGCTCAACGCGCTGCAGCAGTACGACACCTGCGCGAAGATCCTTCGCCGCGAGCTCGACGTCGAACCGGACGCGGAGACGAAGTCGCTGCAGCAGGAGATCGTGCAGCTCCGCAAGAAGCGCGCGGCCGCGCCGGCCGTGCGCGATTCGCGCAAGAGCGTGCTCGTGGTGGAGGACAACGTCCTCAATCGCGAGCTCACGAACGCGCTGCTCAAGAGCGCGGGCTACCACGTCCTCCTTGCCAAAGACGGCGCCGACGCGCTCATGCTCCTCGGCCGCGAGCCGGTCGACCTGCTCCTCCTCGACATCGACCTGCCGTTCATCGACGGCCATCGCCTGCTCGAAGCGCTGCACGAGAAAGGGATCGACGTCCCCGCGATCTTCATCTCCGGTCTGCCGGGCGAAGAGCACGAGGTGAAGGCGTTCGAGATCGGCGCCGCCGATTTCATCCGCAAGCCGGTGAAGAACACGGTGCTGCTGGCGCGGGTGGCGAAGGTGTTGAAGTAGCGCGCGCTGCGCCGCGCGGTTGTCGGTTCTCCGTTGTCCGTTGTCTGAGACTCTGCGCTCGGGCGGCCACGCACGGACAACCGATCATCGAGAACCGGCAACACCGCGCCCTCACTGCGCCATCACATACGTCGGATCCTGCGTGCGGTTGTCGATCACCGATCCGTACGCGAGCACCTTCCCTGCTCCACCCACGACGCGCACGGTGACGCTTGCGTTGTACGCGTCGTCCATACCGAGCGAGCGGAGGAGGCCGTTGAGCTGGCGGAATTCGTTCGGTTGCAGCTCGACCTGCGTCGTGGCCGAGACTTTCGTGCCGGGGACTGTCGCGGTGATCTCGAGGGTCGCGCCGTTGCCGGTCACTTCGGCGAGACCGACGTTCGTGCGAAAGCGTGACGATTCTTCGACCTGCAGGATGCGCAGCGCCTCGCGGCCGAGGGCGGCGGCCTGGTCGTCGGTGGCGCCGGGGATGAACTGGCCGAACGTGCCGTCCTCACGTTTGTGATACGTGCGCGCCGCCGGGACGAGTGCGCTGTCGATGGAGGTCGTGATGCGCATGGCGCCGCCGGCGCCGCTCATGCCGAACAGCGACTGCACGACGTCGTCGAGCGCGAGCATCTCGCCCGGGGCGACGTCGATGGTACGCGTCGCGGCCGCCGCCGATTCGCCCTGCCGGAAGAAGTCGACGCTCGCGGTGGTGTGCGCGTTCGAGCCGTTGAAGAGACGCACGTCCGTCTGCCACGAACCGGTCGCCGTGCCGAGGTTTGCGACGCCGGCAATCGTGTAGCGGCGGGCGCGCGCGGTGGTGACGTCGACCGGCGGAACGAACGACGGATCACCCGTCGCGTTGTCGATCACGGACGCGTATCCGTAGACGCGGCCCGCGGGCGACGTGAGTGTGACGTCGACGCGTGCGTTCGTAGCTTCGGTGCCGAGGGCAGCGAGGAGGGAGCCGAGCTGCTGATGCTCGCCCGGCTTGAGGCGGAGCACCGTTTCGTAGAGCTTCGCGCCGTTCGCGCCGAAGACCTCCAGCCGCGCGGCGGCGGGATGCGTGCCGCCGGCGACGACGCCGACATTCGTACGGAAATGATGCGACTGCGAAAGCCCGACGAGCGATTGGCGCCCGGTGCCGCTCACGAATTTCTGCAGCGGCACCGCGGCCACGAACTGGCCGAACGACCCCTCTGTCGCGGCGTTGAAGAGACGGCTGGTGGCGAGCGTGCGGCCCTGACTCAGGACGGCGTCGAGCGTGCGGATCTCGAGCACGCCCGTCGCGCCCGCGGCGGCCATGCCGGAGCCGAACCAGCGGCCGAGGATGTCGTCGAGCGCGATCGTCTGATTCGCGGCCACCGCGATCTCGGTCTGCTGCGCGCTGCTGATGTCGCCACCCGTCGGCGTGAACGTGAGGTTGTAGCGCACCGCGGCGGGATACGTGTGCGTGATGCGCACGTCGGACTGCCAGCGCGAGTTGTTGCCGTCGGCATGCGCGACGGCGGGGATGACGAGCACTTCGCCGCCGTTCTTCGCGACCGCCGGGAGCACCGGTGTGACGAGGGAGATCGAGATCGGGATCGTGAGCGCGGTCGAGCCGTGCGTCCCGACGCGCGAGCTCGTGCCGCTGGTGACGACGTGCAGCGAGGCCGAGCTCGTGCCGTGCGGGAGCGAGCGCGGATCGAACGACAGCGTGAACGTGAGCTCGCCGTCGGCCGGCACGCCGCCGGAGGCGGGCGTCACCGTGATCCACGGCTCGCTGGCGGTGGCGCTGAACGTCGTCGCAGAGGGATCGACGCGGACGGTGACGCGCGTGGTCTGCACGTCGGTCGTGCCGTGCGGAACGACGAGGTCCGTCGTGGTCGTGTTCGTGTTCGCCTCCGGCACGACCGCGACACGGATGGGGCGCGAGTAGTCAGTGGTGCTGTCGTCGCAGCCGTTGACGGCGCGGACGCGATACCAGAGCGACATCGGCGTGGCGACGTCGTGACGGAACATGGCGGCGAGTCCGTTCACGCGCTGCGAAGACGGTGCGGTGAAGGAAGCGTCGGCCGCTTCTTCGATCTCGTAGGAGGTGGCGTGCGCGACGCCGTTCCACTCCACGCGGTATTCGACGCCGCTCGTGACGGTGGCAACGGCGAAAACCTCCGGCGTGGCGGTCAGGCCGGGGCAACTGCTGCCTTCGACGTGCACGAGGACGGTGTTGCTGCGCACGCTGCCGCAGGCGTTGGTGATCTCGACCCGGAACGACGTCGTGTGCTCGAGATTGCCGACGGTGAGCGTCGGGCTGTTCGTGCCGGTCGGCTGACCGGCGGCGTACCACTGATAGACGAGCGGCGCGGTACCGGTGGCGTCGACGGTCAACAGGTTGACGTTCGTGCCGCCGGCCGGCTCGACGGTGATGGCCGGGGCGACACAGGACGGCGTGACGACCACGTCATTGCTGCGGATCGTGCCGCATGCGTTCGTGATCTCGACGCGGTACGTCGTCGGCTGCGTGACGTCGACGCTCAGCGTATTGCTGTTCGTGCCGGTGGGCTGTCCGTCGGCAAACCACTGGTACGTGAGCGGCGCGGTGCCGCCGGCCGTGACGGTCAACATCTCGACCACTCCCCCGGCCGGCTGTGCCGTGATCGAAGGCGCGGTGCAGGACGGCGTCACCACCACGTCGTTGCTGCGGGTCGTGCCGCAGGCGTTGGTGATCTCGACGCGGTACGTCGTCGGCTGGGTGACATTCACACTCAACGTGTTGCTGTTCGTGCCGGTCGCCTGGCCGTTCGCGAACCATTGGTACGTCAGCGGCGCGGTGCCGCTCGCTGCAACGGTCAGCATGTCGACCATTCCGCCGGCCGGCTGCGTCGTGATCGCAGGCGCCGCACAGGTCCCGTCCACGACCGTGAATTTGAGGCTTTGGGAGTTGACGGCGCAATCGTCGTCGTCGCCGAGGGCGAAGACCTTCCACTTGATGGCACCGAGAGGGACCTCGGCGATCAGCTCATTCGTGGCGACGGTGCCGAGGACGACGTCCTTGCCGTTACCGCGCTCGAGTGAATAGACGACGCGGTAACGCTCCGCGTTCGCGACTTCCGTCCAGCGGAAATGAACGGGATTGGAAACCTTCACCTCGCCCTCGCTGTCGCCCGGCCCGATCAGGGAAGGCGGCTGCGACGGACAATCGTCGTCATCCAGTGTGGTGATGCTGCGTGAG
>DASPHZ010000038.1:0-24737 GCA_035629395.1 Thermoanaerobaculia bacterium
CTGGAAGGACTCAACAGCCTCATTCAATCAGCCAAGGCCCGCGCACGGGGCTTCCGAACTACCCGCAACCTGGCCAACATCATCTATCTCATCGCAGGTAAGCTCGATCTCGCAATTACCCACCTGTAGCGTTGCAGAGGCAGTTCGATGTTGCTCGCGGATACGGTCAATGCGCACCGCCGGGCCGGGCTGAGTTCGGGCGGCGCACTCTGGCCGCAGCAACGTCACTGCTCAAAGAGTGCAACAATTTCGCGCTCACCCATCCGGCCGAAGTCTTCTGGAGCTTCGATTTGGCCTTGCAGAAAGCTTAGACGCCTAGGGAAGCTCTGAACAAGCCGCAAAGGACTCGCGCCATCGATGGCATTTCCACAGAAAAGATGGTGTGCGAGCTTCATTCGTCCGCGAGCGGTCTCGGATTTGACAAGGCGCCACTCAGGTTTGGTACCGTTTAGAGACACCACTGCTGATGAGGCGAGATACACCGCCGCCTCAGATAGAGGTTCGCAAGCGCGAATGATGCGAATGCGCGGGCGGCGTTCTTCGCGATCCCGCGGTAGCGTACCTTCGCGAAGCCGCACAGTTGCTTGACGATCCTGAACGCGTGCTCGCCGCGCGCTCTGGTGCTGAGCGACTCTGGTTGATCTTCTTCTGGTGCTCGGTCAAGGGCCGCTGCGCTGTACCGCGCCGGTTCACGCGGTAGCGAACGCCCGCTGCCCGGAACCGTTGCCGGTCCGCTTCTTTCCAGTACGCCTGATCGCCGAAGATCGTCCGTTCCTGGCCGTGAAGCAGCGCATTCATCTCGGTGATGTCGGCCGTCGCCGCATGCGTCGCTGTCAAGCTGTGCACCACACCGCGCCTGTCGGTACCGACATGAACCTTCATTCCGAAGTGCCAGTTCTTACCCTTCCTGGCCTGCTTCATCTCAGGATCACGCGTCTCGGTCGCATTCTTGGTCGAGCTTGGTGCTGCGATGATTGTCGCGTCAACGATCGTTCCCGAGTTCTCCGGACCGAGCGGCGGACGGCCGTTACCAGCCTTCGGATAGTGTGGCTCGATCAATTCGAGTAGCTGCGCCCAAGGGATGATCGCGTCCATCTCGGCGAGGAACCGCTCCCGCCTTGTCTGCTTCCCCTGTTCTGCCACGCCAAACCCGCAAACGTCTGCTGTCTCGCCACTCTCGTCTCCACCATTGAGCGTTGACGAAGTATCGACCACAACTACGTTTTCCACGGCATCGCGATCGGCGCGTGTACCGCTACACGCTCCTCGGTCACAGCTATGCGGAACGCATCGGTTCGTCCGGCCGCGGCGAGCTCCCCGGGAACGACTTCTCGTGAGCCTGCGTGTTCATGAGCCGAACATCACTGAGTTCGAAGACTTCGCAGCGGCGGCGGCAACTCAGTACGGCACTTCGCTCGAGGCGGAGTGGCGGGATCTCGTCGCAGGCACGTTCATGCATGAGCTCGGACACACGCTGGGCTTGCGGCATGGCGGCGCATTGGGCTCCTCGTCGCCTCGTCGCGCAATGAGCATTGCAAGACAAACTACCTGAGCGTCATGAACTATGCGCGGCAGTTCAACAACGCCGCCCCGGCACCGGGGACGTCGGCGCCATCCGTCCGGACGAATCGGACGCTCGCCTATTCACGGTCGGCACTCGCCACACTCGCGGAGACGTCCTCACCGAAGGCAGCGGCATCGGCGGTCCGGCTGGTGTTGCGATTCCTTATGGCGAAAGCACGAATGGAACACCTCATGTCGCTCCCGCGAATGCTCCGATCGATTGGAATGGACAGAACGGGATTGAAACGACGTCCGTCAGCGCTGACGTCAATCGAATGAACATCATCGGGAGCTGCAGGTCTCCCAGTCCTGGCGGCATCCTCTTCGGGCACGACGACTGGGCGAACATCGTGTACAAGTTCCGGCTTTCTCCCGAGTACGCAGACGGGACGAGCATGTCGCTGGATATTCCGGAACCGGAGGAAGAAGACAGGGAACACCGGTTCGTGCCGTGCACGTCACGCAGCTTCGCTCGGGGACGCAGTGACCGTTACCGCATACATCGCCCGTTTCGTCATGATCCTCATTGTGTCCATCGCCGCCGGCGCATGTACGCTGCAGGATCGGTACGAAGAGCGAACCAGCCCGGTCGCCAAGCAGCCGTCCGTGGTGCTCGAGAGCCCTCGGCGCGATACGGTTGTTCCCTGGGGGGCCGAGATTGGGATCCGTGCTCTCGTGAAAGACGTCGAAAGGCCCGTCGTCGAATTTGGCGCGAACGCCCACGACGCTGCTGTCCCGCTGGCGGAGATCGGGTTGGCCGCGGAAGCCTCCGGCACGGCTGCGGGCCTCGTGCGGGTCGAGTTTGTCATCGACGGGGCTCCCGCCGGCGTGCGCACCACGGCAGCAACGCAGCCGCAGTCGATCGTGCGGTTCAACCATCATGGCAGCCTACGTCAGGCAGCCACACAATCGTTGCTCGTGCGATCGATGCGGAAGGCCGGGTCGGACTGAGCAAACCGCTGACGATCCGCGTCCCTTGAGCGTTCTTAACCCGCGAGAGCTACGCTGCTAAGGAGCAGGCGCGCACCCTACACCCGCGCCTACCCTACACACCAAAGAACTCAGCAATCTCGCTCTCACCCTTGGTCCGATTGAAGCCCTCGCGTGTCGCAGACGATAACTTCGGTTGCGCGACGTCGGACGATTGCCAGTAACCAGTTGGCGAGCGACCGCGGACTGGACGCGCGGTCAGTCACTGGAGGATTGGTGCCGGAAGGGGATGGGTACTGCGGATCCTGCTAAGTCGTTGATGCGGAAATGGTTTGAATTGGTGGAGCCGATGAGGATCGAACTCACGACCTCCTGAATGCCATTCAGGCGCTCTCCCAGCTGAGCTACGGCCCCACGTGTTGCGAAGTGCCTAACGTCATTGTCCGCAGGAAATTCCGCAGGCGCGGCGCATTCTACGGCACGGGTGTACGATGCCGCAATGAGAAGCGCGAAGGTCGGCAAGCAGCGTTCGGCGAGTGGTGCGTTCTCCCTCTCCCGTTCTCTCCCCAGGCTCAAGCTGCCGGCCTCGGCGGTCACGAAGTCGGCGGCCCGGCCGAAGCCGCAGGTCGGGAAGCCACCCGCGGGCGGGAGTGTTAAGGGCGGCCGGAATGGATGAGAACGAATCCGAGTCGTTGCATCCGGCAATCCGAGGACTCAAGACGATCTGCCGCTGCAACAACATCAAATACAAGACGATCGAACGTGCGATCCGCGAAGGGGCTCACACCCTGACTCAGGTTGCCACGCGCACGACCGCCACGACCGGCCAGTGCGGCGGCTCGTGCACGCCCGAGGTTCAGGCCTTGATCGCGGAGCTCGCGCCGAAATACGCGACCGCCGCGGCGCCGCAGAAACCCGCGGCAGATCCCAACGCATGGTGGGTGAGGAAGAAATGACGAAAAAGCTCGAGGTCTATCTCAAGCCGACGTGAACGAGCTGCCGCAAGGCGGTCGCCGACCTGGAAGGTCGCGGATTCGAGCTCGTGAAACACAACCTCGCCAGAGAACGTCCGTCGCGCGAGCTCCTTGCGCGTCTCATCGACGAGCTGGGACTCGAGAACGTCGTCTCGACGCGCAGTCCCGCGTTCAAGGCGCGCAATCTCGACGTGAAGAAGCTCACCAAGTCCGCGGCCATCGACCTGATGCTCGAAGAGCCGAACCTCATGCGCCGTCCGCTCGTGCTGTCCGGCGGCAAGGCGCTGTTCGGATACTCCGCCGAGGAGTACGCGAAGATCCGATGATGTCCCCTGCCACGATGGCGCTCGCGACCATCACCGTCATGCTGTGGATCATCTGGAGCGACACGATCCGTGCGCGGCGCCCTTCGCAGATCCTGTACACCGTGCGCATCGCATTGTTCCTCGTCGTCACGGCGATGCTGGTGCTGAATCTTTTGCGGTATCCGCATCTTTATGTGACGAGCACGCGCGTGCTGACGGTGGTCGCGGCGCTCATAGGAGTCGGCGGCGCCTGGTATTTTGCCCGCCGTCTGGTCCTCCGCAGGTAAGCGAATCCCGAAAACGGTAAACTATGAGCGTCGGTACTTACGGAAGAGTAGACACTCCGGATTAAATGCACTATGATGCATTTGGGTTCGGTAAGGGTTGAAAGCTCTCCAGAAGCGGATCTGACGAAGTCGCGGGGCCTGCGAATCTCTCTCTCTCGATAACCCACGGCTGACCAAACACGGCTGCCCACTTGGCCGTTAGCGGTCAATCCTGGCCGAGCCCGATACAAAACGGCTCGCACGCAAGTGCGAGCCGTTTTGCTTTAATGCCCTTCCGGGTGCGCATCGCGTTGGTCATTCCTGCTCTCGATGAAGAGCTCGCCATCGGTCCTCTGCTCGACGAGGTGGACCGTTCGCTCGTAGACGCGATCCTCGTCGGCGACAACGGCAGCCGCGACGCCACGGCCGAAGTCGCGGCCGCACGCGGCGCCAAAGTGATTCGCGTCGACGAGCGCGGCTATGGCGCTGCCTGTGCCGGCGCACTGACGGCATTGCCTGAAGATACGGAGATCGTGGTCTTCATGGATGCGGATGGCTCGGACGATCCGGCGGAAATGCGTGCCCTCGTCGCGCCGATCCTTCGTGGTGAAGCGGATCTCGTCATCGGCGCGAGGACGAACGTCGAGCGCGGCGCGCTCACGCCGCAGCAGCGTTTCGGCAACTGGCTGGCCACGCGTCTCATCGCAATCCTCCATCGACATCGCTATACCGACCTCGGTCCGTTTCGCGCCATCCGCCGCGAGCTCCTGGATCGCATCGAGATGCGCGACCGCCGCTACGGCTGGACCGTGGAGATGCAGGTCCGCGCGCTGCAGCTCGGCGCACGCGTGACCGAGGTACCGGTGCGGTACCGACGGCGCGTGGGCAAATCGAAGATCAGCGGTACGGTCGGCGGGGTCGTCAAAGCGGGATGGTGGATTCTGTGGACGATTGCAAAGTACTCGGCGAGGAGGAGATGAAATTGAAAATGCAAAATTGAAGATTGAAAAACCGGAGCGCGCGCGGATCGCCGCTGCATCCCCATTTTTCAATTCTCGATTTTCAATTTTCAATGCCGACTCTCATGGCGCTCGCGCTCTATACGCTCACCGCCGCCGCGCTGCTGTATCTCGTGCATCGCACGATCCGGCCGCTGTCGAAGCCTGCCGCGGCAATTCTGTTTCTCATCCCGTTCGTCTTCACCGGCTGGGCGCTGCTGACGAACAAGGTCTACGGGCCGGTCGATCTGCCGTACGCGACGCAGCCGCTCGACCACATGAAAGTGGAGTACGGGATCGGCGAGCTGCACAACGCGGCGCTGTCCGATCTCTACGGACAGATGATCCCGTGGCGCAAGGCGGTGCAGTTTTCGATTGCGAACGGGGAGTGGCCGCTGTGGAATCCGTTCCTCCTTTCGGGAGACATCCTCGCCGGCTCCGGACAATCGGCACCGTACAGCCCTTTCACGCTCCTCGCGCTGCTCCTGCCCGTCCCGCTGAGTCTCACTTTCTCTGCAGCCCTGACTCACTTCCTCGCCGCGCTGGGCGCATTTCTGCTCGCGCGCGAGCTCGCTTGCCGCGAGTCCGCGTCGCTCATCGCCGCGGCAGGCTGGAGCTGCGCCACCGCGATCACGTTCTTCATCCTCTGGCCTCTCGGCGTCGCCTGGTCACTCCTCCCGCTCGTGCTCCTCGGCGTGCGCCGCGCCTCGCTGCCTCTCCTCACTTCCGCATTCACCCTGCTCCTCCTCTCCGGACATCCGGAGACGGCGCTGCACGTGGTTTTCCTCGCCGCGGTCTACGCGCTCGTGCATCGCAGCAGGCGAGTGATCCTGATCGGGATCGCCGCGGGGCTCCTCGCCCTCGGCCTCTCCGCGATCTTCATCCTCCCGATCCTCGAAGCCGCCCCGCAGACGATGGAGCACGTCACCCGCACCGGCCAGTTCGCGAAGACGCCGCGCGGTGTGCCGGCCCAGGAGGTGCTGAAGCGATTCGCGACGGACGTGTTCCCGTACCTCCATGCGCGCAACGGAACGCCGCTCGATTCGAGCGCACCGGGCAGCATCATCCTCGCCCTGGCGCTCTACGCGATCGCGCGCGTGCGGTCAAAGGAGTCGTGGTTCTTCACCGGCGTGGCGATTTTCGGGATGCTCGCGCACGCGGAGTGGACGCCTCTCGCCCGCGCGCTGCAGCAACTGCCGCTCTTCGATCAGGCGCTCAACGAGCGCTTCTCGTTCGCTGCCGCGTGCGCGTTGTGCATGCACGCGGCGCTGGCCGTCGAAGACGTGCTGCGCCGCGAAAGCGGTCGCGCCGCGGCGATCACCGCGCTGGCCGTGCTCGCGCTGCTCGCCATCGGCAACGCCACGATCGAGAACACACAACCCCGCGAGTGGGGCCGGTACGCGAAGCTCGCGGAAGTCGGCGGGCTCGCCCTCGCCTCATTATTCATGTGGCGTCGTACGCCGCACGTGCTCCTCGGCGTGCTGCTGTTGCAGCGCGCGTTCACCGAGGGAGGGATCTACGCGTCGTTCGCCACGCGTGCGGCGTATCCGCCGATTCCCATTCTGGAGAACGTGGAACGAGGCCGCGTCACCGGTCACGGACGGGCATTCCTCCCCGGCACCGCCGCGCTCTACGAGCTCGAAGACGTGCGCGGTTATCAGGCCATGACCTTCCGCCGCTATCGCGAGACGTACGACGCGTGGTGCATCCATCAGCCGGTGTGGTTCAACCGCGTCGACGACCTCACGCGCCCGTTTCTTTCCTTTCTCAACATCCGCTACGCGATCACCTGGGATCGCGATCCGCCGCCGGACGGCTGGCGCGAAGCCGCGCGGCAGCCCGGCTCGATCCTCCTCGAAAACACGCGCGTGATCGAGCGCATCTTCGTGCCGCGTGCGGTCCGCATCGGCCACAACGCGGTGCAGGAGATGCCCGCCAACGCGGACTTTCGCGAGCGCGCGTGGATCGAGGCGGACCTCCCGCCGCACGAGCGCGTGAATGGCCCCGGCGTCGTGACCTTCACGCAACGCGGCATCAGCGAATGGGACGTCGACGCGACGATGCAAGGCGACGGCTGGATCGTCGCCTCCTTCCCCGCGTGGAAAGGGTGGCGTGCCTACGTCGATGGCCGTCGCGTGGAGACGCAGTTCGCGAATCACGCGTTCCTCGGCGTGTTCGTGCCGAAGGGGCAGCATCGTGTCCGCCTCGTGTACCGGCCGGACGCATTCGTGAGAGGGAGGGCGATGACGTTGGCGACGATCGTGTTGTCGATCGCCGCCTACTTCATCTCCGCGAGGCGTTTCTCGAAAGCCGCGATGCGCTTGTCCGGGCGCTGACCTTCCGGCAACGACTTGCCGTACTCGATCGCCTGCACGAGCGTTTCCTTCGCCGTCTTCGCATCGCCCTTGGCCATGTAGATATCCGCGCGCACGCTGAGGACCGCGAGCTTGCGCGGGCCGTACACCTTTGCCAGCGCGCGATCCGATGCGGCCAGCGCTTTGTCGTACTGCTCGAGCGCTTTGTACGCGTACGCCAGTCGCGAGGGCGGGTTGTAGTCGTCCGGAAAATCGCGCTCCGACTGCTCGAGCATCGGCACCGCCTTTTCCGGCATGCCGAGGTCGAGATAGGCGCTGAGACGGTGCGAGTCGTAGACGGTGCGCTGCTCGGGCGTCGTCGCTTTCGCGGCCGCCTCTTCGAGGAACGCCACCCATTCGCCGCGCAGTGCGATCGCGCCTTCGTCGTCGCCTTCGAAGTCGCGCGCCTCGATGAGCGCCATGTACAGGCCGGAGCGATCGTCGTTCGACATCTCGATCTTCTTGTTGTCGAACGCTTCGCGCGTGTACGTCTCGAGCTTCGCGACGTCCGCGTCTTGCTTCAGCGCGATCGCGCACCAGAGACCCGTCGAGGCCACATTCGCCGCGGCCATCGTGCCCTTGAGACGCGGATAGAGCTCGAGAGCGCGCGCGGTGCAGCGTTCGCGATCGCCCGCCAGGGACAGCGAATACACCAGCGACTCCGCGGCGCGGCCGAGTCGCGTCCAGCGTCCCGGTGCGGTGCGAATGGCGGCGTCATAAGTCTTCGCCGCGTCGGCCTGCTTTCCCTCGGACGCGAGTTGATCCGCTTCCGCGAGCAGGCGATCGGTCTGCGCTTCCATGCGCGCGCGATGCGAGCGCTCCGCGTCGTCGAGCATCTTGCGCAGTTGCGGCACGGTCGCGCCGCCGACGTAACGCAGCGCCACCGTATCGCGCTTCGGATCGAGCACGAGGAGCGTGGGCAGCGCGGGGATCGGATATTTCTTGAGGAACGCCGCGGTTTCCGCGGCTTCCGTGTTGACGCTGAGCCAGACGAACCGCCCGGCGTACCGCTCGAGGCTCTTGTCCGTGTAGACGTAAGCCTTCATCGAGCGGCAGGTGTGTCACCAGGGGGCCCAGGCTTCGACGAAGATAGGGACGTTTTTCGCGGACGCCTCGCGCACGGCGCGCTGGTAGTCGTTCTCGATGAACGGAAGCTCGGCGCGCGTGGACAGCGCGCCGAGCAGCATCAACGCCAGGGGGAGGACGCGTTTCATGGCCGCGATTGTAGTCCGCCGCCTCACTGCGGGCCGGGAGTGACCCACCTTCGTAACCACTCGTCGACCTCTTTGTAGAAGACCCGCGAGTTCTCCGCATTGAGGATCCAGTGGTTCTCCTCGGGCCACACCAGCAGCCGGCTCGGCACGCGCAGGCGCTGCAGCAGCGCCCACATTTCCAGCGTGTTGTTGAGCGGCACGCGGTAATCCTTCTCTCCGATCGAGAGCAGCATCGGCGTCTTGAAGTTCGCCGCCGAGCGCACCGGGTTCTGTGTGCGCCAGGCTTCGTTCTGCTCCCACACGGGACCGCCCATGGCGAGCTCGCGTCCGTAAATCGTGTCCGAGGTGCCCCACTGGGTCTCGAGATTGACGAGACCGGCGTGACTGATGAGCGCCTTGAAGCGCGTGCCCGACCACGCCTCGAGCGCGTTCGCGAGATGCCCGCCGTAGCTCGCGCCGCCGGCGACCTGACGCGAGGCGTCGACGAACGGATACTTCGCGATGGCCGCATCGGCCGCTTCGATCAGCTCTTCCGCGGGACCGCGCAGCGGATCGCCCTGGATCGCCTGCGCGAACTCGGCGCCGAATCCCGTCGAGCCGGTGTAGTTCGTCAGCAGCATCACGTAGCCGGGCTTCGCGAGCAGGTGATAGTTCCAGCGCAGCGAGATCTGGTCGCGCCACATGTTGTGCGCGCCGCCGTGGATGAGCACGAAGAGCGGGTACTTTTTCGACGGATCGAAGCCGGCCGGTTTGACGATCAGATTGTGGATCTTCCGTCCGCGCTTCGAGGTGAACCAGAAGTGCTCGGGCGCCTGCCAGTCGACTTTCGCGGCCTGCTCGGCGTTGAACGAAGAGAGGTGGCGATGCGACTTGGCGGCCGTGTCGATGCGCACCACTTCCGCGGGATCGACCGACGAGCCCCATTGCCCGACGAGCACCGGTGCGTCGTCGGCCATGGCCAGGCCGCTGTAGACGCCGCGTTCCGGCTTCAGGAACAGCGTTGCCGTACCGCCCGTCGCCGGAACGGTAAAGATGTTGACCAGTCCCGAATCCTCGGCCGTGAAGTAGACGGTCCTGCCGTCCGGCGTGATCACGTAGTCGTCGACGGAGCGGTCGGTCTGCGCGACGGTGCGCTCGTTGCGCATGGACGGCCAGTCGAACGCGACGAGGCGCGAGAGGTTGTACGTCCTGCCGTTGTTCGGCTCGAACGTGGCGAAGAGCGTCTTGCCGTCCGCGCTGAAGGACGGACTGCCGTAGCTGCCGTTCGTCGACGCGATGCGCTCGGGCTCACCACCGGTTGCGCCGACGCGCCACAGGTTCCACGCCACTTCCGCATACGCCGCGCTGTTCATCGCGGTCGTCGCGGCGAAGACGATCGACTGGCTGTCGGGCGTCCATTCGCCGTTGAGCGTTTCGCTCCCGCTGCCGCCACCCGTCCCGCCGAAGCCCGGCTCGGCAACGAGCTTCGTGCCCGCGAGGAGGTCCTTCACGCCGGTGCCGTCGGCGTTGGCCACGAAGATGTGCGGCTCGCGATTCGTGTCGATCCAGCGGTCCCACGCGCGGATGGGGAAGGAGTCGTAGACGCGCACCTTGAACTTGCGGTCCTTCTCGTCCTTCGCCGCTTTCTTGTTCGCTTCGTCGTCGAGCGCGTCGGGGAAGACGGTGCTCGCGAACATGAGGCGCTTGCCGTCGGGGCTGAAGCGCGGGCGGCGCACGGCTGTCGAGAGGCTGGTGATGCGCTGCGCCTCGCCGCCGGCGGCGATGTCGAGGACGTAGATCTGGCTGACTTCGTCCGCGTCACGCTTCGCGGCGAAGGCGATGCGGCGGCTGTCCGGCGACCACGACGGATCGCTCTCGCCGGCCTTCATCGACGTGATCTTGCGCGGCTTCGCGCTGCCGTCGGCGGGCACGAGCCACAGATCGCTGGTCTGTTCCTTCTCGTCGTACGACGGCTCGGTCACCGGGAAGACGACCCATTTGCCGTCCGGGCTGATCGCCGGCGCGCCGACGCGCTTCATCAGCCACATCGTCTCGTGTGTGAGCGGCTGCTTCTGCTGCGCGCCGGCCGTGATCGCCAGCAGCGCGACGAGCGCCGCGAGAATCGTGCGTTGAACCTTCACTGAGCCTCCGTTCTTCTTGCGCATGGATCCGCGTAATGTACCGTGAGACGGGTGACGCGGCCCTCGTCCGCATGAAGCCGGCACGGGACGCCGGCGCTTCGTTACCACCGATACGCTTCCGCTTCTTTTTCGGTGCGCGGATACAGCGCGCTGATGTAAATCAGCCGCGCTTCGACTGCCTTCCCATCCAGCATCGCCGGTTTGAACTTCCATGCGCGCACCGCTTTTTCCAGCTCTGCGCTCTGCGGCTTCTTGAAGGTGAGCTGTTTCACGTGTCCTTCGACATCGACGATGAGCTCGACCGCGACATAACCCGGCAGCAACTCGCGCGCGCCGGACGCGAGCGCGAGGATCACCGCGAGCGATAGACTGCGCGCATGAAGCAGACTGCCCTCATCACCGGCGCCTCCAGCGGAATCGGCCTCGACCTCGCGCATCTGTTCGCACGCGACGGTCACGACGTCGTCCTCGTCGCACGCAGCCAGGCGAAGCTGCAGGCACTGGCGAAGGAGCTCGAGGCGCATCACCACATCACAGCACATGTCGTTCCCGCGGATCTATCGGAGGAGGCCGCGCCGCGGAAACTCTTCGAAACCATTCGCGACCGCGGGCTCACCATCGACGTCCTCGTCAACAACGCCGGCTTCGGCACCGGCGGCGCGTTCGCCGACACGGACCTGAAGACGGAGCTGGACATGATCCAGGTCAACGTCACCGCCGTCACGCACCTCACCAAACTCTTCCTCGGCGGGATGATCGCGCGCGGCCGCGGCCGCATTCTCAACGTCGCCTCGACCGCCGGTTTTCAGCCCGGCCCGTTCATGGCCGTGTACTACGCGACGAAGGCGTACGTCGTCTCGTTCTCCGAAGCGATTGCGGAGGAGTTGAGCGGCACGGGCGTGACGGTGACGGCGCTCTGCCCCGGACCGACGGCCACGGGATTCGCGGAGGTCGCGAACATCAAAGAATCGCCGCTGTTCAAGCTGTCGAAGCCGATGGCCTCGATGGACGTCGCGCGCATCGGCTATCAGGCCATGCAGCGCGGCAAACGCGTCGCCGTCACCGGCCTGCAGAACAAGATCGCCATGCAGTCGTTGCGCGTGAGTCCGCGTGCGGTCGTCACGAAGGTCGTGCGGAGCCTGAACCGCGGACGCGCTGCAAAACCGTGAACGCGATCCACGCGCCGACCATGTCGATGACGACGTCCGAGACCTTGCCGCTGCGCGAGACGGTCATCAGCCCCTGACGCGTTTCGTCGAGGATCGCCACGAAGAGGGCGATGCCGAGGACGACGTTTCTGCGTTTGTCGGCTCGCCAGGTGAGCGCGGCGAGGATCGCGTAAACCGCGAGGTGCGCGGCCTTGCGAACGGCGATGTTGACCGCGTACGGAACTTCGAATCCGAAGAGGCGATCGAGCACGCCACCGGTCGAGTCCGCGGAGAGCCGGTCGTTCGAAGCGAAGAGGATCACGGCGGTCCACAAGACCACCGGAAGCCACTGTTTGAGGAAACGCATCGCCGCGTACAATATCGCCTCACGCTCATGGACCCGCGCCCGATCCGACTGACCGTCCTCCAGCCGAACCTCGCGCCGATGAAAGTCGACGCGCGCGGTCCGGTGATCTCGCTGGGACGCGCGACCGAGTGCACGATTCCGATCAAGGACCGTTATCTCTCGCGCCGGCACGCGGAGATCGTGTACGAGTCCGACCAGTGGCTCGTACGCGACTGCGGCAGCGTCAACGGGACGATGCTCAACGGCTCGCGCCTCGCCGCCCCGGTCGCGCTGCGTCCCGGCGACCGCATCGCTCTCGGCGACAGCGAAGTCGTCTTCGAGCCGGACGACATTTCCTCGCAGTCGCAGCTCATCGCCCTCGACAGCGATTCACATGCGAAGAACCTCGCCATTCCGCTGCGCGACGCGGTCGGCGACACCACGCGCACGAACGTGCTGGCCATGCTGGCCATGCAGTTCATCGAAGACCGGCCGATGGGGGAGCTGTTCGACTTCATCCTCGATCGCGTCATCGAGCTGCTGCAGCCCTCGCGCGCCGCGCTGGCATTGCTCGCGGCGGACGGCAAGTCCTTCGACAACGTCCTGCTGCGCCGCAGCGACGAAAGCGATTCGCTCGATCTCTACATCTCGCGCACGCTGCTCGCCGAAGTCGTCGAAGGGCGCAACGTCGTTTCGTTCGTCGACACGTCGCAGGACGAGAAGCTCGCGCGTGCGGAGTCGATCGTCGCGCAGAACATCCGCTCCGCCGTCTGCGCTCCGCTCATGATCGGTGACGCCGTCCTCGGCGTGCTCTACCTCGACTTTCTCGCGCAGCGCGGCGCCGTCACGCACGACGACGTGCACCTCATCGCGCAGATCGCCCGTTTCGCCGCACGCAAGCTCGAGACGACGCGCCTGCGCGAGGCCTCGGTCGCGAAAGCGAAGCTCGAAGAAGAACTGCGCACCGCGTACGTGATTCAAAGCCGCCTGCTGCCGGCGGAACTGCCTTCGACGCCCGGCTACGTGCTCGCGGGGACGAACAAGCCGTGCCGCACCGTGAGCGGCGACTACTACGACATCGTCGTCCGCCCCGACGGGCGGATTTACTTCATCATGGCCGACGTCAGCGGCAAGGGGATCACGGCCGCATTGGTGATGGCGAGCGTCGCCACGGCGTTCAACATCTTCACGCGCACCGATCCCACGCCCGCCGATCTGGTGCGCGAGCTCAACGCCACGCTCGCGCCGAAGACCGCTCCCTCGAAGTTCGTGACGATGGTCGTGGGCGTGCTCGATCCGAAAACGGGCAACGTCGAGTTTACGAACGCGGGCCACGTCGCACCGCTCGTGATCTCGAACCGAGGCGTCGATCAGCTCACGACGACGGACATGGTCGTCGGCCTCTTCGGCTTTGCAAAGTACCGCAATCAGAACGTGACGCTCGAGGCGGGAGACTCGCTCGTGCTGTTCACGGACGGCGTGACCGAGGCGGAGAACGAACTGGACGAACAGATCGGCCTCGAACCGATCGCAGAGCTCGTCGCCCCGCTGCACGGAACGTCCGCCCCGAAGATCCTCGAAACGATCGAGGCGCACGTGCAGACGTTCAGCGGCGGCGCCCCGGCCGCGGACGACGTGACCATGCTCGCCCTCACTCGTCTTTGATCTCCCGCTCGTCGCATCCGTGAGGAGAGCGCCGCGTGACGGCATGCTCCCGGCATACGTTCCCCCTCCAGCTTCAGCCACTACTTTCCGGGGGAACCTCATGATCCATCGCTCCGTCTTCGTATTCGCCCTGGGCTTCGTCTTCGCCCTGCCGCTCCTCGCCCAGGATTTCACGCCGCCGGTCCTCACGCCGAACATCAGCGGCACCGCCGGCAACCACGGCTGGTACACATCCGACGTCGCGGTGTCGTGGACGATGACCGACGACGAATCCGACGTGATCGTGCTCGCGGGATGCGAGCCTCTCGTCGTCACCAACGACACCGCCGGCGAGACCGTCTTCTGCAGCGCGCTCTCCCTCGGCGGCATCGCGACCAGCTCGTACACGATTCGCCGCGACGCCACGGCGCCCGTGATCACGTACGCGAACGCAAAAGCCACGTACGAGCTCGGCGAGACGGTGACGATCTTCTGCAATGCGTTCGACGCCGTGTCCGGCGTCGCCACGAGCGACTGTCAGGACATCATCGGACCGGCGTCCCTGTTCGCGGCGACGAACGTCTTCATGGCGACCGCAACGGACGCCGCGGGCAACCGCGGATCGGCCACGATCGCATTCTCGATCCTCACCTCCGCCGCGTCCCTCGGCACGCTCGCCGATCAGTGGGTGACGAACGAGAAAGACGCGCGCAATCTGCGCAAGCGGCTCGAGCGCGGCGACATCGACGGCTTCATCAGGAACGTGCAGCGCGAGATCGGCAGAAGCGTCTCGCTCCAGCACGGGCTCGAGCTGATCCGCCTCGCGAGGACGCTGCTCTGACGCTATGCTGTCCGCGTGGGACTGGGCACGCGCGAACGGCAGCGGCTCGTCGACAATCTCGTCGATGAACTGAACGGCGCCGCGCTGTACGACTCGCTCGCCGTCGCGGAGAAGGACTCGCGGCTCGCCGAGGTTTACCGGCGGTTGGCGGGTGTGGAGCGGCGGCATGCGGAGCGGTGGCGGAAACGGCTCGAGGACGCGGGCGAGCCGGCCGTCGACTTCAGGCCGTCGTGGCGCACACGCACGCTGGGATGGGTGGCGAAGCGGTTCGGCACCGGCGTCGTGCTGCCGTCCGTGCAGTCGCTGGAACGCGCCGGGACGAACAAGTACGCGCTGCAGGCCGACGCGGGCGATTTTCACGCCGACGAGCAATCGCACGGACGCGTGATCCAGCTCATGCGCTCGATGCGCGGCGGGTTCGCCGGCACCGACGTGGCGCGGCTCGAAGGACGGCATCGCACCGGTGGCGGCAATGCGCTGCGCGCCGCGGTCCTCGGCGCGAACGACGGCCTGGTCTCGAATCTCAGTCTCGTCATGGGTGTTGCCGGCGCGGCCATGAGCGAGCGCACGGTGCTCATCGCCGGATTGGCGGGACTGCTCGCGGGCGCGGGCTCGATGGCGCTGGGCGAATGGCTGTCCGTGCAGAGCTCGCGCGAGTTGTACCGGCACCAGCTCGAAGCGGAGGAGGAGGAACTGCTCACCGCGCCGGAGGAGGAGGAGGAAGAGCTCGCGCTCATCTATCAGGCGCGCGGGCTCGGCGAAGAGCAGGCGCGCGCGTTCGCGGCGAGCATGATGCGCGACAGCACCACGGCGCTGGAGACGCTGGCGCGCGAGGAGCTCGGCATCGACACCGCGGAGCTCGGCGACTCGCCATGGGTCGCCGCCATCACGTCTTTCATCCTCTTCTCCCTCGGCGCGATCGTCCCCGTCCTTCCGCTGTTCTTCGCCTTCGGAAGGACGGCGATGCTGCTCAGCGTGCTTTTCAGCACGCTCGCTCTGTTCACGGTCGGCGCGGCCATCACGCTGTTCACGGGACGCTCGGCGTGGTTTTCAGGATTGCGGCAGGTGGCCTTCGGCCTCGTGGCCGCGGCGCTGACGTTCGGGATCGGGCGGCTCGTGGGCGTGTCGATCGCTTAGTTCTGCTTTGTCACTTTTTCATTAGAGGTCTCGGGAAAGACTTCCCCTCGCCGCGAACGCGACGACGTCCGGAAAGAGCTCGCCGGCGTCACCGGCCGTCACTGTGCGCCGATTACGGAGTTGCGTAAGGATTTGTTTACGCCATTCCGCATGCGGACTTATAATGGCCGCGGGTTTATCCATTACAACTGAAGGTCAGCCAGCGGGAGCGCGTGTCGGGCGCATGCGTGTCAGCATCGGCCGGGCGCGGGCCAGATTCCGGAACCCTCTCCTGCTCTGACCATGAGACCGCGAAAGGAGCTGCGGCATGCCTCATCTGACCTCTGCTGATCTTGCACACAAAAACTCCATTCCCTCCACCCTCGACACGCTCGTCGTCGGCGCCGGCATGGCCGGCCTTTACATCACCTGGCGCGTCCTCGATCAGAATCCCGACGCCAGCATTCTGATTTTCGAGAAATCGGACCGCACCGGCGGCAGGCTCGACTCCGACCTGATTCACTTCGACGACCGCGGGGAGAAGGAGACTGTCAAGGAAGAGGAAGGAGGCATGCGCTTCACCCTCGACCTGATGGACAACCTGATGGCCCTTTTCCTGTTGCTCGATCTCGATAAGGAAGTCGTGCCGTTCCCGATGGGGCCGAGCGGCAGCAACCGCCTCTACTTCCGCGGCACGAGCTTCAACAACAATCAGGCGGCCGAAAACAATTACGCGCTATGGGACGAGCTGTACAACCTGGCTCCCGCCGAACGGGGGATCAATCCCTCCACCATCATCGACACGGTTTTCAACCGCATCCTGTCCGTCAACCCGCAGTTCAAGGACCGGCCTGAGAAGCGCACTCCGGAGTTCTGGCAGAAGTTCCGCCTCGAATGCCAGTGGAACGGCGTGCTGCTCAAGGACTGGTCCTTGTGGAATCTCTTCGCCGACATGGGCTACTCGAACGAGTGCATCCAGCTCCTGTACGGCATCGCCGGCTTCAACGGCACGTTCCTCTCGAAAATGAACGCCGGTGAGGCGTACCAGTTGCTGGAGGACTTTCCCGCCGATCCGAATTTCTTCACGCTCGCAAACGGCTACAGCACATTGCCGAACGCGCTCGTGAAGGCCATCGGCGGGAGCAAGATCTTCCTCAACACGCAACTGGAAAGCATCGACGAGAAGACCGCGGACGGTTATGTCGTCACTTACAGCACGATCGACCGGAAAGGGCGCCGCACGATCGGCACCCTCACCGCGAAAAAGGTGATTCTGGCGCTGCCCCGGCTTCCGCTGGAAACACTCTTCGTGAAGTCGAACGCCCTCAATACGCTTCCTGAAGGGCGCGCGGAGCGGTTGTGGAACGCGTTACAGACCACCACCAACCAGCCGCTGGCGAAGATGAATCTCTATTACGACCAGGCCTGGTGGGGCAACAACCTGACCGGCGAGAGCTCCGAGGAGTACGGCCCGATCTCCGTCGAGTACGGCCCGAACTTCTCCGATCTTCCACTCGGCTCGGTGTATCCGTTCTATGCCATCGACGAGGCCAACACCGCCGCGCTGGAGTATGAGAGCTGGCTGCAGCAGCACGGCAAGACGGTTCCGCCGGACCTGGTGGACAAGCTGAATCGGATCACCAACAGGAAATACAGCCTGCCCGCGGCCCTGACCATCTACTGCGACTACCTGAACATCAACTTCTGGCGGGCCCTCCAGGAGAACGGCCCGCGCTTCGACTCGCCGATGCAGCGGGAGTACAGCGGCCGCGAGCCGCAGACGATCTTCGCCGCGTCGGAAGCCGTGGTCGAAACCGCCACCGCCTTCTTCAAATGGTTGTTCAACACGCATTACGTGCCGCGGCCCGTGCTGACCAGCGCGCGCATCTGGGAGGGTTCCACGGTCTTCGGCCTTCCCCCGGGCGAGCGGTTCGACTACGGGGTGCACCAGTGGGGCCTCCACGCCGACGACGCGGACGTCATCCCGTTCCTCGCCGAGCCGCTCGAGGGCATTTACACCTGTAATGAGGCGTACTCCGACTATCAGGGCTGGGTCGAGGGCTCGCTCCGCTCGACCAACCTGGTCCTCGAAAAGGCATTTGGGATGGAGCCGATCGCCACCGTGTACGAGCAGACCCACGGCGTTTCGCCTTCCGTCGCGATGATGGCCAGCTACGCAAAAACCTCCGCCGCGCTGATCCGGAAGTACATCGATCCCGATTTCTCCGAAGAGCAGGAAGCCGCGCTGGCGGACGCACAGATTCCGCGGAAGAAGAAGCCACGGCAGTTCACGGTGAAGCTCACTTACTTCGACCAGCGATAGTGCCGGGCAGGGAGCCCGGCGTTCGCGACATTTCTCAAGATCTCGACCGGAAAGGAAAGACATCATGGACAACAACAAAGGCGATCGCAGGACCCGCAAGTTTGCTGAGATTGTTCCGCCGCAGCCCATGCACCTGGAAAAGGTGAGCGACCGTGATGCGCCGCTGCCGCCGGACCTGGGGCCCCTCGAGCAACTGGTGGGAGTCTGGACCGGACGGGGCACGGGGTGGAACATGATTGCTCTCCCCTTTCAGAAGGCTCCGGCGCCGCCTGAGGGATTCAAGTTCCGCGTGCTGATGAATCAGTACGATGAAGAACTTCGATTCACCTTCGTCGACGATGACGTTCCCAATCGCGGTCTGAAACGGCCCGGTTGTTCCGATTCCGATCAATTCGTCGTCACACTCGATTACCTGCAGAAGATCGCTCAGGTCGCGGCGGAAGACCGCCCTGACAGCCGCGGCCTCGCGGGCAAGCCGGGACTGCCGATTCACCACGAGCCCGGCTTGTGGCTGTATGAGAAGAACCGCAGGTCCACGGACGACCAGATCGTGGACGGCGAAGTATCGGAAGTGGAGCTGGATGTCGCGCGGCTCGCATCGATTCCCCACGGAAACTCCGTTCTGGCCCTCGGTACATCAGCGGTTCATAAGGGCATGCCGGAAATCCCTCCCATCAGCGGCCTGCCGTCCGGTCGCTTCGAAAACGTGCTGACTCCGGGTTACGACTTCAGGGACGACCCGTATCTCGAGCCATACAAGCACTACATCGACAACCCGTTCATGGGGAATGTGGTCGGTGTGCCTGGGTTTCCCGGATTCAGCCCGGCGGACATGAACCAGATCCTTCGTTTCGCCAACGAGGGCGTGAACATCGTGCGGACGACGACGCTGACCGTCGACTCGACCCACAAGAGCGCCGGGATCAGGAATGTCCCATTCTCGGTTCGAGAGGCAGAGCCGGTCAGCATGAAGTCGACGTTCTGGATTCAGGAGCTGGCCGAGAAGGACGAAACCGGCGCGCCGCGGTTACGGCTGCAATACTCGCAGGTGGTCCTGCTGAACTTTTTCCGCCCCCGCCAGGACGAACTTCCAGAACGAGTGAGCTGGCCGCACATCAGCATCGCCACGCTGGAGAAGATGCCGGCAGACTACGCGCTCGTGCCGGCATAGCAACGGAGTGCTCTCTACGGAGGCGCAGCGCCGAACGCTGCGCCTCCGCTGCATACTGCTCTACTCAGAAGATCAGCGGGACGTTCGCCGGGACACCGTCGTATTCCGGCTGTTTGCCGCGGTGGTGATAGATGTCGAGCGGCGGCTGCGACCACATTGCGTGCGGCACCCCCGTGGGCCCGGTCGCCGCCTGCGTATCCGCGGTCGAGGGAGTGGCGCGCGGATTCTGCGCCTGACGGACGTCGAGCACATACGAGCTGTTCTCGCGCAGGACGTGATCGACCGCCGCCTCCACGGCCGCGAGCACCTGCGCCGGCTCCGTCACGCGGGCGCCGTTCGCAATGCCGAACGATTTCGCCAGCGCAAGGAAGTCGACGTCCGGATGCTCGATGAACAAATACGACGGATTGTCCGTCACCGGATTCCACATGTAGCCGGGCGCGTTGCCGTAGACGCTGATGATCGTCTGCAGGCCGAGCTGCAGCGTGTGGTATTCGCGATTGTTGGTGATGATGTACAGCACCGGCAACTTCCGGTGCGCCGCCGTCCACCAGGTCTGCGTGTAAAAGAGAGCCGAGCCGTCGCCGGTCGCGGCCACGACCAGGCGGGTGTCGATGCCCTGGTAGCCCTTCTCCTCGAGCTTGATCCCGATCGTGGCCGGCATCGACCATCCGAGGGACCCTCCGGCGAGGGAGTAGTAGCTGATCGGCTCGGCGCTGGCGGTCCCCAGGGGGAGGAGGAACTGGAACGGCGCCTGATCGGAGATCGCCTCCTGGACATACACGAACTGCTTCTGAAGGCCGCGGCTGTCGATCGTCTTCCGCAGTGCGTCCGCGACGAGCACGGCCCAGATCTCCTGCTGCTGGCTCGCCGTCTCAATGTACTGCGCCCAGTTCTGCGCGCGGGTCACGGCGAGCTTGCGCATGGTTTCATTGCGCGCCGCCGCGCCGGGGGGCGGGTTTTCGGCGATGAGCCGGTTGATCTCCGGGAGGGTCGCCTTCACGCCGCCGAAGACGGCCACCTCGCCGAAGTGGTTCTTGCCGATGTCCCAGGTGTTGTTCGTCAGGTAGACCTGCTTGACGGTTGCGGGGATGAGCGGGCCGTCCGAGTACTTGAAGACCGTCACCTGTGCCTGCGGCCCCCAGCCGACGAGGAACGCGACGTCGTGTTCGGCGAAGACGGCCTGCGTGCCGGACTGCGAGGTCGGCAGCTCGCCCTGCCAATGGACGTCGTCGTTGGGAAAGTTCGCGACGCTGCTCAGACTCTGCATGACCACCGGCGCGCCGATCAGTTCCGCCAGCTCCTGCAGCTCCGGCCACGCGCCGGCGTAGCCGACGGCGTCGCCGGCGACGATGATCGGGTTCTGTGCGCCCGCCAGCGCGTCGGCGGCGGCACGGATCGCCTCGGGATCGCCCGTGAAGTGCTGCGAGATCCGCGTGATCCCCGGCAGCCGGTCCTCGGGCCCGATCTCCCGGGCCATGAACTCCCACGGGAACGAAATGAACACCGCGCCGGTCGGCGGCGCCATCGCCTCTTTGAACGCCCGCTGCAGCACGAGCGGGACTTCCTCCGGCGCGCGCACCTCGTGCGCCCATTTCGTGAACTGCTGCGCGATCTCGACCACGTCCGACTCGAGCAGCGGCTCCTGCGTGACGAGCTCGTTCTGCTGCTGCGCGCAGAGGACGATCAGCGGCACGCGCGATCGCCAGGCGTTGTAGAGATTGCCGATGGCGTGGGCGATGCCGGGCGTGATGTGGCAGAGCATGATGCCGGGAAGGCCGGTCATGCGCGCCGAGCCGATCGCCGCGCCGATGGCGATGTTCTCGTGCAGGCACTCGATGTACGTGACGTCGTTCGAGGGAACGTCGGTGCCGTCGATGATCGGGATCTCGTTCGTGCCGGGGACGCCGAAGATGTAGTGGATGCCGAGGTCCTTCAGCGCGTCGAACACATAGTCGCGAACCCAGCGGCGGCCATTGTCGGGGGATACGGTCATTGCTCCTCCTCCTTGTCGTCTGGACGATTGCGCTGCCCACGCGAGCTTCATCGCATCTTCACTGCATGCACGGCCACATTCCCGCGCCGGTGCCTGGCGAGCGGCGACGTTCGATCGCTGCAGCCCGATGCCGTCCGCATCGGCGACGCCACCTCCGGCATGACGAAAGACTCGCCACGGAGGAACCGCCTCATTTTCATAGTGGGCTACGGCCCAACGTAATTCCGGAAAAACGGCATGTCAAGGCATCGGGTTCGCTTGCCGCCCGTTCCTGTCGCGTAGCGGCTGGCGGAGTACGCCGCGTTTTCGTCATGAGAACAGCAGCAGGATCACGATGACCGCGTTCGGCCATTACGCTGTTCACGGGACGCTCGGCGTGGTTTTCAGGATTGCGGCAGGTGGCCTTCGGCCTCGTCGCGGCGGCGCTGACGTTCGGGATCGGGCGGCTCGTGGGCGTGTCGATCGCTTAGGGGCGCTTCTCGAATTCCTGCGCGAGGATGGTCTCGCCCGGCACGAGGTCGACGCGGGTCCAGTGGCCGGGCAGTAACGCGACCTCGTACGGCCCCGGCGGCAGCGACGGCAGCGAGAGATTGCCGGCCGCATCCGTTGCGAGGGTAACGCCGCGCAGGCTGGCGAGGCTGCGGAGCACGTCGGAAAGCGATCACGGCCGGGAAAAAAGTGATCGGCGATCGGATTTAAGTGATTTCGCGACTTCGCGCTGCTGCCAGACAACTGAGAACCGATCACCGACAACCCCTGTTTGCTCGGTCGACGACGATCGAGCACTCTCCCCTCACGCGGCTTGTTCGCGATAGGGGCGCAGGGCTTCCCGCAGCTCCTCCGGGACCGGCGCGGCGGCGGTGCCGCGCAGGCAGGCGATCTCCATCTCCCCCCGCGCGACCACCGTCTCGCGTCCCTCGGCCTCTTTCACGTACGTGAACTTCAGCGTCAGGCCGCTCGGCTTGAGCACGCCCAGGGACATGCGCACGATCACGTGATCGAACGGGAAGAGCTCTTCCTCGTACTCGCAGTTCACGCGCACGGTGGCGAGCTTCAGACCGCCGGCGATGTCTTCGAGCACGCCCGGCGCGTGGTCGTGCAGGAACATCTCGCGGCAGCGGCCCTGCCAGGAGAGGTAATGCACGTAGTAGACGTTGCCGATGAGGTTCGTTTCCTGGAAGCCGACGGTGTGATGGTATTCGTAGGTTTTCATGGCTAGTTCCTGGCGACGGAGACCACGCAGTCCCTCAACACGAACGTATCGATGCGGCGGTTGCCGGAGCGGAATGTGACGCGGCGGTGATCGCCGGTGGTGTCGACGACGAGCGGCACGAGAGGATCGCCGGCGAGTTTCTTCAACGACTCGCGCGCGCTCCAGACGCGTGCCGCGGCGAACGGCTCTTCATCGCCGGAGAGCTGCATGCAGACGCCGGTCAGCGGCGCGTCGTGATGTCCGAGGAGGTCGTTCCACGCGTCCATGTCGACGAACTGCACGTCGCAGCCGATCGGCTCTTCATGCCGCACGGCCAGGCCGATCCCGGCATCGTGCGACGCGGAGACGTGCGTCCCTTCCACGAGCGGCTTGCCGTCCTTGCGGCGCAGCACGGGGCCCGCCACCCGGTCGAGCGCGTCGGGTCCGACTTCGATGCGCACGCCGAGCTGGCGCTCGAGATACGGACCCCAGAGGGCGGGCGCGAGATCCTCGACGCGCTCCCGGCTGGCGACGACCTGCAGGCGCAGGCCGGTCCAGCGCTCGAAGAGGCGTCCGTCGGGAGATGCGATGTCGACGTTCCAGACGAAGTGGCCGGCGTGGCGCTCGACCTCGTGGGCGACGACGATCGCCTCACCCTCGACCGGCGCGAACAGCTCCACCGAGGCGATGCCGGCCGGGAGCACGGTCTGGTGCGGGACGCTGCCCTGCAGCGCGTGGATGGCGGCGTCGCGGATGGTCAGGTCGCCGAGCAGGAGCGCCTGTGGCTGATAGCGATGGAACGGCGCGTTGCTCGCGGCGGAGAGCTCGGCCACGCATTGCGTCGCGGTGAGGACGCGATAGCGGCGCAGGCGCTGGAAGCGGCCGGTGTGGAAGAGCAGCGGTCCGTAGACGTCATGCGGCTCGAGCTGGACGTTGCCCGCGGGGATGGCGATGCGTGGCCGCTCGCCGCGCGGCGCAGTCGAGATGCGCGCGCGGAAGTGGTCGAGGCTGAACTGCGTCGCGGAGGTGCGCAGGACGAGGCGCACGGCGTCGCCTTCGACGACCGAGGCGATGCGCAGCGTCGACTGCGTCACCGGATGGAGCAGCTCGAGGTCGTCGATGCGCGACGGCAGCCCGCCGGTCGCGGCGTGCGCGACCTGCGCCATTGCCTCCATCCCCACGACGGCGGGGAAGAGCGGCTCGCCGCCGAAGGCGTGGTCTTCCAGATAGGGATCGTTGCGGAGCGAGAGCTCGGAGTCGGCGATGAGCTCCACGCCGGGGATGTGCACCTTCGGCTGCTCGAGGAAGCGCAGCAGCGGTGGCGCGCCGGTGTCGAAACGGATGGTGGGCGGATCGCCGAGGCGGCCGCAGGCCATGAGGTGCGCGGCGGGCGGCGCGGCAGCCAGGTCGAGCGCGAGACGCGTGGCGGCGTCGGGAGCGATCGGGGTGATGCCCTGGCGGCGAAGCATTTCCATCGTCCCGAGGCGCTCGCCCATGCCCATGCCGGACCAGACGGAGTACTCGATGCAGATTGCTTTGCAGCCTGGGTGCGCTTCGCCGAATTCCTTCGTGCGGCGGGCGAGCCATTCGTTGGCGAAGGCGTAGTGCGCCTCGCCGCGCATGCCCGTGCGGGCAATGACGGAGCCGAAGGTGACGAGGAGCTTCAACTTCCGCGGATCGACCGCGTTCAGGATGTTCGTCAGTCCGTCGAGCTTCGGTGCCGTGGCCTTCCTGAACGACGCCTCGTCGAGCGCGTCGAGGAGGGCCGGGACGTTCGTGCCGGCGGCGTGAAGGATCGCAGTGACGTCCTCGAACGTCTGCGTCAGCGGCCGCGTCACGTCGGCGGCGACGTATGCGTAGCGGATCTTCGCCGCGTCGAGACGGGCCAGGTTGAGGCGGAGCTCTTCGTCGTCTTTCGAGCGGCCGAGGAGGATGAGCTTCGCGCCGGTCTCGCGGGCAAAGGCCCGTGCGGTCTCGAAGCCGATGCCTTTGCCGCCGCCGGTGACGAGGAGCGTGTCGGTGTCGTCGAGCGGCTTCGCAGTGCGGGCGACGTGCTGCACGCGGATACGCGGCTCGTAGCGCGTACCGTCTTTGTAGGTCGCTTCGCAAAAGTCGCCGAGCGCTTCGGCCTCGGCGACGACCTGCTCGAGATCGCCGCCGTTGACGATTCGCACGGAGACGTTCGGACGCTCGACGTGGAGCGTTCGGGCGAAGCCGGAGCCGCACGGGGCCTGCT
>DASPHZ010000039.1:0-29721 GCA_035629395.1 Thermoanaerobaculia bacterium
TGAAGATCGAATGAACCTAAGCTCTAGCGATGCGGCATCCGGCGAGCGAGGCCGTCGCGACATTGGTGCGTGGTCAAGCCCGTCCCTGAGCATGGTCCCGGAAGATCGAAGCCGATCTGGTGACGAGCACGTGCTTGATGGTCACGTGCTCGATCCCGTTTAGAAGAGTCCTCAGTCAGAGATCTTCCGTCGCGGGATGTCCGCAAATTCAGTTTGCGGAGAGCCTATGTCCAAACGACCTCGAGTCTTCCGGTCCCAACGCAAGATTATCGGTCCTCTCGAAATCGTCAACCCGAATGCCGCTGGAATCGACGCGGGCTCCGAGCAACACCTGGTCTCGGTGCCTGAAGACCGCAGTGATGAGCCGGTGCGCACGTTCGGCACGTTCACGCGCGACCTGCACGAGCTCGCCGAGTGGCTCCAAGCGTGCCGCATCACGACCGTAGCCATCGAAGCCACGGGCGTGTACTGGATGCCACTGTACGAGATCCTCGAGGAGCACGGCTTGAACCCGAGGCTGATCGACTCTCGCAGCGTCGGTCGAAGAAACAAGAAGACGGACGTGCTGGACTGTCAGTGGATCCGGCAGTTGCATACGCATGGACTGCTCGACGCTGCCTTCCGTCCGCCGGCGATGATGCTTCCGCTGCGTTCGTTGACCCGTCAGCGAAGAATGTTGATCGAATACGCGGCCGATCACATCAGGCACATGCAGAAAGCTCTCGACCTGATGAACATCAAGATCCACCTGATCGTGTCCGACATCGTCGGCGTGACCGGACTACGGATCATTCGGGCAATCCTCGACGGACAGCGCAATCCGCGTGAGCTTGCCGCTCTTCGGGAACGAGGATGCAAGGCATCTGAAGGCGAGTTCGTCGCAGCCCTGACGGGGAACTATCGCGAGGAACATCTGTTCGCGCTCGAACAAGCCGTAGACCTGTTCAGCACGTACCAGACGAAGATCGCCGAGTGCGATGCGCAGATCGCCAAGCACCTGGCGGCCTTCGAGAAGCGCCACAACCCGGACCGGCAGCTTCCGCCAAGAAAGCTCTCGCGGCGGAAGAACCAGCCCCACTACGACGCGCGGACGATGCTCTACGAGATCGCCGGCGTCGATCTGACAGCCATCCCCGGCCTGGAGAGCGGCTCGCTTCTGACGATCCTGGCAGAGACTGGGACTGACATGTCGGCGTGGAGTACCGGCAAATGCTTTGCGGCGTGGCTCGCTCTGGCGCCCAACAATCGCGTCACTGGCGGTAAACCAATCCGCCGCGGTGGCTTCACAATCCGCCCGAACCGAGCGGCGCAGGCCTTCCGCCTCGCCGCACAAACGATCGAGCGTGCCGACTGCGCGCTCGGTGCGTTCTTCCGCCGCATCCGCTCACGCTGCGGACGTCCAGTGGCCATCAAAGCTACTGCACACAAGCTCGCTTTGATCTTCTACGCCATGCTCAAAAACGGCACCGACTATCGCGAGCCGGGCGCCGACTACTACGAGCAGCGTTACCGTGACAACCTTCTCCGGTCACTCAGCAAGAAGGCCGCAGTCCTCGGCCTCACACTCACGCCTCTTCAAGAGGTTCATTAGAAGCCGCAACGACGGCGAAGGATCTCCGCCTACGCCGGACGCGCGATCTGCGAAGCCTCAGGATGACGGCTCGTGGTCTTCGAAATGCGTGAGCGCGCGGAAGCTCTGGTAGCGCTCGTAGATGTCGCGCAGGGAGATCTCGCGCAGGCGGTCGAGGGAGAACTTTTCGACCGTGAACGACGCCAGCACGCTGCCGAAAACGATGGCGCGGCGCAGCTCGCGATCCTGGATCTCGGGGCGCGAGGCGAGGTAGCCGAGGAAGCCTCCGGCGAACGTGTCGCCGGCGCCGGTGGGATCGAACACGTTCTCGAGCGGATACGCGGGCGCGGCAAACACCGCGCTGTTGGTGATCATCAGCACGCCGTACTCGCCGCGCTTGACGACGAGCGTCTGCGGTCCGAGGGCGAGGATCTCGCGGCAGCCTTTGACGAGATTCGCCTCGTTCGTGAACTGCCGCACTTCCGCTTCGTTGATGATGACGAGGTCGACTTCGCGGATGACCGCTTCGAGCTCCGCGCGCTTGGTGGCGATCCAGAGATTCATCGTGTCGAGCGCGACCAGGCGCGGGCGCTCGCACTGGCGCAACACGTCGAGCTGCAACTCGGGATGGATGTTGGCGAGGAAGAGGACGTCCGCGCGCTTCTGGCGATCGTTCAGTTTCGGCGCGAAGCCGGCGAAGACGTTGAGCTGCGTGTCGCGCGTCTTCGCGACGTTGAGGTCGTAGCCGTACTCGCCGCTCCAGAAGAACGTCTTCTCGCCGGCGATGCGCTGGAGACCGTCGAGATTGATGTTGCGGCCTGCGAAAACCGAGGCGTCTTCGTCGGTGAAGTCGTCTCCGACCACGGCGACGAGCTCGACCGGGGTGAAGAACGACGCCGCGACGGAGAAGTAGGTCGCGGAGCCGCCGATGCAGCGGTCGACCTTTCCGAACGGCGTTTGCAGGGCATCAAAAGCGACACTTCCGACGACGAGAATGGACATCAGGCTTCCTTTCGGCGGCGGAGAGTAACACGGGGGAGCTGTTGAGCTGTTGAGCCATTGAGCCGTTGAGCTGCGGCGTCGCCAGCTCGAAGCTCAATAGCTCAATAGCTCAACGGCTCAATAGCTCAATGGCTCAGTAGCTCGCCAGCTCAGCGTCCGCTGCTCCATCTCCCGATCAGCGGCTCCAGATCATCCTTCACCTTCGGAGGGATGGCGTTGCGGTCCGTGAGCAGCGCGAACTGGAGCGCGGTCGCGCAGCCGCAGTCGCGCTTGCGCTGCGCGGCGGCGCGAATGGACGTGCGCAGGATCGTCTGGGCCATGGTCACGTTCTGCTTCAGGTATTCGAGGATCTGGGCGATGTCGACGTCGTCGTGCTCGGGATGCCAGCAGTCGTAGTCGGTGACGAGGGCCATCGTCGCGTAGCAGAGCTCCGCTTCGCGCGCGAGCTTCGCCTCGGTCAGGTTCGTCATGCCGATCACGTCCGCGCCCCACGAGCGATAGAGGTTCGACTCCGCGCGCGTCGAGAACTGCGGCCCTTCCATGCAGACGTACGTGCCGCCCATGTGCACGGTCGCGCCGGCGTTGCGCGCCGCGTCGCCCATGAGGAACGACACGCCCGCGCAGATCGGATCGGCGAACGCGACGTGCGCGACGATCCCGTTGCCGAAGAACGTGTCCGCGCGATGACGCGTGCGATCGATGAACTGATGCGGAAAGACGATGTGCGTCGGGTGGTACTCCTCTTTCAGCGAACCGACCGCGCTCGCCGAAAGGATGGTCTCCACGCCGAGGACTTTCATCCCGTAGATGTTGGCGCGGTAGTTCACTTCGCTCGGCGTGTAGCGATGCCCGCGGCCGTGGCGCGAAAGGAAGGCCACGCCCACGCCGTCGATCTCGCCGACGATGAACGGATCGGACGGAGCGCCGAACGGCGTGTCGATGGAGCGCTCGTACTTCACCTCGAGCCCTTCCATCTGATAGAGGCCGGAGCCTCCGATGATGCCGACCTGGATGCTGTCGCTCATGACTTGAACTTTCTCATCGCGCCGTCGATCGCCTCGCGCACGCGCAGCGCGAGCTCCACCGCCTCCATGCCGTCTTCGCCGCTGACGGTGGGACGCGTGCGGTTGCGCACGCAGTCGAGGAACGCCTCGTTCTCCGCGCGCAGCGGTTCTTTCTTCGTCACCGTGAGCTCGACCGGCCGCAGCGCGCGCTGGCCCTGGTCGTCCGCGAGGCGGTAGCCCTTCACTTCCTGTTCTTTCGTGTCGACGGAGATGTAGAAGTCGCTGCCGAAGAAGCGCTGCTTGCGCACGCGCTCCTGCGAGACACGGCTGGCCGTGAGATTCGCGACCGCGCCGTTCTCGAGCTCGAGACGCACGTTGGTCATGTCCACCTTGTCGGTGAGCACGGGCACGCCCACCGCGCGGATCTCGACGACTTTCTGCTGCTGCAGCGAGAGCACGAGGTTGAGGTCGTGGATCATGAGGTCGAGCAGCACGTCGACGTCGAGAGAGCGCGGGACGAAGACACCGAGGCGCTCCGCTTCGATGTAGCGGGCGTTGCGGACGAGGTCCGCGACCGCCACGATGGCGGGGTTGTAGCGCTCCACGTGACCGACCTGGATGATGCGTCCGTTGCGATCGGCGATCTCGATGAGGCGCTTCGCCTCGTCGACGGTCGCCGTGATCGGCTTCTCGATCATCACGTCGACGCCCGCTTCGAGCAGCTCGCGCGCGACGGTGAAATGCGTGGTCGTAGGCGTCGCGATGATCGCGCAGTCCACCGCTTTCGCGAGCGCGGACACGCTGTCGAAGCGTTGAATTTTGAGGTTCGCTTCGACTTCCGCGGCGACCGCGTCGCCCGGCTCCACAAACCCGGCCACGGTGAGATCGGGGATCTCCGTCAGGATGCGCGCGTGCAGGCGGCCGAGGTAGCCGGTGCCGATGACGCCGGCGCGGATCGTCATCGGATCACCCCGCGCTGCGATTTGCGGATGAACTCCGCGAAGTAACGCACTTCCGAGTGGAACCCGAGCTCGGCTTCGATGCGGTCGAGCGCTTCCTGCAGACGCAGCTTCGAGCGCGTGAGCAGGCGATACGCGCGCTGCAGCGCCTCGATCGTCTCCTTGTCGAAGCCTTTGCGCCCGAGGCCGATGTTGTTCACGCCGTACGTTTTAGCGGGACGGTTGCCGACCGTCTTCACGTACGGCAGCACGTCCTGCGTGCAGATCGAGGCGCCGCCGATGAAGGCGTGATCGCCGACGCGGCAGAACTGATGAACGGCGGAGAACGCGCCGACCGTCACGTAATCGCCGACCTCCACGTGGCCCGCGAGCGTGGCGTTGTTCGCGAAGATCGTGTGGTCGCCGATGATGCAGTCGTGCGCGACGTGCGCGTAGGCCATGAAGAAGTTGTGCGAGCCGATCGACGTGAGGCCGCCACCGCCGACCGTGCCGCGGTTGACGGTCACGAACTCGCGGAAGACGTTGTCGTGGCCGACGCGAAGCTCGGTCTTCTCCCCTTTGAATTTCAGGTCCTGCGGATCGGTGCCGATCGAGGACTGTCCGAGGATGCGATTGCGCTCGCCGATCGTGGTGGGACCTTCGATGCGCGCGTGCGGACCGATGACGGTGCCGGCGCCGATGGTGACGCCCGGTCCGATGATCGAGTACGGACCGACGACGACGTCGGGAGCGAGGGTCGCTTCGCGGCTGACGACTGCGGTTTCTGCAATGGTGGCCATCGTTCTCACTCTACCGGGGACGGTCCGTCATGACGCTGAGCATCTCGGCTTCGGCGACGACGTTTTCGCCTACACGCGCGGTGCCGCGCATCTTCACGGTGCTCGCGCGCTTCTGGATCACTTCACATTCGAGGATGAGCTGATCGCCGGGGACGACGGGACGGCGGAAACGCGCCTTGTCGATGCCGCCGAAGAGGAACAGCTTCTGGTCGCGGTCCGGCAGCTCGCGCAGGAACAGCACCGCGCAGCACTGCGCCATCGCCTCGACGATGAGCACACCCGGCATGACCGGGGCGCCGGGAAAGTGACCCTGGAAGAACTGTTCGTTCGCCGTGACGTTCTTGAGGCCCACGATGCGTTTGCCTTCCTCGAGCTCGAGGATGCGGTCGACGAGCAGCATCGGATACCGATGCGGCAGGAGCTTCATGATCTCGATGATGTTGAGGCTGGTGCTCATTTCTTTCTCTCTCGCTGTTGGCGCACATACTCGCGCTGCGGGACGGCTGGGATGCCGCGCACCCACACGCCTTCCGGCACGTCGTCGAACACCGCACTCTTCGAATAGACGCGCGCGCGGTCGCCGATCTTGAGATGTCCCGCGAAGCCGGACTGTCCGCCTACCTGCACGCTTTCGCCCAACTCTGTCGATCCGGCGATGCCGACCTGCGCGACGAGCAGGCAACGCTTGCCGAGCCGGACGTTGTGGCCGATCTGCACGAGATTGTCGATCTTCGAGCCTTCGCCGATGACGGTCTCGCCCAGCGCCGCGCGGTCGATGGTCGTGCCGGCGCCGATCTCGACGTCGTCTTCGACGCGCACGATGCCGACCTGCGGGATCTTGTGATGCACGCCGCGCTCGTCGGTCGCAAAGCCGTAGCCATCGGAGCCGATGACCACGCCGCTGTGGATGACACAGCGCCGTCCGATTTTGCAGGCGTAGTAGATCGAGACCTGCGGATAGATGACGGTGTGGTCGCCGATGACGGCGTTCGCCTCGATCGTGACGTTCGGATAGATCACGACGTTGTCGCCGATCACCGCGCCTTCGCCGATGCTCGTGAACGCGCCGATGGCGACGTTCATCCCGAGCTTCGCCGAGGAGGCGATCTCCGCGCGCGGCGAGATCCCTTTCGGCTGCGGCCGCGCCGCGAAGAAGCGGGCGACCGTCCGCGCCATCGCCAGATACGGATGGGCGACGCGAATCCACCGCGGCGAGTCCCCCGGCAGATCCTCGGCCACGAACACCGCGGCCGCCTTCGTGGTCTCGACCTGCGGCGCGTACTTTGGGTTCGAGAGGAAACTGACGTGCCGCTCGGTGGCCTCGCTCAGCGCGGACACCCCTTCGATCATGACGTCCGCCGGACCGTCGTAGCGGCCGGAGACGAAGCGGACGATGTCGGAGAGCGGAACGGCGGGCATGGCGGGGGCGGATTGTAACGAAAAGCTGAATGCAGAATGCAGAATCGCGAAAGGGGGTCAGCGGGCGACGCGGCGGGTCATGCGCACGATCAGAAAGGCCATGGCGGCGAGCACGAGGCCGATGATCGCGGCGATCCAGAGGGCGGAGCGGCCGGTGCCGACCTCGATGCGGAACGTCAGCTCGGGACTCTCGACGTTCGCCATGCGCGCGGCGCTGATCGCCTTCACCCGCAGGTTGTACTCGCCCGTGACGGCCTCGGGGGTCGCGATGAGCGTCAGCGCGACCTGCTTTTTCTCCCGCTGTGCGACGCTGGTGAGCACCGGCGGATCGAACTCGCCGCGGAATCCCATCGGCAGCTCCGACTCGAACGAGATGCCGCGCGCGTCGGCCGCGCCGACGTTGGTGACGTCGAGCAGCACGCGCCGCTGCGCACCGGGAGCGACCTGCAGCAGGAGGTTGTCGCTGCTGAGCGCGAGCCGCGGCAGGCCGATCGGACGCAGTTGCAGGTCGAGCGTACCGAGCGGCGTCGTGCCATCCGCGGACAAGGCTTCCGCGCGGAACGGCATGAGCCGTCCGAACCATTCGGGGTTGCTCGCTTCCGGCAGAAACACGCGCAGCAGGAGCCGGATCGTGTTCTGGTGGTCCGCGAAACTGATGCGGCTCAGTTTCGCTTTCGACTCCGCGTCGATCCACTCGTGCGCGAATCCGGCCGGTAATCCCGTGAGGCCGAGTTGCACGTCGCGCGCGGCGGACGAGAAGCGTTCGATCTGAATCGTGTACTCGACCTTGTCGCCGAGCGCACCTTCCTGCGAGTAGTTCGGCGACATCATCTGCAGTTGATTCGCCGACATCTCGCGCTCGAGCAGGATCGGGATCTCCTCGCGCTTCGTTCCCGAGTTCACGAGGACGACGACGTCGTCGACGTCCTTGAGCAGCCGATAGCGCAGCTCGACGACCGCGGTGTTCGCGCCGCGCAGCGTGAGCGGCTGCTCGTACGGCTGGCTGATGATGCTCTGCTGGTCCTTGATGCTGACGAGATAGCGCCGCACGAGATCGGCGTCGTAGACGCGCTCCATCTCCTGCAGGCGCAGCGTGACCATCGTCTGTCCGCCCGGCTGCCGCGACTTGATCGCGCTGACGACGCGCAGCGACGGCAGTTCGTTCGCGAGCGCGAGACGCGCGCGCTTCGTCTCGAGCACGGCACGGTCGTATTCGGCCTGCGCCTTTTTCAGTACGAACTCCGATTCGATGCCCTGCGCGTGCAGGCGCTTGATCTGTTCGAGGGAGGCCAGCGCCTGCGCTTCGTTCAATTCCGCGCGCTGCAGCTCGAGGCGAAGATTGCTTTCCGTCGCCTGCGGCGCGACGGGCAATGCGACGGCAACGAACAGCAGGATCGCGAGGAATCTACGCATTCGCGAACACACTCCAGGCGATCGCGGGATCGAACGCGGTGCCTTCGAGCTCGCGCACCGCACGTCCGCCGCGCAACAAGACGACGCGGTCGGCGGTTTCGGCGATGCTCGACAGGTCATGTGACGAGAAGAGAATCGCCTTCCCCTGACCGCGCAGGCGATTGATGACCTTCACGAGCTCCGCGCGCGTCAACGCGTCGAGCCCCGAGGCCGGCTCGTCGAGCAGAAACAACTCGGCGCCTTTGAGCAGGCCGAGCGCGATGGCGACTTTCTGCCGCATCCCCTTACTGTACGTCCCCAGCCGGTCCCGCATCGCCTCGGATGTCATTCCCAGCTCGCGCAGAACCCGTTCGTGCTGCTCGCCGCGCCCGGACAACCCGAGGACGGAGTCGAAGAACTCGAGGTGCTGCAACGCGGAGAGGTGCGGATAGAGACGCGCAATTTCCGGCACGTACGCCAGCTTGAGCTTCGCCTTCACCGGATCGCGCTGGATGTCGACGCCGGCAATTTTGATGCTGCCGCGGTCCGGCTGCAGATAGCCGAGACAGAGATTCATCAGCGTCGTCTTTCCGGAACCGTTCGGACCGAGGATGGCGCATGCGGTGCCCGGCGCGACGTCGAGCGAAAAATCGAAAATCCCGCGATCGTCCGCGCCGAACGCCTTCGTCACGCTGCTGCACGACAGCACGGCCGTCATGACAACCTCACGTCGAGACGCAGCAGGCTCTCGTAAGCGAGGAAGTAGAACAGACCGGCGATGACGATGAGCGCGACCAGCGGGAGGATCACTTCGCGCAGGATGCGCGACGAATCGATCCAGGTGGAGCGGAACGGCTGCAGGTACGGACGGATGGACGCGCGCGTGATCATCGCGCGGCCGGTGCCGTCCGGTCCCGTCTGCGCGAAATACATGTAGCGGCTTTCGGCGAGGTTGCGTCCGACGCGCTCGTCGTAGGCGCGGCTCTGTTCGTAGAAATGATCGCGTTGCGCGTAGCCGGTCCAGCAGAGCTCCGCGGCCACGGTGCTGAACAGCGCACTCGGCGAGACCAGGGAGGCGATCGACACCAGTTGCTGGCGGCGCGCTTCTTCGCGGTCGCGCTGGTCCCAGATGCGCGCGAGCTGCGCGCGCCGCTTGGTGCGCATCGCATCCGTCGCTTCCTGCACGGTGCGCTCGAACTCTTCCATCGCGGCAGCGCTGCCCTGCGCGCCGATGTACGCTTCGAACGCCCGCTGCCGTTGTTGCGCGAACTCCACTTTCAGTTTCGACGTGACGGCGTCTTCCTGCAGCGCGAGCTCGACCGCGCGGCTCGGCGAGGCAAAGCCGTTCACGAGCACGGTAGCCACACGCGGCACGATGAACACGAACGCCACCCACACGACCAGGCCCGCCAGCGCGGCTTCGCTGCGATGGCGCGCGCGTGCGCTGACCGTCACGCCGATGAGGACGAAGATGAGCAGATACACGATCGCGGCAAAGCCGTAGATCGCCCAGTGCGCGAGGCTCATCAGCGTTACGCCGCGGACGATCATGATCAAGGCGACGATCAGGATCGACGGCAGGAGACACGCGATCAGTACCGCCATCGCACCGACGACTTTCGCGGCGAGGAGCGTCGCGCGGCTGACCGGATACGAGAGCAGCACCGCGAGCGTGCCGTCGCTGCGATCGCCGCAGATACTGTCGAACGTCAACGCGATCGCGAGCAGCGACAGCAGCGTGCCGATGATGAACGCGACGTCCATGTAGCCGAAGAGGGCGTCGACGGTGTTCTGTGCGCCGCGCGTTTCGCCGTAGCGCAGCCCTTCCTTCGTCGAGCTGAACCGGAACGGCACGGTCGGCTCGAGTCCCACGGAGAGCGTGGTGAGCGGCGAGACGGCGCGCGTGTTCTCGACCTGCACGTTCTCGTCGCGCTGCAACTGCTCCTGGACGGCAGGAACCCAGCGCTGGAGGAACTCGTCGCGCAGGCGGTGCGACTGGCGGTAGTCCTCGACACGGATCCACGAAGCCAGCGCACAGAGGGCGATGCAGAGCAACGCCCCGACGACGAAGCGGCGGCCGTGCGTCTGGTCCGCGATCTCCTTGCGCACCAGCGCGCGGAACACACCGCGAGGCGCATCGCTCGCGACCCGCGCCGCCGGCGCGAGATCTTCCGTCGACGTCATGCTCATGAGCTTACCGTGAACGAGGGCGGTCGCTGCCGGGCGGCGGGGTGGGGACGGCCTTGGCGCAGTCGTCGACGCCGGTGAAGAAGAAGCCGCTCGCGAGCGCCGGACCGCGCAGGCGGAAGCAGCGCTGGATCGTGCCGTTCGGCGGATCGAATCCGTAGCGCGTCTCACGCGTGACCGTCGGCATCTTCGCGGACGGCGGCGGCGTGATCGTCATCTTCAGCACATACGTGATGCCGCCGACCATGCCGCGCGGCGCGGGCGGCAGCGGCTCGTCGAACGTGAACTGCATTCCGTTTTTCGGATACGTTTTCGGGTCGCCCGCGACGAAGTTCATCCTGAGCACCTGCGGCGACTCGATGATGAGCTTCGCGCCCTCGAGCGACTCGACGCCCGACTGATGCGAGCCCTGGATGCGCTTCGGCTCGAGGATCACGTATTTCGCGCGCAGTTCCAGCGCGTAGCGCGTGCCGGAAAGGAGATCCGCGAAATCCGGCTTCACGACGGCGACCGGTTCGGCCGCCATTGCGGCAACCGTGAGGAACAGGCAAACCAGCATGGAAACGATTCGGGACATTGAGCTTTTTCCTCTGTATGGAACGCGGGTGCGCAAACGCACCCGCGTCCGCCCTGCACTAAATCGCGTAACAGCGGCTCGTCGTACAGCTGTACGAGCAATAGCGCTTGCCGGTGAACATTCCTTCCCATTCACCGGTATTGACGCAGCCCGTGCACGTGCCGTCGCCATTATCGGCCGACATGTAGAACACGCACGCGGCCTGAACGCTGCTCGCGCCGACCATGAGCACGAGGGCCAGTACTGCCAGGAGGATCCGGAACTTCTTCATACAACACTCCTTTGACTCGAATTTTCCGGAGCTTCGCCCCGGAAGCCTGCAATGCCTGCGTTATGGAGATTCACGGAGGCAGGGAGTGTAGCCATGCCGCTCAATGGAAAAAAGACGACGAAAATCAGCGGGATTTATTGCCAGCCGCATTGCGCACGGGGCGCGTCATTTCTTCGAGAACGCCCCCGGCATTTTCGCGGGAGGCTGCGCACAGTCGGCCACACCCATGTAGAAATAGCGCCCATTGACGGGACCGCGCACGCGGAAGCAGTGCGGAACGATCTTGTCGCCGGCGAGCGGCCCGCCGACGATCTGCTGCTTCTTCACGGCCTTCATCGCGGACCCCGCCGGCGGTGCGATCTCCAGGTTGATCCGGAAGACGACGGCGCCCTTCATTCCCTCGGGAGCGGGCGGGGGTGCGGGGAGGTGAAACGTGACCGCCTTCGGCGTCGTCTGCGGCTTCACGGGAGCGACGAAGCTGCCGCGAAAGACTTCCGGCGCCTCGACGAAATCGTCGCGAAGCATCGCGTCGTCGATCCGTCCGACTGCCGGGTCGAAAAACCCGAAATACGCGCGCGCTTCCAGCGTATAGCGCGCTCCCGGGACGAGGTCCGCGGCGTCGAGCCGGAGCGGTACAGCCACCGGCTCGGCGCCATTCAGGGCAAGCGCGCTCATACAGAGCACGAGGGAGATGAGCGCCGCTTTGTTCCTGGTCATCAGACGGTCCGGCACATGGTGAAGCCGAAGCACTTGTAATCGCAAACCGAGTCGCCGGTCTCCATGTCGCTCCAGCCACCCTGGAACGTGCAGAAATTGCAGTACTGCACGCCGCGCGCGTCGGTGTACGTCATCGTCATGTACTGCGAGCAGTCGTTGTAGATCGCGAACGCCGGGGTCACATTGAGGAACAACACAAGGGCCAGGACAAACCCGTAACGAATTCTTTTGGACATGGACGCTTCCTTTCGATGGAAAGGACGCGGCTACCGAACGTTTATTGTTTCGACACCGCCACATCTTCGCCACCCGCCCGCCCTCTGCCGTTTTCATCGTTCTTCATTCTGCGTTCTGCGTTCTAAACGAAAAAAGCCTCCCGCGCCGGGAGGCCTTTTCACGTACCGCGTTCGGTGACGAAAAACGTTACTTCTTCGCCGCCGTCGCCGGGGCAGCCGCGACCGCGTCGTTGAAACGCTTCACGACCGTGTCGGTGATGTCGACCGCGTCGGCCGCGTAGACGAGGCCGGACTCGAACTTGTTGAAGATCACCGCGAGGCCCATCTCCTTGCCGATGCCGTTGATGACCGGCTCGATCTTGATCTGGAGGGCCTGGAGCTCCTTGTCGCGCGCCTCGCCGATCTCACGGTCGGCGTCCTGCGCGTAGCGCTGCATGGCAATCTTTTTGTCGCTGAGCTGCTTCGCCATCTCGGCCAGCTTGTCCTCGCTGAGCGAGACACGCTTCGCGGCGATGTCCGAGTCGAGCTTCTTCAGCTCGTCGTCCATCTGCTTCGCCTTGGTGATGCGGTCTTCCTGCATCTTTCTCAGGCGCTCGTAAGCGGCCTTGCCCGGCGCCGACTGCGTCAGCACCTTCTGGACGTCGACGACGGCGACACGCGCCGGCGCAGTCTGCGCGAACGCCGGAACGGACAGGGCGGCCATCGCAACGGTAACGATGAACTTCTTCATGGGGGTCTCTCCTTTTGTGACTTGGACAACCGTGGTTAATCGGCCACTGTTTAGAACGTATTCCCGATCGTGAACTGGAACTCTTCGAATTCGTCGCGGTCCCGCGGGCTCGGGTTCACCGCGTAGATGAAGCGCAGCGGGAACTGGAACACCGGGAGGAAGACGCGCATCTCGGCGCCGAAGCTGTACCGCAGCTCGCTGAAATCGAAGTTCTCTTTGTAGCCGTACGCGCGGCCGGCGTCCGCCCACAGCACGAGGCGGATCGGATCGTTCACGCGGTACAGGTACTCGAGGTTGTACTGGTGGTACGCGTAGCCGCCCGACGGACGCAACTGGTTGTCGTTCGGGTAGATCTCGTACGGTCCGAGCGTGCCGTACTCGAAGCCGCGCACCGACGACTCGCCGCCGACGAGGAAGCGCTCCGTGGTCGGAATGCAGAGCTGCGTGATGTCGCGCGACAGATCGTCATACGTGTACGCGCAATCGTCGTCCTCGCCGAACGGCAGGATGTAGCCACCCTCGAAGTTGACGCTGAACGACGAACGGCGCGACAGGCGGAAGAACTTGGTCATGCCGAGGGTCGGCTTGAACATGTCGATCGAGCCGCCGAGCGGACCGCCCGTGTAGCCGAGGCCGATGTTGAGGCGTCCGCCGCGCATCGGATCGAACGGGTTGTCGCGCGAGTCGTAGCGATACGTAGGCACGATCGACGAGGTCGTGAAGCGGAGGTCCGAGATCGTCGGCAGCGGAATGTTGCCGTTCGGATCCGGCTCCTCGACCGTCTCGTAGACGCTGCGTGCGCGCTCGTAGCCGTAGATCAGGCCGAGGCTGTCGAAGCGGCGGAGGCGATAGCCGTAGGCGATCGTTCCACCCTGCCCGCGCTGCTCGTAGCCGAACGCCTGCGGCAGCACCGTCTCGCGGTTGTAGAGCGAGACGCCGAGGCTGTTCGGCGTGTCGAGGAACCACGGGTCGGAGTACGCGATGCTGAAGAAGTTCGTGCGCGCGCCGCGCTGGTAGCCGAGCGAGAAGTTCTCACCCTCGCCGAGGAAGTTGCGCGTCGCGAACTGCGCCTGCAGGAAGAAGCCGCCACCCTCGGAGTAACCGCCGCCGAACTGGATGTCGTTCTTCCCTTCCTCGAGTCCCTTCACGGTGATGTCGACCGTCTTCGAGTCCGGATTGACCTTGAAATCGGGGTTGTCCGTGACCTTGAAGTAGCCGAGCTGGCCGAGCTTGTAGATCGACTGCTTGAAGGTCTCCATGTCCATGATCTGACCTTCCTCGAGGAAGATCTCACGGCGGAGGACCTTGTCTTTCGTGGTGGTGTTGCCTTCGAACTCGAGGCGGCCGAGGCGGAACTGGTCGCCTTCGAAGACGCGGATCTTCACGTCGACGACGTTGTCGCCGCGATCCGTGTACTCCGGATCGACGATCGCGTAGATGTAGCCGCGCATGCGGTACGCCTCGTCGAACGCGTCGATGCGCGCCTGCATCGGCTTGCGGCGCAGCGTCTCGCCCTTCTTCACCGGCCAGTCGCCGATGATCTGCTCGGAGGTGAAGACGGTGTTGCCCTCGACCGAGACGTCGCCGAACGTGTGCACGTCGCCCTCGGTGACGGGGATCGTGATGCGCACGCGCTTGCCGACGGTCTTGACCTGCGGGTCGCCGAACGACACGTCCTGGTAGCCGTGATCCTGGTAGTAGTTGCGGATCGTTTCGAGATCCTCGTCGAGCTTCGACGGGATGTAGAGGTTCTTCTTGCGGACCCAGGTGATGAGGTTGTGGCGCTTCACTTCCTTCATCTGGCTGCGGAGGCGGCCGTCGGAGAAGCGCTTGTTGCCGACGAAGTCGATGGAGGCGACCTTCGCCTTCACGCCTTCGTTGATGACGAAGACGATCTTCTTGTCGCCCGGCTCCTGCAGGTCCTCGGTCAGCGTGTCGACCGTGACGCCTTCGAAGCCACCCTCGGTGTACGCGCGCTTGATCGCCTCGGCGGCACGGCGGACGAGCGTCTGCTCGATCGTGTTGCCGACGTGGAGGTCGATCTTGTCGCGCTCGAGCGCTTCGGTGATCTTCTGCTGGTTGAGCTCTTTGTTGCCGCGGTACTCGACGGAGCCGATGCGCGGCCGCTCCTGCACGTGGACGCGGACGACGACGCCGGTCTCGCCGCGCTCGGCTTCGACGCGGATGTCGTCGAAGAGGCCGGTCTGCCAGAGGTTGACGAAGTTGCGCTGGATCGCGTCGGGGTTGTACGCGTCGCCGGGGTTGATGCCAAGGTAGACGCGGATCGTGTCGCTGGCGACCGACTGATTGCCGACGGCCTCGAAGCGTTCGATGGTCTGGCCGGACAACTCGCCGGGACGCGGCTGCTGCGGCGCGGGAGCGTCCGTGATTCGGCCCGTGCCGGGAGTCTCGAGAATGGTGCCGGGGCGCGGACGCGGGCGCTCCTGCGTCGGAGTGGTCTGCGCTCGCGCAACCGTGCCGCAGAACAGCACGATGAGGAGCATCACGAGTAGTCGAGTCATAGTTTCAGTCGAAAAACGAGAACAACGGCGCTTTGATGTGTGAGACGCGCGACCAGGCAGGAGGTCACGCCGCAACCTGAACACCGGGGAAACGCGGCGCATTCTACACTTCACGCGCAATGCTGCCGCTCCTGCTCCTGCTCGCCACGCTGGCGTCTACCGAACTGCCACAACTCGACCTCACTCCGCGGAACGGAGTGCTGCGCCTCGCCGTCACCGGCGACACGGGCTACGGGAGCGAAGAGGTGTCTAAAGGAATCGCGCGCGTGCACGCGGAGGCGCCGCTCCACGGGATCGTACTGACGGGAGACAACTTCTACCCGTGCGGCCCGAAGTCGGTGGACGATCCCCGCTGGCGTCTGGCCCGCCCGCTCACCCGCGTCGGCATCCCGGTCTACCCCGTCCTCGGCAATCACGATCACTGCGGCGGCGTCGATCCCGACGTGCAGATCCGCGCCACGGCCTCTCTTCCGAACTGGCGGTTCCCCGGACGTCAGTACGCCGCGCGATCCGCCCTTGCGGATTTCCTGTTTGTTGACACGACGCCGCTGGTGAAGGGACGGAAGAACGCGGTCGAGCGCACGATCCGCGATGCGTTCGAAGAGTCGAAGGCGCCATGGCGGATCGTCGTCGGCCACCATCCGGTCGTCTCCTCGGGCTACCACGGCTACTTTCCGCGGATCGAAGTGAGCCGCATGCGGGAGATGATCCCGGCACTGCGCGCTGCGAAAGCCGACCTCTACATCTGCGGCCACGACCATCACGTCGAGCTCCTGCGCGGCCGGATGATGCACCTCGTCAGCGGCGCGGGCTCGAAGCCGATCCCGCCGGTCAAACTGCGCACGACGACGGTGTACCCGGAGGAAGTGCGGCGGGAACGGATCGGCTTCGCGGTGCTGGAGATTACGGCGACGCGGGTGCGGGTGCGGTTTTACGACGGGAAGGGGAAGGCGCGGTCGCCGTGGATCATGGGGGGTTCAAAGCTCCGGTAGCAAGAGATCCCCGCGGCATTGATCCCTGCATAGCAGTGTATCCCCGCGCGAAGACACGGGGACGGACTGGATAACGGGAATGACCTAGCCGGCGTAAGTAGCCAGCCCCCGCCCGAAGGACCAGTTCTCTTTCGTCACCTCGACGAGGTTGACGAGCACGTCGTCCGGCCGGACGTCCAATGCGTCCTGCAGGCGTTTGGCGATGTCCGCGTAGAGCGCGCGTTTGACTTCGACGGTGCGGCCGGCGTTCAACGTGATCTCGATGAAGATCACGTGCTCCGAGCGGTCCATGCCCGCATAAGTCGGATGCGCGATGAGGTTGTCGTGCGCGACCTCGTCGATGATCTGGAAGCGATCGTCGGCGGGAACATTGGCCTGCGCCACGAGCGCTTCGTGGACCGCGTTCGCGGCGTCGCGGAGAAACTCGGGGGAATTGCCTTTGCGGAGCGTGATGCGGACGAGCGGCATGGGCGCGAATAGTACTGCGTGTGTGCCGCGCCTGACACCACTGTCAGGATTTCTGAACTGAGCCGCTTTGCACCACACGAAAAATCAACGAGTTACGCCCATTAGTACGGCATTTGCGTTGCGCTGACGGCACACACCGTGCGTCGCGAGATCTGGATTTGCATCGCCGCGTCCCTGGCCGTTCGCGGCTGGCTCACCTCGGCCCACCGGATCGATTCCGATGAGCCGCAGCACCTGCATGTCGCCTGGGCCGCGGCGCACGGTTTCGTTCAATACCGCGACGTTTTCGACAATCACCTGCCGCTGCTGCACGGCCTCTTCGCGCCGGTGATGGCGCTGATGCCGGAATCGTCGGACGTCTTCCTCCTGATGCGCCTCGCCATCGCGCCGTTCGCGCTCGCGTGCGCGTGGCTGCTCTACGAATACGCGCGGCCACTGTGGGGCGAGCGTGTCGCGGCCACCGCGGCCCTGGCGTTCAGCGTCATCCCGCCGTGGCTGCCGAAGAGCGTCGAGTTCCGCAACGACACTCTGTGGATCTTTTTCTGGCTCGCGGCGCTCGTGCTCATGACGCGCAACAAACCTCTTTTGGCCGGACTCGCGCTCGGACTGGCGATGCTGGCTTCGATCAAGACCGTGCCGCTGATCCTCGCCCACGTACTGGCCCTTGCAACCGAGCGGAAAAAGTTCGAGCTCGCACCGGCGATGCGCGTCGCTGCGGGAATCGCGTTGCCGGCCATCGCGACCGCAGTGTGGATGCTCACCCACGGCGCGCTCGACGACATGCTCTATGCAACGGTGCTCTTCAACAGCGCGACGCCGGTGCACGAGGCGCGTCGCATCGGCGGCGTCGTCGCGTTCATGTTCCTCGCGCCGTCGATCCTCTGGATCGGCCGTCGCGCGCTGCATCTCACGCTCTTCGCGATCTGGTACGTGGTCCTCCTCCTCTGCTTCTGGCCCATCATCACGCCGCGCGACTTTCTCCCGCTCGCGCCGCTGTTCGCGCTCGCGGTCGCGGCACGCTGGCCGTCGTGGCGGCCCTTCGCGCTCGTGGCCATCGGCATCGTCGCCGCACTCATCGACGCGCGCGTCTGGCGCGGCACGGAACGCGTGCGCGAGCAGTTCGTCGACGAGGTCGTGCGTCTGACGAAACCCGGCGATCTCGTGTACGACCTGAAAGGCGAAAACGTCTTCCGCCGGCGTCCCGTCTTTCCGATCTACGAAGACGTCGGCCGCGCGCTCACCGCGAACGGCACGCTCGCCGACACCGGCCCCGAGGACATCACGCGGCACGGCTGCTGCGCGGCGGTGCGCGACAACGATCACATCCCGCCGCGCACACGCGCGTTCCTCAACCGTCACTTCATCGAAAGCGGTCCGCTCACGCGTGTGTGCGGCACGCGCGTCGAGAGCAACAGCTTCGAGATCGCCGTGCCGCAGACGTATGCCGTGCTCGCGCGCGATCCCGCAAGCGTCGCGATCGACGGCGTCCCGTATCGCGGACCGCGTCCGCTCCGCGCGGGACCGCACACCCTTTCGCGTGGCACAAACGAGCGCGTCACCATCGTCTGGTGGCGTGCGTCCAAGGAGGCATCGTGAACGAACGCATCGCCGTGCTCATCCCCGCGCTCAACGAAGAGCAGACCATCGCCGAAGTCGTGCACGCGTTCCAGGCCGCATGCCCGCGGGCGCGCATCGTCGTGTTCGACAACGCCTCGACCGATGGCACCGCGCGAAGCGCACGAGCCGCGGGCGCGGAAGTGCGCCTCGAGCCGCGACGCGGCAAAGGACACGTCGTGCAGTCGATGTTCCGCACGATCGACGCGGACGTGTACGTGATGGTCGACGGCGATGCAACCTACCCCGCCGACCGCATCGACGACCTCATTCATCCGATCCTCGACGGCTCGGCGGACATGGTCATCGGCTCGCGCCTGCACCGCACGAGCGAAAGCGACTTCCGCGCGCTGAACCTCATGGGCAACATCTTCTACGCGACGCTGCTGCGCGGCCTGTTCGGCGTGCGCATCACCGACCTCCTCTCCGGCTATCGCGCCTTCAGCCGGCGCGTGGTGAAAACGCTGCCGCTGGTAGGCGGCGGATTCGAGACCGAGGCGGAGATGACGATCAAGGCGGTACACCGCGGGTTCCGCGTGCTGGAGGTGCCGGTCTCGCTCACGTCGCGGCCGCACGGCAGCGCGTCGAAGATCCGGATCGTGCAGGACGGCCTCCTCATCCTCAACGCCATCGTCTCCCTCTTCCGTGACTACAAACCGCTCACGTTTTTCGGCGCGCTTGCGCTCGTGCTCGCGGCAACGGCGTCGCTGGCGTGGCTCGGAGGCTCGCCGATCGGAGCGATCGCATTCGCGCTCACCGCCGCCGCCACCGCGGCCACGGGCGCGGTGCTGCACACGGTGACGCGGCACTTTCAACAGCTCGAGGTGATGGTGCAGCGCATGGTCGAGGAGCGTGAAGAGCGCGAGCAACGCGAGGAGCGGTCCATAATCTCGCCCGATGAAGCGCGTCCTCCTTTTCATGCTGCTGCTCGCGGCCTGCAGACGTGAACAACCGGCGACCGTCGACGACGCGCCGGTCATCCTGATCTCGATCGACACACTGCGCGCGGACCGGCTCCCCGCGTACGGCTACACGAAAGTGGCCACGCCGCATCTCGACGCCTTGCGCCGCGATGCGATCCAGTTCGACAACGCGTACTCGCACTGCCCGATGACGCTGCCGTCGCACGTCTCGATGCTCACCGGTCTCCTCCCCACCGAGCACGGCGTCCGCAACAACCTCGGATACCGCTTCGACGCCGCGAAACATCCGACGGTCCCGCAACTGCTCAAGCAACGCGGCTACGCGACCGGCGCCGCGGTGTCGTCATACGTGCTGCGCGCGGACACGGGACTCGGCGCGGTATTCGATTTCTACGACGACGCGATTCCCGTCGCCACGACCGGCGCGGCGAGCCAGCATCAACGCTCCGGCAGCGCCACACTGGCGGCGGCACGCAACTGGATCGCGTCGAAGGCCTCGCAGCCGTTCTTCTTTTTCTTTCACATCTACGAACCGCACGCGCCCTACACGCCGCCGGAGCCGTATCGCAGTCAGTACAGCGACCCGTACGACGGCGAAGTCGCACACGCCGATGCGATCACGGGCGAGCTCCTCGCGTTTCTGAAGCAGTCCGGCATCTACGAACGCGCGCTGATCATCGTCACGTCCGATCACGGCGAAGGACTGTGGCAGCACGGCGAAGATCAGCACGGGATCCTGCTGTATCGCGAAGTGCTGCACGTGCCGCTGTTCGTGAAGCTGCCGCAGAACGCGCGCGCCAACACGAGCGTGAAAACGCCGGCAGCTCTCGTCGATCTCTTTCGTACGATCGTGAAAGGCGACAAGGGCGTGGACCTGCTCGCGGAAACCCTCCCCACCCGCCGCATCTACAGCGAAACGTTCTACCCGCGCATTCACCTCGGCTGGAGCGAACTGCGCTCGCTCATCGACGACCGCCATCACTACATCCAGGCTCCGCGCGCGGAGCTCTATGACATCGCCAATGATCCGGCGGAAACGAAAGACCTCGCCGCGACAGAGCGCCGCGTCGCTGCGGCCCTGCGCACGGAGCTCGAACGCTATCCCGCGGATTTGAACGATCTGCAGAACATCGATCCCGAGGACGCGAAAAAGCTCGCCGCCCTCGGCTACCTCGGCAGCGTCAGCACGAACGCGAATGCGTCGCTGCCGAATCCGAAGGACATGCTCCCGTACCTCGAGCGCATCAAGAGCGGCTTCCGGCTCGCGGACGAGCGCAAGTACGCGGAAGCGGTGCGCACCCTGCGCGCGCTCCTGGAAGAAAACCCCGGCCTGTTCGACGTGTGGGACAAGCTCGGCGAAACGCTGATGGCGATGGGCGATTACGAGGAAGCGATTCGCGTCTATCGCAATGCGATGAGCCGCACGCAGCGCTTCTCTCCCGAAATGGCGCTCTCCCTCGGCAATGCGTATCTCGAAACGAAACAGCTCGACGAAGCCGCACGCCATGCGGACCTCGTAAGGAAAGCACTGCCCGGCGGCGCGCACACGTTGCTCGCGCGCATCGCCATCGAGCGCGGCGACTTCGCCACCGCGGAGCGCGAAGCGCAACTCGCAATCGGCACACAGAGCCCGCAGCCCGCGGCGATGCTGCTGCTCGCAGACGTCAAACGCGCGCGCGGCGATCTCGCCGGGGCATTGGCCGCATGCGATGCCGCGGCGCAACGCGCGCGCGAGTTGAACGTGCCCGCGCTCTATCGCCTCGATTTCCTGCGCGGTGACGTCCTCGCGCGCATGGATCGTCCTGAAGAAGCCGAGGCCGCGTATCGCCGGGAGATCGCGAACTTTCCGCAGAACGCACAGGCGTACGCAAACCTGGCGATCGTCTACTTCGTGCAGGGACGGCGCAGCGACGTCGAGCGCGTGCTGCTCGAAATGGTCGCCGCCAATCCGCATCCGGGTGCGCGCGCGCTCGCGGCGCGCACCCGGGAATCATTCGGGATCTAGAAGCGGACGCCGACCGAAATGCGGTACTCGCGAGGATCCTGATAGGCCTCGCGGTTCGTCGGCTGGCCGAAGGTCGGGCTGTAGCGGTAGTGCGTGCCCTCGACCGGCGCGGTCGTGAACGGATTGAAGGCCGTCAGGCTCGCCTGCGTGCGGCGCACGAACACGGTCTGGTCGATGACGTTGCCGCGCGCGGTGGCCGGGTACTCGACCGCCTGCTCGTTGAAGACGTTGATGATGTCGGTCTGCACGAATGCGCGCGCGCCGCGGAACGACGGCGACTCCCAGTTGAGCGCGAAGTTCGTCGACGTCACGTCGTCCGCGCGGAACTCGCCGCGCTCGCCGAAGTAATACCAGACGCGCGACGGCGGAGTCACGTAGCCGGGATTCGCGATGCCGTTCGGCAACGCCGCGCTCTGGCGGATGTCGATCGCCGCGGCGGCCGAATACGGCAGTCCGCTGTGATAGCGCTCGAGCAGCGAGAAGTTGAAGCGGCCCACCGGCGTCGGCAGGTCGTACTGCAGCCAGATCGAAGCGCGATGGCGCATGTCGCCGGCGAGATAGCCGACGGGATGGTTCTGCTCGAAGGCCTGATACTCCGGCGCGCAGACGCCCGAGTCAGTGCCCGGCACGCTCGCGGTTCCGTTGCAGCCCGCGAGCACCGTGGCGTTGTTGAACTGCTCGCCTTCGACGTTGCCGCGCAGCTTGGACCACGTGTAGTTGCCGCCGAGGGAGAAGCGGTCGGAGATGCGCCAGGAGCCTTGCGTCTGGATGCCATCGTAGGTGCGCTCGAGATCGCCGGTACCGGTTTCGATCACGCCCTGGTCGACGGACGCGGTGCTCGGCGCAGGCAGCGCCACTTTGCCGGTCGTGAGATCGCGGCGGAGGACGTAGAAGTCTTTCCAGTCGCGGTGAATGAAGTCGGCGCGGAAGTACGCGCGCGGCGTGATCTGCACGCCGTAGCCGATCGAGTACTCGTCCATGCTGGGCGCGGTGAGGTTGTCGCCGATGCGGCTCGTGAAGCCGGGGATGCTGATCGCATTCAGCAGCGCCGTGTTGTTGATGCCGCCCTGCGCGTCGAACCATTCGAACATGCGGCGGATGACTTCCGCGGTCGGCACGAGCTCGGACACCGGGGTACCGACCGGGTTGATCGCCGGTCCGCGGTAATCCCAGTAGTACGAGCCGTAGCGGCCGCCCTGCGACGTCGCGTCGCCGGCGCCCTGGTCGACTTTCGACGCGAACTTGCTGTAGCTCGCGCTGAAGCGATGACGGCCGTTGCCGGTCGGGTCGTAAATCACGCCGAGGCGGGGGCTGAAGGCGGTGTCGTCGACGGTCTTCACCTTCGACTGGTTCTTGCCGCTCGCGCGGTCATAGCGAAGACCGATGTTGAAATTGAAGTTGTTGTTGAGGTCCCACTTGTCGTTGACGAAGAACGACGACACCGCGAAGTCGGAACCTTTGCTCTCCTCGAGCAGCGGGTGATACGCGACCTGCGAATTCGTGGGATTGGCGCGGAAGTAGACGTCCGTGCCGACGACGATGAAGTCGCCCCACAGGCGATAGTTGCTGCCGGACTGGTAGTTGTCCTCGACGCGGAGCTGGTGGAAGTCGTCCCAGCCGGCGGTGAGGTTGTGCTGGCCGAAGCGGTTCGAGGAGAGGAAATACGACCCCTTGAGCTGCGCCGACTTGTTGTTGCGCTCTTTGTCGCGGCAGACGCCGCAGAACGTCGGCGACCAGCCGCGGTTGCTCGTGGCGGTGTCGCGGAGGAGCGTGCCTTCGATGCGGTCGCGGCTCGTGGCGCCGCCGCCGACGAACGCGAAGTCCATCTCGCTGTACTGCGCCTCGACGAGGAGGTTGTCCGTAAAGACGCCGTTGTAGTGCAGGCCGCGGATGCTGTTCGGCAGTTCGCGCGGGGTGAGGCTGGCGAGGTCGACGACGTTGCCGAAGCGGTAGTTCGTCTCCTTACGGTTCACGTCGAGCACCGAGCCGACGAGGCTGTGCTTGCCGATGTTGCCGGTGAGCTTTCCTTCGAGGCGGCGCTCTTCGACGCCCTGCGTGAAGGGGATGCGCGTGACCACGGTCTCGGCGCTCGTGCTGCTTTCTTCATCGCGGCCGGCGACGAAGAACCAGAGGCGGTCGCGCAGGATGCGTCCGCCGAGGGTCGCTTCGTACACGCTGTTGATGTCGTCGATGTGGTCCGCTTCGCCGGGGAAGTCGGTCTTCGACTGCCAGTCGTCGTTACGGAAGCTGTCGCGGAACGAGCCGGAGAATTCGTTGCCGCCGGACTTGGTGATCGTCGAGACGACGCCGCCGGTGAAACGGCCGTATTCGGCGGAGATCGCGCCGCCGGAGATGACCGTCGTCTCCTGGATCGCGTCTTCGATGAAGAGGTTGTGCGGCTGGCCGCGCAGGTTCTCGTTGACGACGACGCCGTTGACGAGGAAGAGGTTGTCGAACGACTGCGCGCCGGAGATGACGACCTGCTTGTTCGGGCCCGCGTCATTGACGCCCGGCGCGATGAGCGCGGCCGTGGCGATGGTGCGGTTCAGCGTCGGCAGCTCGGCGATGGTCTCGCTCGAGAAGTTCGTGCTGACTTCCGTCGTCTCGAGCGCCGCCGGTGCCGATGCCGTGACGGTGATGGCTTCGGTCAGTGCGGACGGCCGGAGGTCGGCGTCGCCGCGGCTGGTCTGCGTGAGATTCACACGCAGCTTTTTCGTCACGGTCTGCATGCCGCTCAGCTCGAACGTGACGGTGTAGTCGCCGGGTGGCAGCGACGGGAATGCGTACCCACCGGCCTCGCCGGTGACTACGGTGCGCGTGCCCTGCAACGCGGGCGACGCGACGCTGACGGTGACGCCGGGAAGGGCATTGCCCTCGGCTGTGACCGTGCCTACGAGACTGCCGGTAGTCCCCTGCCCAAAGGCTGCGCCGCCGATGAGCCCTAGGAGAACGAACAACGTGAATCCCCTCACGAGACGTTTCATGGGTATCTCCTGCTCCGAATTGTTGGGTGACCGAGCGGCGATTGTACGCCCCCGGCTGAGCAGAAGGGTGTTACGACACTCCATGAAGAATGTGTCGGGACTGCTACGCGACTGCGTCAGCGCCACCGGCGCAGCCGCTGCAGTCCTTCCATGAACCGGTCTTTCACTGAGATGCCGATGTCTCTCCTCAACCCGGCCGTGAGGTCGTCGTAGAAAACACCGAACGCCGAGCGCGCGACCACGCCGGGCCGCACGTTGCGGATGCGCCGCCGGGCGATCTTCGTCGTCAACTGCCGGGACACGGCGAGGTAGCTGTTCCGCCCCGCCGTAATCCCGGGGACGCGTGCACCGCCGACGGCCGACTCCCAGAAAACGGTGCTCCCGAACGCGTTCCAATCGACGGGCTTCTTCGTGACAAAGGCGTCGGCCTGGTCATAGAACGCACCGGCAGCCCCACTTGCCACCGCGCCGCCCCATGGGCCGCCAACGGCGGCGCCGCCGAACAATGCGCCACCCTGCAATGCACCGCGTCCGGCTTTATTCAAGTACGTGCTCACGCCCGAGCGCGGGCCGGGCGCAGCCCAATCGTCAATGGCCTGCCGCACCACACCCGAAATCGCACCCGCGGCGATGAATGCCAGCGGAACTGCGAAGACCGGAATGTTGCCCGATGGATCCGTGAGCACGGTGGGACGATTGCAGACATATGTGTAGCGATTGAGCGATTGCGTGTCGGTCAGGTCGAGCGAAACCGGATCGCGGGACACGAAACGGCCGCTTCGCGGATCGTAATAACGCGCGCGCAGGTAAATGAATGCGTTCGAGTCGTACTCTTCGCCGGCGAACATGTGCGGTTCGTTGATGCCCGCACTCCCACTCCACGGGTAGCCGAAGACGTCGTAGCCCCAGTTCAGCACGCGCGTACCGTCGGCTTTCGTGCCGTCTGTGACGCTGCCGAGAACGTCGTTGTGGAAGTAGCTGACTTCGTCGTTGCCGTAGACCCTGTAGAGCAGATCGTGACCGTAGATGTAGTGGTACGTGCCCCACATCGAGCTGCTGCGCAGAACGTCCGAGTGTTCCGGCACCGTGTCGACGACGTATGACGTGGTGACGCCGTTCGTCGTCTGGGCGACGCGGCGGCCGTCGCCGTCGTACTGGTAACTGTGCGCATTGGGACCTTCATAGAACGCGCCCAGGAGATGCTGCGCGTTCCAGTACAACGAGCGCTGGCCCTGCGCCGTCAGCGCACCGTTCGCGTCGTAGAACGCGTTTCCAGCCCAATCGCTCGAAGCGCGATCGGACGCATCGTACGAGTACGACGACTGGAATGGAGCATTCCCGTTATAAGACTCGGAATGCCAGGTACGATTGCCCGCGGCGTCGTACGCGTACTGCACCTGCCGCAACGGACTCGGGTAATAGACGCTGATGATGCGATGGAGGGCGTCGTACTGGTAGCTCTCGAGAAGCCCGTCCGTCCGCCGCTTCCAGCGCGGATTTCCTACGCGGTCGTAGTCATAGTCGAACGTGGCCACAGTGGAGAATCCGCGCGCATGATCGATGGAGGTCGTGCGGTTCGCCGCGTCATAGCCGAAGGTGGTGACGACTCCGTTCGGGTACTGGATCGTTTTCCGCCGTCCGGAGAGGTCGTAGGTGTAGGTGGTTACCCTGTTCTGCCAGTCCGTGACGGTGCCCATGCGGTTCGCGGCGTCGTACGTGTAATGAACGAGCTTGCCGCTTTCCCACTGGATCGAGGTCAGGTTTCCAACCGCGTCATAGCCGTAGAGCGTGTCCCGCCCGTCCTTCGTGCAGGAAGTCACGCGATCGGCATAGTCATATGTCCAGAGAGTCTGACCGGTCCAGTCGTTCATGGAGGTGCGGTTGCCGACACTGTCGTAGCCGTATGTGACGACCTGATTGTCCGAGTGGGTGATCTGCGCGAGTTGATTGTGCGTGTCGTAGAAATAGTAGGTCCATGCATTCGCCGCATCGCGGACACTCGAGATGCGATCCTGTCCCGTGTAGTTGAAAAGCCACGTGTTGCCGTACGCATCTGCTTCAGAGGTGCGGCGGTTGAGATCGTCGTAGCCGAAATACGTGAAGTTCCCGTTGGCGTCGCGCACGGAGGTCACGTTGCCGCCGAACGAATCGCGACTCAGCTCGATATAGTTGTTATGAGCGTCGGTGATCCGCCACAACTGGTTTTTCGTAATGTCATAAGAGAAGCTCGTCGTGCGCCCTTCGGCGTCGGTCACCGAAGTTCTTCGGCCATAGAGGTCATACTGCGTGCTCGAGACGTTCCCCAGCGGGTCGGTCATGGTGAGCACGTTGTTTCGGCCGTCGTACGTGTAGCGCGTTTCGGCGCCGAGTGGCGTGCGCTCCAGAAGCTTGCGCCCGGCGGCGTCGTAGACGAACGTCGTCGTCTCACCCGCGCCATTGGTGATCGACGCGGGATAACCAAGGGAGTCATACGTGTAGGTGGTGGTGTTGTTGCGAGGGTCGGTCGTGGTGTGCAGACGTCCGTTGGAATGATAGGTGTGCGACGTCACGCGATTGGCAGCGTCGGTGACGCGGATCAGCCGGTGATTCCCGTCGTACGCATAAGTCGTCACATAGCCAGCATTGTCCGTCGTGCTGGTGCGGTTGTTCCAGGCATCGTACGTATGCGAAGTCGTGCGGCCGCCCGGTTCGATGACTCGCGTGACGTTGCCGGTGTTCCAATCGTAGTTCGTCGTCGTGGAGCCGTCCTGATCGGTGTGCGTCGTGGCGAGATAGCCGGAGTAGGACCATGAGTCGTCGCTGACGAACGACCAGTTATTCGTCTCGCGCAGGTGCGCTACGACCTTGCCATCGGACGAATAGCCATAAATGTGAATGCGTCCGCGGGTGTCCCATACACCGGTCTGTCCGACGCCTACGGTATAGCCGCTGGAATCGTCGGAATCCGGGCCGTAGACGAAGCGGATTTCGTTATTGCCGTTGAAGGTCTGCCGCGCCACGCGGAACGAGTTGTCGAAGGACTGGGCGAGTTGATTGCCGTCCGCGTCGTTAAACGCGAGCATTTGCCACGGCCCGCCGGAGCCGTAGACGTAGCTGGCGATAGTGAAGGTGTTGCCTGCGCTGTCCCGCTTCGTGACCGAGGAGATCGCGCCGTTCGCGTGGCGCCGGTATTCATACGTCCGGCCGATGGGATCGTAAACCGTCGAAATGTAACCGTCGCCGCCATAGACGAACGTAAGCGACCGCTGATTGAACGGATCAACGACGGCCGTGATCCGTCCGGCGCCGTCGCGAAGGATCGACGTGGGATTACCGCTCGGGTCGATCATTACCGCTAACCGCCCGGACGGCTCGAAGATCAATACCGATTGGTCCTTGCGCGTCATCGCATAGTTGTTGTTCGACGGCCGCCAGACCAGTTTCTCGTAGATGCCTTCTTCACCGGAGAACGTGTTGTCCGGATTGCGCTTGAAGTAGGTGCTGGTGCCGTCCTCGCGCTGCCAGATGACGCCGTGATTATCGGATTGCGTCATGAGACGCGCGCCGTAATTCCATGACCAACCTACGCCAAGCTCATTGACGACGGTTCCTGCGTTCCCGCTGTTGTACGTGCGGCGGATCTCGAGAGGGAATCCGAGCGTCTCGATCGAAAAGTCCGTCTCGGTCATGAAGAAGTTTCCGGTGAGGACGTCTGTGCCGACGCCCGTTTTTAACGCCCAGGGGTGATGGCCCATCTTGAAGCCATTCGCCCACGATTTGCCGAGCCAGGGATCGTATTGCACGGTGCTGCCGTTGATCTGGCTGCCGCCGCCGGAGTTGCTCTGCCCGATGACTTGCGGGCCGCCCGTCGAGCCCCACCAGTTCTCACGCGCATCGACCGCCGAGCAACAGGCGTGAACGCCGAGCGCTGTGCCGTTCGAGGCGCGATTGTTCGTCAGCGAGTTGTATCGCAGCGTGAGCGGCGATGACCAGTCCGCGGAGATGACGGCGTTGCCGACGTTTTCGTCGATGGAACTGTGCGTAATCCATGCGCGGCTGTTGTTCTCCGCCTGCACGGCCGTGGCGCGCGCCCCGCGGATGATGGCCTGAGAGATCGTCGTGGACGAGGGCACGTCAGAGAGACCGAGATTGACGAAGTTGTTGCGGAGGGTGAGGCGGTCGATGGTGTACGGCTGCTGCCCCGGCGACTCGAGATAGAGGCCGAAATTACTCATGCTTTCAACCGTTACCGCCTGAATGACAGGCGTCGAGTAACGGACACGGACATCGGTCCCGTAACGGACGATGACGTTCGAGAGGCTCCCGAACGCATGCGGCGTGGTGCCGTCCGCGGTGCCGCTCCGGAGACCGAACCAGAGGAAGCTCCAGTCGGCGGGAGAGGGAACCGTGGCGCTCTCGTCGCGGTTCGTGTCGCCGCCGTAGAAATCGTCGCGGATGGACGTGAACACCACCGGATGCGTCGCGGTCCCGTTGGCGACCAGCGTGCCTCCTTCCCGCACGAAGAGGCTGGTGCCCGGCATGAACTTCACCACCGCGCCAGCCGCTATCGTCAGTCGGGCGCCGCTGGCCACAATGACGTCGCTCTGGATCACGTACGGCGATCCGGCGACCGGCCACGTCGTGTTCGTGGTGATCGTGCCGTTCGCTTCCCAACGAGTGGCATCGCGAATTTCCTGAAGATGTGAACCTTTGAGCAGCCCGCCCGCCACAATGGGCTCCGACCATGCCGGCAAAGGGCGGTGTAATGAAGTGAAGGCCTGTTCCAATGCAACGCGCAGTTCGCGGATATAGACGCCGCGAACTCCGGCCGGCTGCGGGTCCGTCCACGCAAAACCGGCAAGTCCGGCTTGTTGCCGCACGAGATTGACCGCGTTCCGCAATTCCGTGATGTGCGTGCGCAACGCGAGCGTCTGCCGGGCCACGAGCGGATCGTTCGTGTATCCCCACGTCGTCGCGAGGTCCGCCTGGACGGGACGGTCGCCCGCCGACAGCCCGGTCCCCACGAACAAAACAAAGACAACCGCACAGCGGCCGACGCCGCGGAGTCGATGCATGGACTACCTCTCTCAGGGAGATTATTGCCGGATGTGCGGAAGTGCAACTTTCCCGCCAGAGGAGGAGTGGCTCGCGCGAGCCGCAAGGGATGATTCGGAAAACAGCGGAGCGGCTACAGCCCGGACCGCGATGGGGCAGCGCAGCGGTCTCGCTGCGCTGCCCCCAAGAAGCCTTAGTTCGCGATCGGTTCTTCGACGACTTTCGGCACGAGCAGGACTTCGTCGTTCTGCATGACGAAGTCGATGCGCTCGGGCACGGCGTCTTTGTGGCGGATGAGGTACTCGGAGAGCTCGTCCTCGATGTGGCGCTGGATGG
>DASPHZ010000040.1:0-63464 GCA_035629395.1 Thermoanaerobaculia bacterium
AGCTCCGTGAAGGTCTTGCTGAAGAACTCCGCGAGGCCGACCGAGTAGTCGTTGCGGTTGTCCTTGAGGATGGCCGCATTCGTCAACCTCAGGTTGTTGCGCACGAACGTCGCGAGGGCCTTCCCCTGGTACGGATCGGTGAAGCAGACCCGGAAGATGTACTCGCCTTTCTCCGTGACCGCGGGATTCGTCGACGACGGGGAGATCATCGGGACGCCGTTCGACTGCGCGATCGGTGCGGCCGCGAGGGATTGGTTCGACGAGTTCTCGCCGATGAGTCCGACGACGTTGTCGCTGGTGATGAGTTTCGTCACGACGGACGCGGCTTCTTCCGCGCGGCCCTGGTCGTCTTCGACGACGAGGCGGATCTTCTTTCCGAGGATTCCACCGGCGGCGTTGATCTCCTCGGCGGCGATGCGGACGCCCTGCACCGTCGACGTGCCGAACGCGGCCTGATCGCCTGTCAGCGCGCCGTACACACCCACTGGAATATCGCCTGACGAGTCCGTCGTTTGGGCTTCGCGGCCGGGTCGGCAGGCCATCAGCATCAGTGTGCCTGCCAATAGGATTCGAATGATCTTCACGGGTCTTCTCCTCGGCGCGCGAGTTTATTCGAAAGGAACTACATGCAGGCAAACGACATCCGCAAAGGAATCGTGATCATCTTCGAGGGCGACCTCTGCAAGGTGATGGACTTCCGCCACCACACGCCGGGCAACCTCCGCGCGATGGTGCAGGCCAAGCTGCGCAACCTGCGCACCGGCAACCAGTTCGAGCATCGCTTCCGCTCGAACGACGACATCGAGCAGGCCTACATCTCCCAGCACGAGATGGAGTACCTCTACTCGGACGGCCAGGCGCACCACTTCATGAACACGGAGAACTACGAGCAGATCGAGATCAGTGAAGACGATCTCGGTGATGCGGCGGCGTGGCTCCAGCCCGGCCTCAAGCTGCAGGTGCAGTTCCACGACACCAAGCCGATCGGCGTCGAGCTTCCGAAGACGATGAAGGTCAAGATCGCCGAGACGCAGCCGATGGTGAAGGGCGCGACGCAGTCGTCGTCGTACAAGCCGGCCACCCTCGAGAACGGCGTCGTCGTGCAGGTCCCGCCGTTCGTCACCGAAGGCGAAGAGATCATCGTCGACCCGACCGACAACCGCTATCTCGAGCGCGCGCGCTAAACTGGCCGCGCCTCATGGCGTCGGTTCACTTCCTCTGCACGCAATGCGAAGCCCGGCTCGCCCGCACCGCGGGTGAGCCGCCGCATGCCTGCGAGCACTGTGGTGTCGAGTCCTCCGTCGTGGCACCGGCGGACGCGTCGATCATCGAGCGCTGCGCCGCGTGCGATCACGCCGAGCTGTACTTTCAGAAGGACTTCAACCGCACGACGGGCGTGGCCCTCGTGGCCATCGGCGCGGTGTTCGTTCCGTGGACGTACGGCCTGTCGCTCCTCGGCGTCACGATCCTCGATTACGTCGTCTGGCGCCTCGTGAAGGACGTCATCGTCTGCTACCAGTGCCAGGCCGTGCACCGCGGCTATCCGCCGAATCCCGCGGTCCAACCGTTCGATCTCGTGATCCACGACCGCCACGTATATGGTGCGGCGCCTCCGGGTGCGGAAGAAGGACATGGAGGTTGATGAAAAATTGAAAATTGAAAATTGAAAAATCGGAATCCGCGGTTACCGTGTTCGCCACTTCCGATCTTTCCATTTTCCATTTTCAATTTTCAATTTCGCTCCGCTCACCATGGCGCTGACATCCACCATCTACACCTTCACCATCGACCTTTCCGACGTCGATCGCGGCGTTTACGAGTCGCTCGAGCTGCGCGTCGCGATGCATCCATCGGAGTCGGCGGAGTATCTGGTCGCGCGCGTGCTCGCGTACTGCCTCGAATATCGCGAGGGCATTGCGTTCGCGGCGGGTGGTGTGTCGGATGCGGAAGAGCCGGCGGTGCTCGTACGCGATCTCACGGGACGCATCGTCACGTGGATCGAGATCGGTTCTCCCGACGCGGATCGCCTGCATCGCGCGAGCAAGCTGGCGGAGCGCGTCGCCGTGTACTCGCATCGCGATCTGCGCACCCTGCTCCCGCAACTGCGCGAGCGGAAAATCCATCGCGCGAGCGAGATCCCGATCTACACGTTCGGCAAAGGCTTCATCGACGCCCTCGTGGCCAAGCTCGAGCGCCGCACGCGATGGTCGCTCTCGGTCACCGAGCAGCATCTCTATCTCAATGATCTGGAGACGATCCTCGAAGAACAGCGGGTGCAGAGGGACTGAGGATTGATTGAGGATTGAGGATTGAGCCCGCTCCCGCATCCTCAATCCTGCATCCTCAATCCTCAATCCTAAAACTCCTGCCCCATGGCGTGGATCGCGATCTCGTCGACCACCCAGTGCGGCGGGAGCTCGAGCATGTCGACGATCGCGTTGGCTACGAACTGCGGACGCAGCGACCACGACTCGTCTTTCGTCCCTTCCGCGCCGCCGTTGAAGAACGTGTCGATGATGCCGGGCGTCACGGTCATGACCTTCACACCCTTCCCTTTCACCTCGCGCAGCAGCGCGCCCGCGAAGCCGACCACGCCGAACTTGCTCGCCACGTACGGGACCATGTTCGGAATGACGCGGCGGCCGAGGTCGGAGGCGACGTTGACGATCTGCCGGATGTGCGGGAGCACGGCCTTCGTCATGTACATCGTGCCGCGGAGATTGACGTCCAGTGTGAGGTCGAGCTCCGCGATCGAGTGCTCCTCGAACGGTTTGTACCAGCCGACGCCCGCGTTGTTGACGAGGATGTCGACGCCGCCGAAATGCGCGCGCACCGCGTTCACGCCACGCTCGACGTGCTCCCATTGCGTCACGTCGATCGGCACGGCAATGGCCTCGCCGCCCGCGCCGCGGATCTCCTCCGCCACGCGAGCGAGCTCGTCCTCGGTGCGCGCGCTCACCGCCACGCGCACGCCGCGCCGCGCAAGCTCGAGCGCGACGTGCCGTCCGAGGCCGCGGCTCGCGCCGGTCACGATTGCAGTTTGTCCGTACAGAATGCCGTCCGCCATTTCACTAGAATAGCTCGCATATGCGGCTCTTCCGGTCTTCTCTCGCGCTCGCCCTCCTCGTCATCCTCTCCTGCACCAGCGCACCGCAGACGTATGCCGCGCGCCAGCGCGCCGTCGGGCGCACGCCGCGCGTCGCCGAGCCGGTGCAATGGCAGCACGGTCAGGTCGAAGGCTCGGTGTTCTACGAGATCTTCGTGCGCTCCTTCGCCGACTCCAACGGCGACGGGATCGGCGACATCAACGGTTTGATCTCGAAGCTCGACTATCTCAACGACGGCGATCCGAGCACCACCAACGACCTCGGCGTCAAAGGCATCTGGCTGATGCCCGTTTTCCAGTCGCCGAGCTATCACGGCTACGACACCGTCGACTACGAGACGATCGAAGAGGACTACGGGACGAACGAGGACTTTCAGCGCCTGCTCGATGAAGCGCACGAGCGCGGCATCCGCGTGATCGTCGATTTCGTCGTCAATCACACGAGCAACCAGCATCCGTGGTTCTCGCAGGCGCAGGACGTGAGCTCGCCGTATCGCAACTGGTACGTGTGGAGTCCGACTTCGCAGGGATGGGGCCCGCCGTGGGGCGGCAACGCGCCGACGTGGCACGCGGGTGGCGGCGGCTTCTACTACGGCGTCTTCTGGAGCGGCATGCCGGACATCAACTGGAACAACCCGGAAGCAAAGGCGGAGATGCTCCGGCTCGCGCGGTTCTGGCTCGAGCGCGGCGTGGACGGCTATCGCCTCGACGCCACGCGCTATCTCATCGAGACCGGCGGCGGCGCGGGACAGGCGGACACGCCGGAAACGCACGCGGCACTGAAAGACTTCGCGGCCGTCGTACGCACGACGAAGCCGGACGCGATCCTCGTCGCGGAGAACTGGACGACCGCGCCGATCATCGCCACCTACTACGGCGAGACGGACGTCATCCAGGGCGGCGACGAGATGCCGATGAACTTCAACTTTCCCCTCGCCGACGCGATCGTGCGCGGCGTCAACGGCGGGAACGCGAGCGGCATCCGCACCGCGATCGAAACGCAGCAGGCTCTGTATCCCGCGGGCGTGCTCGACGCGCCGTTCCTCACGAACCACGATCAGCGGCGCGTGGCGTCGGAGCTCGGCAACAACGGGCCGAAGATGCGCAACGCCGCGGCGATCCTGCTCACGCTGCCGGGCGTGCCGTTTCTGTACTACGGCGAGGAAGTCGGCATCCAGAACGGTCCCACGGGTGGCGATGAATCGAAGCGCACGCCGATGCCGTGGACCGCGAACGGCGGGTTCTCCTCGGCGTCCCCGTGGTTCCAGTATTCGGCCGGCCTGTCCACCGCCAACGTGGCCACGCAGACGGGCGATCCGACCTCACTCCTCTCGCGCTATCGCAACCTGATTCACGTGCGGAACAACTCGGTCGCGCTGCAGAAAGGCGATCTGCAGCTCTTCGACGCCGGCTCGCAGGTGCTCGCGTTTCTGCGCAGCGAAGGAGACGAGCGCGTCCTCGTCGTGCACAACGTCAGCGACGCCTTCGCCTCCGCCACCGGCATGACCTTCAGCGCCGCCGGATTCGAGACGCTGTTCGGCGACATCACGGCGATGCCTTCCGGCTCCGGCTCGTGGAGCGTGTCGCTCCCGCCACGCGCGACGATGATCTGGAAGGTGCGCTGACAATCCGGGGAACGACAAAGACTCTCGTCGTTCCCCCGGCGCCGCGGTGCTTACGGCTTCACGCCTTTGAGAACGGCGGGACGTTCGGCGTCCGCGTCGTAGTTCGAGAGCACGGTCTTCTGGTCCGCGCCCGGGGCGACGATGATGTCGACGAGGGGCGGCATGTAGGTGTCGTGCTCGGCGGCGCCGCCGAAGCGATCGGTGGGACGGCCGATGCCGACCGGGAGAATCATCAGCGCCTCGACGGGATCGCCCATGCGCAGAAGGCGGTTCTGCTGGTCGTGGCGCTGGATGATGTCCGCGCCGCTGACGGCGACGACGTAGCTCCACTCCGCTTTCGGCTCGCCGAGGAACGCGTCGGGGACGAAGAAGGAAATGTGGTTGTTGGCCACGCGCACCTTCGAGGGGAAGAAGACGAAGTCGTCGACGCTGCCGCGCAGCTCGCGCTTTTCGTCGTCGGTGATGATGCCCTTCTTCCCTTCCGACTGCTCGCGGCGCCGCTCGTCGCGGATGACGATGCGCTTGAGCTCATTCTTCGCGTTGAGCGGATCGGGCGTGAGGCTGATGACCTTTTCCCACGCCGTGGCGTCGTCGATCATCACCGCGCGACCGGGCAGCGTGGTCGTCGAGCCGGAGCCCGCAACGCCGTCGGTGTCGATGTAGACGTCGAGGTTGAGGTTGTAGAACCCGAGCTGCGCGACCTGATCGAGCTGTGTGCCGATCGCGTCGATCGTGCGGCGCTCGGGCACGCGCACGGGTCGCGCGAACTCCGCGTCGAACTCGACGCCGCCCGGCACGCGATACGCCGACAACCCGACGAGATCGAGCTCCCCTTTCTGAAAGTCGGGACTCATCGGATAAACGAGCGCGCCATTGCCGTAGTCGTCACCGCGCGGATCGGTGAGCGTGAACAAAGGCGTCGAGGACGGTGCGCTCGCGCAGGAGATGGAGAGGAACAGAAGAGGTAGTAGTTTGCGCATGATGTGGCGATGTCGTCCGTTGTCAGTTCTCGGTTGTCTGTGCAGCATCGCAAGGCCGCACAGGCAACCGACAACCAGCAACCAGCAACGCGAAGGGGAGCGGCATGCGCCGCTCCCCTTCGTCTTTAGAACCGCACCTTGAAATACGCCTTCAGGTGGTGGTGCTCGAAGTCGCGGGTCTCGAGGCTGTTCCAGCCGCCGAAGCGACCGGCAAACCCGAGAGAACCGACGGGAACACCGACGTTGCGGGCCACTTCTTCGCTCGCGACCTGCGGGACGAAGCCGTCGCCGAAGTCGGGCTCGAAGCTGCCGAACGTGTACTCGTAGTTGAAGCCCGCCTCCGCGCCGCCAATCGGAAAGCGCAGGAGGAAGATCATCTTGTTCTTGTCGTGCTGGCCGGACGCCATCTCGTGCAGGCGGTACGCCTGGAACGCCGTGTTGCCGTCCTGGAGGTCGGCGTCATAGTGCTCGTACGTGAACGAGCCGTAGATGATGTCGGTGAGCTGGTAGCCCGCGCCGACCTGCAGCATCGTGTAGTCGAGCTCGCGGTCGTCGTCGCTGATGTCGTCGAACGGCGCCCACTGATAGCCGGTCACGCCGCCGACGGTGATCACGCCGGGGTTGCCGTAGATGGCGGCGGTGCTGTTGCCCGGCGAGTAGAAGTTCTGCACGCCGCCGCAGGCCTGGCCGTTGCCCGGGCAGTCGCCGGCCGCGTACGGCAGGAAACGCTCGTCGTTGAGGCGGAGGTCCGTCTCCTGGATCGTCTTGAGCTTGCCGTAAAGGTCAACACCTTTACCAACGTTCAGCGTGTAGCGCGCGCGCACGAGGGCGATGTCCGTTTCCTTCTCCTGGAACGGAGCGTAGGCCGAACGGTACGGGTTGCCGACGCCGATGTTCGCGATCTCCGCGGCGGGATAGATCGTGTTCTCGATGCCGCGGCTCGGGTCGCCCCAGGCCTGCCAGTTCGTGTCGTAGTCGATGTGCGTGTACTCGCCCGCGATCTCGAGCGTGTCGCGCTGCCAGCGCGGGGTGATGGTGAAGCCCTTCCAGCCGATGACCGTCTCGGCGGCCGGCTCGTCGAAGTCGGTGAACTCGTTGTCGACGTTGATCGTGGCCACCTGCTGCATGTTGCCCTGCCAGCCGGAGTAGCCGATGCGCGACGGGTTGCCGCCGAACACGCCGTAGGCGCCGTTCGACGGACCGGGGTACGCCCACGTCCCGTCGTGACCTTCGGTCAGGAGCACGTCGGACTCACGGCGCGCCGCCAGGATCGACGTGTAGTTCGCGCCGATGCTGAAGTACTCGCCGTTGACCGAGAAGCCGTTGCCGAACGGATCGTTGACGTCGACGTTGAGCTTGATGGCCTCGTCGTTGACGTCGTCGGCGATGACCGGCGAGTAGCCGTTCAGACCGAAGTTGTCCGGCACGTCGGCCATGCGCAGGTTCGGGTCGGACGAGCTGCGGTACAGCGCGCCGCGCACGGCGTACGGTCCGGCCGGATGCCAGTCGGCCTTGATGCCGACGACCTGGTTGCGGTAGCGCTGCGTGAGCTTGCGGCCGTCGTCGTCGATGATGTCGCCCGTGTCGATCTCGACGTCGCTGACCTGGTCGGCGATGCCGGTGACGTCGATGACGGGTCCGGTGTAGCGGAGCTGTACGCCGTACGCGCTGTCAGCCGAGGTGAACTCGCCGGTGGCGAAGTTCGGGCCGGCCCAGAGGCGCGGGAGCGAGATGCGGATCGCGTCGTAGCGGACGTTCGGCGCGAGCGAGCCCTGCGCGAGCAGCACGCCGAGGTTGTCGCGGTCGATGTAGCGGATCTTGCCCATCGTGAACGCGTCGAACATGCCGAGGTCGGAGGACCCGAACGTGATCGCGTCCATGTACTTCCACCCCGGGGTGACGCGCACGGTCATGCCGCGCAGCTTCACGTACTGGTTCGAGCGCGGATCGAACTCGCCGCAGTCGCCGCCGCCGTTCGGATCGGAGCAGGTTCCGTCGGTGCCGCCGAAGCCGCCGAAGTTCGTCCAGAAGTTCTGGGAAAAGCGCGAGTGGATGCGGCCGCTCACTTCGAGGAAGCGGTTCGGTTTCGCGGCCACGAGCAGCTCGATCTCGGTGCCCTGACCGTTGTCCCCCCATCCTTCACCCGGCACGTTGGTGAAGTTGTAGAGACTGCCGTCGAAGCGCTGGTTGCCCCAGAGCCACTTCGTGTACGTGGTGCCGGAAATCGTCATCGTCGATTGCTGCTGCTGTTGCGCGTACCCGGTCGCGGCAAACAGGAGCAGGGCCACGAGAAATGCGGTTATGCGGTTGATTCTCATCCTTCTCCTCATCCTTCACTCAGTTGTCGGGACGGCCGTGGCGGCCGTCCCCGGCACTCACTTTTTCGCGTGTACGGTCGAGATGACCGCCAGCTTTTTCACGGAACCATCGGCCGCGCATTCGTACGCGAGCATCTTGTGCTGCAGGTCGGCTTCTTCCTTCGCACCGGTGCCTTCGCCGGCGAGGAGGTCGATCGCGTGCGGATCGCAGTCGCCGTCGTTGCCGCCGCCGAAGCGGTGCTGGCCCTCGTACTCGTTGACCTTGCGGGTGAGCAGGTCGGTGCCCGAGGGGAAGCCTTCGTTGGACTGCACGACGACCTGGTAGGCCCAGGTGGCCGGATCGCCTTCACCGAGAGCGGCCGTATCGATCGACGCGGTGACGGTGCGGCCCGCGCCGCGCGTGCGCGCCGGGATGATGACGTCCTTCTGCAGGTCGGCCGCCTTCTGTTCGACTTCCGTCTTCACGCGCGCGGGCTGCTGCGGCGAGAGGATGATGGCCTTCTCCCACGCGCTCTCCGGCGCGAACTCGACGTTGAGACCGGAGAACGCCTTCGTGTAGCCGCTGCCGGTCTTGTGGTCCTTGTCGATGAAGACGAAGACCATCTGCGTGGCGAAGCCGCTGCCCATCGACCACGGATCGGCGAGGTTCGAATTGAACGTCACGCTGACGTCCGTCTTCGCGCCGTTGACCTTGAGCGTGAAGCCGGTCAGATCGAACGACCCGCGCGCATAGACCGCGTCGGTCGGGTATGTGTAGGTGCCGGGACCGTCGTCGTCGCCCGCCGGGTCCTTGAAGGACACGGTCTGAGCGAATGCCGAAGCGGCCACGAGCGAGAGCGAGAGCGCGCACAAGAACTTCCTCATTGAAACCTCCTGGATTATTGGAACGTTTGGACCGAACTACAAAGGACCGAAGGCAGAGGGCCAAGGGCCGAGGGAGGAGAACCGAAGGCGCACTCGCGGCCCTCGGCGCTCTCTCCTCAGCCCTTGACGGCTCCCGCCGTCAACCCCGACACCAGATACTTCTGCAGAAACATGAACAGCACCACGACCGGGATGGCGACGATGATCGAGCCGGCCGCGAAATAGCCCCACTGCTGTTGAAAACCGCCGACGAAGAAACGCAATCCCACCGGTGCTGTGTACATCACCTCTTTGTCGAGGAACGTTGCGCCGAGAATGAACTCGTTCCAGCCGGTCATGAACGAAAAGAGCGCCGTCACGGCCACCGCCGGTTTCGCCAGCGGCAGGATGATGGAGAAGAAAATGCGCGCATTGGACGCGCCGTCCATCAACGCCGACTCCTCGAGCTCCTTCGGGATCGTGTCGAAATAGCCTTTGAGCATCCATACGCAGAACGGGATGGCCGTCGCGGCATAGATGAGAATGAGGCCGATCCACGTCGAGCCCAATTCCAGCCATTGCACGAGGATGATGTACAGCGGGATGAGCGTGAGCGTCCCGGGAAACATCTGCGAGATCAGGAAGGACATCAGCCCTGCCCTGCGGCCAGGAAATCGGAACCGGGAAAACGCGTAGGCGGCCGTACAGGCCATGAACACGCCCACGACGGTCGTCGCCGCCGAAACGATGACGCTGTTGAGCACCCAGCGTGCGAACGGCTGATCGCGCATGACCGACACGAAATTCGAGGTCGAGACGTTTTCCGGCCACGGCACGATGGCGCGCACGCGGTCGCCGGCGGTCGGGTTCTGCGGGAGGTTCACGATGGCCAGACTCTGCTTGCCGGAGAAGGCAATCGTGAAGACCCACAGGATCGGATAGCACGTGAGCAGGGTGAAGAACAGCAGGAACAGGTGCAGCGGCACGTGGCTGATCTCACCGGAAGCGCGTCGGCTCATGCGATCGACTCCGTCGCTTTGGTCATGCGGTTCTGGAAGATGCCGTAGATCAGCAGCAGCGCGAAGATGACGGTCGAGTAAGCGGCCGCGTAGCCGTAGCGGTATTGCTCGAACGCGAGCTTGTACGCCTGGGTGATGAGGATCTCGGTCGAATGCGCGGGCTCGCCCGCGGACACGAGATAGATGATGCTGAACATGTTGAACGTCCACACCACCGAAAGAATGATCGCGGGAATGAGCGCGGGCTTGAGCGACGGCAGCGTAATGGCCGTGAACTGCTGCCAGCGCGTGGCCCCGTCGACGCGCGCGGCTTCATAAAGGTCCGCGGAGATCGACTGCAGGGCGCCGAGGGAGACGACCATCATGAACGGAAAACTCAGCCAGCCGTTCGTGGCCACGACTGCCGCAAATGACGTGACCGGGTGTTCGAACCAGGAGATCGGCTCCACCCCGACCAGCGCCAGCGCCTGATTGATGACGCCGAACTGGCGGTGGAACATCCCCTTCCAGATGAGCGCCGTAATGTAATTCGGCAGCGCCCAGGGGAGAATGAGCAGGACGCGGTACGCGCCTTTACCGCGCAGATTCTTCGTATTGAGAATCAGCGCGAGAATCAGACCGAGGATCACGCCGATGGCGACATTGGCAATCGTCCAGCAGATCGTGAAGAAGAGCGTGTAATAGAAATTCTCGTAATTGGCGACGCGCTCGCCGCCGGCGGTGTGCTTGACGACGTTGAAGTCGCCGAGGATCTCGAGGTAGTTCTGGACGCCGACCCAGATCTCCATGTACGGCTCGTTGACGCTGTAGATCGTCTGTCCCGTGAACGACAGGGCGATGCCGTACAGGAAGGGGAAGAAGACCAGGAGCAGCATGCCGAACAATGCCGGCGCGACGTACATGTACGCCTGCCGGTTGCGCACGAGCGCCTGCCCGGTCTTCCCTGCCCCCCCCAGTCCGACGAAGAGCAGGAGCACGAGCGACAGTGCGCCAAGGCCGTAGCTGGCGTTGGCGATGGTGCTCTTCTCCCCTGCCACCGCTTTGTCGGGATCGACTTTCAGGGTGACGCGATGCGTGTCCGCGTCCCAGTTGCGGGCGTTGAAGGTGACGCCCGGCGCGACACGTGACGCGATCTGCGCCTCGCGCTGGACGCGTTCGGTGAAACGCGTCTCCGCCTCGCGCGCACCGCTGACCAGCGACTGCATGGCCCATTGGCGGTACGCGTAAATCGTCATCAGCAGCAGCGCCGCCGCGATCAAAACGAGGAGGTTGTTACGTGTAATGACGAACGACAATGCGAGGACGACCACGAACGGAGCGACGGCAAAAGCCAGCGCGAACCAGAAGCTCGGCGCCGTGACGGCGACGATTTCCGGCGCGGCGTGCACCTGGGCGAAGCCGACGACTGCGCCTTCTTTCTCAATGGGCGCGGCGATGAGGAACGTGCCGTCCGGGCGCCGCTCGACGGCCAGTTCGTCTTCGCGTTTGTTGTTCTCGGAGACGTTCGCCTCGATGTCGGCGCGCAGTTCCTGGCCGAGATCGTAGAGCGGTTTTTCCTCGCGCTGCATGCGGCGCGGCACGTCGCCCGCGGCGAGATCTTCCTTGAAGGTGCTGGCTTCGATAGTGCGGTTTTCGATGTTCGCAACGCGCACGGCGCGAACGGACGGATGCTCTTTCTGCCACTGTGCAACGGCGCTCTTCAGCGCCTCGCCTTCTCCGCCATGCGCCACGGCGACGTCCGCGGCGGCACGCGCAACGATCATCGCCGCGCGTCCCGCACGCGCTTCAGTGGTGCGCGCAAACCGCGAGACGAGGATCCAGTGCAGGAGGCCGACACCGAAGAGCGCCGCAAGGAGCACGGCCACGGCGGCGGTGCGTCCGCCACCGGGCGTATTCGCCGGAGGAGCCGGCGCGACCGGGGTTCCCCCCGAAAGCCGCCGCTCCTCGGCCGTGCGTACCTGCGGTTGTGCGCTCACGATTCGCTTACTTTTTCAGCTTCGCAATGCCGTCCGCGACGTCCTTCTGGGCCTTGTCGAGCGCCGCTTTCGGCGTCGAGGCCTTCTGCACGATCGCGTTCATGGCCGTCGTCACCGGCGACCACATGAGCGTCATCTCCGGCACGTTCGGCATCGGCACGGCATTGTCGACCTGCGCACGGAACGCTTTGAGGACCGGGTTGGCCGCGATCTGCGCGTCGTTGTAGACGAGCTTGTTGGCCGGGCTCTGCGAGCCTTCGAGTGCGAGCACTTTCGAGGCGCCGAGATCCGTGAGGTATTTCGCGAATTCGAAGGCCTGGTCTTTTTTCTTCGACGGCGCGGCGATGTAGACGCCTTCGACCGTCATCCACGGCTTCATCGGCTTGCCGCCCGCTTCGTCGATCGTCGGCAGCGTGGCCAGTCCGTACTGGATCTTCGGCGAGACTTCTTCGAGGAACCACGGGCCGCTGAACACAATGGCCGCTTTGCCTTCGTTGAAGAGCGACGTGATGAGCGCGGTGGACGGCTCGGCCGGCAGGATCTTGTCTTTCGTCGCCCACTTCATGAGGAGGTCGATCGATTTGACGTTGCCGGCGTTGTTGACGATCGGTTTGCCGGCCGCATCGAACACGCCGCCGCTGAATCCGTTGAACAGAGGCGCGTGGTAATACCAGTTCGAATACCAGTAGACGAGACCGAAGCGGCCCGACGCCTCATTGGTATTGGCCTTGGCGACTTTCACCAGTTCGGCCGTCGTTTTCGGCGGCGTCTTCACCAGCGCCTTGTTGTAGATCATGGTCATGACCTTGTAATTGAGCGGCAGACCGTAAACGGTCTTGCGATAGGTCATGGCCTGCAGGGTCGAGGGGATGAAGCGGTCGGTCAGTTTCTTGTCGAGATAGAAATCGATCGGCTCGATGGTGTTGCCGGCCGTCACCCACCCGCCGAGACGGTCCTGGGCGTAAATGAAGATGTCCGGACCCTTGCCGCGGGGGACGGCCGCGGTGATCTTGTCCGCAAACGCGTCATACGGCACGGCCAGCGGCGAGACCTTGACGTTCTTCTGGCTGGCGTTGAATTGGTTGACGACCTTTTCGAAAGCGGTCTTCTCACCGCCACGATAGGCATGCCATACGACGATTTCGGTCTGGGCGAGCGCGCTGAGAGAGGACAGCGCGAGCGCGAGGAAGATTGCGAGCTTTTTCATAGGGGGTCCTTTCGGCAGGGGAACGAACGCAGAACAGAGAACGTAGAACGGAGAACGAAGAATCCGGAGGCGGCGCTCCTTCTCGATTCATCCTTCTCCGTTCTGCGTTCTCCGTTTCTGGTCACAACCGGATCTCCGTTGCTGCATCGAACAAATGCACTTTGTCGAGCTCGATCGTGAGCTCGATGGTGTCGCCGACGCGCGGCATGTTGTGGGCATCGAAGGCGGCGACGAGGAGGTCGTCGCCGATGCGGGAATGGACGATGGCCTGGTGGCCGATCGGCTCGACGATGTCCACTTCCGCGTGGACGCTGGCAGTCGCGCCGCGCGCTTCTTCGCGCGAGGCGACGATGTTCTCCGGACGCACGCCGACGAGCACTTTCTGCCCGTTCGTGACGCGGCGCCCCTGCGGTAAGGGGATGGAGAATTTCGCGGCGTCGAGGCGATTGGCCGTCACCGTCGCGCTGAAGAAGTTCATCGGCGGCGTGCCGATGAACTGCGCGACGAAGACGTTGGCCGGTGTGTCGTAAACCTCCAGCGGCGAGCCGACCTGCTGGATCCTGCCGAGGTTCATGACAGCGATGCGATGGCCCATCGTCATGGCTTCGATCTGATCGTGCGTCACGTATACGGCCGTCGTCTGCAGGCGCTGCTGGAGCTTGGTGATCTCGGCGCGCATCTGCACGCGCAGTTTGGCGTCGAGATTCGAGAGCGGCTCGTCGAAGAGGAACACGCTCGGGTCGCGCACGATCGCGCGCGCGACGGCCACGCGCTGGCGTTGTCCACCGGACAACTGTTTCGGTTTGCGGTCGAGGAGCTGCGCGATGCCGAGTGTCTCCGACGCTTTGGCGACTTTGCTGTCGATCTCCGCTTTCGGGGTCTTGCGGATCCTGAGGCCGAACTCGATGTTTTCGCGCACGGTCATGTGCGGATAGAGGGCGTAGCTCTGGAAGACCATGGCCACGTCGCGGTCTTTCGGCTGGAGGTCGTTCACGACGCGGTCGCCGATCAGTACCTTGCCGCCGGAGATCTCCTCGAGGCCGGCGATCATGCGCAGCGCGGTCGACTTGCCGCAGCCGGACGGTCCGACCAGGACCATGAACTCACGGTCCTGGATGTCGAGGCTGAGACCCTCGATCACCGAGACCGGGCCGTAGCGTTTGGCGACGTTGTCGAATCTCACTCCCGCCATTCGATGATCCTCGCGCTCCTCGGCTGCACGGTCGCCGTGACCTTCGCATCGGTCGCCGGCAGGCGTTCGTCGTTCCAGACGTCGAATGCATTCGTCGTCGCGGGCATGCTCAGTTGCGCGGGCTCCGCGCCGCGATTGACGGCCACGATCACTTCGTCGTCACCGTGCTTGCGCGAGAAGACGAGGAGGTCGCCCTCCGTGGAGATCGTCGCGTGCGCGCCGCGCGAGAGCGCCGGATGCCCTTTGCGGATGGCGATGAGCTTCGCGTAGTCCGCGCGCAACGCTTCGTCGCGTGCCTGCCCTTTGCCGGGCAGGACGTCGCGCGAGCCCCACGGCATGTCGCTGCGATTGTCCGGCCAGTCGCCGCCCGGACGCGCCACTTCCTCGCCGTAGTAGACCATCGGCAGGCCGGCGGTCGTGAACTGGAGGAGGGCGGCGAGGCGGAACAGCTCCTTGTCGCCTTCGAGGATGTTCAGCCCGCCGCGGACGTCGTGCGACGACAGAAAGTGCGACAGCAGATAGCCGCCGCGCACTTTTTCGCGCGACTTGAGGTAGCGATCGAAAGCGACGGTGCGTCCGCGTCCCTGCAGCCAGCCGAGCGTGCTGCCCTGGAACGAAAAGTCGAAGCCGCCGTCCATCTCGTCGCCCGCGAACCACGGGTCGAGCGATTGGGCGTCGCCGCCCCACACTTCGCCGAGGAGGAAAAAGTCTTCGCCGAGCTCGGCGTTGACGCGCTGGCGATGCTCGCGCCAGAAGTCGTGCGTCACGTGCTTGACGGTGTCGAGGCGGAAGCCGTCGAGACCGACACGTCTGGCCAGGCCGAGGTGGGCGTCGAAGAGATAGTCGCGCACTTCCTGCAGCTCGGTCTTGAAATCGGGCAGGCCGGAGATGCAGCTCGTGATGTCGTCGTTGCCGCAGGTGCCGTTTTCGTTCGAGCGGAGCCAGAGCTTCGTCTTCGGATCGCGCATGTAGCGCGAGTTGTAGCCGGCGTGGTTGTAGACGACGTCGAGCAGCACGCGCATGCCGCGGCGATGCGCCTCGTCGACGAGCGTCTTCAATTCCTCCTCGGTGCCGAAGCGCGGATCGAGCTTCGTAAAGTCGTCAGCCCAGTAGCCGTGGTAGCCCCAGTCGGGAAAGCCGGCGCCGGTGACGAAGCTGTCGATGTTGTCGACGACGGGCGTGATCCAGAGGGCGGTCACGCCGAGGGAGGCGATCTCGTCGAGCTGCTGCGTGAGACCGGCCAGATCGCCGCCGTGGAACGTGCCCTTGGCGTTGAGATCGACGCCGGCGTTGTTCGCGACGCTGCCGTCGGCGAAGCGGTCGAGGACGACGAAATAGAGGACGGCGTCCGGCCACTCCGCGAGCTTCACGGATGAGGCTGCCGCGGGCGCAGGTGCCGATACGACGGGCACACTCTGCGGAGCGGTGGCGCACGCAATACAGAGGAGGGATACGACCGTCACTACCGCGACGTGGCGTCTCATTTTTGGACCGCGCGGATGTTAACAGACGACGTCTTACGTCCGGCGCAAATTGTTAGAGGGGCAGGTGCGAAACCGCCGAAAGCCAGCCGCCGAGGACTTCGCCGATGATCACGGCCACGACGTCGACGTAGAGGATCCCCGTGGCGGCCATGGTCGAGCGGATCTTCACCGTGCCCCAGACCATCGGATAGAGCGCGAACGGACCGAGGAGTCCCCAGCCGCAGCGCATCCAGAAGAAGATGTCCATCACGACGGGCGGACGCCATGCTGCCGCGATGACGATGATCACGAGGAGCACCTTGGCGCTCGCCGCGACGAACGTGGCAATGGTGAGGCGCTTGAGCGGCGCGATGTCCATGCCGCGCACGACGAGGTACCAGTGGCCGAGGAGCATGGCCAGGTTCACGCTGCCGAGGAGGGCGATCGAAGCGAGCGCGCCGGCGATCGACCACGCGAGGTGCGACGGCTTGACGGCTTCGTGGTAAGCCATGACCGCGCCGATCACGTACGCGGCGGCGAGCAACGCCGCGGATGCTTTGAAGACGAAGCGTTTCGGGTAGCGCAGCACGAGCAGGACGATTGCGGTGAGCGCAACGACGACGGCGTCGGCGATGGCGAGATCGCGGCGTCCGGCCATCGCGTGCGCGATCGCGGCGCATGCGGCCAGCGCGCCGCCGATCAGCAGGATCATGCGGTAGAACTTCACGCCCGCGTTGCGGCGGCCGACGAGAGGAAGAAAGAGGTAGAGGCCCGCGGCGGTGTCGAGGAGGAAGAGGGCGAGCAGCACGCGGGCGCATGCTAGCGCATGCGCGTGCGCGCCGGCGTTACTGCACCACTTCGCTGGCGCGCACGAAGCGGAACCCGCGCTCGCGCAGGCGCGGCACTTCTTCCGCGAGCACGCGCATCGTCACGGCGTACGGATGTCCGATGCCGATCGCGGTGCCGCGCTTTTCCGCCGCGGCAGCGAGCTCGCCCACCTGCCGCCGCACCGCGGCTTCCGAGGCCACGTCGTCGAGGAACACATGACGGGTTGCGGTCCGGACATTGTGCTCGCGCGCGACGTCCGCGGCCACCGAGCCGCCCGCCGTCCGCGAGTCGATGAAATACATCCCCTCCGGCAGCGCACCGATCACGCTCGTCATCACGCGGCGGTCCGCGGTCGCGAGCGATCCCATGTGATTGTTGACGCCGCGCGCGTGCGGAATGGCCTGCACGTTCTCGCGTGTCGCGCGCGCGATCTCCTCGTCCGACATCGACGTGAGAATTGCGCCGCGGCCGGGCGTCTCGCGTCCGCGCGGCTGCATCGGGAGATGGCAGAGGATCTCGAAGCCGCGCGCGTGCAGCGTCTCCGCGAACTCGGAGGCGCGCGTGCCGTTCGGCAGGATGGCCACGTTCACGTTCGGATCGAGCGCCATGAGGCGTTCGATCGGCTGCCCGTCGAAGCCGAGGTCGTCGATGATGAGGACGATGTCGCCGCGGTGCTCGTGACCCCGCTTCTTCGGAGTGACGCGCGGGAGAGCGTCCTGATGGACGGGGTCAGCGGCGGGTGGCGAAGGGCGGGTGGCGAGGGGTGAAGGGCGAGGAGCGAGGGTGCGTTCGCGCGCGAGCGTCGAGGTCTCCACGACCTTCACCGCTTCTTTCGGCGTGATGCCGTCGTTCAGCCACTGCCAGAAAAAGAAAACGGCCATTCCGGCGAGCGGAATGGCCATCAATGTCGCGATCGTCCTGAAACTTCCGCCCCGCCCATCCATGGCGGGGATTCTCGCACAATTACGCGGCCTTCTTCTCCGCGACGGCGGTGGCCGGGACGCCGAAGAGCTGCAGCGCCTTCTGCAGGATCAGGTCGTCCTTGCGCTCGAGCTTGCGGGTCTTCTTCCCTTCCTCGTCGACCTGCGTCGAGAGGTCCACCGTGACGTCCGGCTTCACGCCGGTGTCGCCGATGGCCTTGAGGTCGGGCGTGGTGTAGTGGCCGATCGTCATCTGCACGCCGCCACCGCTCGGGAGCGGGATGAAGCGCTGGACGATGGCCTTGCCGTACGTCGTGATGCCGACGACCTTGCCGCGGTTGTTGCCGCGGATCGCCGCCGCGAAGATCTCCGCACCGGCGGCGCTGGAGAGATCGGTGAGGATCTGCACTTCCCCGTCGAACGAGGTCTCGCGATTGGCCTGCCACTTCTTGGTCTCGACCTTGCGGCCTTCGAGCGCGGTGATGAGGCCGCTCGTCAGGAGCTCGTCCGCGGCCGTGATCGCCTCGTCCACCGAACCGCCGGCGTTGCCGCGGAGGTCGACGATGAGCTTGCGCGAACCGGCCTGACGAGCAGTCGCAAGCGCGTTGCGGAACTGCTCGGCCGTCCCCTCTTCGAAGAACGGGAGCTTGATGTACGCGATGCCGGAGATGGTGTCGGTCTCGAGCGCGACCGGATGGAACGTGCCCGGGGTGACGGTCATCTCGGTGCGATGCGTGTCGCCGCCGCGCAGCACCTGCAGCTTGACCGGCTTCTTCGTATTGAGCGCGCTGCGGATCTGCCACGAGGCCATGTTGGTCGTCGTGCGTCCGTCGATCTTCTCGATGAAGTCGCCCGCGGCGAGGCCCGCCTTCTCGCCCGGACCGCCGGTGAGCGCGGAGATCACGTACGCGTAGCCGAAACGTTTGGTGACGATGAGGCCGACGCCGTTGTCCTCGACGTCGGTGAAGTTCTTGTACGCCGCCATCTGCGCGGGCGGAACGTAGTAGCTGAACTCGTCGATCGCGTCGGTGACCCCGTTGAAGGCGCCTTCCATGAGCTTCTCGGACGCGACCGGGTCGACGTAATTCGTCCGCGCCAGGTCGAACACTTCCGAGAAGATGCTGAGGTAGCGATACACGGTGCTCTTCTGCGTCGCCTGTCCGAAGACGGCGCCGCTGAGCAGTGTCAGGAGTAACGCCACCGAGAGAGTGAGGAAAACGATTTTCTTTTTATTCATCAGCGCAACCACTTCTGAGGATCCTCGGGGCGGTTGTCCTGGCGCACCTCGAAATAGAGATGCCCGCTGGCCACCTCGTCACTCTCACCGACCCCTGCAATCGGCTGGCCGGTGGCGATGCGATCGCCTTTGGCCACGGCCGGTTGCTTGAGATTTCCATAGAGAGTGAAGACGCGGTTTCCGTGATCGAGAATGATCAGATTTCCGTATCCTTTGAACCACTGCGCAAAAAGAACTGTTCCCTGGAACACGGCACGCACCTGCGTGCCCGGAACTGCTTCGATTTTCAGGCCGTTATTGACCGTGTAGGTTGCAAACTTCGGGTTACGCTGTCGCCCGAACCGCTCGATCACTTTCCCGTCCACCGGCCACGCGAGCGCGCCCTGCACGCTGCGGATGTCGGTCGCGACCGGCACTCCCGCCTTCTGCTGCGAGAGCGACTGCACCAGCCGCTGCAGCCGCTTCGCCTTCTCTTCCAACGTGGCGAGCTGCTGTTGCGCGCCGGTCTCTTCCGTTCGTAGCCGCGCCAGCACGGCCTCCTGCTGCGCGCGCGCCGAGGCCACCGCGCGACGCCGATCCTCCACCACCAGGCGCGTGCGCCGCAGACGCTCGCGACGATCGGTGAGCTGCACGCGCTGCGTGGCCAGCTCTTTCTGCGCCGACTGGAAACGCGACACGAGCCGCGCATCGCGCGACACGAGATAGCTGAGCATCGACATCGCCTCGATCGGGTTGCGATCGTCTTCCAGCGCGAAGAGCATGCGCACGTAACTCAGTCCTCCCAGCCGATACAGCGCAACCATGCGTTTGCGCAGGTCGACTTTCTGACGTGCGATGCGCGGGACGAGTTCCGCGATCTGCGTCTCGATGCGCTGCTGCTCCCCCGCCAGCTTCGTCTCCGCGGCGGCGGCCAGGTCGAGCTCGCGCGTGCGGATGCCGAGCTCGAGATCGACTTCCTCCAGCTCCCGCGCCGCCGACTGCGCCTGCTTGCGCACCTGTTCGAGACGCGCTTTCAATCGGGAGATGTCGGTGCGGATGCGCTCGAGATCGGACGGGCGCTGCGCGTGCGCCGGCAGCAGGAGGAGGAGCACCAGGAGAATCGTCACCGCATTACGCTGCAGCGCGAAGAGGCGGAAGAGTCTCGGTCGTCGCGAAACGCGCGGGGGCGGCTCACCCGGCTCAGGGTGACGGTTACTCGTGCGCTCGGAATTCGCGCAATGCATGCCGGGCCGCCTGTTGCTGCGCTTCTTTTTTCGACGACCCCTCGCCGCGCGCGGCGAGCGATCCGATCTTCACCTCGACCACGAAGGTCTTGTCGTGATCCGGCCCCACCTCGGCCACCACGTTGTAATCGGGCAGCGAGAGTCCCTGGCCCTGCGCGAGCTCCTGCAGCGCGGTCTTGTAGTCGTGAAAGAGAAGGTCCTGCTCGTCGATGCCCTGGATGTCGGCGAGGAACGAACGCTCGAGGAGCTGGCGCGCGCCGTCGATGCCGGCGTCGAGATAGATCGCGGCGATGACGGCTTCGAAGAGATTCGCCAGGAGCGAGTCTTTCTTGCGGCCTCCCGTCTTCTCTTCACCGACGCCGAGGAGGATCACCTCCCCCATGCCGTACTGGCGCGCTTTCTTCGCCAGGCTCGGCGCGCTGACGAGGAACGCCTTCATTTTCGACAGCGCGCCTTCGTCCATCTCCGGAAACTGGCGGAAGAGGAGGTCACCGATGACGAAGCCGAGGACCGAGTCGCCGAGGAACTCGAACGTCTCGTTGTGCCGCACGTCGAGGTCCTTCGCTTCGTGAGAGTACGACTTGTGCGTCAGCGCGCGGCGCAGGAGGTCACGCTGCTGGAACGTGTAACCGATGCGCTGTTCGAACTCGGAAGGCGCGGTCGTCAATCGCGGAAAGTATAGCTGCCTCCGCGTGACGACGAACGTCCTCGGCCGCCGTGGCCCGGAGCGCAGGCTTCACTTCCGGCAGAACGGCGCTGCTGCGTACCGCCATGTCCTCCTCCTCGCGCCGGAATATCGCCGCTGGTTCAACGACAAAACTGTCCGGGCATGGACCCGACGGCCGTCGCGCGGATGCCGGAGTGCGATTACGCGCTGTCCCCGCGGCATCGCATCGCACCGTGTCCATACCGCGATACGCCGCTGATCTGGCTCCGCGAGCATCATCCCGACGCGTTGAGGCGCGTTTTTCCATGGCGTGCGGTCATGGGCAAACCCGGCCCTGCTGTGGAAACGCACCCGACGTCTGGGTCGTGAGATGGCGCCATTCATCCTACGGTCTGTGGAGCGCTGCCGCGCTCGAGCCGCCCATTCCGCCGCTCATGTTCCCCTCGGAAACCGATTTCTCTACACGCGGTGGCCGTGCTCGCACGCCGAGGTAGCCTCGGTACCGGAGGTTGACATGGATCGCAATCAGGTCATTACGGTTCTCGAGTCTCTGGCCAACGGCATCGACCCGGCGTCCGGCGCACGCATTCCTGTCGAGGCTTTCCATCATGGAGACACAGTGCGCGCGCTGTTCACTGCGACGACGATGCTCAAAGCAATGAACGACCGGCGCTCGTCGCAGAGCCGCACCGCCGCCGGTGCGCCGTGGAGCGCGGAGGAAGACACGCGCCTCTGCAGCGAATTCGACGGCGGCATGTCCATCGTCCAGATCGCCCGGCAGCACGGCCGCAGTTCCAGCGCCATCACCGCCCGCCTCGTCCGCCTCGGACGCATCGATCCGGCAAAAGTGAAATCGCGGGACCGCGGCGCGAAGGTGGCGTCATGAACCGACGCCAGGCTTCACGATCTGTGCGTGGACCTTAGCCGGCGTCCTGTGCGCCGCTATTTCACCGATCGCCGCGAAGACGTTGAACCACGCCGCCTCTTCCAGCGAACCGCGCTCCACTACGATGAACACCGCGGCGGCGATGAAGATGAATGAGAGCTGCAGCATGATCGCGCCTCGCGGAGGTATACGATCCGGTGCGGCCGCGGTTTTCCGTTCGTGTGACTACGCTGATGCAATGCGCCGCGCCAGTGCCGAGACCGCGCATCGCGCCATCTCGAATTTACGGTCTCGGCGACGGGCGCGAAGCGCGAACGTCTAGGGCAGTTGCCCGCTCGGCGGCTCCCACAACTCGATCCGGTTCCCCTCCGGATCCATCACCCATGCGAACTTGCCGAACTCTGATTCGTCCATCTTCGGATCGACGTTGCATCCTTCTTCCCGCAGCGTGTCGAGCAGCGCTTTCAGGTCCGGAACGCGGTAATTGATCATGAACGGCGCCTCGCTCGGCCGGAAGTACTCCGTCGCGCCGTCGAAAATGGTCCACACGGTGACCCCGTTCTGCGGGTCCGCGTCGTCCTGCCACCGCAACCCCGCGCCACCCCAGTCCTGCACGTCGATTCCGAGATGCGTTGCGTACCACGCGCGCAGGCTCTTCGCGTCGCGCGCCTTGAAGAACACTCCCCCGATTCCGCTGACTCGTTTCACGGCTACCTCCGCGGGACAGTATACGAGCTGGCGCTCGCGTGCTTCTGCGCCAGCGTCCTGCCGCATGTTGGTTCACGGACGCCGAGCACCATCGGGCGATGGGCGAGGGCATTCTGCCCCGCGGCATCGGTGCGAATCGCTCACTCCAGCACCATGCGAGCGTTTCCCACGCGACCTGGCTGGCGTGGGCTGCATTCCACGAAAGTCGCGAGCTCATTGTCATGAGAAACGCCATGGGCCAGCCGGTTCGGGCCATCGTCCGCCGCTACGACGGAAAGCGGATGACGTGCGACCCGTACTTTGCCTGGGTCACGACCGACTATCACTGCGGCGGCAGTGAGACCTGTACCAACACCGCCTACACCGCGTACGGCCACGCGGGCGGCACCTCACGCGCCAACGCCTGCGCGAATGCAAAAGCGGACGGCTGCGCCTCCACCGGCTGCTATCCGGGTGGATACCAATGGTGTGCACTGCAGGAAGCCGTGTCGGGCGTCTATTACGACGCCGGCGGCGGCTGCGGATACGACCTGCTCTCGAATTGTGGCGGTGTGACCTACACAGGAAACTGCGCGGGGTAGCCGATTCTCCGTCCCCCCCATCAACGGCGCGCGTTCCGGCTGTGCGGCCGGCGCCCGCATTGTGATCTGCAAAGTTGTGAATCGCAGTACGGCTGACGACTGGCTGCACCGCCTCGGCGAGATTGCGCTCGGTGACGACGACCGATCGTGGCGACGTGCGACGGCTGACAACTGTTTCGTTGAAGGACTGCTCGTACGCTTCGACCCAGGCTGCCCGGCCACGCACCAGCGCGTCATCAGCTTCAGCGTGAATGACGTCAGGCGGCGCGTTACGAGCTTGTGGCGTATGCCGGCCGGAATGCGCGTAACATTCGCCAAATGCCAGCAAGGTTCGTCACGATCACTCTCCTGCTCATTGCCTCCGTGCAGGTACTCGGTGCGCCAGGCGTAGCGTACAGGGTGACGATCAACCGATCGGAAGAAGCTGCTCGCACGGAAGAGTTCTCGGTCATCGGGAGTGGCAATCGGCTACGCGCGTCGCACACGAACGCACCGGAGGGAGCGGGAGTGCTGTACGACAGCCTGATAAGACCCGAGACGTCTGCCGTGATCGCACTGAATTCACGGAACCATACGTGGTATCCGGCACCGGACGTCAGCCCCTTCGCCCTGGATTCCCGCTACCTCACGCCATCGCCAACGGGTAAGGTCAAGAATGTATCGGTAACATTGAAGCCGGATGACGGCAGTGCCCCCGAGCACCGTTATTCTGGAGAGATCCGTTACGACGTTTTCGTTTCCTACCGGACGACCACGGTAAAAGTTTCTTGCGTAGCGACGTTCACGTTGATCACAACACCAGCGGTCGCCCGGCAACACTGGGTTGGACGAATCCTTCCAGAGACTGGATACACCGACGTCGACGCAAAGCTACGAGCTGCCGAGGCGACGATTCACGGCTTTCCGGTTCATCTCACGCTCGAGGCAAGACGGACGTATACCGGTGGAATGCCGATGGTGCAGTCGATGACCGTCGAAGTATCCGATATCCGAGAGGCCTCGCCGGACCAGTCCGTCTTCACACGCCCTGCCGATTATCATTTGCAGGAGCCGGTGCGCGGATATCCCGGTGCAACAAGGCAGTAGTGTGCACGGGGCCGCACCAGTTTCAGCGGCACGCTGTTGGCTCCAACACAACGGTCATTCCGGCCATGGATCCGGTTCATTCCTCGATGGCCTCAATCCCGAGTTGCCGGAGCCGCTCGAGATGGTCCTTCATGGCTTTGAGCTCTTCGGCGGAGTGCCCCTGCCAATCCGTGACCTCGCCCGTGACCCGCAGCGGGTGCCGGGAGCGGTAGGACTTTGTCGGATTGCCTGGGTACTTTTTGTCCGTCAGATTGGGGTCATCTTCCATCGCGCCGGTCGGCTCCACTGTGTAGATCCTGCCCGGTCCGTCGCCGAGGGCCAGTTCGGCTCCCCAGGTGGCCGCATTCAGCGTGGCAGTCAGGTAGACGTAGGCCGCCTTCTTCCTCGTGCCGTAATTCGACTGATAGCCGGGCTCGATCAGGTCCCCCGGCTTCAGGTCCGCCTTCGTGCCATGGTAGAACCGCTGCGAACTCAGGTCGTCGATGGCTGTCATGGGCCCGCTCCTCCAAGAGGCAATCCTGCCGCCTTCGAGGGACTCTCTTCTACCGCAAAGCGGGAGGAGTCGAACTCCTGGAAAGCAGCCTGGCCCCTGAAAATGACAAACGCCGCGATTGTTCGCGGCGTTTGCTTGGCCGAGCCTTCCGGCTGCCTACGAGGTTAGCTGTCGGATTCGGGCTGGAAGCCCTACCAGCTTCTGGCTGGATTCACCCCGGACGGTGGCAAGCCGTCGCTAAATGGTTCCCCCGTTCCTCGGCGCCGAGGATTAGGCGGCAAGGCCGCCACCAACTGGCGGCGACTGGAGTGTACGCCGGTATGGTGCCATGTCAATGAGGAAATGCGGCTGAGAGCGCCTGTCGCCAACTCCTGCTGTTCGTCTACTTGCGTCCACGTTTTCGCGGACCGGTCGCAGCGCGTCGCGCCGCCAGGGGCTGGAATGATCCACGCGCTGAAGCGTTTACCTCCAGCGCTTGCCAGCGTCGCCGCTTGTGGTATCTTGCGCGCCGCTTCCGAGACCTGCCTGTTGCCCAGGTAGCTCAGTTGGTAGAGCAGAGGACTGAAAATCCTCGTGTCGGCGGTTCGATTCCGTCCCTGGGCACCACCTTTCCTCCTCCTCTTCCCCCGACCCCTTTGATTGTCACAACGGAAGTCCCTCCTTCCGTGTACCCTTCTCTCCATCTCTAAAACCTGGCAGGAGGAAGTTCATGCGCAAAGTCGCATTCATGTCCCTGGTGCTCCTTTTTTGTGCCGTAACAGGGTGGGCGGAGGATGGTGAGCTCACCGTCGCGAAGCAGATGATCGATCAGGCCAACGCCCAGTTCGCGGCGTCCGGCAGCAGCGTGCGCATCGTCAAAGCCTCGTTCTTCATGCGCGGCCACGGCGCCCCCGATTACCGCCACCTGCGCACCGGCTCGAAGTGGCCGTATCGCGGCCTCACCTACATCGTCGACGGCTCCGACATGTCGACCGACGTCTCGGCGGCCGGCGCGGCGGCGACCATCGTCAACGCGTACAACACCTGGAACGCGGTGCCGAACACGAACATCACCGCCAGCCAGATTGCCGATGACGGCTCGAACTTCGACGTCCTCGACGGTACGTTCCATCCCGTCACCGGCGCGTGCCTCTCGATCTTCGACCTCACTTCGCCGAACCTCGACCTCAGCTCCGGCCAGATCTTCCCGGCCGCGGACATCGTCGTGGGCGGCTGGCTCAAGCCGCAGTACTTTGCGTCCTGCCTCGGCAGCTCGTCGATCCTCGGCGTCACCTGGACGTTCTCCGACGGCGACGCGAACAGCGACCACTACGTCGACAACCTCTACGTCGAGCAGTACTACAACGAAGGCTTCTCGTGGGTGCTCAACGGCTCGACGTTCCTCGGACTGACCGAAGACATCGAGACCGTCGTCCTGCACGAGAACGGTCACGCCCTCGGCCTCGACCACATGGGCGGCCCGAATCCGAACCAGCCGTTCAAGCTCCAGCCGAACGGCAAGGTCTTCGATCCGGAAGCGGTGATGAATCCGTACTACCTCGGCGGCGAGAAGCGCTCGCTCTTCCCGACCGACCTCGCCGGCCTGCGCACGCTCTACTCCAACCCTCACTAAACGTCCGTCTGCGGCGGCTACGCGCTCGTGTGCGTCACCATGAGCGCGTAGCCGTCCGGGATCATCGCACGCGATCGCGGACCATCACCGCCAGCGCGCGCAACGGCTGCGCGGCGGCACCCAGCGGCTCGATTGCACTCATCGACGTCTCGACGAGCTCCTCGCTCAATTTCCGCGCGCCCTCGACGCCGGCCAGCTTCACGAACGTCAGACGCTGCTCGTCCTTGCCGACGTCCTTGCCGAGGGTCTCCGGCGACGACGTCACGTCGAGCACGTCGTCGGTGATCTGAAACGCGAGTCCGAGGTTCTTCGCGAAGATTTCGACGCGCTGCAGCGGCGCCGTATGAATGTTCGCGAGCATCCCACCCACCGCGGCCGCCGCGACGAACAAGGCGCCGGTCTTGCGCGAGTGGATGAACTCGAGCGTGTCGAAATCGAGCTTCGCATGCTCGCTATGCAGATCGACCGCTTCGCCCGCGATCGTGCCGTCCCAGCCGACCGCGTCGACGACGCGCTGCACGACCTGCTGCATCGGCCAGCGTCGCGGCGACAGTTCCGCGTGTGCCTGTGCCACCAGGCCATACGCGTGATTGAGCAACGCCACCGCCGAAAGAATGGCCAGATCTTCGCCGAACTCGCGATGCAGCGTCGGCGCGCCACGGCGCAGGATCGCGTCGTCCATCGCCGGCAGGTCGTCGAGGACGAGTGACGACGCGTGAATCATCTCGATCGCCGCGGCCGCGGGAAGGAGCTTCTCGGCGCGGCAGCCGAACGCCTCCCCCACCGCGATCAGCAGGATCCCGCGCACGCGTTTTCCCGCCGAGCTGAGCGCGCGCGCGAGTGGGGCGCCGAGGATGGCGGGAGCGGAGGTTCGGGATGCGAGCCTGGCGAGGAAATCGTCGATCAGGCCACGGCGGGAAGCGAAGTATTCACTCATGAGGCCGGCGGGCGCGTCATGTTAGCATCCGCTCCCGGGAACTCTATGCAGACGCGATACTTCGGCCGGACGCAGCAGATGTGGGGCCTCGTCCTCGTCTGCCTGTTCATCTTCGCATTCGCCGTCTCCCTCGTTCCCGGCGTGACCTTCACGATCTGGTGGAAGGTCGTCCTCGTCGCATTCGCCGCCTGCCTCGGCTCGGTCTTCATCTTTCAGGTGTGGATCCAGCGAGCGGTAGCGCGCCGCGAAGGCACGATCAAGCTCATCGATCGTGTGACCTCGGGCGACCTCTCGCTCTCCGCGCGCGACATCGTCACGGAAACGCAGTCGACGCGCATGGCCGCCGCGATGCGCGGGCTCGTCGCGAACCTCGAGCGCACCATCCGCCGTTTCGGCCAGCTCGCCTCCGACGTCTCGCGCGCGAGCGAACAGATCAGCGGACGCTCGCGCGTGCTCGCACGCAGCGCGACCGACCAGCTCACGTCGACCGAATCCACGTCCGCTTCGGTGACGCAGATCGACCAGTCGATCAACAACGTGCGCCGCAGCATGGAAGAGCTCTCCGCCAACGCCGAGGAGACGTCGACGTCGATCCTCGAAATGTCGGCGTCGATCGAAGAAGTGAGCCGCATCGCCGACACGCTCTCCGAGTTCGTCGAGCAGACGGCGTCCGCGATTGAAGAGATGATCGCGTCGATCAACGAAGTGGCGACGAACACGGAGAGCTTCTCCTCGTTCGCCACGCAGACCGCGTCGTCCATGGTCGAGATGAACGCGACGACCGAGGAGATCCGCAACTCCGCGCGCCAATCCTCGGAGCTCGCGCGCTACGTCACCGACGCGGCGAACGAAGGCCGCAGCGCGGTCGCCGGCACCGTCGACGGCATGCGCAAGATCCAGATGTCCGTCGACGAAGCGAAGTCGGCCCTCGGCGATCTCGCCGAGCGCTCGCAGGAGATCGGCGACATCGTGCGCGTCATCGACGACATCGCCGGCCAGACGAACCTCCTCGCGCTCAACGCCGCCATCATCGCCGCGCAGGCCGGCGAGCGCGGTCGCGGTTTCGCCGTCGTCGCCGACGAGATCCGCGATCTCTCCGAACGCACCTCCGTCTCCACCGAAGAGATCCGCACGCTGATCCAGAACGTGCAGAAGGGCGTCGGACGCGCGTCCGAGCAGATGACGCTGAGCGCGGATCGCGTCGCCGACGGCGTCGGCCTCACCGCACGCGCGTCGCTGGTGCTCGACAAGATCCTCGAGCTCACCGACCGCTCGACGAACTCGATCAACGAAATCGCACGCGCGACGGAAGAACAGGCGCGCGGCAGCGCCGCCGCGACCGCGGCCATCGAAGAAGTCACGAAGATGGTCCAGACCACCGCCGCGGCGACGCAGCAGCAGTCGCTCACCTCGCGCAAGATCGGCGAGCAGGCGGCGATGGTGCGCGACTACACCAAGCACCTCAAGCGCGCCATGACCGAGCAGGAGACCGGCAGCCGCGCCATCAGCCGGGCCATGGAAAACATCATGGGGCTCGTGCAGACGGTGCTCGAGTCGACCTCGGTGCTCGCTGCCGAATCGTCGGCCATCGTCAAGTCGATGGACGTCATCAAACAGGGCTCGCGCGAGTCGAACTTCGGCGTCGCCGATCTCAATCAGATGGCGAACGCGCTCAGCCACGAGTCGACGCTGCTCAAGCAGGAGTTGGCGCGCTTCACCCTCCCCGCTCCGAATCGCGGCGGGAAGATCACGACGTCGACGGTGCTGTGGCAGAAGCTCACGTTCGATCCCGCGTACACGTCGGCGTCCGCGCTCGGATTCATCTCGAAGGCCATTCACTCGACGCTCGTGAAATACGGCGAAGGCGCGGAGCTGATCCCCGACCTCGCCGAACGCTGGGAAGTGCTCGAGCAGGGCCACGTCTATCGCTTCCACCTGCGCCGCAACGTGCGCTTTCACAACGGCCGCACGTTCGAGGCGCGCGACGTCTACGAGACGTTCCTGCGCCTCCTGCTGCCGGAAACGAAGTCGACCGGGGCGTGGATCCTCAACAACGTGCGCGGCGCGAAGGACGTCCTCGAAGGGCGCTCGCGCCAGGTGGGCGGCATCGTCGTCCGCGACGCGAACACGATCGACATCCAGCTCAACGAGCCGGTGGCGTTCTTCCTCTCGCTGATGACGATGCACGAACTGGCGATCGTGCCGATCGAAGAAGCGCGCGACGGGGAACGCTTCCGCCTGCGTGGCACCGGCGCGGGTCCGTTCCGCGTCGAAGAGGCCGTGGAAGGGGAGCGCGTGAAGCTCGTGCGCAATCGCGATTACTACGTTCCCGATGAGCCGAATCTCGACGAGCTCGAGTTCCGCCTCGATCTGCGCAGCTTCAAGGACGTCTCCGACGCGTTCCTCCGCGGAGAGCTCGACGTCGCGCACGGCATTTCGCCGAAAGTCGTCGGCGAGCTGCGCAACGATTCGCGCTACTCGGCGTACCTGCTGACGACGGTGCAACTGCACACGTCGTATCTCGGCTACGACTCGTCGTCCGCGCCGTTCAACAAGGTCGAAGTGCGGCAGGCGATGAATTACGCGATCGACCGGCAGCGCATCAACGATCGCGTTTTCGCCGGCCTTTCCGTCCCCGCGAAAGCGCTCCTCCCGCCGGGCCTCCTCGGCTACGACGAGAATCTCCGCGGCTACGACCACGATCCCGAGCGCGCGCGCAATCTGCTGCGGCAGGCGGGCTACGGCTCCGGCTTCAGCGTCGAGTACCGCACGTGGGACACGGACGAGTTCAACAACTCCGGCATGGTCCCGCTGATGATCGAGGACCTCGAGGCGGTGGGCATCCACGTCAACGTCACGCGTCACTCGGCGACGGATGCGAGCGCACCGCGCACGCAACGCGGTCACGGGACGATCTACTGCGCGAACTGGTACGCCGACTTTCCCGACTCCGACAATTTCTTCTACATCTTCTTCCACAGCGACGCGACCTCGATCCGCGGCCTCTTCTTCAACCGCCCCGACGTCGACGCCCAGATCATGGACGCCCGCCGCTCCAACGACTCCGAGCACCGCGCCTCGATCTACCGCACCCTGAACCAGATGGTGGTGAAGGAAGCCCCGCTCGTCCCCCTCTTCCACGAACGCCTCTTCGTCCTGCACAAACCGGAGATCCGCGGAGTACGGACGTCGCTCGTGCCACCGCCGGTGCGGTATCACGATGTGTGGGTGGAGGGGGAGTGACGGCCGGGGGGTGATTGCGCTGTAAAGCTGTAAAGCTGTAGAGCTGTAGAGCTATAGAGGGGAACTGGAAAGATTGCGCTGTAAGCTGTAGAGCTGTAAAGCTATAAAGGGGAGTCCGGAAACCCTCTACAGCTCTACGGCTCTACCGCTTTACAGCTCAACAGCCCACCAGCTCCCACCTCCCATGCGCGTCCACCTCGCCCTCCTCACCGTCGCGCTCCTCTTCTCCGCGAACTATGTCGTTGCAAAGTTCGGGATGCGGGAGTTGTCGCCGATGGCGTTTTCGTGGCTGCGCATCGCGGGGGCGGCGCTCGTGTTGTGGGTGCTCGCGCGCAATGAGGAGCCGATTCCGCGGGAGGACCGGCGGAAGCTCGTGCTCTTCACGATCCTCGGCGTGGTGGTCAACGCGCCGCTGTTTCTGGCGGGGCTCGCCCTCACCACCGTCCAGGCCGCGGCGATTCTCATCACGGCCATCCCCGTCTTCGCCCTCGGCGCGGCCATCGCGCTCGGGCGTGAGCGCGCGACAGCCACGCGCATCGGCGGGATCGCTCTCGCCTGCGCGGGCGCGTTGCTCGTCGTGGGCGGCGAGAGTTTCGCCGGCTCGTGGCGCTCGATGCTCGGCGCGACGCTGATCATCATCAACTGCCTCTCGTACGCGCTCTACCTCGTCATCTCCAAGCCGACCATGGCCCGCCTCTCCCCTCGCGCCGTCGTCGCGCGCATGTTCGCGCTCGGCTCGATCATCCTGCTCCCGATTTCCGCCCCCTGGCTGTGGACGCAGAACTGGAGCGCCGTCACGAAGGCAGGATGGATCGCCCTCCTCGTCGTCATCGCCGGGCCGACCGTCATCGCCTACCTGCTGAACGCCTGGGCACTGCGGCACGCGGACAGCTCCGTCGTGGCCGCCTACACCTACGTCCAGCCCGTCCTCGGCACGATCCTCGGCGCGATCTTCTTCCGCGAAACGCTGCGGCCGGTCGTGATCCTGGCGGCCGTGATGATCTTCGGCGGCGTCTGGCTGGCCGGCCGTGCCGCCGGACCGATCGCCGAATAAAGCGCTACCATGTAAACGCAATCCCCACTCAGCACGTCCAAGCCTCGTGAGAAGCAATGTGGCCGCGTTCCGCATGAGCGATTCCGCCCCCCAACCGACCGACCAGGAACTGATCGACCGGACCGTCGCCGGCGACGGCGGGGCGTTCGCGATCCTGGTCGAGCGGTTTCAGCGCAGGATCTTCCGCGTCGCCTATTCGATCGTGCGGGACGAGACCGAGGCGGACACCATCGCGCAGGACACGTTCGTGCAGGCGTACACGCATCTGTCCCGCTTCGAAGGGCGGGCCGGACTGGAGACGTGGCTCACGCGCATCGCCATCAATCGCTCCCGTGACCTCCTCCGCCGGCGCCGCTTCGTCAGCCTCTTCACGCTGCGCGAGGACGACGACGGCGTCACCGAAACGATGCTGGAGCCGGTCGACGAACGGCCCGATCCGGAGCGGCAGATGATGTCCTCGCAGCTCCGCAACGCCATCACCCGCGCGGAAAAGCAGCTCTCGGCGCAGCAGAAGGTGATCTTCCGCCTGCGCCACTACGAAAATCTCTCCCTGGAAGACATCGCGGACCATCTCGGGTTGCAAGCCGGAACGGTCCGCGCGCATCTCTTCCGCGCCATCCAGAAGATCCGCAAGGAGCTCGCCGGATGGCGCACGGCCCGAAGGATGGAACATGAGCCAGCACTACAGTGAAGCCGATCTGCTCGAGACGTACTACACGCAGCCGGGCGAGTCCCTGCCGGTGATGATGCATCTCGCGGACTGCAGCGACTGCGCGGCGCGCTACGAGCGGCTCGAGCGGAAGATCCGCAGCCTCAGCGAGTGCAGCCACTCCGAAAAACCGGAGACGTTCTGGGCCCGCCAGCGCCTCTCGATCCTGCGCAAGGTCGACCGGCAGCGCCAGCAGTCGGCGTTCGCCCGCGTCACGCGCGTGGCTGCCGCCGCGGTGCTGGCGCTCGTCCTCGGCGGCGTGATCGCGTGGGACCGCACGCCCGAGCCGGCGAATGAGGTCACCGCCACCGTCGCGACGATGGAGCAGACCAGCGTCTCCGCGGCCGAAGTGAGCGTCCCCGCCGATCCGTGGGAGTCGGAAGAGCTCGACGAATACGGTTCGATGGTGGCCTGGGAATCGTGGGACGAGAAATCCGGAGACCAATCCTTATGACCCGACGTTTCCTCATCGCCGCCGCGCTGCTCGTGCTGGGCACGATCGCGCAGACGGCGCAGGCGCAGCACATGCCGCCCGGCAAGTGGTGGCGGCGCCCTGAAATCGTGCGCGAGCTGGAGCTCACGCGCGACCAGCAGTCGCGGCTGGACGAGATCTTCCGCGCCGCCGCCGATCAACTCATCGATGCGAAGGGCGAAGTGGAGAAGCTGCAGATCGCCCTGCGCGGCGAGCTCGATCGCTCGCAGTTGCGCCGCGCGGAGGTGCAGCGCATCGCAACGGCGCTTTCGGCAGCCCGCGCGAAGCTGTTCGAGCGGGAGCTGCTGATGCTCGTCGACATGCGCGGCATCCTCAACGAGGAGCAGTGGGTGCGCGTGCGCACGGCCCTCGACCGCGAGCCGCAGCACCGGCCCATGCCGGGCGGGCAGCGGCCTCCCGGCGGCGGACGGCGGCCGTAGCTTCGCGTTGATCCCGTGCGCAGGCGCGGGATCTCGCGCGGGATAAACTGCGTCCCATGCTCGACGTCTCGCTGCGCGATGTCGCGTTTCGGTATGACCGCGGCTTTGCGCTGCATGCGATCACCGTCACGATTCCGCGCAGCACACACACCGCGATCGTCGGGCCCGCGTCGTGCGGCGCGTCGACGCTCCTGCAGCTCATCGCCGGCACGCTGAAACCGGCATCCGGCGAGATCATCCTCGGCCAGCGCCGCGTCAACGACGTCAAGCCCGCGCAGCGTCCCCTCCTCTTCGTCACCTCGGAGCTCGAAGTCCCCGGACGCTGGAGCGTCGAGCATGTGCTCATCGCCGCGGTGCGTGCGCGCTCGCTCGATCGGGAAGACCGCCATCGCGAGTACCGCCTCGCCTCCGAAAAATGGGAGCTCGATCCGCTGCTCGCGCGGCGCACCGATTCCCTCTCCTCGACGGAACGCACGCGGGTGCAGCTCGCGCGCATCGAGCTGCTGCGCCCGGCGGTGCTGCTCGCCGATCGCGTGCTCGAGCGCGTCAGCGCGTCCGCGCGCGTGCAGCTCGCCGATGCGTTCTATCGCACGATGCGCGTGAGCGGCACGACCGTCGTGACCGTCCCGTCGTCGCGCGACGAACTCGCCTTCACCGATGCCGTGGCCGTGCTGCACGATGGCCGCGTCGTGCAGAGCGGCGCGGCCGCCGAAGTCTTCGCCCGACCATTCGACGACGCGGCCGCCGTTGCGACCGGTGACGTCGACGTCGTCCCGGTCACCATCCGCGGCACGACCGTCGAATCCGTGATGGGCGCGTGGGAAGTCGATCCCGCACCGTTCCAGGGCAGCGGTGTCGCGCTCGTGCGTCCGGGCGATTTCCGCCCCGCGCGCGGCGGCGAGGACTCCGACTTTGTCTTCGGTGTCGAAGAAGCAGGATTTACCGACGGTCGATGGATCGTGCATGGCGTCCTCAGCGGAGGCGTACGGCTGCGCGTGTCGCTTCCGGCCGAGGAGAGGGTGCACAAGGGACGGCTGCTCGCGCTTCGGTATGACGCGGCGCGTTTCCGCCTCCTGCCGCGCGAGATGGCGCCGCTGCAGCCCACGATTCCGACCGACGTCGTCCCCTCCCTCCGCGACTCACGATAGGCCTGGTGCTTGCAGTGTCCGCCTCGGAATCGCGCATCGGCAGGAGTAGATAGTTGATCAAAGCCCGCAGAACCCCGATCAAGCTCAGGAAGCTTCTGGTCATCGACGATGACGAGAAGCTGGTCGGCAATTACCGGGAGCTGCTCACGCCGTACGGATTCGAAGTCCTCTTCGCGTACGACGGCGAGGCCGCCATGCCGCTCGTCGAGACGCACCCCGACATCCAGCTCGTGATCCTCGACCTGGCGATGCCGAAGATGGACGGCCGCGAGTGGCTGCGCTGGTTCCGCACGCGCCGCAAGGAATCCCCCGTGATCGTGATCAGCGGCTACAAGCTCGATCCCGCGGACGAGGATCTCAGTCCCGCGGTCGTGCTCGAGAAGCCGTTCCACGTCGCCGAGCTGCTCGACATCGTCGGGCTGTTCTGCGGACTGGGAACGCCGATCGTGATCCCGAAAGACGCGACCGCCTGAGCCCGCAGCCGCGGGTGCGCTTACAGCCCCGCCATCAGCGTCGCGCACGACTCGACCTTCTGCAGGTCGAGCTGCAGCGAGGCCATGCTCTGCTGGATCTCGATGCGCACCGGAACGCGGCGCTCGTCCGACGACAGCCACACCGTCACGCCGCCCGGCCACTTCTTCCCGCCCGGCGCGTCGATGATCCGGAAGCCCTGCGCGAGCGTGGGCTTGCCCTCGAGCATGAAGGCCTTGCGCTCGGAGCGCTGGAAGATCACCGGATACTCCTTGCCGTCCGAGTAGATGCTCGTCTGCACCGGACGCTGGATGGAGTCGGCGTTCTGGCGGAGGTAGTGGATCGCCGTGAGGATGTCGCGGAACTCGTCTGCCTCGGGCAGCTTCTTGACGCGGTTCTCGGTCTCTTCCGGCGTCTGCTTGCGGATGCGCGCCAAACCCTTCACGTAGTCGAAGACCGTGCGCTCGGCGCGCGACTTCTTCCCCCACGCGTAGCCGTGGTACGTCATCAGCGTCTTGCCCTGGCTGTCGATGTCCGACTCATAGGCGTAATAGCCGCCCTGCCGTCCGTTCGGCGCGGTGATGAGCAGCTCGCTGTGGATGTTCTGCCCGTACGTCGTCTTGAGGTTGCCGACGCCGTTCGTGGGAAACACCAGTCCCGCCAGGAAGCGGACGCCACCCTTGAGGCGCCACGAATAGCGGAGCTCTTCGACGTTGCTCGTCGAATTACACTTGAGGTCGGCGCCAAATGCAGAACCGGACGCGACCATGAACAGCACTGACACACCGATCGTACGAATAAGTTTTGTCATGATCGCGGCTTTCAACGCTTCGGAGCGGTCGATTATTCGACGCGGAGCCCGGCAGAAGGTCACATCGCGTCCAGCGCCTGCTCGACCTCGTCGATGACGTAGTCCGGCGTGGACGAGCCGGCGGTGAGGCCGACCACGCGCGCGTTGGCCAGCCACGACGGGTCGATATCATCCGCGCCCTGAATGAGATACGAGGGCTTGGCCTCGCGGCAGATCTCCCACAGATGCTTCGTGTTCGCGCTGGCCTTGCCGCCGATCACGATCACCACATCCACCTCGGGATCGGTCGCCAGCACCTTCGCGGCGTCCTGATTTTCCTTCGTCGCGTAGCAGATCGTGTCCCCACGCTCGACGCCGCTCGCACGGCGCTCGATGGTCTGCACGACGTCTTCGAAGTCGGCGGCGTTGAGGGTGGTCTGGTAGAAGATCTTGATCTTCGCGTACGGCGACCAGTCGACCGACTCCGCCTCGGCGATCTTCGACACGATGTGGAACGACGAGGGGTCGAGATCGTTCGTGTAGCCGATGACCTCGCGATGCCGCGGGTCGCCGATGAAGACGAGATGGAAGCCGTCCGCGAGCGCTTTCTTCGCCTCGCGATGGATGTCGTAGACGAACTTGCAGGTCGTATCGAGGATCTGCAGCCCGCGATCGCGTGCCGCATCGTGGAAAGACGGCGGGACGCCGTGCGCCGAGAAGACGATGGTCGGCTCCGCGACCGCGACGATCTCATCCACGGTGCGAACGCCGAGCCGCTCCATCTCCTCGACGACGCGCTCGTTGTGCACGACCTGGCCGAGGATGGCGCCCCTGCCTCCGCCGGCAGCGAATCGCTTGACCTTGAGATCGGCGATGCGGACGCCGGAACAGAAGCCGTACTTGGCTGCGCGTTTCACTTTCATCGGCAGGGTTAACGTCGGCGAGACGCGCGTGCATTCTAGAACGGGCCGTTGAGCTGTTGAGCCACTGAGCCACTGAGCCGCTGAGCTGTTGAGCTGTTGAGCTGTTGAGCCCCGTCCGCCCCTCGCCGGCTCAACGGCTCAATGGCTCAATGGCTCAACGGCTCAATGGCTCAACGGCTCAACCGCTCAATCGCTCAACAGCTCCCCCAGTACAATCTCTCCGTGCAGTCCCCCGCTCGCGACCCTCTCTTCACCCCCCGCTTCCTTTCCGTCTGGCTCTTCCAGTTCGGGACGTTCTTCTCCGCGTTTCAGCTCCTTCCCGTCATTCCTCTGCGCATCGTCGCGCTCGGCGGGAGCAAGGCGGCGGCGGGTGGGTTTCTGTTCGTGTACACGATCGGGTCGGCGTTTGCGGCGCCGGTGATGGGGACGATTGCCGATCACATCGGACGCCGGCGCATGCTCGTCATCGCGTCCATCCTGTTCATCTTCTTTTCGCTCGCGTACGGGATCGTGCCGTGGTTGCCGGTGGTGCTGCTGATCGGCGTCATTCACGGCGCGATCTGGTCCTCGATCCTCTCCGCCGCCGGCGCGATCATGACCGACTTCATCCCGCCGTCACGGCGTTCCGAAGGGCTCGCGTACTGGGGCATCGCGCCGACGGCGGCGATCGCGGTTGCGCCCGCGGTCGGTCTGTACATTCACAAGGCGTGGGGGTGGTTCGCGGTATGCGCGGAGATCGCGATCCTCTCCGCGTGCATGGCCGTCTGGGCGACGAGCATTCCGGGCGGCAACGCCCGCGAGGAGAACAAAGGGCTGCCGCGCATGACGGAGTTGTGGGACTGGACGGTCGTCAAAGCGACGCTCGCCCTCACCGTCGCCTCGTTCGGCTACGGCGGCATCACGAGCTACATCGCCCTCCTCTCGCAGGAGCGCCACATCTATCCGGAGTCCCTCTTCTTCACCGTCTTCTGCGTCACCGTCATCGTCGTGCGCATCTTCACCTCGCGCCTCGGCGACCGCTTCGGACCGAAGGTCCTGCTCTACCCGGCCTTCATCGCCATGCCGCTGGCGTTCACCGTCCTGGCGATCGCGGCGAACCGGCCGCAGATGATCGTCGCCGCGATTCTTTTCGGCATCGGCATCGGCGCGTCGTTCCCGGCGTTCATGGCCTTCGTCGTCTCCAACACCGACGAGTCGCGGCGCGCCCGCACGTTCGGCAGCGTCATCTGGGCGTTCGACACCGGCATCGGCCTCGGCTCGCTCTTCATCGGCGCGGTCAGCCAGCGCTTCGATTTCAAAACCGCCTTTCTGATCGCCGCGGGCATCTCCTGCCTGGCCATCCCGGTCTTCATCACCACCTCACGTCAACTGATCCGTGGCACTGCCGTTGCTGACACCACCGAACATGCCGGAACCTGAAGAGCCAGCCGAGCACCACATGGAGCGCCGCGTCGTCTACGAGACGGTGAGCTCCAGCTCGACGAAAACGACCGTCGTGACGTACGTGATCATCGCCATCGTGGCCATCGCGCTGATCGCCTGGGTCGTGATGCAGATGCGATAGCGCGCCGCGGCGCGCGTGTTGCCGGTTCGCAGTGATCGCTGGTCTGTGATCCCTCGTCGAATCGCAGACAACGGGCAACCGACAACCGATACCATCTCCCGCGATGCTCACGCCACTCGTCCTCGCCGCCTCGCTCACCCTCGACCCCGCCGCCGCGCAGCGGTTCGCGAACCTCGCCCTCGCGTGCGTGCACAAGGAGTATCCGAACAAGATCGCGCACGTCCTGCAGTCCGATGAGGACGTCGCGGCGCCGCGCGCGCTCACCCCCGCGTTCTACGGCTGCTACGACTGGCACTCCTCGGTCCATGGTCACTGGCTGCTCGCGCGTCTCGTGCGTCTTTCCCCCGATGCGCCGTTCGCGAACGACGCACGTGCGGCGCTGCGGAAGAGCATCACTCCGGAGACGATCGCCGCGGAGGTTGCGTACGTCAACGGCCCCGGACGCGCGAGCTTCGAGCGTCCGTACGGACTGGCGTGGCTGCTCCAGCTCACCGGCGAGCTGCGCGAGGCGAACGATCCGCTTTACGCGACGATCAAACCTCTCGAAGACGCCGCGGTCGCGCGCCTGAAGACGTGGCTGCCGAAGCTCTCCCACCCCGTCCGCTCCGGTGAGCACAGCCAGACCGCGTTCGCCCTCGGATTGATCCTCGATTCCGGCGCCGGCGGCGAAGAGCTCGCGACGCTCGTCCGCACGCGCGCGCGTGCGTTCTATCGGATGGACCGCGACTGCCCGCTCGCGTACGAACCATCCGGCGAGGACTTTCTCTCGCCGTGCCTGGCCGAAGCGGACGTCATGCGCCGCGTGCTCGCGCCGAACGAGTTCGCCTCCTGGCTGACGAAGTTCATGCCGAAGATGACGCTCGCGCCGGAAGTCGTCACCGACCCGAGCGATCCGAAGCTGGCCCATCTCGACGGCCTCAATCTCAGCCGCGCATGGATGCTCGAAGGAATCGCCTCAGGCCTGCCGAAAGGCGACAAGCGCATCGCGATGCTGACCGCGGCCGCCCGCGCGCACGCCGATGCCGGACTGAAGTCCGTCACCGGCGCGCACTACGAGGGCGGGCATTGGCTCGGCAGTTTTGCGACGTACCTGGTGACGAGGAGAGGGATGGCGACTGCTGATCCGGCTACTGCTTCGCCTTCCGCACCCGCAAGGTCGGCGAGTTCAGATCCAGCTCCTCGAACCTGATCACTTCCACCGCGCCGTACTGCTTGCGCAGCGGCTCGAGGAACTTCTTCGCGTCGCCGACGACGACCACGTTGAGATCGTTCGCCACGTTCGTCGACGCGAACTTGCGCACCTGCTCCGCGGTCACGGCCTGCACGCCGCTGATGTAGCGATTGATCTCGGACAGCGGCAGTCCGTACAGCGCGAGCGCGGAGATGCGGTTCACGAGGCCGCTCGTCGTTTCGAGCGATTGCGCGAAGCCGCCGATGAGCGCCGCCTTGCGCGGCGTGAGCTCGGTCTCCGGCACGTCCGACGCGGACAGCCGGCTCATCTCCCCCGTCATGATCCCCACCACTTCCGCCGCCGACTCGTGCTTCGTCTCCGTGCGCGCGGTGAACGGCCCCACGTCGACGCGCGGGTCGAACGAGCTTCCCGCGCCGTACGACAGGCCGCGCTTGATGCGGATCTCCTGATTGAGGCGTGACGAGTACCCGCCGCCGAGGATCGAGTTGAGCACGAGCGCGTGCATGTAGGCGGGATCGGTGCGGCGGATGCCCTGGCGTCCGACGACCACCGCGGACTGTCCCGCATCCGGCATGTCGACCACGATCACGCGCGGCGCTCCCGGCTTCGGCGTCGCCGCGCTCCGCGCGTACTCGCCCGTGCCGCGCTTCCACGTACCGAACACGTTCTGCGCGAGCGTGAACGCCGCATCCGCTTTGATATCGCCCGCGATCACGAGCACCGCGTTCTGCGGCACGTACCAGCGGCTGTGAAACGCGGTCAGATCCTCGCGTTTGATCTTCCCGATCGTCGCCGGCGTGCCGGACAGCGTGGCGCCGTACGAGCCTTCACCGTAAATCAGTCGCGACGTCACCGCGCCCGCAATCGCACGCGGCTGCCGCAGCTCGACCTGCAACGCGTCGATCGTCTGCGCCTGCTCGCGCTCGAACTCGTCCTTCGCGAACGTCGCGTTGCGCACGACGTCGGCGACGTACTCCATCGCCTTCGGCAGGTTCGACGACATCACGCTGAGATCGACATCCGTCGCATCCCACGCCGCGCCCGCCACGAGCGTCGCGCCGAGGGCTTCGACACCGCGGGCGATCTGCTCGGCGGATTTCGTCTTCGTGCCTTGCGTCAGCACGGTGGCCGTCAATTCGGCGAGTCCCGCCTTGCCGCGCGGATCGGCAGCGCCGCCGGTCTTGATCGTGAGACGCGCGGCGACCAGCGGGATGTCGTGTTTCGGCACGACGATCACGCGCAGGCCGTTGTCGAGCGTCTTCTCGACCGGCACGGGGAGCTTCGGATCGCGCGGCGCCGCCGGTGCGGGCGGCGTGACCTGCTGCGCGAAAAGGGGCAGTGCAACGAGGACTGCAATCAGGAGCCGTTTCATTTCTTCTGTGCCTCGTTCTTCTGCGCTTCGTCGAGATAGGTCAGCACGAGCGCCTTCCCGTCGATCAGATATTTTTTCACCACGCGCTGCACGTCCGCGGACGTCACCGCCTGCACCTGCGCGAGGCCGGTGTTGACGACGCTCGCGTCGTGCTGGCGGATCAGCGCCTCACCGAGCGTGAAGCCTTTGCCGTTGTTCGTCTCGCGCTCGCGCAGCGCGCTGGTAACGATGAGGTTCTTCGCCTTCTCCAGTTCCGCCGCGGGAACACCCTTTTCCGCGAGCGCCGCCAGTTCCGCGCGAATCACCTTCTCCGCCTCGGCCGGCTGCTTGCCGCCGCCCATGATCGAGACGATGCCGAACAGGCTGAGGTCTTCACGGAGGTCGGCGTCGGCAAAGACTTCCTGCGAGATCTCGCCGCGCACGAGCCGCTCCTGCAAACGCGACGACTCTCCTTCGCTGAGGAGCGTGGACGCGACGAACAGCGGAATCGCGTCCGCGTGCGCCGCATTCGGCGTGAGCCACGTGAACGCGATCGCCGGCAGCGGCACGTTCGGCGCGTACTCGGTCAGGCGCTTCTCTTCCGTGCGCGCGGGCTCGCTCGGATCGAGCTTCGGCAGCGCGAGCTCCGGCTTCGGAATGGGCGTGAAGTACTTGTCGATCCAGCCGTCGAGCTGCTGCTGTTCGAAGTCGCCGACCACGATCAGCACCGCGTTGTCCGGACGGTAGTACGTCGCGTGAAAGCGCTGCACGTCGTCGATGGTCGCGGCGTCGAGATCCTCGATGCTGCCGATGCCGGGACGGCGATACGGATGCTTCACGAACGAGTTCTTCTCGATCGCGTAGAACAGGCGTCCGTACGGCGGCGAGAGGATGCGGAAACGGTACTCTTCCTTCACGACGTCACGCTCGGACTGGAACGCGGGATCGTCCACCGCCAGCGCGCCGAGGCGCTCCGCTTCGGCCCACAGCAGCGTCTCGAGGTAGTTCGACGGCACGACTTCGTAGTACGCCGTCGCATCGTCGAACGTCGTCGCGTTATTGAACCCGCCGACGTCCTCGGTCAAACGATCGAGCATCTCGGACGGCATGTTCTTCGTCCGCTTGAACATGATGTGCTCGAAGAGATGCGCGAACCCGCTTCGCCCCTCGGGGTCGTGTTTCGAGCCGACGCGATACCACACGTGAATCGCGACCGTCGGCGTGGTGCGGTCCTGCACCGAATAAACCGCCAGTCCGTTCGGCAGGACGCGATGTTTGTACTGGACCGGCGGGATCGTCGTCGCCGCCGTCGCTGCTGACGCAAAGATCAGCAATGGAAGAAGGATTCGAGCCAATCGCATGAGGCGCATGATACGTGCGCGCGGGGACGCCCATGCGTCACGATCGCGCTACCATTCCCGCATGCCGCTCGACCTCTCCAAGCTCTACCCCGTCGATGACGACGGGCACCTGTTCATCTCGCCCGTGATCACGGACTGGAACATCGTCACGTCGTACGGCGTCGACACCGTCCTGGACATGGAAGGGGGCCTCGATGAATGCATTCCCACGCATCCGAACGGCTGCCTCTACGTTTACTTTCCGATCTACGACGAGGATCTGCCCGACCTGCAGAAGCTCGAAGCCGTCGCGTCCCTCGGCGCGCATCTCGTGGCCAACGGACACAAGGTGCTCTCGCACTGCGGCATGGGCTTCAATCGCTCCGCGCTCGTCGCCGGCCGCATCCTCCACCGCCTCGGGATGAGCGGCGAGGACGTCGTGAAACGGTTACGCGAACGGAGACCCGGCGCCTTGTTCAACGAAGTGTTCGCCGAGCATCTCCGCACGCTCCCGCCTCTCCCCGCGTAACCGGGGAGAGGGGTTACTCGTAGCGCAACGCTTCCACCGGATTCAGCTCCGCCGCCCGCGCCGCCGGATAGATCCCCGACACGAGCCCCACGCTGATCGACACGCCCGTCGACAGGATCAGCGACGAGAACGTGATCACCGTCGGCCATCCCGCGTACGCGGCGACGACTTTCGCGAGCACGATGCCGATGATGATCCCGGCGACGCCGCCGAGGAACGAGATCGCGAACGACTCGACGACGAACTGCGACTTGATGTCCTTGCGCGTCGCACCGATCGCACGGCGCACGCCGATCTCGCGCGTGCGTTCGAGCACGCTGGCCAGCATGATGTTCATGATGCCGATGCCGCCGACGAGCAGCGAGATACCGGCGATCGAGCCCATGACGATGTTGAAGATCCGCTGCGTCTGCCGGCTCTGCTCGAGCAGCGCCTCCGGGATCACGACCTCATAGTCATCCGCACCGCCGTGCAGTCGCTGCAGCAGCGGCTCGATGATCTGCGCCGTGCGCCGCGTCGAGACGCCTTCCTTCACCGTGACGAGCAACTCGTCGACCGGCGCGTCGAGCGGATCGCGGTCGAATTTGCGCATCGCGGTACTGACGGGGATCCAGATCTCCTTCGCCGTCGAATGCGTCGAGCTGCTTCCCGACTCCCCTGCTTTCGGCGCGGAGCCTTCCGTGTCCGTCGCGAGGATGCCGATCACTTCGAGCCACACGTCGTTGACCTTGAGCTGCTTGCCAAGGACGGCGCCGTAGCCGAACAGATCGCGGCGCACTTCCTGCCCGATGACGCAGACCTGCGCGTGATCGTATTCGTCGCGCGCGTCGAAGAAGCGTCCTTCCGCGAGACCGACGTTCGCGACCGAGCTGTATCGCCACGGCGCGCCGAACACCTTCGCCTTCGTCTTCGCGCCCGGCGCCATGATCTTGTACGGCTTCACCTCGACGCGCGGCAGCACGAGCTCGACGTTCGGCACCGCTTCGCTGATCGCCTCGCCGTCGCGCAGCGAAACGCCGAGCGATTTCTTGCGCAGCTCCTGCCGATCCTCCGGCTTCACTTCCTTCGCCTTGACGATCACGTTGCGCAGGCCGAGACGGCCGATCGCCTCGAGCGCCTTCTGCTCGGCGCCCGCGCCGATCGACAGCATCGCGATCACCGCGCCGACGCCGAACACCATGCCGAGCATGGTCAGCGAGGTACGAAGCTTATGGCGGCCGAGGTTCGCCAACGCGGTGTTGAACGTCTCCGGATCGATCCTCGACGAACGAGGAGCGATGAGCGATGACCCTGCGCCTTCAGTTCTGTTCATCGCTCATCTCTCCGCTCTCATCTCTCTTCGTGGGATCCTCGAGCGCGATCTCGTCGCCTTTCGCCAGACCCTTCGTCACCACCACGCGGCCCGCCGTCGACGAGCCGATCGTCACTTCCACCGGCGCGAACGCATCGCCCTTTTTGCGGTACACGATTCTCTTCCCGTCCTTGTCGAAGAGCGCCTGACGCGGGATCGCGAACGCGTTCGCCTGATTCTCGACTTCGAGCGTCGCACGGACGCGCGCGCCGGGCTTCATGAGCCGCGGATCGGTTTTCTGCAGCTCCACCGTCACGCCGAAGTACTGCACCGGCTGACGCGGGATGCGCGGCCGCGCAACCTTGTCCACCGTCTTCACCTTCCCGGTGAACTGCGTGTTCGCGTCCGCTTCGAGGAACAGCATCGCCTTCTGATCGGCCGCCAGTCCCGCCGCATCGGCTTCGAGCACGAACACCTCGGCCTGCATCGACGTCAGCTCCGGAATCTCGCCGATCGGCTGGCCGCGCCACATCGTGTCGCCGACGCGCGCGACGTCGCCGCGCCAGTTCCGCGTGAGCACGAGGATGCCGTCATGCGGCGCCACGACCTGCAGCGCCTGCAATCCCTCCTCGGCCTGTTTGATCTTGATGCCCGCTTTGCGGTCTTCGATGGCGAGCAGATCGCGCTCGACCTGCGTCAGCTTTTCGCGCACGCCGAGGACTTCCTCCGCGTGGCGTTTGCGGCTTCCGGCGAGATCCTGATCGACCTCGGACTCGATACGCATGTAGCGCGAGAAGATCTCCGCGTCGTCGAACTTGAAACGCTTCGCCGCTTCGAGTTCGCTCTGCGCGAGACGTGCGTCGCGGCCGAGGTTCGTGCGCGTGGCGGAGGATTCCGCGTTCGTCTTCTCCAGCTTGTTCGTGGCCGTGGTGCGATCCTCGCGGCCGGTGAGCATCAGGTTCTCGAAATCGGTCGCGTCGAACCGCACGATGACGTCGCCCTGGCGCAGCAGCGCGCCGTCTTCGGCGAGCCACGCGACTTTCATCGGACGCGGCGCGTTCTGCGGCGCCGTCACGGGCGTGGCCTTCACCGCTTTCAACGTCCCGTCGGCCGGCACGCGGCGGACGAACGTCATCGGCTCGACTTTGAACGTGGCGATCTCGTTTTTATCGCCGCCGCACGCGGCGACCAACAGCAGCATCACGGCTGCGAATCGCTTCACGATTGCTGCTCCTCTTCACCCTGTTTCGCGACGAGCACGCGATCTCCCGCGCTGACGCCTTCGAGCACTTCCACGAACTTGTCGTTCTCGCGTCCGAGCTTCACGTTCACCTGCTCGACGTCGAGCGCGCCGCGGCGCCACACGAACGGGCCGCTCGCGCCGAGGGAAACGGCTTCGCGAGGCACGAGCACGGCGCTCTTTACGCGACCGAGCTCGATCAGCCCCTGGAAACGCATCCCCGGACGCATCTTCGCGGGATCGGTTTTATCGAGCTTGATGTCGACGCGCAGCACCTTCAGCGGATCCTGCGTGTTCTTCTTGCGCTGCACCGTACGCGCGGCCGTCGTGATCGTGCCGTGCAGCTCGTCGTCGGGATGCGCGTCGAGCCGCAGCGTCACGCGCTGCCCGACGGAGACGCGGCCGGCGTCGACTTCGTCGACTTCCCCTTCCGCTTTCATCTTCGCGAGATCGGGCAGCTCGATGACGCGTTCCGCTTTCCACACGCTGTCGCCGATCTTCTTCTTCTCGCCGCGCCAGTTCGTCACGTACACGACCGTGCCGGCGCGCGGCGACTTCACCATCATCTGGTCGATCGCGAACTGCGTGCGCGCGACGACGCCTTCGGCTTCCTGCTGTTTGCTGAGCAGCAGATTGATGCGCGCCTGCGCGGCGCTCTCGAGGAGTTGCAGCCGCTGCCGGATCGCGGCCGCTTCGCGCTTGGCGATGGCGTTCTCGATCTCGACGGTCTTGCGCTCGTTGACGCCCTGGATGTCCGGCGGCGCCTCCATCTTCAACGCGCTCTTGCGCAGCCGCGCCTCGGCTTCGGCGAGCTGCAGGCGTTCATCCTTGCTCTGCAGCGCGAGATCGTTGCGCTCCTTCTCGATCTGTTTGCGCGCCTCGTCCGCCTCGGCCGATTTCTCTTCGAGCTTGCGCTGCAGATCGCTGGCGTCGAATCCGAGGATCGGCTGCCCCTGACGCACTTCAGCGCCTTCGGGGGCGAGCATCGCGATCTTGAAGTCCCATACGTCGGGCAGCGGCGGAGGCCCGAGGCTGTCGGAGCTCATCGAGGCGAGCGTGCCGGTGACTTCGAAGCCGGTGACGAGATCGCCGCGCGTGACGCGCACCCACTCGCCCTGCCGGTCGGCCGCGAGCTTGTTGCGGAACGCCCAGCCGACGAAGAGAAAGAGCCCGACCGCGGCGACGGGAATGATCACGCGAAGCCGTTTACGCATGCCGCATCTCCGGAGCGCCGGCGTCCGCGCCGCCGCCCAACGCCGGGTCAGCCGCAGAGACGCCAGCATTCCGCGTCGTCACAGGCTCCAGTCGCGCACCTTCTTCGAGTCCGCTCACGACGACGCAGTCCTGCGCGTTGCACGCGCCGACCTTCACTTCTTTCAACTCGCCGCCGGCCATCCGCGCGCGCGGCGCTTTGCCCGAAAAATCGATGGCCGCGCGCGGCGCGAGCAGCGTCGTCGCCCTCGCGTCGCGGCGCACGACGATGCGCGCCGAGAGCCCCGGCCGCATCCGTTCCGCGTCGAGCTTGTCGAGGGCCACGAGCACGTCGAACTGGCGTCGCAGCGAAGCGCGGCGGCTTTCCTGCGCGACCGCGGAGATCGCGGCGATGCGTCCGGTGAACGGCATCCCGGGGAATCCATCGAGCGTGATCGTGGCCGGCATCCCCGAGGCGATCTTGCCGTCGTCGACGTCCGCGAGGACGGCTTTCACGCGCAACGACGAGAGGTCCGGCAGCATGGCGATGGGGAAGCCCACCCACACCGGATCGCCCGTCTGCAGCTTGCGCCCTTCCCACGGATGATCGCGCACGACGACGATGCCGTCGCGCGGCGCGCGCAGCACGAGCGCGCTGATCGCTTCTTCGGCGATGAGGATCTCGCGGCGCGCCTTTTCGATCTTGAGCTGCAGGTTGCGGCGTTCGGCGTCGACGGCGGTCCGCCGCGATCGCAGCAGGTCGAGCGACTTCTCGTGATCGACCGTCGTGCGGCGCAGCGCGCCCTGCTTCTCTTCGAACGAGCGCTCGGAGAGGAGGTCCTTCGGCACCGCCGCTTCGAGTTTCGCCTTGTCGAGCTCCGCTTTCTTCTTCTCGACGTCGAGCACTTTCTGCTCGAGGTCCGCGGCCCACTCCCCTTCGCGCTGCCGCAGCTCCTGCTCGTTCTGCATGAGCGTCTGGCGTTTCGAGTCGAGGTCGGACGTGAGCGCGGTGTTATCGAGCTCGACGACCGGCTCGCCCGCCTTCACCGCGGCGCCTTCTTCGGCGATCCACTTGATGGCGGTCTGCCACGACGGCAGCGCGGGGACGTTGAGGAAGTCGCCGCGCGCCGCTTCGAGCTCGCCCGACAGGACCATCTCACTGGTGAACGTGCCGCGGCGCACGCGCAGCTCGCCGGACGAGGCGCTCTCCGCGTGGCCGGAGAAACAGCCGGCTGCGGCCACTGCCGCGAGCACAGCACTAACGACGATGCGTTTCATATTTGGTTGTCCCGGTTGTCAGACGATTGTACGGGCGGAAGGTTCGCAAGGACCGGCTACAATCGAAAAACAAACGATGACAGCCGCGCTCGTTCCTCTGTCCTCCGACGCGCGTTTCCGACTCCTCCAGGCCGGCGTGAACGCGGCCGATTTCGCACACGACGTACGCACCGGGCTCACCGCCGGCCGCAAGTGGCTGCCGCCGCGCTGGTTCTACGACGACCTCGGCTCCTCCCTCTTCGACGCCATCTGCTTTCTTCCGGAGTACTACGTCATGCGCGCGGAGACGGAGGTCCTCACCTCCTTCCGGGGGGAGATCGCGGCTTCCATCAGTCCGCAGGGCCATCCGCCGGGGGGCCCGCAGGTCCGCCTCGTCGAGCTGGGAAGCGGGGCTGCACGCAAGACGCGCATCCTCCTCGACGCGCTGACGGCGTCCAATGTCACGCTCGAATACGCGCCCGTCGACGTCGACGCGGCGATGCTCGAGCGCAGCGCGCGCACACTGCTCGCCGATTACGCGCGATTGCACGTCACCGCGGTCTGTGCCGATTTCACCAGCCCCGCGATTCCTTTACGGACCCTCGGGCCGCGAAGGGGACGCACCGTTGTCCTTTTCCTCGGTTCGACGATCGGTAATTTCGATCCCGATGCGGCCATTGCAATGCTCAGTGAATTGCGCGCGTCGCTCGCACCCGGCGACGCATTGCTCCTCGGCGCCGATCTGCGCAAGAGCCGCACGATCCTCGAGCCCGCGTATGCGGATGCACTCGGCGTCACCGCGGCGTTCAATCTCAATCTCCTCGCGCGCATCAATCGCGAGCTCGGGGGCGCATTCGCGCTCGACGCATTCCGCCACCACGCCTTCTATGACGAAGCGCAGGGCCGCATGGAGATGCATCTCGTCAGCACGCGCGCGCAACGCGTGCGCATCGACGCGATCGAGAGCGAGATCGAGTTCGCCGAGGGAGAGACGATTCATACGGAAAGCTCGTATAAACACGATGCTGCGACGCTCGCTGCGCTCGCGGCCGCGGCGGGCTTTCGCATCGAGCGCCAGTGGACCGATGCGCGCGGATGGTTCGCCGACGTGCTGATGGTCGTCTGATCCGAAAAAAAAGACATCCCACCATCCGTAGATCCGCCCTTCGCGATCGACACGTCGTGCATGCGCAGGATAGATCCGCGATTGCGATGCCGCGTACGCGTGCGGTGCACCATGAATCACGTTTCCGCGCTCGCGTGCCGGTGCGCGTTCCTTCGATTGCGCAGCGTGACTGCGCATCAAAGTGCGCGGATTTCTGCGTGCAGTAGCAACTCGCCGCATCGCGTGCGAATGCATGTTCAATTCTGAACAGACGCAGGGATCAACGCTGCCTACGATCGCTGCGCCTTCGGCCAATGTCTCCCATCGACGTCCGCGCAAACGCGCTCGATCCCTCCCTTCGCGACGTGTTCGGTCGCACGACGTCCAACGACGTTCGCGCCGATGCGCAGGAAGCGATCTACGCCACCGGTGACGTGGACGACTCGCTGTACCTCATCGAATCGGGACAGGTGAAGCTGTCGATGTCTTCGGCCGAAGGGAAGGATTGCCTGCTCGCGATCTACACCGCGGGCGAGATGTTCGGCGAGTCGTGCTTCGCACCCGCGGGACGCCGCTTCGAAAACGCGACGGCGATGCAGACGAGCGTCCTGCGTCGCGTGTCGCGCCGCGACTTCATGGCCGAAGTGGAGCGCACCGGAACGTCGGACGCGCTGCTGCGTCATCTCGCCTCGCGGCTCGAGGAGCGGCAGAACGCGGTTTTCGACGCGGTGACGATGGAGTCCGAGCGCCGCCTCGCGAAAGTGCTCCTCGGATTCGCGGAAAAGCTCGCCACGATCGACGGGCCGTACCTGCGGCTCGACCAGCGCATCTCGCACGAGGAGCTGTCGCAGATCGTGGGCACCACGCGACCGCGCGTGACGGCGTTCATGCAGCGCTTCCGCAAGCTCGGTCTCATCGAAACGACGGGACGCGCGATCAGCGTGCACCGGCAGCGCATGCGCGACTTCGTCGCGCAGGAATAACGGCAATATGTCTAAAACTGAACTGCGCGCCGACAGGAATCGTCCTACATTGTCCTCACGCAGGCATCACCCGCTTCAGAGGGCTCACCCTCCCATGCAAACCGCCCCGTCTCCAGCAACCGTGCTCCACGACGTGGTGGTGATGAACGAGCAGACCCGCGTGAGCTGGCACGCGGGTCATGCATCGATCGACAACGGCGCGATCGTGGTGAAGGTGAACAAACGCACCACGCCGCCCGAGGGGATGTTCGAGCGCGCGGCGAGCACGTTCACCATCGTGGCCGCGGACGGCGGCCAGCGCATGCGCCGCTTCGTGGGCGTCAAATACAACGGCGCCGCCTCGGACCTCATCAAAAAGTGCGTGTTCACCTGACGACGCGCCAGCCTCCGCGCCCCGAGAAATGCATCCGCCCTTGCCGGTGTTCCTCCCCCCGAGTATCATTCGCGTCCCGTGTGCCGGGGTAGCTCAGTTGGTTAGAGCACCAGATTGTGGATCTGGGGGTCGGCGGTTCGAGCCCGCCCCTCGGTACCATCCTCCCCTCGCGGATTGAGGATGAAGGATTGAGGATTGAGGATGAGCTCCGCCGGCCGGACCAATCCTCAATCCTCAATCCTCAATCCTCAATCTCGCGGCTCCGAGAACCTCCGCGAATGACGAACCCAGTCCAACCGCGCCTCTCCCGCGGCCTCCGCGACCTCCTTCCCGACCAGATGCTCGCCCGGCAGCAGATGGTCGACACGATTCGCGGTGTGTACGAGTCGTACGGCTTCGTGCCGCTGTCGACGCCCGCGGTCGAGTTCCTCGACGTCCTCTCCGGCAGCGCGGGACAGGAAGCGCAGCAGTCGATCTTCCGCGTCACGAATCCCGAGAAGGAAGAGCTGGGGCTCCGCTTCGATCTCACCGTGCCGCTGGCGCGCGTCATCGCGCAGTACCCGGAGCTCCCGCGCCCGTTCCGCCGCTATCAGGTCGCGTCCGTGTGGCGCGCCGACAAGCCGGACAAGGGGCGTTATCGCGAGTTCACGCAGTTCGACCTCGACTCCGTCGGCGTCGAGAGCGAAGTCGCCGACACCGAGATCATCGCCGGCATGTGCGACACGCTCTCGGCCCTCGGCGTCGGCCGCTTCCTCGTGCGCTTCTCCTCGCGCGCGATCCTCAATCTACTGCTCGCGTACGCGGGCATCTCCGCCGAACAAGGCGTGGACGTCTTCCGCGTGCTCGACAAGCTCGACAAAGTCGGTCTCGACAAAGTGCAGCTCGAGCTGATGGACGGCTACAAGGACGAATCGGGCGACACGATTCGCGGCGTCGGCCTCGCACGCGAGCAGGTGGATCGCATCGTCGCCTTCCTGGCGATCAAGTCCGATTCGCGACGCGAAGTGCTCACGCAAGTGCGCGATCTCTTCGCGACCGTCGAAAACGCAACGCCTCAACTCGACCTCGTCGGGCGCATCTCGGATCACCTCTACGCCCTCGGCTACGGCGACGACCAGGTCTCGCTCGACCTCTCCATCGCCCGCGGTCTCGCCTACTACACAGGTCCCGTCTTCGAAGCGATCCTCCCCGACGCGCCGCAGTTCGGCTCCGTCTTCGGCGGCGGGCGTTACGACGATCTCGTCACGCGCTTCACCGGCGAGCGCATCCCCGCGGTCGGCGCCTCGATCGGCGTCGATCGTCTCCTCGCCGCGCTCACCCACCTCGGCAAGATCGGCAAGCAGAAGGCAACCGCGCGCGTGCTCATCACGCAGATGGACGCAGTCCTGCGCGACGAATACCTGGCCATGACGTGGGAGCTGCGCCGCGCCGGCATCCCGACCGAGCTCTATCTCGGCAGCGCGAAAGGTCCGGGCAAGCAACTGAAGTACGCCGATCAGTACGACATCCCGCTCGCCATCCTCTACGGCAGCAACGAACATCAGCAGGGCTCCGTGACGGTGAAAGACCTCGTCGCCGGACGCGAACGCATGAAGCCGACCGCCGATCGCCAGGAGTACCTCGCCCAGCGCGCCGGACAGGTGTCGGTGTCGCGAACGGACCTCGTGGCGTCGATCAAGAAGATGCTCGCGGAGATCGAATGACCGTCCGTCTCGACGGCAACTCTCTCACCATCGAAGAGCTCGTGCGCATCGCGCGCGACGGCGAGCGCGTGGAGCGCGATCCGTCGACGAACGAATGCGTCGCCCGCAGCGAAGCGCTCATCGCCAGCGTGGTCGAGAACTATCGCCGCGCGTACGAAGCCGGCAACGCCGCGCCGAGCGAGTACGGCGTCACGACCGGCTTCGGCGAATTCAAAGACAAGCCCATTGCTCCCGACGACCTCGAGCAACTGCAGCGCAATCTGCTGCTCTCGCACTCGGTGGGCGTCGGCGAGAACTCCGATCCCGACGACCTGACGAATTACTACTCTCCGGAAGTCGTGCGTGGCGCACTCGCCACGCGCCTCAATGCCTTCCTGCGAGGCCACTCCGGCGTGCGCACGAAACTCGTGGAGATCGTCGAGGCGATGCTCAACCGCGGCGTGATTCCGCTCGTGCCGCTGCGCGGTTCGGTGGGCGCCAGCGGCGATCTCTGCCCGCTCTCGCACCTTTTCGTCACGCTCCTCGGCGAAGGTCGCTTCTACGTCGTCAAGGACGCGGGCCAAAACAACGCGGCCGAGCCCCGCACGCTGCGTCCTGCGACCGAGCTGCCCGAGGTGCTGGGATTCTCCGCGGAGGAGATGAAGCCGACGTTCAAGGAAGGACTCGGCCTCGTCAACGGCGCGAACTTTTCCGCGGCCATGCTCGCGCTCGCGGTGCACGACGCGGAGCGTCTCGCGAATGCCGCCGATGCCGCGGCAGCGATGTCGCTCGAGGCGATGGCCGGCTGCACGCGCGCGATGGACGCGAAAGTCCACGAGGAACGCGGGCATGCAGGGCAGATCGAAAGCGCGCGGCGCATCCGCGAAGCGGTCGCGGGCTCGCGCCTCGTCGAGCGCGCGGGCGCGGTGCAGGACGCGTACTCGCTCCGCTGCGCACCGCAGGTGCACGGCGCGACGCGTGACACGATCCGCTTCGTCCGCGTCACCGCGGAGAAAGAGATCAACGCCGCGACCGACAATCCGCTCTTCTTCCCCGGCGAGAGCGATCCGTTCGATCTGCAGTTTTCCGCGAACTGGCCGGAATGGTATCGCGGCGATCGCCGCCACGCGTACTCGGCCGGCAACTTCCACGGACAGCCGCTCGCCCTCGCCGCGGACTTTTTGACGATTGCCGTGCACGAGCTGGGCAACATCAGCGAACGGCGCACGCAGATGATGCTCGACGGGCATCACAACCGCGGCTTGCCCCCGAACCTCACCACCCGCCCCGGCGTGAACTCGGGGCTGATGATCCTGCAGTACACCGCCGCGTCGATCGTGTCCGAGAACAAGGTCCTGGCTCATCCGGCTTCAGTCGATTCGATCCCGACGGGCGCGAACGCGGAGGATCACGTGTCGATGTCGACGCACGCGGCGCGGAAGCTGCGGACGGTGATCGCGAACGTGCAGTCGGTCCTCGCCATCGAACTGCTCTGCGCCGCGCAGGCGATCGAATGGCGCGCGGTCTTCAACTACGACCCGAATCAACCCGCCCCGCGCCTGCTCGAGATCGAGCACGCGGAAGCGCAGGCAAAGCAGTTCGCGGAGGCTGTTTCGGATCGCGCGCAAAACATCGCCACGCAACTCGGCGCCGGCTCCCGCGAGCTCTACCTGCGCGTCCGCGCGGCAGCGCGCCCGGTCCTTCACGACCGTCCGCTCGACCAGGACATTCGCGCGGCTCGGCGATTGATTTAGGCAACGACGGGGCCTCCCGGCAGGGCCGACGCGGTCGGCGGCGCGTCATTCAGGCACGTGCGGTCGCGGGGACCGCCCAGTGCTCGCGTCATGCCCGCGGTCCGGCGGGCCGACCGGTGACGCCGGCGGTCGCCGGCGTCACCTCGCGGTTAACGTCAGCAGCTCGATTCGATGATCACCAGGTCGGGCATGTGCCGCTGGTGTTTGTTGCGCCAATGGACGATGCGGCCGAGCATGCCGATGGCGAAGCCGGAGCCCGCTGCGATGCCGGCCCACTTCATCGGGCTGGTGCGCATCGAGTCCTGCGTCTTCGTCATCTGCGAGTTCACGTTCGACTTCATCGACGTCATGGCGGTGGTCATGCTGCTCTGCAGCGAGCTCTTCATGACCGAGGTGCGATTGCTGACCGTGTGCTGCATCTCGTGAAACTTCGTCCTGCCGGATGATTTCCAGTGGTCGAGCTTCGCGCGCATACCGGAGCGCTCCGTCGTCGACTCGACCGGCACGAGGGCCGTCGATTCGACCGGAACGTGAAACGCCGCCGTCTCGACCTCACAGCCGCTCGGCATCGCGAGATCGGAACCGGACAATTCGTTGCGAGTTGTATTCATGCGTCCTCCTGCCCCTTCTCCAGTGCGAGGGAGATGCCACTTAAGCTCTGCCATTTCAACGACTTACTTTCGCGTGCTACACTCTGCCGCGATTCACCCGACACGCACATGAGCACTCCAGGAAAGGCACGCCTGCGCCATCACGCGCGCCGGCGTCTCGCGGCGGCCCTCACGCGGGAGCGCGAGCGGTTGCGCCACATCGTCTCCAGCGTTCCGGGCGTCGTGTGGGAAGCGTGGGGCGAGCCCGACGCGGCCTCGCAGCGCATCGATTTCGTCAGCGGGCACGTGGAGACGATGCTCGGCTACACGGTCGAGGAGTGGCTGTCGACGCCGAATTTCTGGCTGACGATCGTGCATCCCGACGATCGCGAAGAAGCCTCGCGCACCGCGGCGGACCACTGGATGCGCGGCGGCACCGGCACGAACCGTTTCCGCTGGCTGACGAAAGACGGCCGCGCGATCTGGGTCGAGGGCCATGCGACCGTCCTGCAGGACGAGCACGGCCGGTCCATCGGCATGCGCGGCGCGACGTTCGACATCACTCCGCGCAAACGCGCCGAGGAGTCGCTGCGATTACTGAGTGAAGCATCCGAGATTCTGGCGTCGTCGCTCGATTGCGCGGTGACGCTGCAGGCGCTCGTGGAGCTCGTGGCGCAACGCATCGGCGTCGCCTGCCGCATCGACGTCGCCGCGGAAGACGGCAGCATCGCGAACGTCATCGGCGCATGCGACGACGCGAACGCCGCCACCGCACCGCTCCTCGCGCGCGGACGCCACTTCGGCTCGGTCACCATCGGCAACCGCACGATCGACGATCTCGATCGCGAGCTGCTCCAGCTCCTCGCCCGCCGCGTCGCCGTCGCTCTCGACAACGCGCAGCTCTATCGCGCCGCCGTCGACGCCAGCAACGCGAAAGACGACTTCCTGGCCACGGTCTCCCACGAGCTCCGCACGCCGATGACCGCAACCCTCGGCTGGGTGCGCATGCTCCAGCGCGGCGGCCTCGATCCGGAGACGCAGCGCGTCGCCCTCGAAGCGATCGACCGCAGCACGCGCGCGCAGGCGCACCTCATCGACGACATCCTCGACGTCGCGCGCATCATCAAAGGAAAGTTCCAGATCGAGCCCGTGCCGGTCGATCTCCCGCACGTGATCCACTCCGCGATCGCCGCGCTGGAGCCGGCGATGACGGCGAAGCAGATGCGCGTCTCGATCGACACCGCCGGCTGGGAGGGCATGGTGCGCGGCGAGCCCGAACGCCTGCAGCAGGTCGTGTGGAACGTCATGGCGAACGCGATCAAGTTCGGACATGCCGAGGGACAGATCGACGTACGGTTGCGGCGGGATGCGGCGACGGCCCGGCTGACGATCCGTGACGACGGCGCGGGCATCGATCCGAAGTTCCTGCCGCGCGTCTTCGATCGCTTCCAGCAGGCGGAGCACGGCACGAAGCGCACGTACGGCGGACTGGGACTCGGCCTCGCGATCGTGCGCCACCTCGTCGAGCTGCACGGCGGCAACGTGCGCGCGGACAGCGACGGTCACGGCAAGGGCGCGACGTTCACGATCGAGTTGCCGGCCGCGGACTTCGTGCTACCATCCCCGCCGTCCACCTGAGCGCGTCTTCCGCGTTGCACGCGAGTTCTCTCTTCGCGACCGCACAAGACGCAATGCGCAATCGCATCATCCTGCTCATCATCTCCCTCTTCATCGCTCTTCGTGCCGAGGCGGCCATGGTCCGTGTGACGGGCGTGGCGGACGGACGCAGCGTCGTCGTCGACCGCAACGGCAAAGCGGAAACGATCACGCTCGCGGGGGTCGCCATCCTCGACGACACGTCCGCACGCGCGCTGCTGCACTGGACGCTGGTCGGCGCGTGGGTGTCGCTCGAACCGAAGAACGGCGGCTATCTCGTCTACCGCTCGCCGGACGCGCTGTTCGTCAACCGCGAGCTCGTGACGCGCGGGTTCGCGCGCGCCACGCTCCCCGAAGTTCCTCCGGCCCAGCACGTAGTCGTCACCTACCTCGGCACGATCAATCCCGCGCCGAGGACGGCGGCGATCGCGGCCGAGCCTAAAACAAAGGCACCGGCACGCGGAACTGGCAGCGGTACGCCTCGCCGTTCGACAGCACCACGGTCACGGCGAGGTCGGCCGAAGTAGTGCGTCCGTCGGTGCGCCGCGGGTCGTCGGCCATCGTCGGCGAGTTGCGGCGCACCGTCAGCGGGATCTCGTACTGCTCCGACTCCGCTTCCTTCAGCACCTGATTCACGTCGAGGTAGCCGTTGTCGAGCTGATAGCGGACCTGCGCGTTGATGCGCGGGTCGACGCGGATGCTCTTGACCGTGACGTCGTCGTCGGAGTTGTTCGAGAGCTGCACGTGTGCCGTGGCCGTGTTGCCGAAGCTGTCGATGCCCGCCGGCATGTCCAGGCCGGCTTCGACTTCGACCGGATTACCGGGCGCGCATCCGTGCGACGACTGGTCGACGAAACCGTCGTTGCTCGAAGCACAGGCGGTGAGGAGGAGGATCGCGAACAGCAGCGCGCTCTGTTTCATACGATGTTCGTGCTCCGGCAGACGCGGAGGACCGTGACGATGCCGACCAGTTGCTGCCCGTGCTCGAGCACGTGCAGCTCGCTGCCGTCGTACGCGGGAATCGCGTCGGACTCGACCTCGAGCATCACGCGTGCTTCGTCGCCGGGCGCGAGGCGCGGCGGACCTTCGATCAAGCGGGCCCGCGTGACGACGTCGCCGGCGGCGACGAACGGGCGATACGATCCTTCGCGCGGCGCCACGGGGGCCGAGCGTCCGCCGGCATCGGGCGGGAGCAGGAGCAGCATGGCTTCGAGGTACGTGGACATCCGGTCGCGCTTCATCGTACACCCGCAATCCAGGTGACGCAGAACGCGAGGGCCCACAGCGCCGCTGCCGTGGCAACGGCGATGGCAGGCTTTCGCAGCAGCGGCACGAACCCGTCGAGCCACGTGCCGAAGCGTGAATGCGGGGCGAGGATGAACAGCGTCGCGATCGCGCCGATGAGGCCGATCGGGATGATGAGCACGATGGCCACGATGCGTGCGGCGGGATTCTGCGCGAGGAGCATGCCCGCGCCGATGCAGATCGCGGCGGTGACGACGAACACACCCGCGATGAGCACGCGCACACCGAGCCTCGCCTCCCCCACGCTGAGCGGCAGCCCGGCCGAGCGCCTCATGCCGCGCGTCCGTAAAAGTACGACCGCCCCGCCTCGGCGTCGTCGTACGTCCAGAAGCCGCGCTCGCGATGCGACCAGACGAAGTTCAGCAGCGACCAGTCGCCCGCGCAGCCGTGCAGATGCCACAGCAGGAGGAACAACGCGAGGAGCGCGTACTTTGGGAACAGCAGCGCCGCGGCGACGAGCAGCGCGTTGATGACGACGAACGGCGCGAGGGCGACGAAGACGAATGCGCGCGTATCGGCGACGAAGCGATGGGCGATCACCCACACGGCCATCATCCGCGCGGAGTAGTCCCAGCGGATGTCGCGCGCGCCGACCATGCGATACGCGATCGCATGCAGCGCCTCGTGGAGCGGCAGGATCACGACGAACAGCAATCCGAAGGCGATGCCGAAAGCGATGAACGCTGCCGTGAAGGAGTCGGCGACGAAGATCGCGGCCAGCAGCGTGAGCAGCGACAGGGCGTGATGGGCGCGCGTCACCCACGAGCCGCGGCGCAGGAACCACTCCACGACGAACTCGGCCAGGGTGACGTGGGTCATGGCACCGAGGAGGACGTAATCGGGCGAGTCGAGCTCAGCGGTCGTCAATCGAAACCGATTATCCCTCGCCCGGCGCACGCCCCTTGCAGAGTCCGATGGGTGAAGGAGGACACCTATGCCTTATCGGTATGGCCGCGACGACGACGAACGCGATCGCGGCGAATTCTCCGGAGCTCCGCGCAGCGATTTCGGTGGCTACTACGCCCGCGACACGCATCGCGGCGGCTACGGCGACGACTACGCGCGCGATCGCGGCTGGAGCGGCGGCGGGCGCGGCGACGATTACGTGCGCGAGCGACCGGAGTACGAGCCGTCGCGCCCGAGCTACCGCGGCCGCGGCCCGAAGAACTGGCGCCGCTCGGACGACACGATCCGCGAAACCGTCAACGAGCTCCTGACGGATCACGACGGCGTCGACGCGACGCACATCGAGGTCACCGTCGAGAATGCGGAAGTGACACTCAACGGAATGGTGGGCAGCCGCTGGGAAAAACGCCTGGCCGAGGACATCGCGGCGTCGTGCCGCGGCGTCCATGACGTGCACAACCGCCTCAAGGTCGCCGACCGCGAAACCCACGTCGGCAAAGCCAGCGAATAGCCACGCCTCATCCCCTCTCCCTGCGAACGCGGGGAGAGGGTGAACTCGCGGGGGCGCTCCCACACCGCATCCAGTGAGCGGGTCAGCCGCGCGGAATGCGAAACACGCGGTTTTTACTGTACGGAATGCCGCCGCGTGTGAAGCTCTGCTCGCCGAACAGGATCTCTTTGTGTGTGACCACAATGACGGTCGAAGCGCGCGTGCCGTAACGGTCGCCTGCAATGAAGACTTCGCTCTCCACAGAAGCCGTTCCGCGCGGATTGCGCAGAAACTCCATGAGCACGAGGAGCATGGAGGCCGCGTGATCCATTCGTAATGCGACGGACATCTCCTCCACGGCAACCGTCATCTTCGGCCACACCTCGCCTGCGGGTGCATTACTGAACGCATGCACCCGCGGCGCGAGCGGCGTCTGCACTTCGGGCGTGACATAGACCGCTTCCCCACCCGCCGCGCCGGCGAGCAGATGAAATCCGGCGTACTCCTCTGCATCGCGCGCGATGACGTTCGCGTACGACGTCACGTCCACGTCGCTCGTCACGAAATCGCGTACGAGCGCTCCTCGCGAACGCGTCTTCCGCTCCGCCGCCCGCAGATTCGTCACCGCGGCAAATCGCCCACTGCGCGTCATGGCCAGCCACGACCCGCCCGCCACAGCGTCGCGTCCGCCAAGCACCTCCGGCGCGTCAGACCAGAAGTGCGCGTCATGCGTCGCCCGGTCGTAATCCTCATCGCGATTGGCGGCGATGACGAGGGGGAAGCGGTCGGAGGCGCGGTGGGCGATGGCGATCAGGCACATGGGGAGCGGTTGAGCTGTTGAGCGGTTGAGCTGTTGAGCTGTTCAGCGCGAGGGCCGGCAGCTTAACAGCTCAACGGCTCAACGGCTCAACAGCTCATCCCTGGCAGCCCGCTTGCCCAATATCCCGCCCGTCCAACAACCGAGGCCCCCCTCGCTGCGCACGGGCTCGGCCCGCTCCGCGTCAACGGCAGGCTCACGCTCGCGGCCGGCGATCACGTCGGCGACAGTTCGACAAGCACTACTTCGCCCACGTCTCGCCCGACGGTCTGCAGCCCTTCATCTGGGCGCAGCAGCGCGGCTATCGCTATCGCGTCATCGGCGAGAACCTCGCCGTCGGCTTCCGCGCGGACCCCTCGTGGTCGCGATGTACGGGGCGAGGTGATAAGTTGCGCCTCATGAGAATGCTCGTTGCTATGACGATCGCCGTGACCACCATGACGGCGTCCGCGCAGAACCCGATCCCCGAGGGGTACTGGAGCGAGGCCCGGTCGAACGAGATCCTGGCGAAGACCGAGACCATCCGCCTCGCCCCCGACCTCTCGCGCCTCACGCCGCTCGAACAGGCCGCCTTGAAAGACCTGCTCGAAGTCGGCTCGATCATGCAGAAGCTTTATGAAGTTTCGCGTCATCACGAGGCGCTGACGGCGCTCGACCGCCTGCGCGTCGTCGACGTCAGCCAGGGACAGCCGAAACGCACGCAGAACCTGCTGCAGCTCTATCGCCTGTTCCAGGGCCCCATTGCGTCGACGCTCGACAATCAACGCGAGCCGTTCCTCCCCGTCGTGGCGCAGGTGCCGGGACGCAACGTTTACCCGCTCGACGCCACGAAGGAAGAAATCGAAGCGTATCTCGCCGCCCATCCCGGCATGCGCGACGAAATTCTCGCCGAGCGTACCGTCGTCCGCCGCGCCACCCGCAACAACCTCGGCACCGACGTCTCCACCTTGCAGGCCTTCGCCCTCATTCGCTTACTGCATCCGGGACTGCTCGAGCGTCTGCGCGGCATGATGGACGCGGGGGGCGATCCGAAATCCTTCTATGCGGTCCCTTATCCCGTCGCCTATCCCGACCAGCTCGTCGAAGCGTACAACTATCTGATGCGCGCGGCGTCCACGGTGCAGGCGAGCGACGCCGAGTTCGCGCGCTATCTGCGCAATCGCGCACGCGATCTGATCACCAATGATTACGAAAGCGGCGACGCCTCCTGGGTCACCGGACGGTTCCAGCGCCTCAATGCGCAGATCGGCGCTTATGAGACCTATGACGACGCACTGTACGGCGTCAAAGCATTCCACGGCATGAGCATCCTGCTCACCGACGAAAAAGCGACCGCCGATCTCCGCAAAGCGCTCGGCGGATTGCAGGCCATTGAAGACGCGCTCCCGTACGAGAATCAAAAGCGCGTGCGCGAAGACATTTCCATCGGCGTCTATGACGTGATCGCCGATTTCGGTCAGGCGCGCGGCACCAATACCGCGACGATCCTGCCGAACGACGCCCTGTTCTCACGCCGTTATGGCCGCACGATCATGCTGCGCCAGAACATCATGAAGCACCCGGATCTCTTCGCGGCCGACCTGCGCGTCTGGCGCGCGGCCACGGCGGACGCGCACGCGAACGAGCTCCTCGACGAGGGCAATTTCCAGCGCACGCTCTGGCACGAGATCGGTCACTACCTCGGCGTCGATCGCGACAAACAGGGACGCACGCTCGACATCGCGCTCGAGGATTACGCGGACGCGGTCGAGGAAATGAAGTCCGATCTCGTGTCGCTCTTCGCATTGCAGCGCATGAATCACCCCTCCCTGCGCGCGATTCAGGCCAGCGGGATTCGCAGGACGCTGCAGAACGTGAAGCCGCGCTCCGACCAGCCGTATCAGACGATGCAGCTCGTCCAGTTCAACTGGTTCCTGGACAAAGGCCTGATCAAAGCGGATCCGGGCACAGGACGGCTGACGATCGATTACACGAAATATCCGGAGGCGGTGAATACGCTGCTGAAGGAAGTGCTGAACCTGCAGCATCAGGGCGACAAGGCGGCCACCGCGGCGTTCTTCCAGAAATGGACGGCGTGGGGTCCGACGCACGAAAAGCTCGCCGAGCGCATTCGCAACGCGCAGGGTGCGCGCTTCCGCATCGTGCGGTATGGCGCGTTGAACGAGTAACGCCGCGCATCGGCGCGCTACCATGCGCCGATGCGCGTACTGATCGCCGGCCTGCTCCTGCTGACCGCCTGCACGACGACTGCCCCCACGCCCCCGCCGGCCCAGCCCGCGTCGCCGCCGGCGCCGGCGGCGCGGCAGGTCACGGACCTCGAAGGCTTCATCCCCCTCCGCTGGAACGCCGAGGAAGGCAAGCTCCTCATGGAGATCACGCGGTTCAACGAGGAGCTGATCTGGCAGGTCTCGCTCGCCTCGGGGGTCGGGTCGAATCCGGTCGGCCTCGACCGCTCGCAACTCGGCGCGACGCACCTCATCCGCTTCGAGCGCGTCGGCCCGCGCGTGCTGATGGTCGAGCCGAATCAGGCCTATCGCGCGTTGAGCAACGATGCCGCGGAACGCCGCGCGGTCGAGCAGTCGTTCGCGACGTCGATCCTGGCCGGCTTCAAAATCGAGGCGACCACCCCGCGCGGCGTGCTCGTCGACGCGACCGAGTTCTTCCTCTCCGACGCGCACGGCGTCGCGCGCCGTTTGCGTGAGGCGCAACAGGGCAGCTACTCACTCGACCGCAATCGCAGCGCGATCCATCTCGAGCGCACCAAAGCGTTCCCGCGCAACACCGAAGTCGAGGCCACGCTGACGTTCACGACCAGCGACCGTCCCGGCGCCCTCGTGCGCGATGTGACGCCTACGGCGGAAGTCATCACCGTGCGCGAACATCACTCCTTCGTCGCGCTTCCGGAGCCGGGCTTCGTGCCGCGGCGGCAGGACCCGCGCGTCGGCGTCTTCGGCATCGAGTTCTACGACTACGCCTCGCCGTTCACGGAGCCGATCACGAAACGCTGGATCGCCAAGCACCGCATCGAGCCCGGCAAGCCGATCGTCTACTACGTCGACAACGGCGTGCCCGAGCCGATCCGCAGCGCGCTCGTCGAAGGCGCGTCGTGGTGGAACGCGGCGTTCGAAGCGGCAGGTTATCCGAACGGCTTTCAGGTGAAGGTGCTCCCCGCCGACGCCGATCCGCTCGACGTGCGCTACAACGTCATCAACTGGGTGCATCGCTCGACGCGCGGCTGGTCGTACGGCGCAAACGTCGTCGATCCCCGCACCGGCGAGATCATCAAAGGCACGGTCCTCCTCGGATCGCTCCGCATCCGGCAGGACGTCCTCCTCGCGCGCGGCCTCATGCCTGAATACGACGAGCTCGACCCGAAAACGAGTCCGTCGATCATGGCGCTCGCGCGCATCCGCCAACTCTCCGCGCACGAAGTCGGACACACGCTCGGCCTCGATCACAACATGGCCGCGTCGACCGAGAACCGCGCCTCCGTCATGGACTATCCCGCACCGTACGTGAAGATCGTCGATGGCCGCCTCGACTTGTCGGAGGCTTACACGACGGGCGTTGGTCCTTACGACATCGCGGCGATCCGGTATGCGTATGCGCCGGCCGCGACGGAAGCCGAGATCGAGGCGCTCGCGCGGGCGACGCCGCTGTTCGTCTCCGATCCACACTCGCGTCCTGTCGGTGGCGCGCATCCCCTCGGCTCGGTCTGGGACAACGGCGGCGATCCAATCGCCATGCTGCGTCACGAGATCGAGGTGCGCCGCATCGCCCTCGACCGGTTCGGCGCGCGCAATCTGCCGAAGGGCACACCGCTCTCCGCGCTCGAAGAAATGCTCGTCCCGCTGTATTTGCATCATCGCTATCAGCTCGAAGCGGCGGCGAAGTCGATCGGCGGCGTGTATTTCTCGTACGGCAACGGCGAGCCTCCGCGGCCCGTGCCCACGGCGCGGCAGCGCGAGGCGCTCGCTGCGGTGCTGGCGACACTCACTCCCGACTTTCTCGAGATTCCGCGGCGGATCCGCGAGCTCATTCCCCCGCCGTCCTACGCGTGGGGCGATGCGAACACCGAGCTCTTCCCGCGCCGGACCGACCCGACGTTCGATCCCATTGCCGCGGCGATGACGTCCGCGGACCTCACCATCTCCGCGCTGCTCGATCCCGCGCGTGCGGCGCGGGTCGCGCAACAGGAAAACAATCTCACGCTGCGTGAGATCACGGACGCACTCGTCGACGTCGCCGCGCGTCAGGGCCCGATCACGCGCGCCAGCCGCACGGTCCTGCTCGTGCGATTGGCGGGACTCGCTCACGATCGCGAAGCCGATCCGCAGGCGCGCGCCGAAGCGAGCGATGCGTTGCGGAGATTGTCCGCGCGACTCGTGCCGGTGAACGACAACGCGGAGAACGTGCATCGTCGCGCCACGAAGGATGAGATCGAGCGCTTCCTCGCGCGTCCGGAAACGTGGCAGCCGCCCGTTCTGCCGGCCATTCCGCCGGGACCGCCGATCTAAGCGGGATGCTTTGGATTCGCCAACGGATCGGGGACGACGAGAGGATCGAGTAGGGGGCGGGGCGCACAGGCCCCGCCTCCCCCTCACACCACCGGACGTACGGGTCCGTATCCGGCGGTTCAGGAAGTGCTGTTAAGTTGCAGCCATCGATCTGAGAGCGATTGCAGCCCTTGC
>DASPHZ010000041.1:0-156794 GCA_035629395.1 Thermoanaerobaculia bacterium
CGCGTACGCTCAAAATTTCTCGCGTTCGCAGATCCGCTTTGGAGACCTCGCCGTGACGAAGCGAGGCCGCTAACAAGTCAAGATCGTCCCGTGGACGATCTGAGGCGACCCTCCTTCCTGTTCGCCTCGCCCCTCAAGGGGATGCGTTCGTCGATGGAACGCGTACACCTTCGCCGTACCGGCCAAATGGGACGAGCCTCCATGTCGGATCTGCTGCGGTCATTGCTCCACGACTCTTACGTCGACTTTGCGATCGTTCTCTTCATCGCGCTGTGTCTGTTCGTCTCGCACTTTCTCCACGCCGTGAGGAAGGCGCTCAAAGCCGTGACCTTCATGGTGCGCGAGTTCCGCCATGAATGGCGTGAGGTGAGGGAAGCGTGGAACGAGTTGAAGAACGAGCTCACCGGGTCGCCGCATGCGAAGTAATCAGCGCGAACGCCCGCAACCTCGTCGCGGTCGCAACTGTGGAACTCTGCCCCTTTGCCGCTCTACCGCTCCACAGCTCTGCCCCTCTACCGCTTTACAGCACTACCGCTCTACCGCTCCCCCCTCACAACTTCCCCAGCAACCCCACATCCACCTTCGCCCGCACCGTCCTGCGATCCACACCCAGCTTCTCCGCCACGTGCGAGTAGTTGCGCGTCTTCGCGTACAGCAGCGTGCAGTACTTGCGCAGCAACTCGTCCGCGGACAGATCGCCGGAGAGCACCGCGTTCGCGATCGACTGCCGCGCGTCATAAGACGCCGAAGGCGAGGGGCGGTAGGTCCCGCGCAGCATCACGCTGCGCACGCACTGCTCCAGCTCGCGAAAGTTCCCCGGCCAGGCGTAATCGAACCCGGGAGAGAGCTCGATCGAGCGAACCACCTCCGCCGCCAGCGCATCCGCCTCCTCCTCACCCGCAATGCGCGCCGAGATGAACCGCACGAGATGCTGCAGCTCACCCGGCTCCGCGAGCTGCTCGCGCAGCGCCGGCGTGACGATCGTGTCCGCGCACAGGCGATAAAAGAAATCCTCACGAAACCGGCCCGCGCGAATCTCCGCGGCCAGATCGCGATTCGTCGCCGCGATGATCTTCCCCTCGAACCTGCGCGGCGTCGTTTCGCCGAGCCGCTGCAGCGAACGCGATTGCAGCACGCGCAACAGCTTCACCTGCACCGCCGGATCGACCTCACCGATCTCGTCGAGAAACACCGTCCCGTGCGCGCCGCATGATTCGAGAAACCCCGTGTGATCCGCGATCGCACCGGTGAACGATCCCTTGCGATGCCCGAACAGCTCCGACTCGATCAGCGTCGGCGACAGTGCCGCGAGATTGAGTCCCATCAGCGCCGGCTCCGCCACGAAGCGCTCGCGGCGCTCGTCGAACGGAATGTAGCGCGACAGCGCGATCGCCCGCGCCACCAGCTCCTTCCCCGTGCCCGTCGGCCCGGTGATGAGCGTCGGCACGTCCGTCATCCGCGCGTACAGCGAACGCCGGTATCGCCGAATGTCGATCGTGAAGACCGACTCCCAGATCGCCGCACGCAGCCGCGCGGCCGCGAGAGAGCGTCCGACGATATTGCGGAAGATCTGATGAAACGCGCGCCGCACCTGAAAAAAGCACGCGAACAGGTGCGGCGCGTCCGTGCCCGGCACGTAGTGCTCGACGTCGCGCGCAAAGTCGCCGTAAAACGCCACGCGCTGCCCCGCCGTCCCGCGCTCGATGAGCTCGAGGAACAGCTCGCGGTAGCGCTCGTAGAGAAAGTAGACGATCACGTCGCTGTAGAGCTGCCGGTCGGCGCGCGACATGTCGTCGAGCCGCGGCCGCACCGCCTCCACCAGCTTCACGCACTTCATCGCGATCAGATCGATGTTCGATTTGCGGTCGAGATCCGGCAGCAGGCTCCAGTACGGCTGGCTGTCGACGTAGGCGTCGCCGAGGATCCGGCGCTCGTGCTCGATGCGGACTTCGAGGAACGGATTCGTGTACGCGAGGGCCGCGAGATCGATCGCGAGCGCGCGTTCGGCAGGCGTGAACATGCACGCAATGTACGTCCGTGCACATCACGTGTACAGCGCATGCGCGCTCGCAAAGCGTAAGTCTTTGAAAACAAAGCAGGTGAGGTGTGGCAGTTCCTTCGCCTTCCTGCCGCGGCCATGAGAAAGATCATGATGGCCCTGCTGCTCCTCCTCGCGCCGGCCCTGTTCGCGGCCGGCACCCTCACCTCCGTCACCGCCACGAACAAGCCGATCCAGATCAAAGACCACGTCGTCGACGTCGTCATCGACAACGGCTTCGCACGCACCGAAGTCACCCAGACGTTCTTCAACCCGAACGACACCGACCTCGAGGCGGTCTACGGCTTCCCCGTCCCCTCCAGCGCCAGCCTCTCCGAGATCACGATCTGGAACGGTGAGCGGATCCTCAACGGCGAAGTCATCGAGGCGAAAGAAGCAAAGCGCGTGTACGCAGAAGAGCGCGACGCCGGCAACGACGCCGCCCTCGGCGAATGCGCCTGCACGAAGCCGAAAGACGAGGTCGAGTACATGTCGTACCAATTCTCCGTCTCGCCCGTGCGCAAGCAGAGCGAGGTGAAGATCCGCTTCGTCTACTACCAGCCGCTCACCATCGACACCGGCGTTGGCCGTTACATCTATCCGCTCGCCGAGGGTGGGACCGACGACGCGGCGAGCTCGTTCTGGACCCGCAACCCCAAAGTCGAGCAGCGCTTCGCGGTCAACGTCGAGCTGAAGTCCGGCTGGCCCGTCGACGAAGTGCGCGTCCCCGGTGCCGAGGCCGAGGTGAAGGTCAACAAGTTGACTGACGGCCATTACAAAGTGACACTCGACCGCAACACCGGCGACCTCTCGCGCGACTTCGTCTTTTACTACCGCCTTCGGGAGGACCTTCCCGGCCGCGCCGAGCTCCTCGCGTACAAGCCCGACGCGAACAAACCAGGCACGTTCATGCTCACCGTCACTCCGGGCGTCGACCTCGCGCCCATTACCTCCGGCGCCGACTACGTCTTCGTGCTCGACGTCTCCGGCTCCATGGCCAGCAAGCTCGGTACGCTCGCCGGCGGTGTATCTCAGACGCTAGCGCAGTTCAAAGCCGGCGATCGCTTCCGCATCTTCGTCTTCAGCGACAACGCGCACGAGCTGACCCGCGGATTCGTCGACGTCACGCCGCAGAACGTGGCCGAGTGGACGAAGCGCGTGCAGCAACTCGGCACCGAGAGCGGCACCAACGTCTATGAAGGACTGAAAGCGGGACTCGACGCCGTCGAAGCGGATCGCCCCACCAGCATCCTCCTCGTCACCGACGGCGTGACCAACGAAGGCATCGTCGATCCGAAGGCGTTCCACGAGCTCCTCAAAAAATACGACGTGCGCGTGTTCGGCTTCCTCATGGGCAACAACGCGAACTGGCCGCTGATGCGCCTCATCGCCGAGACCAGCGGCGGCTTCTACGCGGCCGTGTCGAACGACGACGACATCATCGGCCAGATCCTCCTCGCGAAAAGCAAGATCAACAGCGAGGCCCTGCACGACGCGAAGCTCACCGTGCGCGGCGTGAAGACGTTCGACACCACCGGTGAAGTGATCGGCAAGGTCTATCGCGGCCAGCAGCTCGTGATCTTCGGCCGCTACGCCGATGGCGGCGAGGCCGACGTCACTCTCGACGCGAAGCTCACCGGCAACGACGAGACGTACGCCACGCGGTTCGAGTTCCCCGACGTCGCCACGCAGCATCCGGAGCTCGAGCGCATGTGGGCGCTCGCGCAGATCGAGCAGGTCGTGATGAAGGAACACGCCGGCCTCGTCGCCACCGATGAAGCCGAGCACGCGATCCGCGACCTCGGCGTGCAGTACCAGCTCGTCACCGACTACACCTCGATGGTCGTGCTCGCGGACGACGCCTTCGCGAAACGCGGCATCGCGCGCAACAACAAACAGCGTGTCGACGTCGAGCGGGCCGCGCAGTCCGCGCGCGCCACCGCGCCGCCGCAGAACGTGCGCGTCGATCGCAACAAGCCGATGTTCCCCGGCGGTTTCGCGCCGCGACTGAAGGGGGGCGGTGCGTTCGATCCGATGACGGCGCTCCTCGCCCTCGTTGCCGCGATCGCCGCGTGGAGACTGCGCGCGTGAGTTTCGTCGAGCTCGTGACGTGTCACTTTCTGCACTGGAGCGTGCAGCACTTCCTGTGGGACGCCCTGGCGTTCGCCGCCCTCGGCATCGCTTGCGCGCGCCGCGATCTCGCCGCGACACTAATGACACTGGCCACGGCCATCTTCGTCATCCCGCTCGCCGTCACTGCATTTGCGCCGGAGGTGGCCGTGTACCGCGGCCTCTCCGGCCTCGACTCCGCGCTCTTCGCGCTGCTGCTCGTGCAGGTGCGCTCGCGCATCGCGTTGCTGTGCGGCCTCGCGTTCATCGCCAAGATCGCTTTCGAATTGACCACCGGCGCCGCGCTCTTCGCCACGAACATGGGCGAGGGCGTCGTCGCCGTGCCCGTCGCACACATCGCCGGCGCCATCGTCGGAACAATCACCGCTACACTGACTTCACTATGCGGGTCCTCTTCACCATGTTCATCGCACTGATGCCGTTCTCCGCCTTCGCCTCCGCGCGAGCGGAAGCGGACGCGCGGGCGGTCGAGGTCTATCGCGCCGGCCTCGAAGCCGCGGCGATGGAGATGCGCGAGCTCTCCGGCACGCGTCGCGAGCTGCTCAGCGCGAGCGAGAAGCAGCGCGTACGCGACGCGTGGAGCGTCTTCCTCGATTACCTCCTCGCCCTCGACTCCATCGGCGCGTACCACCGCGAGACGAAGAGCGACGAAGCGCTCGTCGTGACGTATGCCGCGTTCCTCGCGCAGTACCGCGGCTCGCTCGCGATGATCGACGCGGCGGAGAAGCTCCCCGGCGCGGACGAAGTCCTCAACGAAGCCGTTCCCGCGATCGGCCTCCCCGCGGGATCGTACGCACGCGTGAAGTTCCGCTGGCTGAACGTGCTGCGCGCGAGCGAGTACGCCGCGCTCGATTCGCTCTATCGCATCAAAGCGGGATCGACACTCCCGCGTCTGCGCGCGCACATCGACGCCGACGCGAAAGCCATCCTCGACGCCGGCCGCGGCAAAGGTCCCGTGCAGACCGCGCGCAATGCGTTCAAGATCGCGAGCAGCGCCGCGTTCACCGCGTGGTTCCCGGTGCAGAAGGGCGTCGCCGAGTGGATGGGCGACACGCGTCTCGCACGCGCCGATCGCGCACTCGTCTCCCGCAAACAGATCGCGTCGATCACGCCGCGGCTGCAGCCCGGCGACGTGCTGCTCGAGCGCCGCGAGTGGTACCTCTCCAACGTCGGCCTTCCCGGATTCTGGCCGCACACCGCGCTTTTCATCGGCGACGCGCCGACGCGCGCGCGTTTCTTCGACGATCCTCAGGTGCAGGCGTGGGTGCGCGAACAGGGGCGCGCCGACGGCGACTTTGAAGCGTTTCTGCGCGAGCGCTATCCGAAGCAGCACGCCATGTCGTCGCAGGTGATCGAAGCCATCTCCGAGGGCGTCTCCTTCACGACGCTCGATCACTCTGCCGCTGCAGATTCCCTCGCCGTACTGCGGCCGCGCACCTCGAAGCGCCAGAAAGCGATCGCCATCGCGCGTGCGTTCGGCTACGTCGGCCGGCCGTACGACTTCAACTTCGACTTCCACACCGACGCCGCGCTGGTCTGCAGCGAAGTGCTCTACAAGGCGTACGAGGGGAGCGTCACGTTCCCGCTCACGACGACCGTCGGCCGCCTCAACACGCCGCCGAACGAGATCGTGCGCGAGTTCGACCAGACCTTCGGCACCGAGCGCCAGCAGTTCGACCTCGTCGTCTTCCTCGACGGCCACGAAAGCGAGCGCGCCGCAAAGCCGGCGGACGTCGCCGAGTTCCGCGCGAGCTGGAAACGCCCCAAGTGGCACGTGGTGACCCGATGACGATGGTTCCCTTCTCCCCGCATCGCGAGGCGAGGGTCAGGGTGCGCGGCGCTTTCGCATGATCTCTCTCTCTTCCGAGCTCGAATCCCTCCGCCCGCTCCTCGGCGAAGCGCGCACCAACGCGCTCCTCGCCCACGACCGTCGCGAGGTCTTCTCCCTCTACCCCGAGCTCCGCATCTGCGCCTGGGGCGGCGCGATGCTCCTCGCCACTGCCGCGGGTGTCGTCCTCACGAACAACCTCGAGCGCATCGGACCCGTTGCACTGGCGCTGATGATGGGCGTCGCCGCACTCGCGTGCTACGCGTTCGTCTGGTGGCGCCGCAAGCGCGCCTCGCTCGTCGACGACTTCGTCCTCCTCCTCGGCGCGCTCCTCGTCAGCGCGGACGTCGCCTTCGTCGAGTCGCAGTTCCATCTCTTCGGCGACGCCTGGTATCGCCACTTCCTCATCCTCGCGGTGGCGCACGGCGTCGGTGCGTACGTCTTCCACTCACGCACGTTGCTGTCGCTCGCCATCACCGCACTCGCGGGGTGGCTCGGTCTGCGCGGTATCTTCGACTCCGGAGGGCCTGCCGACTACGCGATGCGCGCGTTCTCCTGCGCGGCGCTGGTGCTGATGGCCCGATTCGCCAACCGCCGTGAAGAATTTCACGGCACCTACGAGCACTTCGTGGCCATGCTCGCTCTCCTCGGCGGCATCACCCTCACGCTCGACGACACCTATTGGAGCGGCGCCTGCGTGCTGACGATGCTCCTCGCCGCCGCAATCGTCGGGTGGGGCTTCCGCACGCGACGCGAGCCGTTCGTGCTCTACGCGTTCCTCTGCGGCGTTCTCGCCTTCGACATCTTTTTCGCCCGTCTGTTCCGCGGAGACATCGCGATCTTCTTCCTCCTCGTCGTCTCCACCATCGGCGCGATCGTCGCGCTCTTCGTCCTGCACGCGCGATTCAAGGAAGGACGCGCATGAACGCCGCCGACGAACGAGCGCGCCTGCTGCGCGCGCGCCTCTCCGAGGACGGACTGCTGACTCCCGAGATCGCCGCGCGACTCGAAACGCCGTGGCGCACGAACGGCGTCCTCGTGCAGATCGTCTTCTTCGCGCTCACGTGCGTCGCCATGGGGGCGTTCTACGGGTTGTGCAACGTGCTCAGCGTGCCGGGCGAAGGCATCGTCACCGGCGTTCTCGCCATCGCCGTCGCCGAGTACCTCATTCACGCGAAACGCTGGTGGGCGACCGGCGTCGAGATCGCGCTCTGGGTTGGAGGGCTGTTTTCGTTCATCTCCGAGCTGCCGTCGAACGGCACACCCGAGGCGATGCTCGTCCTCGGCGCGGCGTGCGCGATCGCGGGACGGCGGGTGCGCAATCCCATCGCCGGCGCGGTCGCCGCGATCTTCGTCATGACGTGGGCCGAGAAGCGTCTCGACCTCGGCGTCCTCGCCGCGTTGCTGATGGCGCTCGCCGCGATCTTCCTGCTCCTGCGCACGTGGCAGCGGCCGACCACCGAGTGGCTCCTCATCGCCATCGCCATCGTGCTGCCCGTCGCCGGCTGGTTTCACGCCGACGCGATCTGGCGCAACGTCACCATCCTTCTCTATGCAGCGTTCGCGGCGATCGCGTTCGCCCTGGCGATGCGCAAACGCCATCACGCGTTCTTCTTCGCAGCGCTGATCGCCTGCGCCATCGCGGCGTTCGAGCTTGCGCGCACGGTCGCCGGGCCGGAGGAATTGAAGATCGCCGTCGCCGGCGCGGCACTTCTCGGCCTGGCCTTCGTCGCCACGCGCATCCTCAAAGACAAAACCAGCGGTTTCGTTTCCACCAGGACGCGCTACCACGACACTCTCGAGACCCTCGTCACGATCACCGCCGCGCCTTCGCCGGCCCCTTCCGCGCCGCAACCGGCGAGTGGCGGAAATTTCGGTGGCGCCGGCGCGAGCGGCAATCTCTGAGGTGTAGAGGCGCCACGCTCGGTCAAGCGTCAGCAGGTAAATTGTTCCACGTGCCACATTGTGTGTGCACCTCCTCCCGCACCCCCCACATCTTGTGTCCCTCGTCGTCGAACGCCGCTTTTCCGCAGTCCGCCCATTCCGCCTGCTTTTCGCCCTTTTCAGGCCCGAAAATCATACGAAAATCCTGCTGAAAATCCCGACGTCGAACGCGACGAAAAAGTGTGCGTAAATCATGCGTATTTCCTGTGGAGAACCGCGCGATTTGCTGAGGATTTCCGCGAATCCGGCCTGTTGAAAACCCTGTGGAATTCCTAAGGGAAACTCGCGGATAAGCAGTGGAAGGGAGGCGGAAAAGCAACCCTCCGACTGTGGCAGCCCCTGCCATGTAACTCATTGAGGATGGACTATTTACCCACGATATGGTGTTTTTGATTTCGTGCACCACAAGATATTGTGGTTGCCTCTTGACTTCAACAGGGTCGGGGCGTAGCTTGTGCGACATCAATTCAACAAGCGATGTGAGGGAGGACTGATGAAGGATTTGAAGCACGCGACACGTCCTGTAAACCACTCGCCCGTCCGCTCGGTTTCGCTGCAGATTCGCGATTACCAGGTGACGGTCAAAGTGAAGTCGTCCGTGCCTCAGACCCCTTCCACACGCACAGTCCGTCCGCACTATCGCTGAAGCTTGACGCCATCCGTGAAACAGACGCGGATCGGCCGTGTAGGGGGAGCGAGCATCGAATCGCCGTTCCCGAGGAAGGGAGAGTTAGGCCATGACTTCCATTGATATTTCGGTGCGTTCCCGCACCGCCCCTTCGCGCGCGAAGGGTGGGAAGAAAGAAACGAAGACCGGCGGCATCGCCATCGATCGCTATTTCACACGCCCCGGCGTCGACGTGTTCGACACCTGCGAGTGGGAGCTCCGCAACGCGGCCATCTCCAATGAGAGCGGCGGCGTCGTGTTCGAGCAGAAGGACGTCGAGATGCCGAAGTTCTGGTCGCAGATGGCCACGAACGTCGTCGTCTCCAAATACTTCCGCGGCCATCTCGGCACTGCGGAGCGCGAGACGTCCGTCCGCCAGCTCATCGGCCGCGTCGTCCGCACCATCACGCAGTGGGGCCGCGAGGGTGGTTACTTCGCGACCGAAGGGGACGGCGACACGTTCCGCGACGAGCTGACGCACATCCTTCTCTATCAGATGGCTTCCTTCAATTCGCCGGTGTGGTTCAACGTCGGCATCGAAGAGAAGCCGCAGTGCTCCGCATGCTTCATCAACTCCGTCCAGGACACGATGGACTCGATCCTCGGGCTGGCCAAGACCGAGGGCATGCTCTTCAAGTACGGCTCGGGCACCGGCTCGAACCTCTCCAACATCCGCTCGAGCAAAGAGCTCCTCGCCGGCGGCGGCACCGCTTCCGGTCCGGTGTCCTTCATGCGCGGCTACGACGCCTTCGCGGGCGTCATCAAGTCCGGCGGCAAGACCCGCCGCGCCGCGAAGATGGTCATCCTCAATGCCGACCATCCGGACGTCGTCGACTTCATCGAGTCCAAAGAGACCGAAGAGCGCAAGGCCTGGGCCCTCATTGAAGCCGGCTACGACGGCGCCTTCAATGCACCGGGCGGCGCGTACGACTCCGTGCATTTCCAGAACGCCAATCACTCCGTGCGCGTGACCGACGAGTTCATGCGCTCTTATGAGAAGGACAGCGACTGGCAGACGCGCGCCGTCACCGACCGCAATCGCGTCATGGGCACCTACAAAGCCCGCGCGATCATGCGGCGCATGGCCGAATCGGCGTGGGTCTGCGGCGATCCGGGCATGCAGTTCGACACCACCGTCAACGACTGGCATCCGTGCCCGAACACGGCCCGCATCAATGCGTCCAATCCGTGCTCGGAGTACATGTTCCTCGACGACTCCGCGTGCAATCTCGCCTCACTGAACCTCATGAAGTTCTACAGTGAGGCCAACGGCTTCGACGTCGAGTCGTACCGCTCGGCGCTGCGCACTGTCATCACGGCGCAGGAAATCGTCGTCGATTTCGCGTCCTATCCCACTCCCGCCATCGAGAAGAATTCGCACGCCTATCGCCCCCTCGGCATCGGCTACGCGAACCTCGGCGCGCTGCTCATGGCCCGCGGCGTTCCTTATGACAGCGAAGAAGGACGTCATTACGCGGCCGCCATCACGTCGATCCTCTCCGGCGAGTCTTATGCGCAATCCTCGCGCATTGCGGAGAAGCTCGGACCGTTCGCCGGCTACGAGATCAACCGCGAGCCGTTCCTGCGCGTGATCGACAAGCACCGCCGCAGCGCCTACCGCCTCGACGTGCGCTCGCTGCCGGCCGATCTCGCCGACGCCGCCTGCAAGGTGTGGGACGAGGCCTACGCCCTCGGCCAGGTCAACGGCTATCGCAATGCGCAGATCTCCGTCCTCGCGCCGACCGGCACGATCGCGTTCATGATGGATTGCGACACGACGGGCATCGAGCCGGACATCGCGCTCGTGAAGTACAAGAAGCTCGTCGGCGGCGGCATGCTGAAGATCGTCAACAATACCGTTCCCACGGCATTGAAGCGCCTCGGCTACGACGTCAAGCAGGTCAAGGAAATCGTCGAATACATCAACGAGAACGACACCATCGAAGGCGCGCCGTACCTCATCGAGCCGCACTATGCGGTGTTCGACTGTGCGTTCAAGCCCGCCAACGGCACCCGCTCGATCCATTACATGGGTCACCTCAAGATGATGGGCGCGGTGCAGCCGTTCATCAGCGGCGCGATCTCCAAGACCATCAACATGCCGAACAGTGCGACGGTCGAAGAGATCGAGCAGGCGTATTACGAAGCCTGGAAGCTCGGCCTCAAGGCGGTGGCGGTTTATCGCGACGGCTGCAAGCGCTCGCAGCCTCTCTCCACCGGCAAGGAAAAGCAGCAGCTCGAGCAGCTCGGCATTGCGCCGAGCGCCGTGCGCCGCAAGCTCCCCGACGAGCGCGAGTCGATCACGCACAAGTTCTCGATCGGCGGCCACGAGGGCTACATCACCGTCGGCAAATATGAGGACGGCAGCCCGGGCGAAATCTTCATCACCATGGCCAAGGAAGGCTCGACCATCTCCGGCCTCATGGACAGCTTCGCCACCATGACCTCGCTGTCCCTGCAGCACGGCGTGCCGCTGCAGCTCCTGGTCGACAAGTTCACGCACACGCGCTTCGAGCCCTCGGGTTTCACCAAAAACCCTGAGATCCCGATGGCCAAGTCCATCATGGACTACATCTTCAAGTGGCTGGCGATCAAGTTCCTCAGCCGCGAATCGCAGACCGAAGCCGGCGTGATCCTGCGCGACACCGACGTCCCGCCGCCTCCGTCGTCGTCGCCGCGCTCGTCCAACGTGACGACCCCCAACGCCTCCGACTACTCCTTCATCGAGAAGGTCAGCACCGCCACGCCCGCCCCCGCGGTGGTCGCCGACGCGACCAAAGTCGTCGGCTTCGTCATGCCCGCCAAAAACGCGGACGGCGTCAACCCCGGCGCCAAACACGGCACCTTCCTCTACCAGCAGGACGCGCCGAGCTGCTCCGACTGCGGCGAGATCATGGTCCGCAACGGCGCCTGCTACAAATGCCTCAATTGCGGCAGCACCAGCGGTTGCTCGTGATCGAAAGAATCATACTTGGTACGATTCAGGCGGCCTTCTGGCCGCCTGAATACTTTTGGCGCACATATGACGGTCGTGAATGATCAGCAGCTCAGGAAGTTCGTCAACGTTCTCCGGGGAGGTCGTCCGACGCGGAAGCGAATTGCTAAAGCTCGAAGCTCCTTAGCGCCGAGCGCAATGCTGTCGGCGGTTCGCTGGCTCGACGCCAATCCTTTTTATCGCTCCTTCGTTCTTGAAGGTCTCTTTCCTCGAACTCCAGCCGAGTTGTTTCAACAATCACCGCTCGATTCGGACAGCAGCGATGCCGAATTAGCGTGGTATTCCGCATACTTAGTTCACTACGGCGAGAAGCTTCGTGAGTACGTCAGACGCGCGCGTGAGGTGCAGCGCCACGTCCTGCTTTCCCAGTTCGGCACGGCTCGGACACTTGTCGACGAAATTATTCGGCAGACGGGCTTCTCCCTCTGGTCATGCGAGATGTTGCTCGCGTTGGCCGAATACGATGGCGGGTCAAAGAAACGTCAGGACACGCTGGCCGGCTTGAAGCGTCACGGCTGCGAGCCTCTTGCCCTTTTCATGTTCGATATAGCAAGCCTGCGCGTGGACGCCGCGTGGGCGCCCTCGGTGTTCGATTCTGCAGTTCGCGATGTAGTGAAATCCGTGAAGGATGATGACTTTGGGGCATACATCAACATTCACACGCGGGCACGGTACAGGGCTACGCCGAGGGCGGTCCTTCGGACGCTCAGGTGGGAGGCGACCGCCTCGCTTGTCGACTTATACGAAGCTTTCGTTGCGTATGCCTGTTCTGTCGCGGCCAATGAGAGGACGACGGCGCCGAGCGTCCTTCAGTCAGCCGTAAAGCGGCTATTCACTGTGACGAACGACCAACGTCTCGCTAGCGTGCTATCGCTTGTCGGCACTCCGAAGTCCGATGAGGAAAGACCGCAAACGTTGTCGGTCACTCTGAACAGTCTGTTAGCTCGTGGTGAGACGCCGGATCGAATCGATGAACGTGCTGCCGCCGGGGACTTGGACTCACTCGATTTGATCGCCCGCCTCCTCGCGCGTACGCCGACTGCTTATCAGATTTTTCCGCAGTCCGGCCTGATGTTGCGTGTGATCACAGGCTTTGCAGCGATTATGTCCATGCATCCGGACAGCCGCTCGATGCAAAGAGTCTTAGAGAAATTGGCCAGCGACTGGCGCGCTCTGCCACTGGCTGTATGGATAGAAGGAATCCTTGACCGTGAACTATCAGACAATCCTTTGGCGTCTTCAGTATCCTCGCGATTAAGTGCATGCTGTGGCAGTCCCGTTGATCCCTTGAGGGTACGGGACGTCGCGCTGTCGGCTCTTCCCGCAATGCGAGACAGTATCTTCCATCACTTCGGCGACGGCCCGTGGATCTGCGACAACTTAGCTGAAGCTGCCGATCCGCGAAGGTGCGACGCCGAGCGCATGCTCGCTATACTGGCGGTTGCCGATGATGCTGCCGGCGCGCTCGCGGCCACAAATGCCCTGAGTGCGTCAGGTGGGTATTACAAGGCACGCGCGTTGCGCTTGCATGTGCGTCGACTTCACGACCGCGATCAGCAATTCGAAGCCGCGCGCTACATAGCGCGGATGTGGTTTGAAGACCCCGCAGCTCGCGAGGTGTTGCCCGTTGAGGCAGTTGCCAGTAGGGTTCTCAGGGCAACCCAAGGGGAGTGCGCCGAGATATCACGGGTAGTTACGCTCGATCTCGCCGCGCGACACACGGCGGAGCCGTTCTCAACGTTTCGCGCCGTCGCGCTCGAGCAATTCCTAAGGGCGTGGAGTGTTCATCGCCCATCCGACTTGTTGGTCCTTAAAGACTCGTTCCCTCAGCCAGAGCTCATTTATTTGCTGCGATATGTGTGCGTTGAGCACGTGTTCGATGGCACGACACTTTTCACGAATTCCCGTGAAGTCATTGATGAGCGTCTGTCTATTGTCAAGGCGCTCATGGAACTCGATGCTGCCGGAGCGGCCGATTATCAAGCCGAAGCAAAAGAGTTGCTTCGGCGCATCGCAGTGCGCAAACGCCGCCGACAGCTTGAGCAGAGCAAGATTTATCTCGAACTCGATAGCATCCGCGCTTCTTCAGCGAAACGTGTTCGGGATCATTTTGTAAGACTACGCACCATATTTCAAACAGGTTTAGATCGCCTGATCATGCTCGTGCGAGAAGGATATGGTGTCGCAGAGAACGATGTCGGCCGTCCAGTCGCCGCCGTTATGGTCGGTGTTGAAGAGACACTGCGCATGATCATAGAGGCGGTAAGGGATGAATTCGTTGCGAGCACCGATCACGGACTTGACGGTTATGTGAGTCTGCGGATCCGCCACGGCACACTAACGAATGAACTTCGTGCTCCGCTTGAGGTACAGCATCTCATTACCACGCGTGACGAGGGTGGTTCGTATGAGGAAAATACGTTCTGGAAAGAACGATTAGATCCGCAGTCGATAGTGGAAGTTGACGCCGCGCTGGCAGATTTTAGCGGATGCATGAATGCCGTTATCTCGGAGCTTAAAAAGGATTGGCTCCAGGTCAAACGCATCCCCGGCGACGGTGGCATGTTCGACTTCGTCGTTGATGACGCGACCGTCCGGCGGATTCGCGAACAAGTAGATGGCGAAACGCAACTGGATGAGATGATCGCGGTGATCGTTCAGGAGCTGTTCCGGATACTAGAAACATCATTGAGCAACATTCGCAGGCGTATTCGCGACGATGCGAAGGTACGGGTTATGCGAGCGTTTGATACGCTGGATACACGCATCAGTACGCTTCACGACCCGACACTGATCGACTTGCGGGGTGCGATCAGCGTTGCCCGCACCGATGTTCAGCGAACGTTTGACCGCGTGGCGGAGTGGTTTCGTGTTTCCGAGAGCGCACCATCTGAGCCGTTCACGATCGACGAGGCCGTTTCGATTGCCATTGAAGTCTTGCATCTGAGTCAATCCCTCGACGTGATGACAGAGAATGCGCCTGACGTGCTTCTGCGGGGTGACAGGTTTAACGCGTTTGTCGACATCTTCATCATCGTGTTTCAAAACATAGCCGCTCACTCGAAGTTCGAGCGGCCGTCCGCGGTGGTCAAGTTTGAGTCAGGCATCGATAGGTTGCGTATACGAGTGTCAAACCCGGTAGCGAAACATGTACCAACCAAAGTAGTCCGGAAGAAGGTTAGCGATATTCAAGAGCGACTGACTAGATCATTGCATAAAGCCGACGTTGCGCGCGAGGGCGGCACGGGTTTCTATAAGATCTCAAATATCTTTTCGCATCACCTGCGTATAGCGACTCCTGTGCTGGACTTTGGATTTGAGGAATCGACGTTCTTTGTAGACATGCAGTTCCCGTGGGAGGTTTGTACACATGAAAGTGCTGATCGTGGATGATGACGATCATAAGCGCCTCCAGATAGGCGGTTCGGTGCGTGCCGCTATGCCCACAGCAGTAATCGTCGAAGCACGTTCTTATCAGAGCGGCTTAAGAGCTCTGCTGGCGGCTGCTTACGATCTAGTAGTTCTCGACATGACGATGCCGAGTTATGACGTGACGACCGAGGACGACGGCGGTCGAACACAAGCGTATGCGGGCCGCGAAATATTGAAGCAGATGGACGCACGAGGCATTAGTGCTCCCGTGATCGTAGTTACACAATTTGAACGCTTCGGTGGGGCTGACGGTCTCTCTCTCGAGGAGCTTCATGTGCAGTTATTACGAGACCATGCGAGCTCCTACAAGGGCGCGGTTTTCTTCGACGCTGCGTCGCCGCTGTGGCGTGCTGCGCTTGTCAACCGGCTAGCGTCCCTTGGGATGATTCGTTAATGCGCGTTCTCGTCGTGGAGGATCAGCAGCCCAAGAGCGCGAGGATCTGCACAGCGCTTACTGAATCGGGCGTTGCTGCGGACGATATCGTTGTCGTTATGGATGCGGCGTCTGCCAAGCGCGAGTTGCGAAAGACATTTTTCGAACTTGCCGTGATTGATGTAGCGATACCGTCGCATGTGGATGGCCAAGTACAGCGCGATGGTGGGCTGCGTCTCGTGGACGAGCTACTTCGCGAAGATGGATATCATCAACCGCTTCACGTCTTTGGGCTCACAGCGTTTCCTGACTTGGCGGGGGCGGCCGAGTCAGTACCTCGAAGTGTATTCTCGGTGCAGATATTTGATGAGACCGCGTCTGAGTGGAAGCGCGCACTTGCCATTCGGGTGCGACAAGTCGCATCCGCGCGGCGCGAGCTTGCCGGTGGGAATCAAGAACGGGTGCGACTGGGCATCGTCTGCGCGTTAGACGCGCCGGAGCTTTCAAGCGTACTGGCACTGCCGTGGAACTGGCAGGAGATTATTCTCCCATCGGACCCGACGATTTATTACAAAGGCCATTTCGATGCCGGCCGTGATCGGCATCCGGTGGTCGCCGCGTCGTGTGCGCGTATGGGCCTTACCGCTGCGGCGGTCGCCACCACCAAGATAATTAATGCCTTTAAACCGGAATATTTAGCAATGGTCGGTATCGCTGCGGGCGTTCCTTCGCGCGTAGCGCTTGGGGATGTGATTGTTGCTGACCCTGTGTGGGACTGGGGTAGTGGCAAGTGGACAGCTCGCGAAGACGTTCTAACATTTGCGCCTGCTCCGCATCAAGTCGATCTTGAGGCGATGATTCGCAACCGCTTTAGACGTTTAGCGTCGGACACCGTCGCTCTCGCCAGGATCAAGGCAGGATTCCAAGGTCCTAAGCCGCCAACTGAGTTGCGGATACGTGTCGGCCCGCTCGCATCAGGCGCAGCCGTGTTAGCTGATGGCGAGACGATCACTAGAATTCTGGAACAGCATCGATACCTGCTCGGCGTGGATATGGAAGCCTACGGCGTGATGGCGGCGGCAGCAGAGAGCGCGATGCCGCGGCCGAACGCGTTTGTTGTGAAAGGGGTAGTCGATTTCGCCGATGGGAAGAAGGATGATTCGGTTCAGGATTACGCAGCGCATTGCAGTGCGCATGTGCTGCGCACGTTCGTAGAAGAGTTCTTTGTTGCAATGCCCGTGGGGACGCCTTTGTAAACAGGCTGCTCCTCGTCATGGCGTGGAGCGGTCGTCACAGAGGCACGGCGCCTCTTGGCGCCTCTTTGATCGCGACAGAGAGGGCGCGGGGACTGTCGATCTGTGGCGTGTCATCTCGCGGGCGAGGATCTGTCTGAAAGATCGAGTCGGTGCCGTGGCCGAGGTTGGCGGGGTAGGCTTTCGGCTTCCACGGTATCTTCGGGTGCCCACGGCGTGGACACGCCAGCGCACACAGCAGTACCGGTAATGTAATCTTCAGCGCACGCGCGAGCGCGCGTCGTTCCAGGCAGCCTCCGTCCAGCGGTTCGGGTTGAAGACCCACACGCGGTTCGCGCGCGGGAGACGCGGCAGCGGTTCGTCGAGGGAGATGCCAGCGCTCGCGCGGCAGCGCGGGTCGGGGAATGCGCTCAGCGTCGCGAGCCGTGCGTGGATGGCGCGTTCGTCACGGCCCATGCGGAACAGCATCGGCACCGCCTCGTCGATGGGGAGGCCGTCCATCCAGCGGTCGTCGAGGCACCACGACGCCAGTGCGGTGATCGAAAGGCGCACGGGGAGCTCGCTCCGCACAGCATGAAGGAGCGCGCGGTAGAACTTGCGCTCGGACGTCAATGCGTCGAAGTCGAGCTGCAGTTCTTCCGCATTGCGGTAGAGGCGGCGGATCGATGTGACGGTGTCCCGCACCTGCGCGGCGCTGAGCGACGGGCGTCGCGTTTCGATGCGGACGACGGCGATGCGATGCACGTCATCCGCGAGCAGCAGCGGATTGCGTCGCGGCTCGACGAGCACGCGCTCCCCTTCGAGCGTGATGATGCCGGCGTACCATGCGACCGTTGCGCGGTCGCCCAGGAAGCGGAGGTCTTCGCGCCGCTCCCAGGCCCACGGGATCACGGTGGGGGCCGGACGCGCGGGGGCGGCCGCGAGCCACAGCAGCGCCGCGAGGTGGGCGAGTTTCAAGGTGCCGGGATTGTAGCTGTCCTCACGAGAGCGTCAGGCGACCGCGATCACCGTTCGCAGGTGCGTGCTGCCGCGTTCGAGCTCGTCGAGCACGCCGTTCACCGCATCGACTTCCAGCGGCACGGTGCGCGTGATCGCGCGCGAGATGTCCACCTTGCCCGTGCGCGCGAGCTCCACCAGCTCGACGAGCTCCGCCCGCGTGTGATCGGAGCAGCCGATGATGCGGCGCTCGCGCACGAGGAGGTCCGTGAAGGGATTGAAGGTGAACGAGCGCAGATTGATCGCGACGATCATCATTCGTCCGCCCGGCGAGAGCGAGCGTAGTCCGCCATGCGCGACCTGCTCGTTGCCGGTGAACTCGAGCACCACGTCGACGCCTTTGCCGTCGGTCGCGCCGAGGATGGCTTTGTGGACGGGAGTCTCTCGCGCGTCGAGAGGCGTCGCGCCGAAGCTCGCCGCGAGCTGCAGTTTCTCCGGCACGACGTCGACCGCGTACACCTGCGACGCACCGAGCGCGCGAGCGAGCTGCGAAGCGGAAACGCCGAGACCGCCGAAGCCGAGGACGGCCACCGAGTCGCCTTCCTGAATGCTGCCGAGGCGCAGCGCGTGGTAGGCCGTGGCGGTGGAGCACATCATGATCGCGGCGACGTCGAAGCTGACCTCGTCCGGAATGGGGATGGCGTTGAACGCGGGAACGACGATGCGTTGCGCGTAGCCGCCATCGCGCTCCTTGCCGAGCATTCCGCCGTCGGGGCAGAACTGCTCGCCGTGGCGCTGGCAGCGATGGCACTGGCCGCAGCTCGTGAGGTAATGCAGCGCGACGCGCTGGCCTTCGCGCAGATCGCTGACGCCCGCTCCGACCGCGGAGACGACGCCGGCGATCTCGTGGCCGAGCGTCACCGGCAGGTTCGTCTGACCGGTGCCGGCGCGATAGTGCGCGTCGGTGTGGCAGATGCCGGCACGATGGACGTCGACGACGATCTCGCCCGCGCCCGGTGTCGGATCGGGAAGGTCGGCGGACTGCAGTGGCTGAGCAGGTGCGGTCAGTCGAATCGCATGCATGCGCACATGCTATGCGCGTCGCGCGCCTAGCGAGAGAGCACGCGCGCGAGCGTCACGTCGAGCGATTCGAGCCGCTGCTGCAGCGCGGCGATCTGTTTGAGCGCGAGGTCGAGCTTCTGTTCCAAGCGCGCCATCGGATCTTCCGGTTCCGGCACCGGCATCAGCACGACGGTCCCGAACTCCTCCTGCACGTCGAAGCGCTGCGTGCGAAGCTGGAGCACAGTCTGGTCTCCATACGAGAACGGATCGTCCTCGGCTGGGCGAATGGCAACGGTGGCATCGGAGTTCGTGAACATGTTGCGCCCAACGTAAGGATCGCGCACGCCGCGCGTCGTGACTCGCATCACGACGTGACAGCGCCGTAACGCGATCGTGTATCGTCCTTCGCATGCATCGCATCGCGCTCGCGCTTCTCCTCTCCCTCTTCGCCACCGCCGCATTCGCGCACGATCCTGATGCCGCGACGACGATCCTCCTCGTGCGCCACGCGGAGAAAGCAGGTCCGGAAGGGGACGTGCCGCTCAGTCCCGCGGGTGAAACGCGAGCGAAGGAGTTGGCGCGCGTGCTGACTGACGCGAAGATCGACGTGGTCTACACGACGCCGTTCAAGCGGACGCGCTCGACGGCACAGCCGATCGCCGAGGCGTTGAAGCTCACGCCGATCGAGATCGGGGCGACGAAGACGTATCACGCCGACATCGTGCGGCGCGTGTTCGAGGAGAACGCGGGAAAGACGGTGCTGATCGTCGGACACTCGAATACGACGGTCGACGTGCTGAAGGAGCTCGGCGTCGCGAACCCGGCGCCGATCCCCGATTCGCAGTACGACAACCTGTTCGTTTGCACCGCACGCAAAGGGATCGCAGCCAACTGTGTGGCGCTGCGCTACGGCGCCGTGACGCGCTGACGCTGAGCAACGGCCGGACAAGCTATAGGCGGGCCGACGCGGCCGGCAGCGCTGCCGGCCGGCAGGTGCCGTCGCGATGCGCGCACGGTTCGCGTCAGACGTATGTTCCGGCCCGGCCGCTCTCAGCGATGCTGGCCGCGTCGCCCCGCGAAAGCGTCAGTCGTTCCTGGTGGTCGTATTGTCCTGAATCGCCTGGCCGGCCGTTTCCATAGCTGTGCCGGTGGCGTGCGCGGCGTCGTTGGCCGCTTCGGTCGTCGCGGCGGTTGCTGCCGCGGTGGCCGCGGTATCGACCTGCGGCACCTCGGCCGCGACCGTCGTCGTCGAGGTCGAGCCGGTGTCATTCACGGTCGTTTCGGTTTGCTTCGTACACGCGACGCAAAGAACCAGCAGGGCCGCCAAAGCGAGTGTTTTCTTCATGTCACGGGTGCGAGCAAGAATCGTGACGGGTTCGTGCGTAGCGGTGCGGTACCGTAGCGCGCATGCGCAGATTCGCGGTGCTCCTGTTGTTCGTGCTGGCGTGCAATCGCCGCACGGTGGACAGTGAGCTGGCGCGTCTCGAGAGCCTGCAGGCCGACCTCGCGAAACGCGGCGCCGCGAGGCAGTTGCTCGACGTCAGCAAACAATCGCTGGCCGCGGTGCGCGAGGCGAAGACGCCGCAGGAGCGCCTCTACCGCCTGCGCGGTGCGTTCGTGAGCGTCGAGATGCTGGCCTTCATCGAAGAGCACGAAGGCGAGCCGTTCGAGGACCTGTGGCAGTCGCGGAAGGCGCCGCGTGCGAGTCAAGCGCCGGAGAACACGGCGCTCCTGCAGCGCGCGCTGATCGAGACGTCGTCGAACCAGGCGGAGAAGCTGTTTCACGCGAGTCTGCCGTACGGCAAAGCGGCGGGCGCGCAGTCGGGCCTGTACTACCTCGCCACTGCCGAGGCGAATGCGAAGTTCGCGTTGCTCGTGCGATCGCTGCCGCTCGAGACGCCGCAGCCGTCGCCGACCGAATCGGAATTGCGCGCGGTGCTCGCGGAGCTCGAGAGCGAGACGCTGCGCAAGTTCGAGATCCGCCCCAGCTCCGGTGTGAAAGAAGCGCGCGAGCTCATCGACCGCGGCAGTCTCGCCGGCGCCACCCTCGTGCTCCTCGAAACGCATCGCGACCTCGGACATCCCACCGATCCCGTGCGCATGACGTTGTGGACGCGCGGCGCGCAGAACGCGTCCGCGGTGCAGAGACCGAACGCGGTCAAGGTCACGCTGCTGCGCTGGCCGTACACGTGAAGCCTCTCCGATCCGGCAAGTTTGCTGGTGCAGGAAGTGGTTCGCGAATACGCGCCGCGCGCGACGTTCGTCACGGAGGATTTCGGCACCTCGCCGCTCGGCAAACGATTCGGCATCGACGAATATCCCGCGGTGTTCGTCGACGACGTGCTGATCGCGCGTCCCGAGGATTTCTTCGGGTGGGGCGGGGCGGTCATCGGCAAGTACAAGCCGTGGAGCGATCCCGTGAACCGCACGCGGTTTCAAGCGGATGTCCGGCGTGCGATCGAGATGCGGCTCCGCCAGGGCGCCGGCCAAGGCCCTTCGTCGTTCTCCTAAGCGGAGCGGCCCACGAACCCCGCGGCCGCGGCCACGCGGCGTCCCGCGAGCGCGGCGGCGATCTCGAGCGATTCCTCCGCCAGCGGACGCACGTAATCGCCTTCCATGGCCGACACGGCCACGCCATCGCGATACGCGATGCGTGTGCCCGTCGCGGCGCGAATGCGTTCGCCCGCGTCGAGGATGCCGGTGAGATTGAGCGGGTCCGCGGCGCTGATCACGAGCAGTTTTCCGTCCAGCGTTTCCCGACGGATCTCGCGCAGTTTCTCGATTGCCTCGGGGAGCGCGAACTGCTCGCCGCTCATCCCGTGCACGAAGCGTCCGCCGCGGATCTCGCCGCGTGCTTCGAGGCGGCGATAGACGCGCGAGAGCTCGCGCCATGGCGCGGCGTTCGGCTCGCGTGCGAGGAGGCGGCGGAAGACGATGCCGTAGCGGCGGAGGTAGGCCAGCGCCTGGATTTCGTACGCGTCTTCGACGGCTGATGCGGCCGGCGCGACGCACGACCAGCGTCCGGAGACGTTCCCTTTGCGTTCGTTGAGCAGCGCGCGCAAGCCGCCGAAGGCGTCGGAGGCGATGAGTCCCGCGGAGACGAGCTCGCCGATCACGACATCGCTCGCGCTCAATTCGCGCAGGAACGACGCACCGCGCGTGCGCAGCGTGTCGAGCACGCGTTGCGCATCTTCGCTCAGCGTCACCTCGGGCGGGGTGACGCGCAACGAGCGCCACGTTTCGGCGTGATCGCGCAGGAAGAGCGCAATCGGTGTCGCCGAGACGACGCTCGTCGACGACGGTGCGGAGAGGCGCCCCCATGCGACTTCGCCGCCGAGGCAGAGCATGTCGAGGAGCGTGGGATCGTAACGGTCCATGCGCGCGGGCAGCACGGTGCGCTCCCATGCGCTGGCGGCGACTTCGTATCCGTCGAGTTGCGCGACGATCGACTGCAGTCCGTCGAGTCCGGAGAGCTTCGACGACTCCGCGACGTGCTGCCACGCGAAGAGGAAGCGCTGGAACGTCGCCGCGGGCACGGGCTCGATTTCCGCGCGCAGACGCACGATGGTGTAGCGGTGGATGCGCGCCAGCAGACGGCGATCGCACCATTCGTTCGGCGCGGAGAACGTGCCGCGCAGGATCACGCCTTCGTTCTCGAGCGCGAGCAGAGCCGCGTCGACACCTTCGCCGAGGTGCTGGGCGAGGGTGGTGGCGGTGGCGGGACCGAGGATGGTCATGCGGCTGCGAATCAGCTCGACGAGTGCTTCTTCCCGCGTCCACGCGCGATTGCGTGATGCAGGCGCGGAGATCGGCGCGCGCGTCGATGGATGCACCGCCAGCCATTCAGGCAGACGCTCCGCGGCGACCCATACGCCGTCGACGAGACACGCGCGGCGCGACGCCGTCAGCACGTCGAACATCCCTCGCTCGATGCTGCCCGCTTCGTCTTCGGTGAGGAACCCGCACGTCAGCAGGGCGTCGTGCAGTTCATCCGCGTCGCGCGGCTCGGGACGTTCTTCGTCGCGCACGCGTGCGATCGCCGCGGTGTCGAGCGCGCCGAGCTCTTTCGCCGACGACACATCGCCGGCGCGGCGCGTGTACACGGCCTGCGTGCGCCGCTCTTCGAGAGGCGCGTCGTCGAGGAACGCGTACGGCGCGGCGTTGAGGATCTCGTGCGACAGCGGCGACGGCTCGACCGTGTCGCACGCGACGAGTTGCAGCTCGTTCGCGTGGATGCGCGTGAGCACGCGCGCGAGTCCGTCGAAATCCATCGCCTCTTCGAGGCAATCGCGCACGGCCTGGTTCACGAGCGGGTGATCGGGGATCTCGCGATCGCCTCCGATGTTCTCGAAGCACGCGGCCGCATCGGGGAACACCGCGGCCATGAGGTCGTCCGCGAGCGTGCGCTGCAACTGCGGCGGGACTTTCTTGCCGTTGCGATTGCGCGGCACCGCGAGCGAGACCGTCGCGTTCCAGCGCCAGCGCGTCTGCCACACCGGCGCGTCGAGAAACGCCTGCACGAGCACGTCGCGGGCGGTGGCGGGGTGGAGATAGCGGAAGACGTCCGCCAGCGGAAACGAATGCTGCGGCCCAAGCGAGAGGAGGATCGCGTCTTCCGTCGCCGCGGCCTGCAACTCGAAATCGAACTGCCGGCAGAACCGCTTGCGCAGCGCGAGCCCCCACGCCTTGTTGATGCGCGACCCGAACGGCGCGTGCAACACGAGCTGCATGCCGCCCGATTCGTCGAAGAAGCGTTCGAGGATGAGTGTGTCCTGCGTCGGAAGGACGCCGAGCGTGGCGAGACTCGCTTCGAGATACTCGGCGATCTCGAGAGCGGCGGTTTCGGGGATGCCGCATTCGGAGGTGAGCCAGCGGGTTGTCAGTTGCCGGTGGTCGGTCGTCTGCGATTCCTCGCGATGCTGCGCGGACCACTGAGAACGGACAACCGAGAACCCTTCCCGCAACTCACTCACCGCCCGCGACAGCTCATCGCTCCGCGCGGGGGCCTCTCCGAGCCAGAACGGAATGCTCGGCGGTGCGCCGTGCGCGTCGGTCACGCGTACCGTGCCCGCGCCGACCTGCAGGACGCGCCACGACATGTTGCCGAGCTGGAAGACGTCGCCGACGTTGCTCTCGATGGCAAAGTCCTCGTTCAGCGTCCCGATGAACGTCTCCTCCGGCTCGAGGACCACGCGGTAATCCGCGACCTCGGGGATGGCGCCGCCAGAGGAGATGGCGAGCATGCGCGCGCCGCGGCGGGCTTTCACGTTGCGGTTCACTTCGTCGCGATGCAGCAGCGCCGAACGGCGTCCGCGCTTCGTCGCGAACCCCTCGGCGACCATGCGCATGACGTCGTCGTAGTCCTTGCGCGCGAGATCGCGATACGGCCACGCGCGGCGCACGACGGCGAACAGTTCGTCTTCGGAATACTCGCAACACGCGGACTCCGCGACGAGCTGCTGCGCGAGCACGTCCAGCGGCGCGTCGTGCACGACGATGCGATCGAGCTCGCCGCGTTTCACCGCGCGCAGCAGCGCCGCGCATTCGACGAGATCGTCACGCGTCATCGGGAACACGCGGCCTTTCGGCAGGCCGGCGATGGAGTGTCCCGAACGTCCGACGCGCTGCAGCAGCGTGGCGATGCGATGCGGTGAGCCGATCTGGCAGACGAGATCGACGTGCCCGATGTCGATCCCGAGCTCGAGTGAGGCGGTGGCGACGAGCGCTTTCAGTTGTCCGCTCTTGAGCCGCGTCTCCGCGTCGAGGCGCTTCTCTTTCGACAGACTGCCGTGATGCGCGGTGACCGCATCTTCGCCGACGCGCTCACTGAGATGCCGCGCCACCCGCTCCGCCATCTTGCGCGTGTTCACGAAGACGAGCGTGGTGCGATGCTCCGCAATGAGCGCCGCCAGCCGGTCGTAATACTCCGTCCAGACCTCCGCCGACATCACCGCTTCCAGCCGCGAACGCGGCATCTCCACGGAGAGATCCATCGCGCGCTTGTGGCCCTGGTCGATGATGACGACTTCGTCGTCAGGGCAGAGGGCCGAGGGCAGAGGGCCGAGAGGAGGGCCGGCAGGGTCGCCGAGGGTTTCGTTCTCCCCCTCGGCCCTCGGCCCTCGGCCCTTGGCCCTCGTCCCCACGAGATACCGCCCCACATCCTCGATCGGCTTCTGCGTCGCCGACAGGCCGACGCGCAGCAGCGGCTGTTCCGCGACCTGCTGCAGGCGTTCGAGCGTGAGCGCGAGATGCGCGCCGCGGCGCGAGCCGATGAGCGCGTGGATCTCGTCGACGATCACCGTGCGCACCGTGCGCAGCATGTTGCGGCTGCGCTCCGCGGTCAGGAGTAGGTACAGCGACTCCGGAGTCGTGACGAGGATGTGCGGCGGCGTCTTGAGCATGGCCGCGCGCTGGCTGGAGGTAGTGTCGCCGGTGCGCACGGCGGCCGTGATCTTCGGCGCGTCGAGGCCCAGCTCCTCCGCCACCTTGCGAATGCCGATGCGCGGCTCGGCGAGGTTCTTGTGGATGTCCGTACTGAGCGCCTTCAGCGGCGACACATAGACGACACGCACTTCATCCGGAAGGGGGGACTGCAGCCCCTCCTGAAACAGCTCGTCGACGGCGGTGAGGAAGGCCGCGAGCGTTTTGCCGGAGCCGGTCGGCGCGGCGATGAGGGTGTGGCGGCGTTCGCGGATCGACGCCCAGCCGCGCGTTTGCGCGACGGTCGGTTCACCGAGGGCGTCACGGAACCAGCGGGCGACGGCGGGGTGGAACGAGCCCAGGGACATGGAGGCGCAATTGTAGTTGCGTCACCGGTTCAGCGCGCGGGCGAGGGTCGCGTCCATCGAGTCGACGCGCTGCTGCAGGGCGGCGATCTGTCTCAGGGCGAGATCGAGCTTCTGCTGGAGCTGGATAATCGGATCGACACCGGCGATGGGGAGTTCTTCCACGAGCTGTGGAGTCGTGACCGGGACGGCTGCCATCGTGCCGAACTCTTCCTCGACGGTGAAGGACTGTGCGCGGAGCTGGAAGATCGTGCGTTCGCCAAAATTGAAGACGTCATCGGACTGGGACATACCTCGGCCGCGGCTGCAAGCGTCATGCGCGAACGCGGTGCGCAAAGGGTGTGTTGTGGGGGCGAAGGAGAAACGAACATGACCGACATCGCCACGAAACAGCTCATCGCGGCGCTCGCCGAGGGCTTCGAAGGTCCCGCCAGCGCGCGCAGTTACTACCTCGATGCAGACGCGGGTCTGATCGGCACACTCGCGAAGTTGACGCCGGAGGAAGCGTCACGGGCGTGGGGCGGCAACTCGGTGGCCGCGCACGCGCATCACATTCTGTTCGGACTCGAGGCGTTCGCGGCGTTCATTGAAGGCGACCGCACGCAGCGCGACTGGAGTCAGAGCTGGCGCGTCAATGAGGTGGATGAGGAGGCGTGGCAGAAGCTGCGTGCGGATCTCGATGCCGGTTACGCGCGATTGAGGACTGCCATGGAAGCGAATGCGGCGAAGAGTGAGGCGCAGATGGGAGGATCGGTCGGCGCGGTCGCGCATGTGGCGTATCACGTTGGGGCGATCCGGCAGAAGCTGGCGGCGCGCGCGGCGCAGTGACGGCCCCTCATCCCGGCCCTCTCCCCGCGGATGGAGGACGAGGAGGGAAGGCGTCGTGCCAGTACCTGGTTTGTCTGGCCCATTTCGTATGGGCGTAGCGGCGGTGGAGGGTGGTGAAAGCCTGGCGGGCGAGGTCGCGCGTTTTCGTGTCACCGCAGGCCCAGCGTGTGCCCTGGACGGCTTTGGCCAGCGTTTCGGCCGCGCGCGGGTGGCCGGCTTTGGCGCGGGCGAGGGCATTGCGCAGGAGCCAGGTGGCACCGCTGCCTTGGGCGAGCAGCGTCTCGCGTTCCCGCGCGGCCGTGTTGCGTGGGCCTGTCTCGGCCAGGAACTGCGGCGTCACGGGATTGAAGGGATAACCGTAATGGCTCAATGAAGTCTCGCCGTCGTGGCACCACCAGTTTTCGTCCTCACCGTGAATGACCTGCGTGGAATCGTGCCGGGCATTGTAGATACGGCTGTCCAATGGTGCGACGTGCGGCTGCAGAATGGGATGGCGCAATGCCATGTCCAATGGGTTGCCAGCCGTAATGCCGAAGAATTGCTGTAATTCCGGGGCGAGCGTCGCTTGATGGGCTTCATGCTGCAATAGCGCGGCGCGCATATAAGCGGCGACGACGAGCTGTTTGCGGATCGACACGGGGACGCTCTTTTCCAGCGCCGCTTCCACGAGCATGTCGAGCGGCATTAGCAAATTGAGCGTTTTCGCCGCATCCTGTGGGATTACAGGCTCGGTCTGTTCATAAGGAGCGACTTTCGTGTGGTCGTCGCCGACCGGGATTCCGGGAAGATCGCGCAGATACTCCTGTAAGGACCGCGCGAGCGGACGGCGCTTTTCGCGGAAGGCGTTGCGCGCCGAAGGTGGGAGTGTGTCGATCGCCATCACGCGATCGAGGACATCCCGCGCCTCCGATGGTTTCAATAGACGCGCGCGATGCCACGACAGCGAGACGAACGCGGGCGAGCTCGCCGGCACCTGTGCCGCCGCACGCAGCAGTTCGGCCGCCGCGGGATCGTTTATCTGTACGTGTGTGATCGCCGCGAGGAGCCAGTGCACGGATTTCGTGGCCCGCCAGCGCTCGATCGAGTGCGGCAGCGCCTGAGGGTCCTTGAAGGAGAGGATCCAGTCCGTCATCGCGTCCGCGCTCTGGATCTCGCGATTGAGCAGGTACGTGTAATCGGCGAGATCTCTCCGCGCGCGCCGCGCGCTCGGCACGCCATCCGTCAATGCCTTCGCCACCTCGGCCAGCCGCCCCGGCGGATCGGTCCGATAGCGCGTGAAGGCGATGAGGTCGCGCGCCGCTTCGTGGACGTCGCGGAATGCGGGATCGGTGAGGATGGTCTGGAGATCGCGTTCCGCTTCGTCGAAGGCGATGCCCGGTTTGCGGAGCAGTGATCGCGCGGCGGCGAGCCGCGCATAGGCGCGCCATGGTGACTGCGGATCGCGCGCAATGGCGAGCATCTTCGCCCGTGCCGCGTCGTAGCGCGTTGCGTAAAAGTCGGCAGCCGCGATCTGGTACTCGCGATCGGCGCGCAGGATCGCCGGCAGCGACGGCTCCGGCGGCGCGGGCTGCGCGACGCCGTCGTAGCAATTGGCGAAGACGACTTCCTGCGCCGTGATCCAGTTCTGCACGCCCGGATGCTGCAGGCCGAACGCCTTGATGCGCGCGTTCATCGTGGCGATGGCGGTCTCGAACGCGTGGTCGGCGCAGTTGACCGCCCACGTGAAATCGTTCTGCGCGCGATCGGTCATCACTCCATAGCGCGGCTCGACGCCGCGTGCCTTCGCCCGCGCCTCTTCCCACAATACGGCCGCCGGCACCGGCTTCTCGCGATCCTCGTCTCGCAGCCGGTGCCGCAGCAGCTCCGAGAACCCCAGCACCTCCGCCTGCGACGGCGGGTGGCCGGTGAGGTGCCGCCACGCCACGACGAGGTGCGAGCGGGCGAACTCGGGGCGGAGGACGCCGAGGTTGCCGGCGACGTAGCGGTCGATGGGAGCGTCGGGGCGGACGTCGAAGATCAGCATCGGCGTCGTGTCGAAGCCGCAGGGCAACGCGGGGAGGGCGGCGACCAGAAACGCGAGCAGCGCGAGGGCGGCGTGACGCATCGGCGTCATTGTGCGCCAGATCACGCTCATCCGCGCCAGACCTGACGAGAATGCGCGCCGGTCCGAAAACGACAGGAAATCGAAAGGGTGGAAATGAAGCGAATCGGGTTCGCAGTGCTGTTGCTGACCGTCATGAGCGGGAGTGCGATCGGTGCGGGGGACATCCTCCAGCAGTTGAGGCTTTCGAAGGAGGACGCGCAGCGGGACGTCGTCTTCTCGTTCGCCGTCGGCCAGCTCGGCCATGACGCGCTGCGCAATGCATTCAAAAAGGCCACGCCGGAAGCGCGCGTGGCGCTCGTCGAGCAGGTCCTGGTCTGGACGAAGACCTATACCCAGACGCCGCAGTTCGAGCAGGCGTATCAGGCGTTCCGGAATGATTACAAGCCGGAAGAGCCGGGCACCGAAGGGTCGGCGGAAGACCTTCAGTACGCGCGCGAGCAGTACAAGGAAGCAGTGGCGGAGTGGAAACGGGAGTATCCCGCCACCGGAAAAGAAATGGTGCGCCGCCGTTTGCGCGAGTTTCTCAAAGAGTCCGCGGACGTCGATTACAGCGCGAAGCTCGTGCGCCGCGAGGGGAAGATGCGCTTCGTCAATGAGACGTACGAGGACGAGAAGTCGGGCGAATGGAAGGTCTGCTATCGTGCCGGCAAAGAGCCGGTCGAGAAGGCGCGGACGTTCGCCAAGGCATGGCTGGCCGAACTGGAGGGGAAGAAGTGAAGCGCGTCATTCTTCTATGGATTCTTGCATTCAGTGCGTTCGGCGCGGGGGACGTCCTGCAGCAGTTGAGCGTCTCGAAAGCCGATGCGGCTCGCAAAGTCGTGGAGTCGTTCGCGCACGGCAACGTTGATTACTGGTCCGTGCGCGGTCCGTTCAAGGCCGCGACGCCGGCCGCGCGTGCGGCGCTCACCGAGCAGGTCCTGGTCTGGACGAAGGCGTATGTGAATTCGCCGCAATTCGCGAAGGATTACGCGGCCTATCGGGAACAGGCCAGGCCGGATGCGGAGAAACGTCCCACCGTGGACGAGGAATTGAAGAAGCGCCGCGAGCAGCGCAATGCGGAACTGGCGGAGGCGAAGAAGGCCGTCGCCGAAATGCCGGCCGAATACCGGAAGGCTGCCGAGGAAGGGCTCAAAGCCTCGGCGGAGGCGATGAAGCAGTTCGACACACCGGAGTTCCGCAAGATGGAGCGCGAGCAGATCGCGCAGGAGCTTCAGTCCGCCGCGGATGAGGAGAAGGAGCGCCTGGCGCGCTGGAACGCGGAGTATCCCGCCGACCCGAAAGCGCTGGTGAAGAAGCGGCTGAACGAGTTTCTCGCCGGGACCGCGGGAGTCGATTACGCGGCGCAGGTGGTGAACAAGAACGGCAAGCTCCGCTTCGCGAACGCGGCGTACGAGCAGAAGCCGCCGATGTGGAAGCTGGCCTACCGCGCCGGCAGGGACGCGACGGAAAAGGCGCGCGCGTTCGCGCAGGGCTGGGTCAAGGAACTGTAACCGTGAGTCCCCTCGCCCCATGACCTGGGGCGAGGGACTTGCCGAGTTGCGTTAGAGTCCACCTCCCAAGGAGGACTCATGCGCCTGCGCATCCCACTCATCGTGCTGCTGGTCGCGCTCGCCGCGTCCGCACACGCGCAGTTTTTCCCGTATCCGGTCCAGAAGCGGACGCTGCCGAACGGGCTCGACGTAATCGTCATCGAGACGCCGGAGTTCCGCGACGTCGTCTCGTTCAACACCATGATCCTGGCCGGCTCCGGCCGCGAGAACGAGAAGGGGCGCACCGGGCTCGCGCACCTGTTCGAGCACATCATGTTCCGGCACCTGCACGACGCGCCGGGTGCCTACGATCCGGCGATCGCCGAGCTCGGCGCGTTCAACAACGCCTATACGTGGTACGACATCACGTACTACCACCCGCTGACGTTCGCCTCGAATCTCGAGCGGCTGGCCGCACTGGAAGGCTCGCGCTTCACGAACCTCACGTACAGTGAGCGCGTGTTCCGCACCGAGGCGGGGGCGGTCTATGGCGAATACCGCCGCAACGCCTCCGATCCTGGTCTCCGTCTCGAGGAAATCCTCGGCGATCTGATGTACGGGACGGCACACGGGTACGGCCACTCCACGATCGGCTATCTCGACGACGTGCAGGACATGCCGAACGCGTACAAGTCCGCCGTCCGTTTCTATGACGACTATTACCGCCCCGGTAACGCCATCGTGGTCGTCTCCGGCGACGTGAAGGCGGAGAACGTCTTCTCGATCGTCGAGAAACATTTCGGCGCGTGGAAAGCGAAGAAATCGCCGGAGCAGCCGGACCCGAAAGCGTTCAACGGCCCGAAGAAACAGCACGCCACGTGGGAATCGGACATTCCACCGCGCGTGCTGGTCGCGTACATGGTTCCGCCGTATGTGCCGGGATCGAAAGACAGCGCGGTCATGGAAGTGCTGGGCGAACTGATGGGCGGGGAGACCGCGCCTCTGTATCGCAAACTGCGCTATGAAGAGCAGGTGGCGTCGGCGATGGGTGTCGACAATCGTTCGGCCATCGGTTTCGACGCGCGTCCGCTGTCCACGTATGTGACGGTAGCCAAGGACAAATACGACGCGCAGGGACGCACCTTGCTCGATCGGATCGACGCCGACGTGGCGCGCGCGTTCGAGGCGTTGTCGACGTATTCCTCGCAGGCCGATGCCGCACAGCGCCTCGAGTCCGTCAAAGCGCAATTGCGGAACGACATTCTCGCGTCGTTCAACTCGCCGGCGAACATCGCCGAGAATTTCGCGAATTACTATCGCTTCACGCGCGATCCGCAGGTGCTGGAAAAAGTCGCCGCCGGGATCGCCGCATTGACGCCCGCGGACGTCGACGCCTTTGCGAAAAAGTATTTCGTGCCGAAGAACCGCGTTTCGATCACGCTCGCGGGTAAGGGAGGTGCGCAGTGAAACGCTCCGCGATTCTCACGCTGATTCTGCTGACCGCGTGCACGGCCACGCTGCCGCCGTCGCCGCAGCCGACGCCTCCGGTCGCGGACGAGCACGCGCATCACGATCATTCGCAGATGGCCGTCCCGCCGCTGCCGCAGTACACGCCGGGCGAACCGCGCGTGGCGACGCTCGATTCGCGCGCGCCGCTCATCACCATGCGCGTGATGATCACGCATGGCGCGACGTCCGACCCCGCGGGGAAAGAGGGGCTGGCGGCCATTACGGCAGACGCGGTGACGGACGGCGGCTTCCGCCGCGGCAATGACATCGTCACGAAGGAAGAGCTGGCGGAACAGACGGTGCCGTGGGGCTCGGGTGCGCGGCCGACGGTCTTTACGTCGTCCCGCACGACCACGTTTTTCTTCACCGCGCCGCGGGACGTCATCGGACGCTATGTGACCGAGGTTTTGCGGCCGATGCTCACGCAGCCGGTGTTCGAGGCGAAGGAGATCGATCGCCTCAAGAACGAGACTGTTTCGCAGATCTCGTCGTTGCGCAGTGAAGACCTCGAAGGACTGGGATTGGCGGCCATCGACCAGTTCGTGCTGGCCGGTACGGGTTACGCGCATCACGTCCTGGGGCGCGAAACCGCGGTCCAGACCATTACGCGCGACGACGTCATCCGCTTCTATCGCGATTTCTACCGTCCGGAAAATGCCATCATCGGCATCTCCACGACCGACCCCGCCATTGTGGATCAGGTGCGGGAGGCCGTCAGGAACGTCAATCGCGACGCCACGACGCCTTCGCCCGCGATGCCGGTCAAAACGCCGGAGGCATTTACCGGACGTCAGGCTCTGGTCATTCAGGAGCCGAACGCCCCCGCCGCCTCCGTGCACCTCGGATTTCCGATTGCCGTCAATCGCACGCATCCCGATTACTGGCCTCTGTACATTGCCAACGTCTGGCTCGGCACGCATCGCGATTCGTTCGGCCAGCTCTATCAGAAACTCCGCGAGGAGCGCGGCTACAACTACGGCAATTACTCGTACATCGAATACTGGGCGGGACGTCCGAACTCGCTGTTCCAGATCTTCAATCAGCCGCGCGAACAGCAGTATTTCTCATTGTGGGTTCGGCCGGTGAAGCACGAGCACGCGGTGCATCTGGCGAAGGCCATTACGTACGAGCTCGAGCAGCTCATTCGCACCGGTCTCACGCCCGAACAGGTCGAAGAATCCAAAAAGAAAGCGCGCGTGCTGTATCTCAATCTCGGCGAAACCGTCCCCCGCCTGGTCGGCGCGCGTGTGGACGACGCGTTCCACGGCCTCGCCCAGGGCAATGGTTTTCTCGACCGCTACATTCAATCGGTGGATGCGGTGACGGTCGAGCAGGTCAATGCGGCCATCCGCCGTCATCTCAGCACGGCCAACGTCAAATACGTGATCGTCACGAGCACGCCGCATCTCGCGGCGACGCAGCAGCAGCTCGCGAGCAACACGCCTGTTTTCGGCAAGTCGTGGACGGACTACGAATTCACGACCGCCAAGCTGCCGGACGGCACGACCGTTTGGCAGGTGCCGGAGGCGAAGCTCCCGACCGTACAACTCGACGCGGTGTGGGCGGCGTACCCGCTGAACATCGAGCGCATCGAAGTCAGGAACGTGAACGAGCTGTTCAAGTAGACTTTCATGCATGCAGATCATCGATGATCTGGTCGCCCAGGCGCGAACCGCGCTGGGCGACCAGCTTCGCGCCGTCATCCTCTATGGCTCGGCCGCGGAGGGACGCATGCGTGCAACGTCGGACGTCAACCTCCTCTTCGTTCTGACGCGCTTCGAGCACGTCGACGCGTTCCGCGAGCCGTATCGCTTCGCCCAGGCCGCCGCGAACGTCACGGCGATGTTCATCCTGGAGAGCGAGCTCGATGCGGCCGCGCAGGCGTTCGCGCAAAAGTTCGCGGACATCGGCCGTCGCCACACCGTGCTCTATGGGGACGACGTCGTGGCGAACATCACCATCTCGCGCGGCGCGCTCGTCACGCGGCTCCGGCAGGTGCTGCTCAATCTGACGATCCGGCTGCGCGAGCTGTACATGGAGCGGAGTCTGCGCGAGGAGCAGTGCGCGTTCACGGTCGCGGAATCGGCGGGACCGCTGCGCACGTCCTCCGTCTCCATCCTCGAGCTCGAGGGGCGCGAGACGCTGCAGCCGAAAGAGGCGCTGGAGACGCTCGTGCGCGAGCTGCATCGCCCCGAGCTGACGGAGCTGTTGCCGCACATTTCCGAGGCTCGCGAGGAGCGGGCTTTGCCCGCGGGACGGGCGGCGGCGTACCTGTTCGCAACGCTGGAGCTCGCGGGCGCGTTGTACGAGCGCTCGCTTCGATTACAACCATGAACCCATTCGACTGGCGCGGGCCACAGTTCCTGATGTTCTACGCGTTCCTCGCGTGCCTGACGATCTACGTCGTCCGCCGCATGCGCATGGCGCGCGAGCTGGAAACGAATCGCTATACGGCGCGGCTCGACGACCCGTACAAGATTGCACTGCTGCGCGGCGGACCAGCGGAGCTGGTGCGCGTGGCCGTGATCTCCCTCATCGATCGCGGCCTGCTCGACGCCAACACGTCCGGCGTGCAGACGACCGATCCCGGCAGGAAGATGCAGGTGCGGCGCACGATCGAGCGGGCCATCCTCGAGCGCTGCACGGAGCGGCACAACGCCGCCTCCCTCCTTCGCGACAAAGCGTTCGTGACCTTCACCACCGCGGAGTACGAAACGGAGCTGCAGAAGCAGCAACTCCTCCCTGACGACGAGGTGCGTGCGCTGCGGGCCAGGCTCCTGGCCGGCGCGGTAGCGGTGCTGCTGTTCTTCGCGGGGGCGAAGATCTACGTTGCCCTCAGCCGCGGGCGGTCCAATGTCGGATTCCTGCTGTTCCTCGCGACGCTCGCGGTCATTGGCGCGTACAAGGCGCTGTACCCGCGCCGTACGGCGCGCGGCGATCGCGCGGTGGCCGAGATGAAGAATCTTTTCGGAGCGCTCCGGCTGCGCGCGTACCAGATCCGTCCCGGCGGGGCGACGTCGGAGGCGGCCATGCTCGCGGCGGTGTTCGGCGTCAGCGCGCTCGATCCGATGGCGTTCAGCTGGGCGCGCGACATGTTCCCGAAGCAGAACGTCACCCAAAGCTCGTCGTCGCACAGCTCCTGCGGTTCGTCGTGCGGGTCTTCGTGCGGCTCCTCGTCAGGCGGCTCGTCGAGCTCGTGCGGCTCGTCGTGCGGAGGGGGCTGCGGCGGCGGGTGCGGAGGCTGCGGGTCGTGAGGTTCGGACTGGGGTGGCGTCCGGAGCTCGGCGCCGGGATCTTCGCCAATCTCGATCGCATCGCGGTCGTGGAGGTGCTGGCCGAGGAGCTGTTCGGGGCCGATGCGGCCCAGCGGCGGGCGATGCGCTTTCTGCGCACGCAGGTGCCGGTCGTCCTGCACGCGACGTCCCTCGGACTGGCGTCGACGGAACGCGTCGACGCGCGGCGACTGGATGCAGTGGCTCGCGTGATCGGTTGGCTCGAGCCGGAGCTGTGGTCGGAGCATCTCGCGTTCGTGCGCGCGGGCGGGACGGAGATCGGGCATCTCGCCGCTCCCCCTCGCACCGACGCGACGCTCGAAGGGCTCGCGCGCAACGTTGCAGAGGCGCGGCGCGTGACGGGCTCGATGCCGCTGCTCGAGAACGTGGCCTCACTCGTCGAGCCGCCGGGAAGTACGTACAGCGAATACGAATGGCTGCACGCGGTGCCGTACGACCTGCTGCTCGATCTGCACAATCTCTATGCGAACGCGGTGAACTTCGGGTTCGACGCGGCGGCGGTCGTGCGGTCGCTGCCGGCGTCGCGGATCAAGGCGGTACATCTCGCGGGCGGTCGTCGCATCGAGCGCGGACGCGTGCTCGACGATCATCTGCATCCCGTGCCGGATGCGGTGTTCGATTTGTTTGCACTGGTGCGCGGGGATGCGACGGTGATTCTCGAGCGGGATGGGCAGTATCCGCCGATCGAGGATCTCCTCGAAGAGCTCGAGCGTGCGTCACGGGTCACTGCCGTGATGGACGACACGCCGATTGCTGCGCTGCCGTCACGTGGATCATCGGAGGCGGTGTCGCTGGAGACCTTGGCAAAGCTCTACACCGATGAAGCGGCGCTGGAAGCGTTTCTCGCCGATCCGCGGACGGAGGTCGATCGCGACGATCTGCGCCTCGCGTTCCGTTCGTTCGCACGCAAGCGGCTCAATGCACAACAGTGCCGGGAATCGCACGGACCAGGTCCGCGCCGAATGCCAGCGACGGAGTGAGCGCGCCCACGCGCGGCTCCTGCAGCACGCGCGTGACCGCCTCGATCGCGGAGAGCACCGTGAACGTGTACCCCTCGGCCACGGTCATCGTCATCGTGACCTCTTCGCCGCGCGCGTTCGTGACGCGGCCCCACACTTCGACGTGCGATTGCGCGCGACGCTCGGCGCTAGGGCCGGGATTGCGATCGGCGAATTTCTGAGCGATGCGGCGCAGGGGACGGAAGCGCAGCAGGCCGAGGAAAGGCTGCATGCGTTTCATGCGCTTCAGGGCTTTCGGTGATTGCGCGTTGTAGACGCGGATGTTCGGGATGCCGGTGCTGCGGAACGCCGTCGAGACGTCGCCCCACGGGATGGTCATGGCCATGCGCGGGCCGTTGGGAAACGGGATTTCGCGGACGTCGAACAGTTGCGGCACGACGACGATCTTCCCGTCCTTGCGGATCGCGCCGCCGCGGCCCGCGCCTTCGAGCATGGTTTTCATCGTGCCGCGACTCACCCCGCCGCGATGCGAATGAAACGCGAGCCACAGCTCCTGCGCGTCGGGCATGCGCGCGTGCAGCATCGCGGCGAGACAGTCGGTCGGGACGACGTCGAATCCGACACCGGGCAGCAGGGCGATGTTTTTTGCCTTTGCCTCGGTGTCTCTGCGAAAGACGGCCTCGAAGACCGCAATCTCGCCGGTGATGTCGAGATAGTGCACGCCCGCTGCGAGGCACGCCTCGACCATCGGCTTGCTGGTGTGAATGAACGGACCCGCGCAATGCACGACCGCTGCGACGCCGCTGAGATCGACGTTTTCCAGTCCGAACACGCGCGCCTCGCACCCGAGCTCTTTCGCGAGCGGCTCGACTTTTTCGGCGGTGCGTCCCGCCAGCACCGGACGCATTCCTCGCTGCACCGCCTCGCGTGCGATCAACTCGCCGGTGTAGCCGTTGGCGCCGTAGATCATCCACTGGGCGTTCATGCGGAGCGCCGGCCTCCGGCCGGGTGGTCCGCAGACGTCTTTGCCGGCGATTGTTCCTGCCGACCGGAGGTCGGCGAACCGGCCGACGGGACGTCGGCGCTCCGCGGCAGCACGCGCGCGGTATGAGCGAACTGCCGCGCTTCTTCGAGCCACCGCAGACGCTTTGCAGGCGTCAGCGCCATCGACACGCGCAGTTGCTCCCGTTCGACGGATGCGAAGTCCGCTTTCCAGTCATCGACGCTCATTCGCCACGCTCCTGCGCGATCTGCTCCAGCTTCGTTGATGTCCGCGATGTCCTGCGGTCTGTGGGCCATGCGTTTCACGGGCACCGCCGGCCGGCAGCCCAGGGACTCGAGGGGCTGTATGGCGCGAAGGACGTTTTCGCGCTTCACCGCCGCGAACAGCTCCTCGTACATCGACACGGCTCAGTATACCGAGCGCATAATCTTGCGCATGGCGTGTCCGAAATGCGGGTTCGAGAATCAGCCGCGCGCGAAGGAGTGTCAATCGTGCGGGGTGATCTTTTCGAAAGTCACGCAGTCGCGGCCGATGCCACGGGTGCGCATCGACGTCGACGACGAGGAACGGGTCGACGACGGACGCATCGGCGCGACGGAGCTCAAAGTCCTCGGCTTCGGGCTGGTGGCGGCGATCGTCGTCTACGCGTTGCCGTTCACCCGGTTCGTGTTTTCCGCGCTGGTCACGTTGTTCCACGAGCTCGGCCACGCCGTCGCGGGATGGTTGCTCGGGTACCCCTCCCTTCCCGCATTCGATTTCGTTTACGGCGGCGGGTTCACGCACATGGGGGCGTTTCAGCCGATGATCGCGACGGGGATCGCGCTCGTGTTCGCGTACCTGATCTGGCTCTTTCGCGAGAACAGAACGACCATGATCCTCATCGGCGCGCTCGCGCTGGTGTGGCTGTTCTTCGTCACGCGCGAGTGGCGTCGCGAGCTCGCGGTCGCGTCGGCGGGGCATCTGTTCGAGTTCATCCTCGCCGGCATCCTCTTCTACAAGGCGCTGTCCGGCACCGGCTGGCGCATCCCGGAGCTCGAGCGGCCGCTGGGCGCGTTCATCGCGTTCTTCGTGCAGATCCACTCCACCCTCTTCGCACGGCGCCTCACCACCGATCCCTCCTTTCTCGACTGGTATCGCGAGGGCAAAGGGGGTGCGCTGATGAACGACCTCGAAGTCGTCGCGCTCGACCTGAAAATCTGGCTCGGCATGAACGCGACGATCGAAGACGTGGCCCGAGGGCTGCTGCTGTTTTCCGTGCTGCCGGCCGTCCTCGCGCTGATCTGGTACTTCGAGCGCGCGCGCTGGCATCGCGTGCTGCGCGCGTTGCGCACGGCCGACGCCTAATTCTGTTTCGGCTTCGACGGATCTTCGTTGAGCCAGCGCCGGAACCGTTGCCAGCGCGACGGTTTCTCGTCCTGCTTCGGCTCCGGCTTCGCCGTTTCGCGGCGCTGCTGCGGTTTGCGGTCGTCCTTCGTCACGTCCACCTCGCTCTTCGGCGTGAGCGCGTCGAGGAGGCGCTGCGCCTCGTCGCGTTCCGCGCGCGCGACCGTGCTTTGCGGCCAGCGGTCGAGGTAGGCGTCGTAGAGTGCGATCGCGTCGGCGTAGCGTGAGTTCTGCGCGAGCCTGCGCGCCGTCTCGAGAGCGCGCAGCTTCTCCTCGTTTTCCGCGCGCTGCTGCGCGGTGATCACGCCCGAGGGCTGCTGTCGCGTGGTGCCTCGCTGCAGCAGCGCGGCGGAGGTGATGAGCGCGACGGTGAGAACGAGGGTGATCGTCCAGAACACCCACGCCGGCACGGTGCGTCGCAGCACCGGGCGGGCGACGTGCTCCACGACCGTTGGCAGCGGCGTCGTCACATCGCCTTGCGCCACGGTGATCGTGTCGAGCGCCGCCCGCGCGGTGCGTACCGTTTCGAGCTCTGCGAGTGCGTCGTCCGCGCTCGCGTAACGATCCTCCGGCTTCTTGGAGAGCAGTTTCGCCACGACCTGCGCGATCGCCGAAGGCACGGACGTGTTCGTGTCGGTGACGAGCGGCGGGGAGACGTTGACGATGTTGTAGAGGATGCCGCTCAGTTCCGGCGCGCCGAACGGCTTGATGCCGGTGAGCATCTCGTACATCACGATGCCGGCGGAGAAGAGGTCCGAGCGCGGGGAGACCGGCGTCGTCTTCACCTGCTCGGGCGACATGTAGTTCGGCGTGCCGACGAGCGAGCGGTTCACCGTGAGGCTCGAATGCAGCGGACGTGCGACGCCGAAGTCGGCGATCTTCGCACGGCCGTCCGCGGTCAGGAGGATGTTCGCCGGCTTGATGTCGCGATGGATGATGCCTTTCGAATGCGCGTACGAGAGGCCGCGCAGGAGGTCCGCGGCGATGGTCAGCGCCTCGTCGAGCGGCAGCGGACGCGTGCGCCGCAGGCGCGCCAGCAGCGACTCCCCTTCGACGTACTCGGTCGCCAGATACGAGACCACGTCGCCGTCGTAGCCGACGTCGTACAGCGTGACGATGTTCGGATGCTGCATCGAACCGCAGAGCTCGGCCTCGCGCTGCAGGCGCTTGTAAAACTCGGTGCGGTCCTCGTCGTCCTCGAATTTCTGTTCGAGATGGACGGTTTTCAGCGCGACCCTTCGTCCAATACGGCGGTGACGAGCCAGAAACACTTTGCCGATCGATCCTTTGCCGAGGAACGATTCGACTTCGTAATCGCCGTACAGTTGCGTCACCGGATCTAGAGTAACTTGAACTCCATCGGAGAACCGACGATGAGAACGCCGACCGTGGCTGTGCTGTCGTTGTTGTGGATTGCCGCACCGACTGTCTTTGCGGACGAATTGGGATGCGGAACGAGCGTGGAGAACGACCTGCGCGTGCGTGCGCTGCACGAGCGGGTGGTGAAGCAGCGCGCATCGCGTCCGCGGCTCGAGGCGAATGCGACCGCGAAGCTGCCGCAGTTGCAGGACGGTGCGTTCTACATCGAGGCGGACGAGGAGATCGTCCCCGGCTATCACCCCTTCGACCTGGCGGGGCAGTCGTTCGTGTTCGAGCCCCGCGGCACCTCCAAGTTCGCGGTGCGCCGCACCGCGTTGCAGTACGTCGAGCCGTCCGGCGCGGCCTTGAAGAACTTCCACGAGTCGACCGATCGCACGGTCGTGCACAACCTCGGCTTTACGTTCCCGATCTTCGGCCGCTCCGTCGATCGCGTCTATCTGACCGCGTTCAACGCGATCCACTTCGACGCACCGGCGAGCGAGCCGGGGGCGGCGCAGTTCGACGATCTCGAAGCAGCCGTGCATCGCGGTGCGGTGCTCTCGCCGCTGATGATCACCAAAGGCAAGCCGAGCAGACTCGCGTTTCCGGAGCTGTTCGTCGACGAGACGGCGGACGCGCTCGTCGTCACATGGCGCAGTACTGCCGGTTCCGCGTTCGGGTATGACATCCAGGCGCAGCTCCGCAAGGACGGCACTGTCGTCTACACGTACAAGTCGATGCGGCAGATGAGCTGGGGTGCGCCGGTGCTGACGGCCGGCTTCGATCCGGCGACGGCCGCACGCGAGGTGCTGAGCGAGAACGCGGATTTCACGAACGACACGGCCGCGCACGTGCCGGCGGCGCTCCGTCCGATGGCGGACATCGTCAGCACGACGGTCTCGCGCATCGGCGGAAGCGATCTGTTCGCGGTCCGCATCAAGGTCGCCGCGCCGCTCGACCAGTCGAAGATCCCGGCCAACACGTCGCTGCGCTATCTCGTAGGCATCGGCGAGGAGTCGATCCTCGCGGAGGTCAGTCCGACCGCGAAGCGCGTGGTGCCGTACAACTCGCCGGGCTGGCTCGTGGACGGGGCGACGATGCACGTCGCCGGCGACACGATCGAGCTCTATGCGATGCAGCGCTTCACGCCTTCGTCCGGCGGCGACCTCGTCTCCGTCATGTCGTACGCGTACCCGACGGCGCGCTCGGCGGACAGCGCGGCGGTGCAGGTGCCGTTCGGCACGCCGCCGCAGCGCGTGCAGAGCGATCTCTCCGCGGTTCCCGACGGCACGGAGCTCGCCCTGCCGATCACGGAAGGCTTCAAGCTCGCGGTGTTCAATCCGTTCTCGACGTGGGAGAAGGTGCAGAGCGCGCACATGGTGAGCGACTACGACGTCGACGGCGTGATGATGTTTCAGACGTTCTTCACGGACCTCATCTTCTACGCCGGCGCGTACGCGACGGGCGGCAATGCGCAGGTGAGCGGCATTGCTCCCACGTCGCCGTCCACCGGGCCCGCGGTCGGACGCATGCCGACGCTGATGCACATGAATCAGCTCGCGTACGGCTGGTTCGCGACGGACCAGACCGCGTCGAACGTGATGCTGCACGAGCTCGGGCATCGCTGGAGCTACTTCTTCAGCATCATGGAGAACGGCACGCCGCAGAGCTCGCTCAATCCGGTGTCCGCGCATCCGGCCGCCTACGTCCATACGCCCGCCGCCTTCCCCGTCACCTCCGATCCGGAACAGGCCTCGGTCATGGGCGGCGCGTTCTTCGTCGCGCAGCCGGATGGCAAGTACACGGCGCGGGCCGTGAACGTCGGCTACAGCTGGACGGATCTGTACCTGATGGGGCTCGCGGCGCCGGAGGACGTGCAGCCGTGGTTCTATCTCGCGAACACGAATCCGAAGCTGCCGGACGCCTACTGGCCGGTCGACAACACGACGGTCACGGGCCAGAAGCGGAACGTCGCCGTGCAGCAGATCATCGACGTGCACGGCGCGCGCACGCCGTCGGTGTCGCTGGCGCAGAAGCAGTTCCGCGTGGCGTTCGTGCTCGTGACGGAGAACGGCCGCGAGGCGACGGCGGAAGAGGTGGCGAAGCTGACCGCGTGGCGCTCGATCCTGGAGCGCAACTTTGCGACGGCGACGGGCGGGCGCGGGCGGCTGGTGACGACGGTGGTGAAGCCGGCGAAGACGCGCGCGGTACGCTGACGTAACGCGCGTCGAGCGAGCCCTCGGCGGGAGAACCGGGGGCTCGACAGCCCCCTCTGGAATGCAATCCGCGTCTGACGGTATATAACCCCCCGTCATGACCACCGAAGCGCCGCCGCGCCAGCTCGACTTCATTCGCGAGATCGTCGAGGAAGATCTTCGCACCGGGAAACACGCCACCGTCGTCACGCGGTTTCCGCCGGAGCCGAACGGGTATCTGCACATCGGCCACGCGAAATCGATCACGCTGAACTTCGGCGTCGCGGCGGAGTACGGCGGGCGCTGCAATCTGCGCTTCGACGACACGAATCCCGAAAGGGAAGAAGCCGAGTACGCGCGGGCGATCGTCGAGGACGTGCGCTGGCTCGGGTTCGAAGTGGGCGAGCCGCTGCATGCGTCCGACTATTTCGACCAGCTCTACGCGTGGGCCGAAGATCTGATCCAGCACGGCAAGGCGTACGTGGAGAGCCTTTCGGCCGAGGAGATGCGCCAGTACCGCGGGACGCTGACGGAGCCGGGGAAGGACTCGCCGTACCGCAATCGCAGCGTCGAGGAGAACCTCGACCTCTTCCGCCGCATGCGCGCGGGGGAGTTTCCGGACGGCGCGCACGTGCTGCGCGCGAAGATCGACATGGCCTCGCCGAACATCAACATGCGCGATCCGGTGCTGTACCGCATCCGCCATGAAGAGCATCACCGCACGGGCAACAAGTGGTGCATCTATCCGATGTACGACTTTGCGCATCCGCCGTCGGATGCGGTCGAGCACGTGACGCACTCGCTGTGCACGCTCGAATTCGAGGACCATCGTCCGCTCTACGACTGGCTCGTGGAAACGCTGCCCGTACCCTCGCGTCCGCGCCAGATCGAGTTCGCGCGGCTCACGCTCAATTACACCGTCACGTCGAAGCGCAAGATCCGCCGCCTGGTCGAGGAAGGTCACGTACGCGGCTGGGATGACCCGCGCATGCCGACGCTCGCGGCGTTGCGGCGTCGTGGCTACACGCCGGCCGCGATCCGCAACTTCGTCGACCGCGTCGGCGTGGCGCGCCGCGAGAACGTGATCGACGTCGGCCTGCTCGAATTCTGCGTGCGCGAGGATCTGAACAAGACCGCGCCGCGCGTGATGGGCGTCCTGCGTCCGCTGAAAGTCGTCATCGAGAACTACGAGGGGAGCGGCGAGGAGTTCGAGACGCCGAACAATCCCGAGGATCCGGCGATGGGGACGCGGCGCGTGCCGTTCGGCAAGACGATCTACATCGAGCGCGACGACTTCATGGAAGAGCCGCCGAAGAAGTTCTTCCGCCTCGCGCCGGGACGCGAGGTGCGCCTGCGCTCCGCGTACTTCGTCACCTGCACGGACGTGATCAAGGACGAAGCGGGAAACATCGTGGAGCTGCGCGCGACGTACGACCCCGCCACGCGCGGCGGCGATGCGCCGGATGGACGCCGTCCGAAAGCAACGCTGCACTGGGTTTCCGCGGAGCACGCGCTCGACTGCGAGGTGCGCCTCTACGACCGCCTTTTCAAAGTCGAGGATCCGGAAGAGGGGGGCGATTTTCTCGCGCACATCAATCCGAATTCGCTCGAGGTGATCGAAAACGCGAAGCTGGAGCCGAGCGTCGCGGGTGCCGAGCCGCTGAACCGTTACCAGTTCGAGCGGCTCGGCTACTTCTGTGTCGATCGCGATTCGACGGCGGAGAAGCTGGTGTTCAACCGCACGGCGACGCTCAAGGATTCGTGGGCGAAGATCGCATCCTCATAGTGAGCGGAGGAAGGCCACGACCTGCTCGCGCTCCTTCGCGGTGAGGGCGCGGTAGCCCGCGCTCGCGCTCGCACCTTGCCCCTCGTGTTTGATGATCGCCTCGTCGATCGTCCTGGCCCTGCCGTCATGCAGGAAGCCCACGCCGATCTTCATGCGGATGCCCCACAGCGGCATCGTGCGCATCTCGCGCGGACCGGCATCGCCCTGCTGGAGCTGATCGCCGAGCCTGTCCATGTCGTGCAGGAGAAAGTCGGAGTACGGCTGGTACGTGACGTTGCTCAGCGCGCGGCTCTGATTCGGTCCGGTCTTCAGCGCGGGGACGTGGCAGAAATCGCACTCGAGGCGCGCGAAGAGCTTCTCACCCGCGAGCACATCCGCGTCGATCTCGCCGCGCGGCGGAGCGCCGAGCATGGTCAGGAAGTTGACGATCTGGCGCACGCGGCCGCCCGTGTCGTTGAGGTCGGGACGCGGGTTGTGCGCGAGCTCGGCGCAGTTGCCCGAGGGGCAGTTCTCGTTCGGGAAATCGGGGTTGGTCATGCCGAGCTCACTGAGCTCCGCGAAAGCGACAAAGTGCGAGAGCGTCGCGATCTGCGCCTTCGCGCCGAACCTGCCGACCGTCTTCGTGCCGGTGCGGATGTTGTCGACGATCGCGGCGCGACCGGCCATGGCGGGCTTGCGCGCTTTCTGATCGGCGGCGAGGGCGAGGAACGTCGCGTCGGGCGTGGCTTCGACGAGTCCGAGGCCGAAGAGCCCGGGGGTGCGGCGCGAGGCGGTCACCGTGGCGTTGCCGGGAGAGCGTTCGGGATTGAACGTGTGCGTCGCTTTTTCGCGGTCGCTGAGTCCCTGGCCCTGCAGATCGGGTCCGCCGTTTTTCGTGAGCGGGTCGAACTTGCCGCCGACCCACGCGCCGATCAGCGTCGTGCCGCGGTAGCCGTGGCCGCCGAGCGTGGGGAGGTTGTGGCATTCGCTGCACGCTCTCCCGTTGAAGACGGGACCGAGGCCGTCCGACATCTTCTGGAACTTGTCGAAGACCTCGCGGCCACGATCGAACGCAAACCGTTCGTCGGCGGTCACGCCGTCGAGCGGATCGTTGAACCAGCGGGGATTCTGCGGCGCGGGGGTGACGACCGGTTTGCCGATGGCTCGGCGCTTCTGGGCGACGGCGAAGGAAAGGGGAAGACTGCACAGCACGAGGGCGATGAAGAGACGTTTCATGCGCGGCTCCTTCCTGCGAATGCGCGGATTATAGTTCGTGAGCATGCAAAGTATGTCGATATCTCATGTCGACGATACTGACCGGCGTGAAACGCGAGCTCGAGATCGTGGCGGCGGTCGCGGAAGCGCTCAACAGCGCGCCGACCGTGCAGCTCGCGCTGGAGCGGACGCTCGAAGTGATCGCGCGTGAGCTGCAGCTCGACACCGGCTGGGTGTGGCTCATCGATCCGGAGACGGGTCACGTCTACAACGCCGCGGCGCGCAATCTGCCGCCGTATCTGCAGGAGCCGGTGCGCATGACCGGCGCGTCGTGCTGGTGCATCGAGCAGTTCCGCGCCGGCGAGCTCGGCGCGAGCAACGTCGACGTGATGGGCTGCAGCCGGCTGCGTCCCGCGGCGCGCGAGCATCGCGACGATCTCACGCGCGGCATCGCCCATCACGCCAGCGTGGCGTTGTATTTCGACGAGAAGCCGCTCGGGATCATGAACATCACCGCGCCGGAGATGCGCCGTCTCTCCGCGCGCGAGTTGCGGTTGCTGTCGACCATCGGGTTGCAGGTCGGTGTGGCCATCGAGCGAGCGCGGCTCGCGGAGGAGAGCGCGGTGCACGCGCGTGCGGATGAGCGGACGCGCATCGCACGCGAGATCCACGATCAGCTCGCGCAGGGGCTCACGGCCATCGCGCTGCAGATCGAGTCCGGACGGCTCGAGGCCGCGTTGCAGACGACGCGCAACACGCTGGAAGAGGCGCGGCGCTCGGTGATGAATCTGCGCGCGGAGCCGCTGGCCGGACGTCCGCTCGCGCAGGCGCTCGCGTTGCTGGCGCGCGAGTTCACGTCGCAGTCGGGCATCCGCGTTTCCCTCGCGCTCGACGATTGCTCGCTGTCGCTGCCGGCCGAGGCGGAGCTGTATCGCATCGCGGAGCAGGCGCTGGCGAACGTGCGCCAGCACGCGCAGGCGAAGCACGTGGCGGTGTCGCTGCGGTGTGCGCGCGGCTCGGCGACGTTGAGCGTCGAAGACGATGGCGTGGGGTTCGATCCGCGCCGCGTGCCGGACGATCGTCACGGCGTGCGCGGCATGCGCGAACGGGCCAGGCTCGCCGGCGGCACGCTGCGCATCGCGTCGCGGCCGGGGACGAAGATCGTGGCGAAGGTGCCGCGATGAAGCTCGTCATCGTCGACGATCATCCGGTCGTGCGCGAAGGTCTCGCGGCCGCGCTCGCACGCTGCGAGGATTTCGAGATCGCCGGTGCGTTCGGATCCGCCGAGGAGCTGCTGTCGTCGCGGGTGCGAGCGGATGTCGTGCTGCTCGATCTGGAACTGCCGGGCATGAGCGGCGTCGACGCGGTGTCGCGGATCGATGCGGCCGTGCTGGTGCTGACCGCGTACGCGAATGACGAGCAGATCGACGCCGTGCTGCGCGCCGGCGCACGCGGGTATCTGCTGAAAGGCGCGGCGCTCGCGGAGATCGAGCACGCCATTCGGGCGGTGGCGCGTGGCGATCGTCACGTGGACGCGCGCATCGCCGCACGGGTGGACGCGCTTTCGCGCGCGCCGCGGCTGTCGCCTCGGGAGCGCGAGGTGCTCCGTCTCGTCGCCGCCGGCCGTTCCAACAAAGAAATCGCCCACGACCTCGGCGTCACCGAGCGCACCGTGAAATTTCACGTGACCGCCATCTTCAACAAGCTCGGCGCCGAGAATCGCGCCTCGGCCGTGACGATCGCGCATCAGCGGGGGTTGGTGTAGGGGGGAGGGTTAAGGGCCCAGGGCCGAGGGCCGAGGGCCAAGGGCCGAGGGCCCGCCCCCCTCAGTCGTCGGCCGCGCCCTCGCCCCTCGCGCTCTCGCTCCTCGCGCTCTCGCTCCTCGCGCCCTCGCTCCTCGCGCTCTCGGCCCCTCGCCCCTCGGCCCTCGGCCCTCGGCCCCCTGTACTTTCGTACGAGGCGCGTGCCTCCCGTGCGGAGCGATGTTGTCCTCATGAAAACTGCACTGATCACTGGCGCCTCGCAGGGACTCGGTCGTGCGCTTGCGCGGCTGTTTGCCCGGCGCGGCTACCGTCTCGTTCTCAATGCCCGGCGTCCGGAGCCGCTGCGCGAGCTCGCGCAGGAGCTGGGCGCCACGTACTTTGCCGGCGACGTCGCGGAGATCGCCGAGGAGCTGGCGGCGCGCGCGGGGCGCGTCGACGTGCTCATCAACAACGCGTCCGAGCTCGGTCCGCTGCCGATGCCGCGGCTCGACGAGTATCCGTGGGAAGACCTCCTGCGCGTGTTCAAAGTGAACGCGGTCGCGCCGCTGCATCTCACGCAACTCGTGCTGCCGCAGATGAAACAGCGCGGCGAGGGGCTCATCCTCAACATCATTTCCGACGCCGGCATCAACGCGTATCCGGGGTGGGGCGGCTACGGCGCGAGCAAGGCCGCGCTCGAGCACATGTCGCGCACGCTGAACGCCGAGCTCGAAGGGACGGGTGTGCGCGTCGTGGCCGTCGATCCGGGCGACATGAACACCGAGATGCATCGCCTCGCCGTCGGCGGCGGCGATCTCTCGCACCTGCCGCTGCCGGAGGCGGTCGCGCCGAAGATCGCGGAGTTTGCGTCATGACCGCCATCGACTTCGTGCTGCCCGCGGAGCTCGAGGCGCGCGAGCCCGCGGAACTGCGCGGCAGCGGACGCGATGACGTCCGCCTCCTCGTCACACGCCGCTCCGACGACGCCGTGATGCACGCGCACTTTCGCGAATTGCCGCGGTTCCTGAATCCCGGAGACCTGCTCGTCCTGAACACCACCGCCACACTGCCGGCCGCGTTGAGCGCCGTGCGCGAGGACGGCGCGATCATCGCCCTGCACGTGTCGACCTCATTGCCCGGCGGCCTGGCGCTCGTCGAGCCGCGCGGCGAATCGTCCTCGACGCTCATGCTGCCCGGCGACGGGAAAGCCACACTGCTCGCGCCGTATCGCGACTCCTCGCGTTTGTGGCTGGCGCGCATCGACGTGCCCGACCTGCGCGCGTATCTCGCGCGCTACGGACGTCCCATTCATTACTCGTACATCGAGCGGCCGTATCCGATCGACGCGTACCAGACCGTATTCGCCGCGGAGCCGGGATCGGCGGAGATGCCGTCGGCGGGGCGCGCCTTCACGCGCTCGATGCTCGTTTGCCTGCGACGCAGCGGCGTGCGTCTGGCGAAGCTCGTGCTGCACGCCGGCGTCGCGTCGCTCGAACGCCACGAGCGTCCGCACGAAGAGTATTTCGAAGTCCCGCTGCGTACGGCCGAGGAAGTACGCCGCACGAAGGAGCGTGGCGGACGGGTGATCGCCGTCGGCACGACCGTCGTGCGCGCGCTCGAATCGTCGCTGGACGACGATCGCAACGTCATCGCCTCGCGCGGCTGGACCGATCTCGTGATCACGCCCGAGCGCGGCGTGTTCGCCGTCGATGGCCTGCTCACCGGGCTGCATGAGCCGCGTGCCACGCATCTGGCGATGCTCGAAGCGATCGCCGGACGCGAGCACGTGCAGCGCGGATACGAGGCGGCGCTGGCGGAAAAGTACCTGTGGCACGAGTTCGGGGACCTGCATCTCATCGTCTGAATCGTGGTAGGTTTTCCGCCCGATGAAGAAGCTCGTCCTCTTCTCTCTCCTCATGTCCGTTGCCACTCTCGCCCAGGATGCAGTCAAACCGCCGGTAGCGAAGAAAGTCCCCCGGACGATCACGCTGCACGGCGAGGAGCGCGTCGACGAATACGGCTGGCTGCGCGACAAAAAGAACGCCGACGTCCTCGCGTACCTCGACGCGGAGAACGCGTACGCGGACGCGGTGATGAAGCCGACCGAGGAACTGCAGAAGAAGCTCTACGACGAGATGCTCGGCCGCATCAAGCAGACCGACATGCAGGTGCCGTATCGCAGGAACGGCTACTTTTATTACACGCGCACGGTCGAGGGAAAACAGTACCCGATCCACGCGCGGAAGAAAGGGAGCCTCGAGGCGGCCGAAGAGGTCCTGCTCGACGTGAACCAGCTCGCCGAGGGGAAGAAGTTCATGTCCGTCGGCGCGATGGCGGTGTCGAACGACACCAACCTCCTCGCGTACACCGTCGACGACAACGGCTACCGCCAGTACAAGCTCCACGTGAAGGACCTGCGCAGCGGGAAGGTGACGGAGAACGTCGCCGAGCGCGTCGGCGCGGTCGTGTGGGCAAAGGACAACAAGACGCTGTTCTACAGCACGGAGAACGACGCCAAGCGTTCCGACCGCATCTATCGGCATGTCCTCGGCGGAGAGCCGGCGCTTCTCTACGAGGAGAAGGATGAGCTCTACGACGTGTGGGTCGACCGGTCGCGCAGCGGAGAGTGGATCTTCCTCGTCTCCGATTCGAAGACCACCAGCGAAGTGCGTCTGCTGAACGCCGGCAAGCCGAACGAGACTCCGGTGGTGATGGTCCCGCGCAAGACGGACCACAAGTACTACCCCGAGCATCGCGGCGACCTGTTCTACATCATGACGAACGACGCGGGGATCAACTACCGCGTCGTCACGACGCCGGTCACGGACTACGCGCAGAAGAACTGGAAAGAGCTCGTGCCGTACCGCAAGCCGGTGCGCATCGAGTCGGTGGACCTCTTCAAGGACCACATGGTCGTGCGTCTGCGCGAGGGTGGTCTCCACCAGTTGGAGATCTACGATCTGAAGACTGGCGGCAAGTCGCATCGGGTGAGCTTCCCCGAGCCGGCGTACGCGGTGTTCGGCAGCGCGAACGCGGAGTTCGACACGAGCGTCTTCCGCTACGTCTACCAGTCGTTCATCACGCCGTCTTCGGTGTACGACTACGACCTCGACACGCGCGAGCAGAAGCTGCTCAAGCGTACGGAAGTCCTCGGTGGCTACGACGCGAACAAGTACAAGGTGGAGCGCTTTTTCGTCACCGCGTCCGATGGCGCGAAGGTCCCGGTGTCGATGCTGTACCGGAAGGATCTCGACCCGAAGAAGAACCATCCGACGCTGCTCTACGCCTACGGCTCGTACGGTTCGTCGCAGTCGGCGACGTTCAGTCCGGGTCGTTTCTCGCTCGTGGACCGCGGGATGATCTACGCGCTCGCGCACATCCGCGGCGGCGGCGAGATGGGGAAGGAGTGGCACGAGCAGGGGCGGATGATGGCGAAGAAGAACACCTTCACCGACTTCATCGCCGTGGCCGAGCACCTCGTCAAGGAAGGCTACACGTCGAAAGAGAAGCTGGCGATCATGGGCGGCAGCGCCGGCGGGCTGCTCATGGGTGCGGTGGTGAACATGCGTCCGGACCTGTTCAAGGCGGTGATGGCGTACGTGCCGTTCGTGGACGTGATCAATACGATGTCCGACCCGACGCTCCCGCTCACGACGCAGGAGTACATCGAGTGGGGTAATCCGAACGACAAGGACGCGTACCTCTACATGAAGTCGTACGACCCGTACGGCAACATCGAGAAGAAAAAGTACCCGGCCATGCTCGTGCGCACGTCGCTCAACGATTCGCAGGTCGGCTACTGGGAAGCTGCAAAGTGGGTGGCGAAGCTGCGTGCGCACAAGACCGACGAGAACGTGCTCCTGCTCCGCGTGAATACGGCCGCCGGCCACGGCGGCGCCTCGGGGCGCTACGACAAGCTGCGCGAGGACGCACATGATTACGCCTGGCTACTGACGCAGCTCGGCGTGCGCTGACGCTCTGGCGCCGCGCTTCGGGCTTCAGGCCCGACCCGACGCCAGCCTCCCGCCCTCCGGCATCCCCTCTGCACACTCCCGCTCCCATGCCCGATTCCGACCCGCTCACCATCCTCATGGCCGGCGGTCCCCTGCCGGCGGACGAGGTCATTCGCATCGGCCGCGATGCGGCGGCGGCGCTGACCGCGGTGCATGGGGAGCTCTGGCCGTCAGCCATCGCGGTGGCGGCGGACGGCGTCGGCATCGTGCCGCCGGGGATCGCGGACCGGTCGCGTTACGGGCAGTACGCCGCTCCCGAACGAATCCTCGGCAAGCCCGCCACCCCCGCCTCCGACGTCTTCTCCCTCGGCGCCATCCTCTTCCACGCCGTGTCCGGACGTCCTCCCTTCCGTGGCAGCTCCTCCGCGGAAGTGATGCTCTCCATCTGTACCGACAAGCCGCTGGACGCACCTCCGCACGTGCCGCCGGAGCTGACGTCGATCCTCGCCCGCTGTCTGCGCCGCGAGCCGTCGGAGCGATACGCGTCCCCGGCCGCGTTGCACGACGTGCTCGACACGCTCCTGCGCCGCGAGGTCTGGCCGGGACGGCGGATTCTCCTCGCCGACGACGACGGTCCGATCCGCGATCTCTACACGCACATGGCCGCGCGGGTGGGGGTGGAGGCGGACGTGGTCGCGAGCGGCCGCGACGCAATCGAAGCGTTCAAGACCCGCAAGTACGACCTGGCCATGCTCGACCTCAACATGCCGCGTCTCTCCGGCTGGGAAGTGCTCGACTACCTGCGCTCGCGCTACGATGTCCGCCCGCGCCGTCTCTTCATCGTCACCGGCTTCACCGACCAGCGCATCAGCGCCGCCGACCGTGAGCTCGTCACCGCCGTGCTCTACAAACCGGTCGTGTCGGAGGAGCTGCGCGCGCTCGTGACGGCGTGTCTGAAGGGTGGCGAGATCGACATGCGAGCGATCCTCCGCAACACGGATCACCACACCGTGCCGTTGGCCTGACGCGGCGCACTCGGTGCCGGCGCGCGTATGATGGCCGCGTCCATTCGGTCGGAGGAAATCCATGGGCGCCGATCGAGTGCGGCTGCGCCTCACGGACGTCGACGCGGCGGCCGGCAGCACATTCTGGGTTCGGGGCGCGAGCGAGAGCGTCACGTTCGACGCGTCACTCGCGCACGACGGCACCCTCTGGACCCCGAGCGTCGATGGGCCGCTCGTGACGCTCGACGTCGAAGGTGCTGCGTCTTTCACCATCTCCGCGGCCCGGCCGCCGGAGGCCTCCGGTCGTTTCCCGATGCGTTGGCGACGCCAGAGCATCCTGCTTAGAGCTCAGCGAGGCGTGAGCCGCCACGAGCGGTGCGCCTCGCTCTCCTCGATCTTCGCCAGTGTCCACGCGCCGTGCATCACGTTGCCCGTGAACCAGAGCTCGAAGTGTTTGCGCGGCCAGCTTCCTTCGATCACCTCGTACGCGCCGCTGTCTTCGATCGACACGCGGCCTTTCCACGCCTTCGGCACCTCCGCGCGGTAGTACGCCGGATCGATCGGGAACTCGCCCGCGGGCATGGCGATCAGTTGGCCTTCGCCTTCGCGATCCGGACGGAGGATCCAGCGCCTGAAACGGCCGCGCATGTCCATCCACAGCTCGTTCCCGATCTCCGTTTTCACGATGAGGAAGAGGCGGCGGCCGGATTGGGAGCCTGCTTTCGGGAGAGCGGCTTCCCGCGTCACGCGTTTGGGCCGGGTCGTGCGCTTCGCGGTCGACGTCAGAGGGAGGCGTTGCTTGAGCTCGCGGACGGGGGCGAAGAGGTCGCCGAGTTTTTTCGCGCGTGCGATGGCGTCGCTCGCGGTGAATCGCGACGCCAGTTCGTCCCAGCGTACAGGCATCGCCACGGAGCCTGTGGCGCGCAGTGAGTACACGGCGACCGTCGTCTTGTAATCGGCGTTCTGACTCCAGTCGATGAACACCTTTTTGTGCCGCAGCGCCCTGGCCATTTTCGCCACGACCAGTTTCGGATGCGCCCGCGCCATCTCCTCGGCCACGATGCGCGCGAACGACTCCGTGTCGTCATGCGTGGCCTTGCCGTCGTTGAGCGGCACGTGCACCTGGATGCCTTTGCCGCCCGACACCTTCGCGAACGAGTCGAGCTTCACGCTCGCCAGCGCATCGCGCAGCAGGAGCGCCACGCGCGCGGCGTGACGAAGGTCCGTCCCCTCGCCCGGATCGAGGTCGAACACGACCTCCGTCGCGATCTCGATGCGCGGCACCTTGTGCAGAAACGAATGCAACTCGATCCCGCCGACGCTCGCCAGCCAGAGCAGCGTCTTCGCGTTATGGACGACGACGTACTCGATCGGCGGCCCACCCTCCCGCCGCGGCACCGGAAAGCGCTTCACCCAATCGGGCGTGAACGACGGCGCGTCCTTTTCCCAGAAAAAATCGCCCGGAATCGAGTCCACGAATCTCCGAAAGGAGACAGGACGGTTGCGGAGGTGCGGCAGGATGAATCCGCGGATGGCGTCGTAGTACGCGATTGCATCGCCGCGCTGCATGCTAAGATTTCGCCACTCCGAGAACGAGGCGCAGCAGCCAGGGAGGGTGTGATGGGAGAGGTCAGGCTGTTCCAGATCTGCTATGAGGGCAACCTCACGGTCGAGGTGTCGCACGTGATGCGGCGGCTCGGCGCGGATCCGAATTTCGATCAGAGCTGGCAGGTGTTCCTGCCCGAAGGACGCCACGCGGCGCCGCTCGTCCGCTATCTGCGCGCGCAGGTTTCGCCGGAGTCGCGCCTCCTCGTCGCGTGCACGCAGTTCACCATCGCGCGCGACTTTCTCCTTGTGCGTCACAGTCTTACGCCCGGTGCGGACTACACGGAACTGCACGACGCGCTGGACCGTCTCGGCGACGTGCTGCCGCTGCCGTTCGACTCGACGTTCATCATCCGCAGCGACGACCGCACCGACGTCCGCACCCTCGGCGCCGCCCTCGGCGAGCTCTGTCCCGACGAGTCGCTGATGGTCACCGGCGTGAGCCACGACTGGGCCTACGTGCACTCCGGCCAGTCGCGCATGTTCGTCGCGGACGCACTGGAAGACGCACAGTTCCGCAGTTTCTAGAGGCGAGGGCCGAGGGTTCTCGCCCGGAACCCCCTCGGCCCTCGGCCCTCGGCCCTCGGCCCTTTCCTTTCCGTCACATCTTTCTCGCTGCCTCCGGCAGAAATCTTGTATCGTCCCGCCCCAAACAGCCGTAACGAGAAGGGATTCGCATGGCAACTGCGACTGCTGCAGCAACCGAGACACATCCCCGGGGCCTTTACGTCCTCTTCGCGAGCGAGATGTGGGAGCGCTACAGCTTCTACACCGTCAACGCGATGCTCGCGCTCTACCTGCGCGACGCCGTGCACGGCTTCGGCTTCACGAGCGCTCAGGCCACCGGGATCTCCGCGTGGTATCTCGCGGCCGTGTACGCGTCGCCGCTCTTCGGCGGTCTGATCGCGGACCTCTTCCTCGGCTTCCGCAAGTCGGTGATCGTCGGCGCGATCTTCTTCATCATCGGCCACGCGCTCCTCGGCGTGCAGGGCAACATCAACGTCGTCTACGCGGCGCTGGCGTGCCTCGTCATCGGCAACGGCTTCTTCAAACCCAACGTCTCCTCGATGGTCGGCAACCTCTATCAGGAAGGCAGCCACCTCAAAGACAAGGCGTACCTGATCTTCTACATGGGCATCAACATCGGTGCGACGCTGGCGCCGATCGTCGCCGGGATCGTGCAGCCGAAGTGGGGTTTCCATCTCGCGTTCTTCCTCGGCGCGGTCGGCATGATCATCTCGCTGATCGTCTTCGTCTCGAACTCCAAGCACATCGCGCACGCTGACCGCGTCCGTGGCAAAGGCAAGAGCGACTTCTCGCGCGCGGATGGCTCGAAAGCCAATCAGGAAGCGGTGGCGACCTCCGAGGATCTGCCGCCGGTGGCGAATGAACGGGCTCGGGTGATGGAGGCGGTTCCCGAGTGGAAGCGCATCATGGCCCTCATCGTCGTGTTCCTCATCGTCATCGTGTTCTGGATGATCTTCCACCAGAACTCGCTGACGCTCACCTTCTGGGCGGAAGACCACACGCGCTGGACCTTCATCGAAGCGGGCGGCATCCTTTCGAACGCCATCAACCCGCTGTACATCATCTTCCTCTCCCTGCCGCTGGCCGCCTTCTGGACGTGGCTCGACAAGCGCGGCAAAGAGCCTTCGACGCCGACCAAGATGATGTTCGGCATGATGCTCACCGGCCTTTCGATGCTGGTGCTCTACTTTGCGTCCAACGCAAACGGCTACACCGCGCCTGCGTTCCGCGTCATCAAGGCCGAGGCCGGACAGACGTACGTGCAGATCGCGCAGGAAGCGCGTGAATACCTCAACATCACCATGCCGCCGCAGCAGGTCGAGGTGATGGAGGACGACAAGCCGGTGCAGAAGGATGCGTGGCCGGTGACGGTCGGCGGCGGCAGCGTGCAGCCGGGCGATTACGTCCGCCTCGAGAGCCACACACCGACGTCCATTGCCACCTCGCCGACGACGAAGGCCTCCCTCTGGTGGCTGATGCTGCTCTATCTGATCATCTCCCTCGGCGAGCTGATGCTCAGCCCGATGGGTCTCTCGCTCGTCTCGAAGGTCGCTCCGATGCGCTGGCGCGGTCTCATGATGGGCGGCTGGTTCCTCGCCACCGCGATCGGCAACAAACTGACCGCGATCGGCGTGTACTGGGATCGCTGGAGCCACGCGCAGTTCTTCCTCACGCTCGCGCTCATGGCGTTCGCGATGGCGGTCGTCCTCTTCGTGCTCCTCAAGCCTTTGAAGAAGGCGATGCCCGGCGTTTAGTGCAGCTCGAAGAAAACGTTCCGCTCGCGCCACTCACCACCATCGGCATCGGTGGGGCGGCGCGATTCTTTTTCCGCGCGACGAACGTCGACGAGCTGCGCCACGCGCTGGCGTGGGCGCGCGAAAAGGAGCAGCGCGTCTTCCTCCTCGGCGGCGGCAGCAATCTGCTGATCTCCGACGACGGCTTCGACGGTCTCGTGATCCAGCTCGACCTGCGTGGCATCACGGTCGAGAGCGAGGACGAGCTCGTGATGGTGAAGGCCGCGGCGGGGGAGCCGTGGGATCCGTTCGTGGCGCATGTCGTCGAGAACGGGTGGGCGGGGATCGAGTGCTTGTCCGGCATCCCGGGATCGACCGGCGCGACGCCGATCCAGAACGTCGGCGCGTACGGGCAGGACGTCAGCGAGACCATCGTGCGCGTCGAGGCGCTCGACCGCACGACCGATCGCGTGGTGTGGTTCACGAACTGGGATTGCCGCTTCGGCTATCGCGCGAGCCTGTTCAAGAATCACGAGCGCGATCGCTACGTCGTGCTGTCGGTGACGTTTCGTCTGAAGCCCGGCGGCTGCGCGACCATCAAGTATCCGGAGCTGCAGAAGTTCGTCGACGAGCGCGGCATCTCCGTCGAAGACCTGCAGGGCGTGCGGGACGCGGTCATCGCGATTCGCAAACGCAAAGGGATGGTCCTCGATGCGAGCGATCCCGACACGCGCAGCGACGGCTCGTTCTTCATGAATCCGATCCTCACGCGCGAACAGTACGAGGCGTTCGCGCGCATCGCGCCGGAGGCGCCGCATTTTCCGTCCGGCGAGGACGTGAAGTTATCCGCGGCGTGGCTGATCGAGCACGCCGGCTTTCAGAAAGGCTTCACCCTCGGCAACATCGGATTGTCGAGCAAGCACACGCTGGCGGTGATCAATCGCGGCGGAGGAACGGCGAAGGAAGTGCTCGAGCTGGTGAAACGGATTCAGGGCCGCGTGCGCGAACAGTTCGGCGTGGAAATGCATCCCGAGCCGAACTTCATCGGCTTCGACTGAGACGTTGTCAGCCTGGGGGCGGCTCGCTCGACGGGATCACGCGCACCTGCGACTTGCGCGCGGCCTCGCGCTCGATCATGCGCTGGCGTTTTCTGTCGAGCGACTCGGCGTCGCGCAGGACGATGCCTGATTTATAGAGCGCGTTGATCGCGGCGGCGAACTGCGGGTCGGCTGCGTCGAGTTTGACGCCGCTCGTGTACGACATCGCGGTGCCGACTTTGCCGAGGTGACTCCAGACCACGTGCGCGGGAACGGCGACGATGACGTCCCCGCGCCGGAACGTGAGCCTGCCGCGCGTGCCGATGCGCATCGGCTGCGGATGCGTGAACTGCGCGCCGCCGAGGCTGACGTTGAGGACCGTCACCTCATTGCCGCCAAAGCTGCCGCTGACCGCCTCCGTGAAGAGGAAACGATCGCCTTTCCGCAAGTCGACCACGTCGAGAGCCATAGAGGGAACGGCGGAATTCTACTGTTTTTAGCGTCCCATCTCTACAGAAGGCGCGATTTTCTCGCGTCTTCGCATCGCGCGTACTCGCGAACGACAAGCGCATGCGCGGGTCCATTGAAGCGCCGGCCTCCGGCGCCACACCGAAGCGCCCCTGTTAACCGCCGCCCCTCCTCCGGCGTATCAGCGTCAGAACGAACCGGAGGCAGCAATTCATGGACATGTTATGGATTCCGATCATCGGAACGATCAGCAGTACGGTGATGGTCGTATTCGTCGTTTACTTCGTCACGAAGGCACGGCAGCGGCGCGTCGAGGCGCAGGTGCAGATGCAGTCGCGGCTCATCGACCGCTTCGGCACGGCACCGGAGCTCATCGAGTTCCTGCATTCGCCCGCGGGACGCGAGTTCGTGTCGGGCGTACAGAGCGCGCCGGCGAGGCTCACGCGCGAGCGCATCCTGAGCGGGTTCACGCGCGCGATCGTGCTGACGATGCTCGGCGCGGGCTTTCTCTTCCTCACCTTCATGCACGACGAGTTCTTCGCCATCCCGGCCGCGATCCTCTTCTCGCTCGGCGTCGGGTATCTGCTGGCGACGTTCGTGTCGTACAAGCTCTCCGCGAAGTACCTGCACGATCAGACGCAGCCGTGACGCATGAGCGGGATGACCATGACGTTGCCTGCACCGCTGCTTGCCGAGGCGAAGAGCCGTACCGGTAAGCCGGGACGCCCGATGGACGAGGCGCACTTCGAGACGTTCTACCGCCGCCACGCGGGAGGGGTCTGGTCGTACCTTTTCCGCATGACGGCCGACGCGGCGACCGCGGACGATCTCCTGCAGAAGGCCTTCTTCCGCTTCCTGCGCGCGAATCCGTCGCTGGCGTCCGAGGAGCACATGCGGCGCTGGATCTTCCGCACGGCGACGAACCTGGCGATGGACCATTTCCGCGAAACGAAACGCGAGCGCACGCACACGCCGGAGCTGCAGGGCGAAGCGGGCGCACCGTCCGAGCCGCGCGCGGTGCTGCGGCACGACATGATGAAAACGTTCTCCGAGCTCAAGCCGCGGGAGCGCGCGCTGCTCTGGCTCGCGCACGTCGAGGAAGCCGACCACGAAGACATCGGCGAAGCCCTCGGTGTGAAAGCGAAGAGCGTGAAGGTGCTTCTGTTCCGCGCGCGGAAGAGACTCGGCGAACTGCTCACGAAGAAAGGACTGGCGCCATGAGCGAGACGTGCCGCTTCGAGAGCGACGTTTTGCGCGCGGTGGAAGAAGACCGCTGGACCGACGCGCTGCGCGAGCATCTGACCGCATGCGATGACTGCGTGGCGGCGATGGCCGTCGCGCCGTGGATGGAGCGCTTTGCGAAGATGAGCGACCGCGAGCACATCCTGCCGGATCCTTCGGTGGTGTGGCTGAAGGCGAAGCTGCTGCAGAACACCGCGGAAGCGAATCGCGTTTCGCGCCCGCTCGACGTCGCCCAGTTCCTCGCGTACCTCGTCGTCGCCGGCGGCTGGGCGGGCCTGCTCACGTGGCGCTGGGATGCTCTGATGGCGTGGATGAACAGCCTCACGCCGGCCGGCATCGTGCAGACGGCCGCGTCGCGCACGCCGTCGCTGTCGCTCAGCCTGGTCGCCGCGGTGCTCATGCTTGCCTCGATCACCGTGATGCTGGCGCTGCACACGATCCTGGCGGAGGAGTGACGGCGGGAGCCGTCACTCCTGAAACACGGGCGCTCGTTCCCCTTTCGCGGCCAGTTCCTGCACCAGATCGCGCCGCACGTTCTTCTCCTGTCCGAGAAGCCGCGCGACGCGGCGCACGCTCGCGCCGTTCTCGTGCGTGTTCGGACCCATCTGCGCGTCCATGAGATTGCGTGTGCGGTCGGAGAGGAGCCAGCCGAGGGGGAAGACGGCCTTCGTCTGGATGAGGCGGAACGTCGTGTGATTCGCGACGCCCATGCCCAGCTTGAGCTCGTCCTTCGCGAGATCGGCATGCGCGCCGCGCACGGCCAGCAGCGCGCGCACGGGCGACAGCACTTCGTTCGCCACGCGCACGCTCTCGATCGGCGCGGGCCGGGCCATCTCGAACTGGATGAAGATCACGTGCGGCCGGATGCGATCCCTGTAGCGGCTGCGCGAGATGACCCGCAGCACGTCGGCCGCGGTGCGCGAGCCGGAGTTTTCGAAGTAGCCGCCGTCGACCACGTGCTCGCAGCGCTGGCCGGGCGCGCATTCGAGCGGCGAGCCGCCGTTGCCGTCCTTCGCGCGCAGCAGCGTGCCCGCGGGGGAGACGTAGGTGAAGCGCGTGCTGTTGTCGACGGCCGTCGAGACGCGCACGTCCGCGCCGATGGCGTCGAAGAGATCGACCGAATCGGCGAGCTCGGCGCCGTCCGCGGTCGTGTCGTCGAGCCGGAGGTTCGACGCGACGATGCGCTGCCCGGTCTCGACGATGGTGCCGTTGAGGAACAGCGACGGCAGCGCCGCTTCCTTGCCGCGCATCATGGCCAGGAAGCCGCCGGAGAAGAGCTCGTCCGGATTGCCGTCGCGGCGCGCGATGGCCGTGCGCCACGCGCGTTCCCAGCCGCCTTCCAGTGCACGCGCGCGGTCGGGAAGGATCGGCGCGGGAATGAAGCGCTGCGCAAAGTCGGGCTGCATCATCGCCGCGAGCGTCGGCGCCAACGAATCTTCGGAAAGCATCTGGCTCGCGGCGAAACGGAGCGAGTTCTGCTCGCCCTGCTGCGGCGTGTATTCGAGCTCTTCGAGACGCGGCTTGTAATCGCCGCGGCGCACGAGGAGCGCGTCGTACACGGTCGAGCCGAGGGCACCGCCGGAGACGGCGCTGATGGCGAAGAGATGGTCGGAGAAATGCGGGACGGTGTCGGTGAGCGACGTCAGCACGGCCGCGGTCCAGTACGCGGCGCGAATGCCGCCGCCTTCCGTCGCGACGATGAACACGGGATAGCGTCCGTCGGGACCGGGTGCGTGCGTCTTCGAGAGCCGGTCGAACCAGCGGTCGAAACCGGTCGAGACGTTCGGGCGTGAGGCGACGTCGCCGGGCAGCGTCTGCACGACGTGGTTGTCCGTGAGGGGGCTGATGAGGACGGCCCAGATGAGGAGGAACGTCAGCACCGGCACGCCGGCTCGCATGCCGAGCCACACGAGTACGCTGCCGACGGGAACGGCCAGCGCGAACGCGAGCAGCACGATCGCCGCGGAGCCCATGAGCACCGTCGACTGCACGAAGAACGTGCACCAGACGAAGAGCGCGATGGCCATCGCCACGCTGATGCCGAGCATCCATTTCGTGAGCGCGTCGCGGTCGCGCAACGCCATCTCGTCGGTGGTGTTCGTCTTCATGAATTTGCGGCGGATGACGACGAAGGCGATGAACGCGGCCATCGCCACCACGAGGATGATGGCCATCTTGCGCAGCTCGGCGATGGGCTCGGGCACGTCGTAGTTGCGTGCGACGCGGAACAGCGACGCGATCGCGAGCAGGAACGTGACGATGCCGAGGATGCGCGGCAGCCAGCGCGTGAGCCAGGGGTACTCGCGCGGATGCGGCCGTCCTTCCCCCGGCTTCGAGTGCAGGAGCTGGCGCGACCAGTACCACACCTGCAGGGCCATGAAGATCACGCCGACGATGTAGCCGACGCGCTGGCCGTCGTGCGGTGGCGTGGCGCCGGTGGGATCGTCTTCCGCGAGGTTGGCGATGATGTCGAAGCCCTGCGCGGAGATGAGGAACGCGAACGCGATCACCAGCAGCGCGAGAAAGCTGAAGCGCAGCGGCAGGAGGAAAAGATAGAGGCGTTTGGCGCTGCGCCACAGGCGCGCGATCCAGCCCGTGAGCGGAGACGAATGTTCACGCTCCGCGGACGTCGCAGCCGCAACGGTTTCCGTACTCATATGGTGGAGGATCCCCCGATGTGGGAAAGGATACGCGGGAAAGCGCCTAAAACGTTCCCCAGATCAGCACGCGTTTGTACGTGTAGAAGTAAGGACGCGTCTCCCCGAGGACGCCGGCGAGGCGCTCGCGATACGCTGCGAGGAAATCGCCGAAACGATCGGCGAGCAGCGCTTCGTAGTGCGTGAGGAGTGCGCCGCGCACCCATTCGACGACGTCGTCGTTCGACGGCAGCACGTGCCCGTACACCTGCAGGCGCACGTGGTGGCGCTTGTAGCCGAGACGGTGGAGGAGCTCCGCGTAACGCTGCGTGGGGAGGACGTAGTCCGCACGCGGTTCCACGCCGAATTCCCTCGCCACTGCGGCGGCGACGGAGTGGGAGGGATGGTCGTCGTTCGCGGGCATCTGCACCGCGAGCTGCCCTTCGTTCGAGAGAAAGTTCGTCAGCCGCGCGAAGAGTTGCTCGTGATCGGGCACCCAGTGAAACGCGGCGTTGGAGAAGACGAGGTCGTACGGCTCGTCGGTGACGAACGCCTCGATGTCGCCCTGCGCAAAGCGCAGCATCTCGCCGCCGAAATGTCCGGCCTTGAGCAGCATCGTCTCCGAGTTGTCGATGCCGAGCGTTTCCTCGGCGCCGAGCTCTTCGTGCAGCTCGCGTGTGAGCTCGCCCGTGCCGCAGCCGAGATCGACGATGCGCATGCGCGGGCGCTTCTCGACGAGGGAGAGGAGATCGACGAACGGCTGGCGGCGCTCGGTCTTGAAGCGCTCGTACTGTTCGGGGGACCAGGTCATTGCGCGCCCGCCATTTCCATCACCGCGTTCATTACCAGCGCGTACATGCCGCTCGTGTTCATGCGCCACATCGGGTTCACGGACATGAGGATCACGTGGCCTTTGCCGCGCGGGACGTCGATCACCGCCGGCTTGCCCGAGAGCTCGTCCGCGCCTTCGAGCATGCCGGAGAGGAGGAGGTCTTTCTCCGCGAACGAGACCACCACCTTCGGACGATCTTCCACGCGCGGCAGGAATGCCTCGAGGTTCCACGGCGCGTCCTCCGCGGGCTGGAATCCCGCCTCGCCCGGGCCGGGCTTCGGACGCTCCGGCGTCGGCACGAACGGGCGTCCCTGCGGCACGTCCGGATCGTCCTTGCCGCCGCGTCCGCTGGGACGCGTTTCGGTGGCCGGCGGCTCGTCGCGGAAGCCGACGCGGAACACGGGCGAGCCCGAAAAATAGAGCGGCAGCTTCTCGTCGTAGCCACGCGCGATCGGATGCGTTTTGTCGGTGACCGCGCCCTGCACGATCGTGCCCGGTGCTTTCAGTTTGTTCGTGTCGACGACGCGCACCCAGCGCGCGAGGCCGTATTCGATCGCCCACACCGACGTGTCGCGCGAGGTCACGAGCACGCCGCCGTCTTCCACGAAGCGCAGCAGGTTCGCGACGCCGGTCAGTCCGAGGCCGGGACGCATGTCGTCGGTTTCGTCGACGCCGCCAAGGTTGGGAGTGAGGTCGGTCTTCTTCCACGGGAGCGGCGGACCGGGAGCATAGCCGTTGACCAGCTCCTGCGGCGTGAAGCGCGTGCCCACGGGCGGGAAGAGGATCGCGTCGTATGTCTCGCGCAGGTTCGGCGTCACGGCCACGTCCTGCGTCGAGATGTAGTCGTACGGCACGTTCATCGACTCGAGCGCGAGACGCCACCATCCCTCGTCCTGCGTCGAGAACCATGTGTGCAGGACGGCGATGCGCGGCGCGCGCAGCTCGCGCGTCTTCACGTTCGGCTTCGCGGTGAGTGCGGTCGTGCCGTGATGCAGTTTCGCCAGCGCGACACCCGGGTCTTCGACGATCAGCGTCCCCGCGGGGAACTTCGTCTTGCCCGACGTGAACTCTTCTTCCGCGACGGACACGCGCGCGCTCGGATTCGCGTAACGCATGCGCACGACGTCCGTCTCCGCGTGATTCGCCACCGCGAACACCGCGCCGGGGCGCGCCGCCGCGGGCGCGTAATCGACGGCCTGCGTCATCTTCACTTTGAGGATGTCGGGGTTGACGACGCGGCGCACGTCGACGTTCTTGAGATAGCCGAGGGTCCAGCCGGTGTCGTCGTAGACGCGCTCTTCGCCGCGGACGTACTGCACGTCGAGCAGCGTGTCCGCGAGCCGCGAGTACGGCTGGTCCATGCGCACGATGTACGAGCCGGAGGCGAACTTCACCGGCTCCGCTTTCTTGTCTCCCTTCTGCGGCGGCCACTGCGTCTCGATCGAGAACGCCTCGGTCGCCTCGTGCACTTCGACGCCCTGGCGGCGGAGCAGCGTCACGAGCTCGTACACCTGCCCCTGCCGCTTCTGCGCGCGGTCGATCACCCACGCGGCCGGACCTTCGTTCTGCGGCTTGGCGATGGCGCGCTTGCCCATCATCCAGAAGCGCTCGAGGAAGCGCTCGCGGTTCTGCGCCATGTCGTGCAGCGCGAACAGCACGCCCGACTGCTGATAGTTGACGTTGTTGCGCAGCGACCAGCGCACTTCCGGCAGTGCCGGATTCTGGCGGAACCACGCGCGCTCGCTCGCGCCGCGCACGACGCGTTTCTCGGTCGTCGGCCAGCGATTGCCGAACGTCTCGTAGAAACGCGCGATGGTGTTGCGTCCCGCGCCCAGCCAGAAGAGATAATTGGGCGCCCAACCATCCCAGAAGCCGTGCAGCCAGACGCCGGGGAGGCCGCGGCGCGTGAGCTCGTCCATCTCATGGAAGCCCATGCGATGCCACTCGTCGATCATCAGCGGATCGAGCGCGGGATTGAACGGACCGGTGCCGGTGGAGATGTAGAGGAACGGCACCGACTCGTGCAGGTCGTGCATGACCTGCGGATGGAACTCGTTGTAGACGCGCATCGCGTTCTGGCTGAGCGCGAGCGCCATCCCGATCTGGTCGCGGTTGTTGTCGTGCGCGACGTACTTGCCCCAGTAGATGAGCGGCGGCGTCGGCAGCGCCGGATTCTTTTCGCGATAGCGCCAGAGGTCGACCTGGCGATTGCGGCCGTCGACTTCGAGGACGGGCGTGAAGATCGTGATGACGTTGTCGCGGATGGCGCGGATGAACGGCGTCTCTTCGACGGCCAGCCGATATGCGAGCTCCATCAGCATCTCGGGACTGCCGGTCTCCGGCGAGTGCATCGCGCCGGTGGCGTAGTAGATCGGCTTCCCCTGCGCGATCAGCGTCCGCGCTTCGTCGTCGCTGATTTTGCGCGGATCGGCGAGGCGTCTGGTGACGTCGGTGTAGCGGGGGAGGTTCGCGATGGTCTCTTCGTTCGCGATGACGACGACGATCGACTCGCGTCCTTCCTCCGTCCTGCCGCCGTCGAGGACGCGCACGCGCGGCGAAGCCTGCGCCAGCGCCCGCATGTACCGATACACATCCTCGGCGTAGGTGAGCTTCCCTTCCGCGCCGGCGATGTAGCCGTGGAACTCGAGCGGAGAGGGGACGGTGTCGGAGGCGGGGAGGTGGTCGACGAGCTCGGTCAGGAACCGCGCTTCGGTCGTCTGTTTGCGGATCTCGGCGGTGTAGGTTTCGTCGATGGTCTGCTGTGCGGATGCAGTCGTGGCGAGGAGAAGAAGCGTCAAGGCCAGGCGCATGCGCGAACGTTATCAGTTGTCCGTTCGCAGTGGTCTGCGACTTTCGCGATGCCTCACCGCGCGCAGACGCCGTTCCGGATGATGTCCGCGATCTCCTTCACCACCTCGCTGGTGTTTTTCCCGAACGGCTCGTCGACGCCGAAAAGGATCTCCAGCGAGAAGTAATTGAAGAAGAGACGCGAGGTGAGCAGCATCGCCGCGACGGGGGAGACTTCCGGCCGCAGGCGCGACTGGATCTGCTCTTCCATTCCATGCTCGTCGAAGAAGTGCGCGAAGCGCTTCGACATCTCGCCGTAGAACGTGCGGATGTGGGTGCCGCCGAACTCGATGACGTCGACGTAGATCAGGGCGAGATAGGAGCGGTACTGGCGAACGGAGTCGCGGGCGGCGAAGCCGAGCTCCTCGATGTTGTCGGGGAACGTTTCCGGCCCTTCGAGGACGCGCGTGAAGGGAAAACGCGCCGTGGCGGTGATGCGGATGTACTCGTCGAGAAGCTCGCGGAAGATGGCTTCCTTATCCGGGAAATGGTGGTAGACGTTCCCGGTCGAGACCTGCGCGCGATCGGCGACCTCGCGCATGGTGGTGGCGCGGTAGCCCTGATGCGAGAACAGATACAGCGCGGCATCGAGGACTGCCCGGCGGCTTCGCTCCGATTTCTCCTCACGCTGCATACGCGGCCGAGGTGCAGCTAACCGTACTTGACAGGCTCGCGTCAATGACTTTGCCCCGCGATATGCTGCAAATCCGTGTCTTTGTCGCCGTATGCCCCGCTGCGCATCCCCGACTTTCGCAAGCTCCTTCTCGCGAACGGCCTGCTCACGCTCGCCCGCGAGGCGCAGATCGTCGTGGTGGGCTGGCAGGTCTTCGAGCTCACGCGCGACCCGCTCACGCTCGGACTGATTGGCCTCGCCGAGGCGCTGCCGTTCATTGCCGTGGCGTTGTATGCGGGACATGCGGCGGATCGCGTGTCGCGGCGCCTGCTCGCGCTGGCCGGCGCGTTCGGACTGACGATGTCCGCGGTCGTGCTGTTGATCCTGACCCTCACTCCCGGCGCGATCCGCGCGGATCACGTGTGGCCTGTCTATGTCGTGGTGGCACTCTCCGCGACGGCGCGCAGTTTCACGCGGCCGGCGCTGTTCGCGCTTTCGGCGGAGGTCGTGCCGCGCGAGCTGTTCCCGCGGGCGGTGGCGTGGCGCACGTCGGTGTGGCATCTCGCGGCGGTGGCCGGTCCCGCGGCAGGCGGTGTGGTCTACGGATTCGCGGGGCCGAAGGCGGCGTACAGCGCGGTCATCGCGGTGATGACGCTGTCGCTGCTCTGGCTGATGACGGTCTCGCAGCGCGAGAAGCCGCCGGTGGTGGACGAGGTGCCGCTGAGCGAGAGTCTCCGCAGCGGGATCCGTTTCGTCTGGAGCGAGCCGCTGCTCCTCGGCGCGATGACGCTCGACCTGTTCGCGGTGCTGTTCGGCGGCGCGGTGGCGCTGTTGCCCGCGTTCGCGAAACTGCTCGACGCAGGGCCGGAAGGCCTCGGCATGCTGCGCGCCGCGCCGGCGGCCGGCTCGATCCTCACGGGCATCTTCATCGCCCATCGTCCGCCGATGAAGCGCGCGGGGTTTTCGTTGTTCGCGAGCGTGGCAGCGTTCGGCGTCTGCATGATCGCCTTCGCGCTCTCCCGCTCTTTCGCGCTGTCGTTCGTGCTCCTGTTCCTCAGCGGCGTTTTCGACAACGTGAGCGTCGTCATCCGCTCGACCCTGCTGCAGACGCGCACGCCCGAACATCTCCTCGGACGCGTTTCCGCCGTGAACCAGATCTTCATCGGCTCGTCGAATGAGATCGGCGCCTTCGAATCCGGCGTCGCCGCGCGCCTCCTCGGCGTCGTCCCCTCCGTCGTCTTCGGCGGATGCATGACGCTGCTCGTGGTGGCGGTGATTGCGTGGAGGGCGCCGCGCTTGCGGGGGTTGCGGGAGTTGTGAAGCTGTAGAGCGATACAGTTGTAAAGCTGTAGAGCGGTAAAGCTGTAGAGGGGCAAAGGGCGCAGAGGCAGGGGCGGCGTAGGCACACAGAGCCAGGGCGGGCGCTCCGGTTCCCCTTTACAGCTTTACAGCTCTACCGCTCTACAGCTTCCCCCTCCCCCCGCCCCCTCTACGCAATGTAGCCCCCCCTTCCCCCCGTTATCCTCTCTCGTGACCATGAAAGGGCGCGGGGCTTCCTGGAACCCGCAGAATCGGTTCGAGAAGCTCGAGTATGTGCGTGATGAAGAGGCGCCGCTCGAGGGGGATGAGAATCCGCGTACGGTCTATCTGCGCGATCCGACGCGCACGATCATCGCCACAAATGACTCTCCCGACGTAGGTTTCGACGCCAGCGTGAATCCGTATCGCGGCTGCGAGCACGGGTGCATCTACTGTTTCGCCCGCCCCACGCACGAGTACCTCGGCCTGTCCGCCGGGCTCGATTTCGAGACGAAGATCCTCGTGAAGGAGGACGCGCCGACTCTACTGCGGGAAGAATTGAACGCGAAAAAATGGCAGCCGAAAGTGCTGGCCATCAGCGGCGTCACCGATCCCTACCAGCCTGTCGAGCGCCGCCTCGGACTGACGCGCGGGTGTTTGTCCGTCCTCGCAGAGTTCCGCAATCCGGTCGCCGTCATCACCAAGAACCACCTCGTCACGCGCGACGCGGACATCCTCGCCGACCTCGCCAGCGACAACGCCGCGCGGGTGTTCGTCTCCGTGACCACGCTCGACCCGAAGCTCGCGAACATCATGGAGCCGCGCACGTCGACGCCGGAGCTGCGCCTCGAAGCGATTCGTACGCTTTCCGAGGCGGGCGTGCCGACGGGGGTGATGGTGGCGCCGACGATCCCCGGCATCACCGATCACGAGATGCCGAAGATCCTCGAAGCGGCGAAAAACGCGGGCGCGAAGTGGGCGGGCTTCGTCGTGCTGCGGCTGCCATGGGCGGTCGCGCCGCTCTTCGAGAAATGGCTCGAAGAGCATTTCCCCGACCGCAAAGACAAAGTCCTGAACCGCATCCGCGAGCTGCGCGGAGGGAAGCTTTACGACGCGCAGTGGGGCCTGCGCGGCCGCGGCACCGGCGTCTACGCCGACCAGCTCGAGGCGCTGTTCGACGTCTCCTGCCGCAGGCTCGGACTCAACGAAGAAGAGCGCGAGCTGTCGACCGCCGCATTTCGGCGACGAACTTTGCAAGCAAGTCTGTTCTGATGAAAACCGTATTCGAAGGTGACCACCTCCTCGTTCTCGAAGAAGACGGCTGGCAGTTCGTCGAGCGGAAGAAAGGGAAGTCGGCAGTCGCGGTGATCGCGCAGACGGAAGACGGCAGCGTCATCCTCACCGAGCAGCTCCGCCGCCCTGTCGGCAAACGCGTCATCGACTGGCCCGCGGGCCTCGTCGGCGACGAGGGGACGAACGATCCCGCGAAGACGGCGAAGAAGGAGCTCGAGGAGGAAACGGGCTTCGTCTGCGACTCCGTCGAGCTGCTCGCCGGCGGGCCGAGCTCGCCCGGCATCACGTCGGAGACCGTCAGCTTCTATCGCGCGCACGGCGTTCGCCGGCAGGGCGAAGGCGGCGGCGTCGGCGGCGAAGACATCGAAGTGCACGTCGTCCCGCGCGAAGGACTCGAGTCGTGGCTGCGCAAAAAAGAGAAGGGCGGGGTGCTTCTCGACCTCAAGTTGTGGGGCGGACTGTACTTCCTGCGGTGAGTTATTCTGCGTTCCGCATGATCCGCTTCATGCTGGCGTTTTGCCTCGCGATCGGTGTCTCTCCGCTCCACGCGGAGCGCGTTCGCGTCGTCGTCGCCGTCGGCGTGCCGGAGGTCTCGGCGCTCGGCGTGGAGTCGCTGCGGGCGAACGTCATCGGCTCGCTGTCGACCGCGACGCGCATCGAGAAATGGGGCGACAGTCCCGCCTTCGCCGCGGAGGTCGATCGTGCCGAGCTCGACGCCCTGCGCCGCGATCCGCGCGTGCAGGCGGTCTCGCTCGACACCGGCGGCGAAGGCGCATTGCACGAGAGCGTGCCGCTCGTCCGCGGCGACGTGGTGCACGCGCGCGGCATCACGGGCAAAGGCGTGACGATCGCGGTGCTCGACACCGGCATCGACGTGAGCAACGCCGATTTCGCGGGACGCATCGTCGCGCAGCGCTGTTTCTGCGACAACCTCGACGGCACCGGCTGCTGCCCGAACGGCATGACGCAGCAGAGCACCGGCGACGCGGCGGTGGACGATCACGGCCACGGCACGCACGTGAGCGGCATCCTCGCCGGCTCGGGAGCATGGTCGATCCGCGGCGTTGCGCCCGAGGTGCAGATCGTGGCGGTGAAGGTCATGGACAAGGACAACTCGTTCAAGAGCTTCACGCAGATCCATCGCGCACTGGACTGGATCGCGAACGAGCGTCTCGACGTCAAAGCGATCAACATGTCCCTCGGCTCGTTCGCGCTCTACGGCACGAGCGACTGCGGCACCGCGGCGACGGCAATCGGACTGCGCGACGTGATCGCCAAGCTGCGCCAGCGCGGCGTCGTGATCACGGCGTCGAGCGGCAACAACGGCTCGATCACGCAGACGACGCTGCCCGCGTGCATGGCGGACGTGATGGGCGTCGGCGCCGTGTACGACACACCGGGCGATCACACCGCGTTCTGCAGCGCGCCGGGCGCGAAGGCGGATCAGGTGACGTGCTTCACGAACAGCACCGATGCTCTCGACATCGTCGCGCCGGGCGCGCCGATCTCCGCCACGCGCCGCGGCGGCGGCTCGATCGTGTTCAGTGGCACGTCCATGGCCGCGCCGCACGTCGCGGGCGCGGTCGCGCTGATGCAGCAGGTCAGCCGCGGCTCGCTCAGCGCGTGGCAGGCAGAGTCCATCCTGAAGATGACCGGCGTGCCGGTGCGCGATGCGCGCAATGGGCTGACGTTTCCGCGGCTGGATATCGCGGCCGCGATTGCAGCGACCCCGCACGTCGACGCGCAGCCGCGCCGCCGCGGCGTCCGCAAGTAACCTTCTCTCCGCGAAGTGCGACGGGACGAGAGCGTCAGACGGTGAGCACGATCTTGCCGAAATGCTCGCTCGACTCCATCAGGCGATGCGCGTCCATCGCGCGCGCGAGCGGCAGCACCGAGTGAATGACGGGACGTATGCGTCCCCCCTCGAGGTCCGCGCCGAACCGTTCCAGGAACGCCGCGACGATCGCCGCTTTCTCTTCGACGGGCCGCGCGCGCAGCGTCGATCCGAGAATCTGCGCACGCTTGCCGAGGAGCGAGATCACATCCACTTCCGCCGTGCGCTGCCCGCCCATCGAGCCGATGACCACCACCCGTCCGTCCATCGCCAACGCTTCGAGATCGCGAGGCAGATAACGCGCGCCGACGTGATCGAGGATGACGTTCACGCCGCGCGCCTTCTCCACGAAATCCTCGGTGCGATAGTTGATCGCCACATCCGCACCGTGCTCGAGACACCGCGCGCACTTTTCCTCCGACCCGGCGGTGACGAGCACGCGCACGCCCGCGAGCTTGCACAACGTCGTCGCGGCGGTCCCGACGCCGCTGCCGCCGCCGTGAATGAGCACGCTCTCGCCGGGCTGCACTTTCGCGAGCAGGAAGAGATTGAGAAACGCGGTGAGAAAGACTTCCGGCAGCGCGGCCGCTTCTTCATCGGACAGCGCATCGGGCACCCGCATCACCGAGCCGCGATGCACCGCCACTTCCGCGGCGTAGCCTCCGCCGGGCAGCAGCGCCATCACGCGCTCGTTCGTCCCTGCGAGCACGCCCGCGCATTCGAGTCCGAGGATCTCCGAGGCGCCGCGGGGAGGGGGATAGCGGCCTTCGCGCTGCAGCAGATCGGCGCGATTCACCGCCGTCGCGCGCACGAGGATCCGCCACTCATCGGTTCCCGCGGAGGGAGAGGGGGCTTCCCCGATTTCCAGCTTGCCGTCACGAACGAGGATTGCGTGCATGGCGTGCAGTTATAAACTGCGCGCCGCGTGACTGAATCGGTAATCGTGTGCAGGGATCTGCGCAAACACTACCCCGACGTGAAAGCGGTGGACGGCCTCGATCTCGAGGTGCTCCGCGGCGAATGCTTCGGCCTGCTCGGCCCCAACGGCGCGGGCAAGACGACGACCATCGAGATCCTCGAAGGGCTGAACACGCCCGACGGCGGCGAAGTGCGCATCCTCGGCATGACGTGGGAAGCCGACGAGCGCGAGCTGCGCGAGCGCATCGGCGTCTCGCTGCAGGAGACGCAGCTCGCGGAGAAGATCACGGTCGTCGAGACGCTGCGCCTCTTTCGTTCGTTCTATCGCAACGGTCCCGATCCCGACGATCTGCTGCGCCGCCTGTCGCTCGACGAAAAGCGCAACGCGCGCGTGGGCAAGTTGTCGGGGGGGCAGAAGCAGCGGCTGGCGGTCGCGTGCGCGCTCGTCGGGGAACCGGACATCCTCTTCCTCGACGAACCGACGACGGGACTCGATCCGCAGAGCCGTCTGCAGCTCTGGGACGTCGTGCAGGACTATCGCCAGCGCGGCGGCACGGTGCTGCTCACGACGCATTACATGGAAGAAGCAGAGCGTCTCTGCGACCGTATCGCCATCGTCGATCACGGCCAGCGCATCGCCCTCGGCACGCCGCAGGAGCTGATCGCGAGGCTCGACGCGCCACACATCATCGAGTTCGTGTCGACGCCCGCGCTCGGCGAGGCGGAGTTGGCGAGCATCGGCGGATTCCACGGCGCGGCGAAACGCGGCGACCGCTGGCAACTGCGCGTCGACAATCTCGCCATCGCGGTGCCGGAGCTGCTCGCCGCGATCGAGACACGCGGTGCGCGACTGGACACGCTGTCGACGCACGCGGCCACACTGGAAGACCTCTTCGTCGCGCTGACGGGAAGGGAGTTGCGCGATGCCTGAGAAACGCCCGACGCGCCACGCGCTGATCGAGCTGACGATCATCCGCCTCAAGGAATTCGGCCGCGAGCCGGACGCCGTGTTCTGGGTGTTCGTCTTTCCGCTGCTGCTCACGGTCGCACTCGGATTCGCGTTCCGCGAGAAAGCGCCGGAGCGCATCCCGGTCGGCCTCATCGACGGTCCTGCAGCGCAGCAGCGTCTGGCGGTGCTGAAGAAATCACCCGCGTTGCAGCCGCGCATTTACTCGGCCGAAGCGGGACGCGAAGAATTGCGTCGCGGCAAGATCTCGCTGCTCGTGGAGGGCGACGTGACGCCCGTCTATCGTCTCGATCCCACGCGACCCGATTCGCGCACCGCCCGCGTCGAAGTCGATGACGCGCTGCAGGGCGGCCTCGGACGCCGCGACGTTTTTCAGGCGAAGGAAGAACACGTCACCGAGCAGGGCTCGCGCTACATCGACTTTCTCGTTCCCGGCCTCCTCGGCATGAACATCATGGGGACGGGGATGTGGAGCATCGGCTTCTCGGTCGTGAACGCGCGCCTGCGCAAGCTGCTCAAGCGCATGCTCGCGACGCCGATGCGCAAGTCGCACTTTCTGGCCGCGAATTTTCTGCAGCGGCTGATCTTCCTCGTCGTGGAAGTGGCGGTCGTGACGATCTTCGCCTGGCTCGTGTTCGACGTCGCGGTACGAGGCTCGATGACGGCGTTCATCGCCACGTGTCTGATCGGCGGCGCGTCGTTCGCGGGGCTCGGCATCCTCATCGCCTCGCGCGCGAAAACGCTCGAAGCGATCAGCGGTCTGATGAACGTCGTGATGATGCCGATGTGGATCTGCTCGGGAGTGTTCTTTTCGTACGAACGCTTTCCCGACGCGGTGAAGCCGTTCATCCGCGCGTTGCCGTTGACTGCCCTCAACGACGCGCTGCGCGCGGTGATGAACGACGGCTACGGCCTCGTGCAGATCGCGCCGCAGCTCGCGATCCTCACGGCGTGGATGATCCTCACGTCCTTCGTCGGCCTGAAGATTTTTCGGTGGCAGTGAGAATGACCGTCTCGCGGTCGTTCGTGTACCAGAGGCGGAAGCCGCGCTCGTTCGAGAGGTAGTGCAGGATCGTGGTGCGGAATCCGGCGCGGCAGGGGAGCTTCATGTCCAGCTCTTCGAGACGCGACGGATAGCCGTCGTGCTGCGCGTGAAACGCGAGCAGCGCGGCGCGGACATCCGTTGCACGCGTGCGGCAATCGGTCCACGCATCGTCGAATTGTTTTTGTCCGAGGAGCAGGCCACCGAGCATGGCGATGCCGGTGAAGAGGACGTAGCCGCGGCCTTGCTTCGCGAAAATCGTGAGCACGATCGACGCGGCCGGAATGACGACCGTGAAGACGAATTGCACGGGACCGAGCTCGCCGCGCTCGCCCAGGGCCATCCCAAACAAAAACGCCGCGCCGGCGTAGGCCAGCGCGGCGATGAGACGGCTGATCAGGATCACGTCAGAACGAGAATACCAGACCGAGATTCACCTCGCCCTGATAGAAGTCCTCGTTATAGAAGTAGTCGCAGATCGTGCAGTCGTCTTCTTCCTCGAGCGCGGTGTAGTAGCCGCGGCCTTCGAGCTTGATGCTGAGCGCGTTGCTCACCGGCAGTTTCACGCCGAGGCCTGCCGATGCGGAGAAACGGTTCTCCGCGGAGACGCCGCTGACCTGCGGGTCGAGATTCGCGAGACCGCCGCTGACGACAAAGTACGGCGTCGCATTGCGCGAGCGCGCGAACGGAATCTGCAGGCCCGCGTGCAGGTACGTGACGTCGATGTCCGCCACTTCGTCGGTCGGATCGAAGAGACCACCCTCGGTCTCGAGCTCGGACGACTGACGGTTGGCCATCAGCTCGAGCTTCATGCCCGTGTCGCCGAGCGGCAGGGCGAAGTTCACGCCGAAGTTGGCGCTCGGCGCGACGTCGACGTCTTCGCCGAAGATGAAGGTCTGGTCGGCGAAGATCGTTCCGCCCCAGCGGTAGCCGATGAACGGGGCGAGCTCGAACGCGCCGTCGCGCGGGCCGTAGTTGTTGTCGGCGCGGCGGCGGCGCCAGTCTTCGTCCTGCGCGAACGCGGACGTCGTGAAGGTCAGAAGGAGCAGGATGAGCAGGGATCTACGCATGGACGGCCTCCGAAGTTGTCGGCTGCCAGCGATCGGTGGTCTGTGCGGTTGTGCGACGGGTCACAGACAACCGACAACCGAGAACTGACAACCCGCGGCCCGCTATTACAATCCGCGGACCATGAAGGTTGCCACCTGGAACGTGAACGGAATCCGCGCGCGGCACGAGCAATTCGTGCAGTGGGCGGCCGCCGAAAAACCCGATGTGATCTGCCTGCAGGAGATCAAAGCGAAGATCGATCAGATCCCGCAAAGCTGTTCGCTGGAAGGATATACGTGCTACTGGCACGGTGCGGGCGGCTACTCCGGCGTGGGGCTGCACATCCGCCGCGAGTTCGCGAAAAACGTCGACTACACACACCCCGCCTTCGATCTGGAGACGCGCATCGTGCAGGCTCAAATCGAGGACACTGTGTTCACCAGCGTGTACGTTCCGAACGGGGGGAAGGACTTCGACGCGAAGATCGCGTTCATCCACTCGCTGATCAACTACGCGGCGGATCTGAAATCACAGGGGCTCAGGCTCGTGCTGTGCGGCGACATGAACATCGCGCGTACGGAGATGGACGTGCATCCGAAGGAGCGCAAACCGCGCGCGATCGGACAGTTGCCGATGGAGCGCGAGCTGTTCGAGACGTTGCTCTCCGAGGGAGGACTGGTGGACGTCGGACGCATGCTCTATCCCGACGACCCGAATTACTTTTCGTGGTGGGCGCCATGGCGGCAGATGCGCGAGCGCAACATCGGCTGGCGCCTCGACTACGTGCTCGCCAGCGAGAAGCTGGCGAAGAAAGCGGTGTCCTGCCCCTCGCAGAGAGAGGTGGGGACGAGCGACCACGCGCCAGTCGTCGCGACCTTCTCGTGACGCGGGCTGCTACCGAGCCCGCATGCACAAAAAGAAAAAGCCGGCGATTTACGCCGGCTTTTCCGTACCGCGATGAGGCTGTGCTCTATTCGAGAACCACGAGCACCACGCGGCGGTTGGCCTCGCGGCCGGGGCGGGTCTTGTTCGACTCGACCGGAAGCGTATCGCCGTAGGAGATCGTCGACAGGCGCGCGAGCGGGAGCTGATGCTGGCGCGAGAGGTAGCGGCGCACCGATTCCGCGCGGCGCTGGCCGAGCTCCTCGTTGTGACGCTCGCCGCCGCTGTCGTCGGTGTGACCCTGGATCTCGATGAAGTACTGCGACTGCACGCCTTTCACGCGGGCGGCGAACTCGTCGAGCGCGGCCCGAGCCTTGTCATCGAGGTCCGCCGAGTCGAGCTTGAACTTCACGCGATCCTCGGAGAAAGACTGCTCGAAGACGACCTGACCTTTGGCCAGGACGCCGGCTTCCTGTGCGCGCTTCAACGCTTCCTGCGCGGACTGGCTGAGCTGCTCGAGACGTACGTCGGTCTGCTGCTGCTTCTGCTGCAGATCCTCGACCTGCGAGGAAACGGATTCGATCCTCTGGTTCGTCTGGGCCTGCGACGCGGCGATGCGCTCATCGACGCTCTTGTTCGTCGCGCACGCGCCGAACACGACCGCGAGTGCGGCGGCCGAAAACAACCGGGTGGACTTCTTCATCAACTCTTCTTCCTTTCGTTGCGCTTCCGCGCGCTGGACGCGGCTGTCAGAACCGGTGGCTCCGTGCCGCGGTAGCCGGCGCGAACCCGCACCGATCGAACGCGTCCAGCGAGCTTCAGCGAAATGCGGCGGTACTTTACTGCACCTTTTCCCGTCGGCGGAAACCCAATCAAATACTGGGCCCGCAGCACCTTCTCGATGCTATCCACTGCGTTTACAAGGCTTTCCGGTTTGTTGCCGACGAACAATTGGCCGCCCGTGGCGGTGGCGAGCTCGGCCAGAAGGTCGATGTTCGTCATCTCCTCGCTGATCGGCGCGACCTTGTTGATCTGCACTTCGGCGGGCTCGCGCAGGCCGAAGGCGTAGATGGGGATGGACACGCCTTCGAGGCGCTTTTCGATCTCGGGCCGGGTCATCTTCGAGGCGTTGTCGATGCCGTCGCTGAGGAGGATGATCGCCCGCGAAGGATTGCGGCCCAGCTCGCTGCGCTCGGGCATTTCCGCGAGAGCGCCGAAGAACGCGGTCTTCCCCCACGGCTTCACGACGTCGAGCGCGCGCGTGATCGCGGCGGGATTTTCGGTGAACGGGACGAGCTCGTTGGCGCGTCCCTGGGAGTCGAAGACGAAGAGCGCGTAGTCGTCGCCCGCTTTACGCCGCGCGGTGAGGGCGTTGATGGCCGCTTTCGCCGCTTCCATCTTCCCGGCCAGGCCCATCGAGCCGGAGCCGTCGAGGAGGATGGTCCAGGAGACCGGGGCGTTCATCGACAGCTCGAACAGGTCCGTCGCGACCGGCCTCTCATCGACGAGCAGCGACACTTCCTTCGCCGTGAGGTCGGTGATGGGAACCCCCCTCGCGCCGAGGACGGTGAAGGGCACCATGACGTAGGAGACGGAGACCTGCTCGGTGAAATCTTCCTGCGCCAGAGCGGACGCGGCCAGAAAGACGAGCACGGCGAGTTTGCGAAGCATGCTACGAATAACAGTGGCTCGGGGCCTCAGGCTTCCGGGGGTGGCGGCCTGAGCGAAAACTCGCCAAGCGGGCGCGCTAGCCGGGCGCTAGCCGCGCTTCAGCGGAATGAACTCCTCATCCTCCTGATGCCGCCGCTCCCATTTGAGGAAGTCGTAGTAGCCGCAGCGCGGACGGTCCGGGTACTCGTGACAGACGCCGGGCCGCGATTCGTACACCGTGCAGCGGCGCGTCGAGAGGTCGATGAACATGCAGATCGTGCCGTAGATCGAGTCCTTCTGATGCCGCAGGACCTGTTCGCCCTCGACCACCTTCGTGAAGCGGCGGCGCGCCGTCTCCGGGTCGATGCCGAAGTGCTTCGCGAGACGCGCGAGGTCCTTCTTCTCGACGATGATGCGGTCGTAGCTGCAGCAGTAGGCGGGGCACTTGATGCAGTCGTAGGACGACTTGGGCGGGACCGGAATCATGTTCGTCATGAGTTTTGCGTTCAGTGTAACGGCATGAGCAAATACGACAAAGAACTCGATACGCGGACGGAAGAGTACGACGAGGCCATCGAGCCGCTCGACCGCGCAACCACCAGTCCGGAAGAGAAGACGGGCGAAAAGAAGGAAGAAGAGAAAGAAGACAATCCGTAACTTGACCGCTATGCTGTTACAGCATAGATTGCGTGCATGCTGCAACGCTTCTTCTTCGCGCTCCTCGTCGGCGCTGCCATTTCGGCGCAGGCGCAGATCCCTCCACGCGGCCTCACACACCTCGATACCACGACCGGATTCACGTTCGGCGGCTCGTATCTCTGGATCCGCGGCGTCGACATCGTCGACACCACGATCTCGTGCGAGGAAACGTGCTCCGGCACGTCGCCGTGTCCGGTGGCGGTGCTGTTCGGCGACACGCCCGCGCACGTGTGGTTCGCGATGCCGGACATCGTCGCGGTGACCGCGCCCGCGCATGCCGAAGGCGTCGTCGACGTCACCGTGCGCGTCCCCGGCAAACCGGATCTCGTGCTCGCGAGCGCGTACACGTACAGCCGCGACGCGTTCCGCACCCGCCCCGAGGATTACGCGTTCTATCTCGTTCCCATCGTCGCGAATCGCCTGGCGGGCGCGCATGGCTCGATCTGGGTGAGCGAGTGGAGCGCGTTCAACGCGTCGAACGAGCGCGCGCGGCTCGTCGGTGTCGAGCCCACGCTCGAGTCGGGGGACACGAAGATGCTGCAGGCCGCGACGCCTGTCGCGGGACGCGATGGCGCGTTCGTGTACGTCCCGCGATTGCTCGCCGCGGAGCTGGCGATGGAGCTGCGCATCCGCGACGTCTCGCGCGCCGCGGAAGGGTGGGGCACGGAGCTGCCGGTCGTCGGGCGGCGCAGCTACGCGCGACTGCATCGCTTGCTCGACATTCCGACCGATCCTCGCTACCGCGTGACGCTGCGCGTGTACGGCGACTCGAATCAGACGCAGCCCGTCACGGTCCGCGTCTATCCGCTCGAAGGCGCGACCCCGATCGACGACCGCGAGCTCGATCTCGCGGGCGTGACGTGGGAAGAGGCCGTCGACTTCTCGCTCACGCCCGCGTATCTGCAGCTCGACCCGATCACCGACGCCGTCCGCGCTGCAGGGCACGAGCGCGTGCGCATCGAAGTCTTCACCAGCTCGTTCGGCGAGCCGCCGTTCGAGCCGGGCATCTGGACGTTCGCGTCCATTACGAACAACGCGACGCAGCAGGTCACCGTCATCACGCCGAGGCAGTACTGATCATGAAAACGATTGCACTGCTTCTGTTCGCAGTCACCGCAAGCGCGGCTCCGCAGATCACGCGCATTACGCCCGCGCAGGGCTTCTCGTTCTACGGCGCCCGCGTCGAGATCCTCGGCACGGAGCTCAGTCCCGAGACCAAACGCTGCTACGAAGAATGCGGCAACGGACAGCAGTTGCCGTGTCCCGTCTCCGTCTTCTTCGGGACGCAGGAGGGATTCGTGCTCGACGTTTCGCCGGAGCGCATCTTCGTCTTCGCGCCGGCGCATGCCGAGGGCGCGGTCGACGTGATCGTGCGCGTGCCGGGACGAGCGGACGTCGTCGTCGACGACGGCTTCACGTATTCAAAGTACGCGACCGTGGGACCGGACTCGTATCGCCGCTACCTCGTGCCGCTGACGACGATCGAACGTCCGGGCGCGAATGGCTCACGCTGGGTGACGGAACTGCTCGCGAGCAATCTGGAGCTCGATCCGCTGACCGTCGTCGCGCCGGGAGACGATCGCACGCTCGAGTCGACGGAGACGAGCACGCTCGACGTGGAACCGCGCAGCGTGGCGGTCGACGGCGCGTTTCTGTATGTGCCGAACGTCTTCGTCTACGGCGTTCCGATGACACTCCGCTCGCGCGATACGTCGCGCAGCAGCGAAAACCTCGGCACGGAGATCCCGCTCGTCGGCGAGGACGAGTTCGCGACGCGGAAGCACATCCTCGACATCCCGACGGACGCTCGCTATCGCGCGACGCTGCGCGTGTACAGCGACAGCGCGATCTCGCAGGCGGCGCGGCTGCGCGTCTATTCGATGGCAACCGGTGTGTTGCTCGACGATCGCGCGATCTCGCTCACCGGGCAGGATCAGGAGATCGCCGCACTGTTCCCGCTGCATCCGGCGTACGCGCAGATCGATCCGCTGACGGCGGCGGTGCGCGGCGCGGCAGAGCGCGTGCGGCTCGAGGTGAGCGCCGATACGCCGGTGTGGGCGATGGTGTCGGTGACGAACAACGAGACGCAGCAGGTCACGACGATCACGCCGCACCGACCGTAAGGCGCGGCGTCCGGACGCCCGGCCAGCCACTGGGAAACGGCGGCGTCGCGCCGCCGTTTGCTTCGCGCGACCAGCAGCGAGGACGCTGCCGGACCAGCCGGCGCGGACTCCGCGCTCCGTCGGATTTTCCGTCGAGCGCAAGAGTGGGCACGCTGCCCGCTAACATGTGCACTCATGGACCACGCGGTCGCCCTCGTGCAGGCGTACCTTCAACTGAACGGCTACTTCACGTCCGCTGAATATCCGATCATCGCCGGCACCGGCCGGAGTGGATTCCGGACGATCACCGACATCGACATCCTCGCGTTCCGCTTCCCGACCGGCTCGCCGCTCGCGAAGCGCAGCAAGAAGGAGCCGACGGGTCTCGACGTCACCGGCCTCGATCCCGGTCTGGGCGTGCCGACCGGCACGATCGACATGATCATCGGGGAGGTGAAGGAAGGGCGCGTGAACATCAACACCGGCATCCGCGACCCGCAGGTGCTCGAGACGGTGGTCAGCCGCTTCGGCGACGTGGGCGACGTGAAGGACGTCGTGCATCATCTCCTCCAGAGCGGCACGGCGGAGATCCCGCCGGACTTTTCGGTGCGTCTGATCGCCTTCGGTTCTTTTCCCCCCGGCTCCGCCGTCCCTCCCTGCCGCATCATTTCCCTCGGCCACGTGTTGCAGTTCCTGCAACAGTACGTGCGCAAGCACTGGCACATGCTGCGGCATCTGCAGTTCAAGGATCCGGCGTTCGGCTTCCTGATGACGCTCGAGAAAGCGCGTCGCGGCGGCGCGGGCCGGCGCGGCGAGCAGGGTGTGGAGATCGTGCCGCCGGCGAGCGAGGAGCGGCCCGGCAACGGCAACGGACGACGCCGCGGAGAGATGGAGCCGCGAAGACGGCGTTAAGGGACGCGCTTGCGCGGCCTCCGGGAACTTACGAGGCGCTGCGTGCCCTCGATTCGCCGTCGCTCAACGCGTGCGCGATGTTGCGTGCGACCGCGAGAAACGCCTCGCGCTCCGCGTCATCGAATACACGGGCCTCGCGGAAGCTCCAGCCCACCGCTCCGATGACGCCGTCTCCGTTCTCGAGCGGCAGCGCTGCGACGGCGCGGCTCTCGTTCTGCGCCCATACCGGCACGAGCGTCGGAAACTCCGCACCGTCGGCCTTCACCGACGCCAGCCACAGCGGCCGGCCGTGCTCGTATGCGGCGCAAAGGGGATACGGTTTGTCGAGCGTGATCGGCTGGAACGCGGCGATCGCGCCGGCGGGGTAGCCGAAACTCAGCACGGGCACGAGCTCGTTGCCGCGCGCGCGGAGGGCGACGCCCGCCTTCGCCCCCAGGCGCACGGAAGCCCGCGCGAACTCCTCGGCCGGATCGGAACGCCGCACCGGCTCCAGCTCCGCCATGCGCCGCGCCACCTCGTCGATTTCCGTCAGCTCGAAGGGCTTGCGTATCGTGCGCACCTGCGGCCACGTCTCCTCGACGTGCGCGAGCTGCGCCGGCATCGCGCCGGACAGAACGATGCAGCGCGTGAGCGCCGCGTGGCGATGGGTGGCGATCCAGTGCAGGACTTCGCCGCCGCCGGCGCCCAGGAGGTCGAGGTAGTAGGCGTCGTACTCCACGTGCTCGAGCAGCAGGAGTCCTTCGGCCACGGTCGAGACCGCGTCGACCTCGAAGCCGAACCGTTTCAGCAACACGCCCAGCAGGCGGCGCGTCGCGCCGTCTTTCTCGACGACCAGTGCAAGCCGTTTCATCGCACCCGCAGGATACGCGATCAACCGTCCACTCGCACTTCCACGCGCTGTCCGAGTTTGAGAGGGGTGTTCTCCGCAAACGCGACCTTGACGAGCAGCACGCGCGTGTCGATCGGCTTCGACGGGTCCTGCGGTTTGACGCGGCGATTCACGACGGTGTCGGGGATTTCCTCGATCGTGCCGCGCCAGGTGCGTCCGAACCCTTCCGCGCTGACTTCGACGTTTGCGCCGAGGCGGATGCGGGCGGTGTCGTACTCGTCGATCTCCGCTTCGACGCGGACTTTGGCGAGATCGGCGATGGTGATGATCGATTCGCCGGAATCGATGGTCTCGCCGGCGTGCACGTGACGCGTGATGACCACGCCGTCGATCGGCGCGGTGACGACCGTCTTGTCGACGAGCGCTTCGAGACGCTGCACTTCCGCGGCGGCGGAGGCGCGGCGCGCGCGTGCGGAGTCGAGATCGCGCTCCGCTTTCTCCCACGCCTGCTTCGAGCCGACGTCTTCCTGATGCAGATGCTTGGCGCGCGCGACTTCCGCTTCGAACAGGCGGATGTCCGCGTTCGCTTCGCCGACGCGTGCGCGTGCGACGGAGAGCGCGGCGCGTGTGTCATCCGCTTTGACGACCGCGATCACGTCGCCTTTGCGCACGGACTGTTTCTCTTCGACGGTGAGACGCTCGATCGTGCCGGAGACGTCGCTGCCGACCGTCACTTCCGCGCCGGGATAGGTGACGACGCGTCCTTCTGCCGATACGCGCGGCTTTTCCGCGACGACGTTCGCCGGCTTCTGCGCGGGTTTGGGACGCGTCGCGCTCACCTGGACGACGGTGGCAGCGAGAATGAGGACGCCGAGAGCGGGGTAGAGAATGCGATTCATACGAGAGCTCCATCCTGAATTTTGACGACGCGGTCGGAGATGCTGCGCACCTTTGGATCGTGCGTGACGATGACGAGCGCGCGGTTTTCCTGCTTGGCCAGCGCGCGGAACATTTCGAGGATCTGCGTACCGACGGTGGTATCGAGGTTGGCCGTCGGTTCGTCGGCGAGGAGGATCGGCGCGTTGCCCGCGAGCGCACGTGCGATGGCCACGCGCTGCTTCTGGCCGCCGCTCAGTTCGCGCGGCAGAAAGTGCTGGCGATCGCCGAGTCCCACCGCTTCGATGACGCGCTGCGCTTCGTCGCGCGCTTCGCGGTTCTTCATCCCCTTCACGTTCAGCGCGTACTCGACGTTCTCGAGTGCGGTGAGGGAAGGGAAGAGGTTGAACTGCTGGAAGACGAAGCCAAGCGACCGCTTGCGGATCTCCGCGAGCTTCCGCTGGTCGACTTCCTGACCTTCGATCAGCAGCTCGCCGCGCGTGGGCGTGAGGATGCAGCCGAGGATCGAGAGGAAGGTGGTCTTGCCGGAGCCGGACGGGCCTTCGAGCGAAACGATCTCTCCGCGCTCGACGGCGAAGTCGATGCCGCGCAGCACGGGCACGACCTCGCGGCCTTCGTGAAAGTCTTTTTCGATGCGGCGTGTCTGAAGAATGCTCATGTTCTGAACACCAGTGCGGGGTCGATGGTGGCGACTTTGCGGAAGGAGATGACGGCGGCGCCGAGGCAGAGTGCGACCGCGCCGAGGAGTACGGCCACGTAGAGCTCCATCGGGATGATCAGTTTCAGGTCGATCTTCGCCATCACCGGCCGCAGCGCAAACGCCTGCAACGCGCCGAGTGCGAAGCCGGCCACCGCGGCGATCGTGGCCTGCTTGCCGAGGATCGCGTAGATCTCGCCGTTGCCGCCGCCGATCGCTTTCACCGTGCCGAACTCGCGGATGTGCTCCATGGTCGAGGTGTAGAGCGTCTGCGCGACGACGACGATGCCGACCAGACAGCCGAGGAAGACGGTGATGTACATGTTGAGACCGAGACCGGTGGAGTCGATCCAGTACGAGCGCGAGCGCTTCGCCCATTCGGACTTTGTGTAGACGTCGTTGTAGGGGAGGCGCTGCCGGATCTCTTTGCGCACCGCTTCGGCATCGGCGCCCGGCGCGAGTCGCACGAGGATGTACGTCGTGTTGCCGCGCAGATCGCTTTCGTTGAGGCTCTGCGCGAGGCGGTAGTCCATGAACGTGAGCGGCGTCGTGGTGAACGACTTCGCGTCGACGGTGCGGCCGATGATTTTCAAACGGCGTCCGAGGACTTCGCGGTAGTCGCCGACGGTGAATTCGCCCCAGCGCTTTTTCGCGGAGTCGTCGAGGACCATGTACGGACCGCGGCGCAGGTCAGCGAGGTTGCCGTCGACCACACCCTGCGGGAAGTTCCACCGTTCGAAGTTCTCCAGCGCGTAAACCTCGGTGCCCTCCACCGCGCCGGTGGGAAGGTTCACGTTCATGAACCAGACGATGAGGTTGTCCGCCTGCGCGACGCCCGGGATGGCACGCACGCGCTTGATGTACGTCTCGGGGAACGTGTGCGCAAAGTCGACGTTCGGCGTGTTGCGCGACGTGACCCACAGGTCCGCTTCGATCTGGTCGATCGTGAGGGAAGCGTTGTCCATCAGCCCGAGGAAGAGGCCGACCTGCACGAAGACGAGCGTGACGGCGAACGCGACACCGGAGACCGTGATGAAGAAGCGGAGCTTGTCGTGGAGGAGCGATTTGGTAGCGAGATCAACCATCGTCGTTTCACTCCGAAGGGCCGAGGGGGGCATTCGCAGCGGCCGCACTGCCCGGCTGGGCAGGCCCTCGGCCCTCGGCCCTCTGCCCTCTGCCCTCTTCGATCAGCAACCCGCGCAGAATCATCTCCACCACGAGCCGCGCGCGTGCTTCGACCGGACGCCAGTCCACCCACGTGTCGTTGCACTTGGCGATCTCGAGCGAGACGACGCCGTGCATCGCGGACCAGATCACCTGGGCCACGAGATCGGGATCGGTCTCGCCGCTGACGAGATCCTTCGCGATCAATTCGGTGACGATGCCGCGGAGGAACGCGTAGGCGTCTTCTTCCGGATTGCCCTTCTCGATCGTCTTCGACTCGGCGGCCTTCGGCGTCATGAACATGACGCGGTAGTGGCTCGGGTTGCTGAGGCCGAAGTTCACGTACGCGGTGCCGGCGGCTTTGAGCCGCGCGACGGGATCGGGGATCTTCGCAATTTCGATGAACTGCTGGGCGAACACGCGGAAGTCGCAATCGCAGAGCTCGGCGAGGAGCGCTTCCTTGTCGCGGAAGTGAAAGTAGATGGCGGTGGGGGAGTACTCGATGCGGTCAGCGATGCGGCGCATCGTGACGGCCTCGACTCCTTCTGCCGCGAAGAGCTCGCGTGCGGCGTCGAGGATCCGGGTGCGGATCTCTTCGCGTTCGCGCTCACGACGTTCTCTGGGTCCCAAACGTTCCTCCGTTACTTAACACCGTTAAGTTAAGTATCGAAGGTCAGCGAGTCAAGCGCTGTTTTTGGTAACTGTCGTGAGAAACGCGTGATCTCAGTCGGCGAGCTTCTTCATCAGCTCATTGACCTGGTCGTAAACGCTTTTGACCGACGCTTCGACGACCACCGTGGTCGCGTCCGGCAGACGCTCCTCGATTTTGATCATGTCGAGTATCTCGTCGGTAGCAAAGAGGATATCGGCCAGTTTGTCGAGCACGCGCTCGGACATCGGCAGGTGTACAGCGGTCATCGCGTCGATCTCGAGGGTGGCTTTATGATTCACTCTGACAAGGAGTGATTTATGTACCGAAATCCCTACCCTCGATTCGCAATAAAAACGCTGTGACGTTTCTGTTACGACCGTTTTGACACCGGGATCACCAGTTTCTCCGCGGTGTGGGTGTCGGAGAAGCGGACGACCTTCACATCCACCAGTCCCGCCGCCTTCGCTTCCGCCATCACGTCTCCCTCGGAAATCGCGCTCGCCCCTTTCGGGCGGACGACCCAGATCGCGCCGGCGGGGGCGAGGTTTTCACGGAGCTGAGGGAGGCGGGCGAGGTCTTCGCGTGCGTTTGCGGCGAAGAAGATGAGGTCGCTGTTCGGCTGCAGTTTCTTCGAGGACGCGGCCAGGAAGCCGGCGTCGATCGTGCCGACGACGGAGATCTTCTGGCCGGGTTTCACGCCGAGCTTGTCCGCGACGCTCTTCGGGTTGCGGATCTTTTCCGCCCATTTCGCGGCGCTGCTGCCGAGGTGGATGCGGACGTCGCGCTCGTTCCATCGCAGACGAAGGACGCCCTCCTCGGCGATGACGTCCCGCGCATCGCGAAAGGCGATCTTCGCCTTCACCGCGCCGCGGAGGATGAGCTCCTCCGTCTCGAGGAGCGCCTTCGCCTCGGCGGCCTCACCGTCGATCTCGACCCGGCACTGCGCTTCGTTTCCCATGATGTTCTGTGTCCAAACGAGGGATCGTCGCCTCTTGTAAGCATGGGAGGGGAAATGTTCGGATATCTTACGCCGCATGCTTCGATTTCTCGCGATTGCGGTCCTCGCTCTCCCCCTCCTCGCCCAGTCCGCAGCCGTCAAGCAGTCCTTCGACGCGTTCCGCGCGGACGCGATCCGCGCGCACACGAAGTTCCTCTCCTCCGATCTCCTCGAAGGCCGCGGCCCCGGCACGCGTGGGGATGCCTTGGCGACCAGCTATCTCGCCGCGCAACTGGAAGCGATGGGCCTCGCGCCCGCCGGCGACAACGGGACGTTCTTCCAGAAAGTCTCGCTCCTCGGCATCACGATGGATGGGGATCAATCCAAAGTCTCGTTCTCGAAAGGCGGCGCGCTGCAGTATCGCGACGAGTTCGTGGGCGGCAGTCAGACGCAGAAAGAGAGCGCGCAGCTCGACTCCGAGCTCGTCTTCGTCGGCCACGGCGTCGTCGCGCCCGAGTATCAGTGGGACGACTACAAAGGCCTCGACGCGCGCGGCAAGACGCTGGTGATGCTCGTCGACGATCCGCCCGCGACGGAAAAAGAACCGGACCTTTTCCGCGGCCGCGCACGCACGTACTACGGGCGCTGGACGTACAAGTACGAGATCGGCACCGCGCGCGGCGCGCAGGGCGTGATCCTCATCCACACCGATCCTTCCGCCGGCTACGGCTGGCAGGTCGTGCGCAACTCGTGGACCGGCGAGCAGGCCTACGTGAAGAATCCCGAAGGGCAGCACGCGCTGTCGTTCGCGGGATGGATCACGCAGGCGAAGGCGGCGGAGCTCTTCAAGTCCGCGGGTCTCGACCTCGAGAAACTCACGCAGGCCGCGCACGCGCGCAACTTCAAGCCGGTGCCGCTCGGCGTCAAGCTGCAGGGCACCGTCGCCAGCAGGATCCGTCCGTTCGATACCGCGAACGTCGTCGCGCGCATCGAAGGGAGCGATCCCGTGCTGAAGAACGAGGCGGTGCTCTACTCCGCGCATCACGATCACATCGGCATCGGCACTCCCGATGACGACGATCCGAACGACACGATCTACAACGGCGCGATCGACAACGCGAGCGGAAGCGCGACGGTGCTCGAGATCGCGCGCGTGTGGAGTCAGGCCTCGCCGCGTCCGAAGCGCAGCATCCTCTTCGCCTTCGTCGCCGCCGAAGAGCAAGGTCTCCTCGGCAGTGAATATCTCGGCGAGCATCCGCCGATCCCCGCCGGCAGGATCGCGATAGGGCTCAACCTCGACGCGCTCAATCTGTGGGGCGAAGTGACGAACGTGACGATGATCGGCATGGATCGCACGACGTTCTTCCCGACCGCGCAGAACGTGACGAAGGCGATGAACCTCGCCATCGTGCCCGATCAGGCGCCGGAGCAGGGCTCGTACTACCGCTCCGATCACTTCAGCCTCGCCAAAGCGGGTGTCCCCGCGTTCTCGATCAAGCAGGGAGCGGAAGTGATCGGCAAACCGCAGGGATTCGGGCAGGCGAAGTCGAAGGAGTACCGCGAAAAGCACTATCACCAGGCCAGCGACGAGTTCGACCCGACGTGGGACTTTGCGGCCGCGGTGCAGATGGGGCGTCTGGCGTTCTGGCTGGGACACGAAGCGGCGAACGCGCAGCAACTGCCGATGTGGCTGGAGGGTGAGGAGTTCTACGCGAAGACGAAGGAAGTACGGCAGAAGTGACCGCGGGTTGGCATCCGTGGTGAACGCACGCGCAGACATGAGATACGTCGTTGCTGCTGTACTCGCGCTTTTCTGTTCCGTTCCTGCTTTCGCGCAACGTTCGTTCGACCTGACCGGGAACGTGGTGTGGCTCGATCCGACCGGCGGCGGCACGTTCGGGGATCTGTTCGACCCGGTGGACCTCGACGTCGACTCGGACATGGGATTCGGCCTCGCCGCGAACGTCTTCTTCAACGAGCGGCTGTCGACCGAGTTCGCCATCGCACGGGTCGAGAACGAGACGAGCGTTCGCCGCCGTGCGACCGGCGCCGCTGCCGCGGGCGGCAATCTGGAGATGACGCCGATCACGGCCGTGCTGCAGTATCACTTCGCGCCGAACGGCTTCATCGACCCGTACATCGGCGCGGGCGGCGCGTACATGCTGTTCGATTTCTCCGAGGGGCAGGGCGTCACCGGCGTGGATCAGATCGACGTGGATGACGACATCGGGTTCGTCGTCAACGCCGGCATCGGCATCAAGCTCGGCGGCCGTCTCGGCCTCAACGTCGACGCAAAGTACGTCCCGGTCGACGCGGCCGCAAGCGGGGTCATCGTCAGCAGCGACGAGGAATCGTTCACGCGCATCGAAGTGAGCCCGATCATCATCTCGGCCGGTGTGTCACTGCGTTTTTAAGAGCAGCCATCCGCCGGCCGACGCCCAGAGCAGAAACGCGACGTTGATCCACGTCAGCCGGCGGAAGAAGCGTGGATCACGATTCGATTCGCGAACGTAGATGCGCCAGCCGAGGAGGTTGGCGAGCGAGGCGATGATCGTGCCGCAGCCTCCGGCGTTGACCGAGTAGAGAAGCTCTCGCCAGTCGCCGTTCGTGAATGGCGAGAGCAACACGGTCGCGGGCACGTTCGACATCACCTGCGAGAGCGCGATGCCGGAGAGGTACATGCCGCCGCGCGTGAGGCCGAAGTCGAGCGTGCGCAGCCACGCCACGACGAGAAACGCGACGAAGAAGATCGGGATGATCGAGTAGTCGATCTTCAGCATGCGCCTGCGCAGGAATGCGATGCCGGCGATGAGCGCCGCGAGCGCGGCAGGCCACGCCGGCAGCACGCGTGCGACTTCGAGCAGCACGAGGACGAAGCAGATCGCGCCCGCCAGCGCCGCGCGGCCGTTGCGCGCGGGCAACTCGACTTCGCTGCGCTGCATCGCGCGCGAGCGGCCGAGAAGAAACGTTGCCGCGAGCAGCCCCGCCGCACACCACGCGACGAACGGCGCCATCGTCGTGACGAACTGCACGGCGCTCCAGCCGCTCTGGTGGTGCACGTACAGGTTCTGCGGATTGCCGAGCGGCGTCAGGCAGCCGATGAGGTTCGCCGCGACGATCTCGAGCACGACCGCGTCTTCGACGTCAAAGTCGGAGAACCGGCTGGCGATGATGGTGAACGGGATGACGACGAACAGCGCGACGTCGTTCGTGATCAGCGTGGCCAGAACGCCCGCGAATGCGACGAGGGCGATGCCGAACGAGCGCGTGGTGCGAAACCGTGCGACGACGACGCGCACGATCAGGTCGAGAAATCCCGACGCGCGGAGGATCTCGACGGTAACGAGCAGCGCGAAGAGGACGAGCAGGAGCTCGTAGTCGATCATGTGCTGAGCTGTTGAGCTTCCGCCGGCCGCCGCCCGAGCCTCCACCACCCGCGCCCAGGCGTCGAGTGAAAACGCCCCTCTACAGCTTTACAGCTCTACAGCTCTACGGCTCTACGGCTCTATCGCTCAACAGCTCAACTATACCCGTCCCGCGCGCGGTGCGTTCGCCGTCTCCATCGCCATCATCGCCGCCCCTTCCACCGGCGAGTGCTTCGGCGGGATGAGCGTCGAGCCGGGGGCGTCGCGCTGGATGCGCAGACGCATGGGGCTGAGCAACAGCTCGCCGGCGTTGAAGGCGCCGCCGACGTACGCGACCGGAAACTCACTGTCGGTCATGTGCAACCGGCGCGCGATCGCGAGCACGCACTCGGCGAGCGCGGAGCCGCCGTGCGTGAGGATCTCGCGGGCGACGTCGTCGTTCTCATTCGCCGCTTCGATGACGAGCTTGCCGTAGCGGGCGATGTCGTCGACGTGGGTCGTCGCGGCGTAGACGAAGCGCGGGAGCTCGTCCGGCTCGCACATGCCGTATTCGTCGCAGAGGAGGTCGGTCATGCGGGTGGCGAACCCGCGTCCGTCGTGGGCGCGCACGATCGCGGAGAGCCCTTCGCGTGCGATCCAGTACCCGCTGCCTTCGTCGCCGAGGGTGGGGCCCCAGCCGCCGGCGCGGGCTTCGTCGCCCGCGGCGTTGCGGCCGAACGCGACCGAGCCGGTGCCGGAGATGATGACGATGCCCGGGCCGAACCCGACGGCGCCGGTGAGCGCCACGCGCGCGTCCGTATCGACGATGAAGTTGCCGCGCGGAAAAAAGATGCGCAGCGACTCGACGACTTTCTGGTGGTGCACCGGATGATCGGACCCGGCGATGCCGCAGTAGGCGTACTCGACATTGCGAATCGCGATGCCGGCCTCGACCAGGGCGATGTTGACCGCCCGTTCGATGTTCCGCGTCGCTTCCTCGATCCCAACGCGCAGATGATTGGAGCCGCCCGCGAGTCCCCGCCCCACGGCACGGCCCTGCTCGTCAATGACGAGCGCCGCTGTTTTGGAGGCGCCGCCGTCGACGCCGATGAAGAAGGTCATGTGGGGTGCGAGTGCAACGACAGGGCCGGGAGGGCCCGGAGGGCCCGGAGGGCCGAGGGCCGAGGGCCGAGGGCAGAGGGGCGAGGGCCGAGGGCAGAGGGGCGAGGGGCGAGAGAGGGACCGTGCTCAGCCCCTTGGCTGTGGGCCCTTGGTTCTGGGCCCTCGGCTATGGGCCCTCAACTCTGAGCCACCCTTGGCCCTCGGCCCTCGGCCCTCGGCCCTTGGCCCTCGGCCCTTCGCCCCTCCCCCATCCCGGCCCTGCCTTTGCACAATAACTCTCCCATGAAAGGAGAAGCTATGAAACGTAAACAGCTTCAGACGATTGCCCTTCTCGCGGTCGTCGCTACGATGCTCTTCACCGTCACTGCCTGTAAGTCGAGTGGCATGGCCGTCACTTCGCGCGGGCAGGTCCTCAACCTCAACATCGCGCATCCCGAGGATCTCCCCGAGCAGGGTGTGGACAACCTCGACATCACGATCAGCAACATGGGCGTGAACAACATTCAGGACACGCTGCTCGAGGTCGAGCTGCCGCCGCAGCTCATCGTGCTCGATCAGACCAACGACCGCGGCGTCACCGTGATGCACACGCCGGGCTCGAACATGTACCGCTTCACGTTCGGCAACATCCAGCCGACCGAGCGTTCGACGGTTCGCTTCCGCGTCCGCACCGCGTTCGGCACGCTGACCGAGACCGGCAGCGTCCGTGCGACGGCGTGGCAGAGCGGCCTCCCGGGCGACAAACTCGTCGAGACCGCGGTCATTCGTCTCCGCCAGTAAGGTTGGCACTCCCCTCGCAACTCATACATTCATAAGGAGGTTAGATGCGAATCCAGGAAACCAATCAGGTACTGAAGGAGTCCCGTTACGCACGCAACGCCGCCGCCAGTCACCAGCACGAGGACAGCGGCATGATGACGCGGGCGTGGCGGATGGTCTCGAGCCTCCCGGAGAAGCTGACCGGCATGTTCCGCAAGTCGTAAAGCAAGCGAAATGAACTGAGAAAGGGCGGGCGATCAGCCCGCCCTTTCTTCTTCTTCCCCGTTCAGTTCCATCGCCGGCGGTTTGATCTGCGCCAGCACCCACCGCACACGAAAGCGTTCCCCCACCAGCACACTCACGGCGAGATCCCCGAGCTCCACTTTGTCGCCCGGCGTCACCTCGCGTCCGAGGCGCGCGGCCACGTACCCGCCGACCGTCTCTTCCTCCGGCTCGCCGAGGTCGATCTTCAAACGATCCGCTAAGTCTTCGATCAGATAGTCGCCGCGCACGCGATAGCGTCCGTTGCCCAGCGGCTCGATCTCCGGCCGTTCGCGATCGAACTCATCCTGAATCTGTCCGAAGAGCTCCTCGGTGATGTTCTCCAGCGACACGATGCCCGAGGCGCCGCCGTACTCGTCGAGGACGATGGCCATGTGCGTCTTGCTCTCGATGAACTGCGAGAGCAGCGATTCCACCGTGCTGTTGCCCGGCACGAAGAGCACGTCGCGCTTGAGCTCCTGCAGGCTGCGTCCCGGCCCGCGCAGTTGCGCGAGCATCAGGTCCTTCACATGGATGAGGCCGATGGTGTGGTCGAGCGAGCCGTCGCAGAGCGGATAGCGCGTGTGCTTCGACTGGCGGATGGTCTCGAGATTTTCCTCGATCGAGCGCGTGGTCGAGAGCACGACCACGTCCGTGCGCGGGACCATGATCTGCCGCGCCGTGCGCTTGGAGAACTGAAAGACGCCCTCGATGATCTCGCGGTTCTCCTCGGAGAGAATCCCCGCCTTCTCGGAGCTTTGCAGGATGAGACGCAGCTCTTCCGGCGAATGCGCCATCTCCGCGTGCTCGCTCGCCGGCTCGATGCCGATTGCCTTGAGGATCGCGCGTGAAATGCCGTTGAGTAGCCAGATCGCGGGATAGGTGATGACGTAGAACGCGTGCAGGAGGTGCGCGGTCCAGAGCGTCGTGCCGACCGGCTTCTGGATGGCGATCGACTTCGGCGCGAGCTCGCCGAGGACGATGTGCAGGACGGAGATGATCGCGAAGGCGACGGTCGCGGAGATCGTCTTCGCCATCGCTTCGCCGACCTCGAACTTCGTGAACAGCGGCTGGATCAGGTGATGGAACGCGGGCTCGCCGATCCACCCCAGCGCGAGCGAGGCGAGGGTGATGCCGAGCTGGGTCGCGGAAAGGTAGGCGTCGAGATGGCGGATGAGCTTCTTCGCCATCTTCGCGCGCACGCTCCCCGCATCCGCGAGCTCGGTGATCTGCGTCGACCGTACTTTGACGATCGCGAACTCCGCCGCGACGAAGAAACCGTTCGCGAAGACGAAGAGAAGGGCGAGGAGGAGTAGCCAGATGTCCATCGAAACCGGCGAATCTTAGCGCGACGCGGTCAGAACTTCGTCGAGCGTTCTCCAGAAGCGCGGGTAGGACTTCGTCACGACCTGGTCCTTGACGATGGTCACATTGCCGCGCGCGAGGCCGGCGACGGCGAAGGCCATGGCGATGCGGTGGTCGTTGTGCGTCTCGATTTCCGCGGCTGCGTCGCTCCATCCCGGCTGGATGAGCAGCGCGTCGGGACGCTCCTCGACGGTGGCACCGAGGCGGCGGAGCTCGGAGGTGACGGTGGCGAGGCGGTCGGATTCTTTGACGCGCAGATTGGCGACGTTCACGATCTCCACGGGTGTCTGCGCGAGTGGCGCGATGGCGGCCAGGGTCGGGACGATATCGGGCGTCGCGTTGCAGTCGAACGTCCCGCCTTTGAGTTGCTCCGGCCCATGCACGACGATCTCGTTCTCCGCGACTTCGATCCTGCAGCCCATGGCGTGGAGGATGTCGAGAAAGCCGGCGTCGCCCTGCGCGGTGGGGACGGCGAGGCCGCGCACGCGCATCGTGCCGCGCGTCACGGCCGCGGCGGCGAACCAGTACGACGCGGACGAGTAGTCACCCTCGACGCGATACTCCGCGCGCTCGAGCCGTCCCGCGCGCACGGTGATGACGTCGTTCTCGCGCTCCACGCGTGCGCCGAACGTTTCGAGGATGTCCGCGGTGATGTCGATGTACGGCGCGGAGGCCATGTGGGAGATGCGCAGCGTGATGCCGTCCGGCAGCGTCGCACCGCCGAGCATGAGCGCGGAAACGAACTGGCTCGACGTCTCCGCGGAGATGGTGACGTCGAAGCCGCCGCGCATTTTCTTGCCGCGGATGCGCAGAGGCGGAAACCCTTCCTTCTCCACGTACTCCACCTCGGCGCCGAGCTGCATGAGCACTTCGACGAGATCGCCGATCGGCCGCTCGTGCATGCGCTCTTCGCCTTTGAGCAGGAAGCGTCCGGGTGTGAAGGCGAGCCAGCCGGTGAAGAAGCGCATGGCGGTGCCGGCGTTGCCGACGAAGATCGGCACCTCGTCCGCCGACATCCTTTTGCGCGGGCCGATGAACAGCTCGCGCGGAAACGACCCCGCGACGTCGAAGCCGAGCGTGCGCAACGCTTCGAACGCATAGCGGGTGTCGTCGGCATCGAGGCAGTTCGTGACGGTGGTCGTGCCGTTGGTCATCGCCGCGAGCAGGAGCGCGCGGACGGAGTAGGACTTGGACGGAGGGGCGGTGACGGTGGCGTGGACCGGGCCCGCTTGATGGATGGTTTTCATCGAACGCAGAATGCAGAACGCAGAACGTCGAACGAAGAAAGGGAGGGCCGCCGGGGCGGGGTTCCCGATTCTTCATGTTGCGTTCTTCGTTCCGCGTTCATCCTTCTATCTCCAGGACGAGGCCATCGTAGGCCAGCCGCACGCCCTCGGGGAGTGTCGCTTCGACTTCCGCATGCAGCACTTCGTGTGCGAGATGAATCAGCCACGTTTCGCGTGCGCCGATCCTGGCCGCGTACTCCAGCGCCTCGTCGATCGTGAAATGCGTCGGATGGCGGGGGGCGGGACGCAATCCGTCGAGCGCGAGGATCTCGACGCCGCGCAGCAGTTCCAGCGACTCCGGCGGGATGCCGTTCGTGTCGGTGATGTACGCGAAGGCGCCGATGCGAAATCCGAGGATGGTCCAGTCGCCGTGCGCGACGGGTAGCGGAATGATCTCGATACCGTCGTGCGTGAACGGCTCTTCGACTTCGTGCAGCACGAGTTGCGGTTTCCCGCCGCCGATCTGCGTGCTCGTGTCCCAGATGTAGCTGAACGCGCGGCGCATGGCTTTCGCGGTCATCGGGTTCATGTACGCGTCGAGCGGCTCGCGCTGGCGGAAGTTGAAGGGGCGGATGTCGTCCAATCCCATCATGTGATCCGAGTGCGAGTGCGTCATGAGGATGAAGTCGAGACGCGGGATGGGATTGCGGAGCAGTTGCAAGCGCAGGTCGGGCGTGGTGTCGATGAGGCCGTACTTGCCGCGCGTTTCGAGCAGCACGGACTGGCGCAAACGCTTGTCGTGCTCGTCACTCGAGGTGCAGACGCGGCAACGGCAGCCGACGACGGGAACGCCGGTCGAGGTACCCGTGCCGAGGAACGTCACGCGCATGAGGGGCGGATTCTACCGCCCAACCACACGGGAGACGACGTAGGCCCTCCCGGCGGGGCCGACGCTCAGACCGTCACGAACGCGAACGAGCCGGTCGTGGGGTCGATGCACATCGCCTCGCCGGTTTCGTACCACGGCGGGAGAACCGTCACGGTCATCGAATCGCCGGCGGGGAGCACCAGCTTGTTGTGAAAGTGCCCGAACACCACGTGCGTCAGCCCTTCCTTCGCACGCTTTCGTCCGTACTCCTCCATCATCTCCACCGGCAGCCGCGACTTGTGCTTGAAGTTCGAGCGCGCCAGCCGCGCTTCCACGCTGTCGACGAAATTGCGCGCGATCTTCTTCGGGAGCAGATCCACGCCCAGCTTCGAGATCGGATTCTTCGACGCCGTACGCCAGAACCGGTACGGCCAGTCGCGGTCGTTGATCATGTCCCCGTGCACGATGAGATAGCGATTCGTGCCCGCGGGGACGATGTACTCCATCGCCACATCCGTCACCGCCTCCTCGACGAACGACCCCTTGAGAAAGAAATCGCGATTCCCTTCGACGTAGTGGATGCGGATCCCGGAGTCGCGCACCTCGCGGAACTTCGCCATGACTTTTTCGACGGAAGGCGTGACGAACTTCGGATGCGCGATCAGGTAATGAAACAGATCGCCGTTGAGATACAGCGCCTTCGGCTTCAGCGCCATGAGCCGGTCGAGCCATGCATTGACCGGCTTCTCGCTGCCGTCGCCGAGGCCGATGTGTGAGTCGCCGATGACGTAGATCAACGTTCCAGTTCTCCCAGCACGCGCTCGAACGTCGCGTACTCCTCCGCTCCGAAGAGGCAGAACACGGCACGCTGCAGAGAACGTGCGCGCGACCGGTGTTCCAGCGTCGCGGCCAGCATCACCCGCGCGCAATCCTCCGTCGTGAATCCGAATGGTCCGGTCGCAATCGGCGGCAAGCCCACCGACGCCACGGCCAGCTCCTCGGCGCGCTCGACCGCGGCGAGCGTCGCCGCGCGCAGTTTCGCGTGCGCATCGGGATCACCGGCGTTCGGCACGTGCACGTGAATCACGAACCGCGCGAGCAGATTGCCGCCCGTCACGATCACCGCACGTCCTCCCTCATGAGAAGACTGACGCTCGTGCGACTGCGGATCCGTCGGCGCCACGAACGCGTCGACCTTGAGCGAGTTCACGTCCGCGCGGAGCAGGTGGATTTCCATCTAGAGGCTCGTTCGCAAGTTCGCCCGCGGACTCGCCGCGTACGCCGCCTCGATCTGTTCCACCGCCTCGGCAGGTGCGGACGGCGGCACGACGACCTGGATGCGGACGTACTGATCGCCCGCGCCCGTCTTCTTCTTCACGCCCTTGCCCGTGAGGCGCATCGTCTTGCCGGCCTGCGTGCCCGCGGGGATGCGGATGCGTGACGGCCCGTGAATCGTCGGCACTTCGACTTCAGCGCCGCGAATCGCTTCGCCGATCGTGATCGGCACCTCGACGTGAATGTCGTCGCCGCGGCGCTCGAACACAGGATGCGGGCGCACGCGAACGGTGATCTGGATCGGCGTATCGCCGCGGCGCACGCGGATCTTCTGCCCGTCCGCGATCCCTTCCGGCACTTTCACCTTCACCTGATCTCCGTTCACGGAGAGGGCGACGGTGGTGCCAAGGATCGCATCGCGAAAATCGATCGTCACCTCGGCCTGCAGTTCCTGCGGCTCGGGAGTGAATCCGGTGCGACCGCCGCCTCCACCACCGCCTCCGCCGAACAGGTCGCCGAAGATGTCGGTGAAATCGATGGTCGTCGCGCCGCCGCGCCCGCGCGTCGTGCGGCGTCCGCGCCCTCCGCCCGCGCCCCCCATGAACTCGGAGAAATCGAAGCCCGCGAACGGATTCGCGCCGCCCGGACCGAATGCTTCACGGCCGAGGCGGTCGTACTGCGCGCGTTTCTCGGAGTCGGAGAGGACGGCGTACGCCTCGGAGATTTCCTTGAACTTGTTCTCCGCTTCCTTGTTGCCCTTGTTCTTGTCGGGGTGATACTTCTTCGCCAGCTCGCGGTAAGCCTTCTTCAGCTCCGCCTCGGACGCGGTCTTCTTCACGCCCAGCAGCTCGTAGTAATCCTTCTCCGCCATTGCGCGAAGTATAGATGCAGCCCGTCCCCCTGAGTCGCGTAGACGGTGACGGGGGTGCGCACGACGCCGCGCGCGCCTTACTCGCAGAGACCTTCGCCCTCCGCGGGGCTCAGGGTGACGGAAACCCCGGCGCGTGCGTCCTCGCGGAGAAGCGGTTGCGCCGCAGACGCATCTTGGAAAGAATCTCGCACGAGAACGAACGCGAATGTACGGAACACTTGCACGCCGCAACGTCCTGACGATGATCCTTGCCGGTGGGCAGGGAGAGCGGCTGTTCCCGCTCACGAAAGACCGCGCCAAACCGGCGGTGCCGTTCGGCGGGCGTTACCGCATCGTCGATTTCGTCATCAACAACTTCATCAACTCCGGCTTTTTCAAGATCAAGGTGCTCACGCAGTTCAAGTCGAACTCGCTCATCGAGCACATCACGCGCACGTGGCGGCTCGTGCCGGAGATCGGCCAGTACGTCGACATCGTGCCCGCGCAGATGCGCCGCGGCCCGTTCTGGTTCCGCGGCACCGCGGACGCGGTCTTCCAGAACCTCGAGCTGATCTTCGACGAAAAGCCGGAGTACGTCTGCGTGTTCGGCGGCGATCACATCTACAAGATGGATGTGAACCAGATGCTGCAGGACCACATCGCGAACGACGCGGACCTCACCATCGCCACGATCCCGGTGCCGGTCTCCGAGGCGCATCACTTCGGGGTGGTGGAAGTGGATGACGACTGGCGCGTGACGGGCTTCGTCGAGAAGCCGAAGCAGGGCGCGAAGACGATTCCCGACCGTCCCGACATGATCCTCGCCTCGATGGGCAACTACATCTTCAAGGCGAACGTGATGATCGACGTGCTGCAGCGCAACGCGCTGCGCAACTCGGGCGTCGACTTCGGCAAGGAGATCATCCCGGAGATGTTCCCGCGGATGAAGGTCATGGCGTACGACTTCGCCACGAACTACATCCCCGGCGAGGAGCCGATCAACCAGGGCTACTGGCGCGACGTCGGTACGGTCGATTCGTACTTTGCGGCGGCGCTCGACCTCGTCGCGGTCACGCCGCTCTTCAACCTGTACAACCCGATGTGGCCGATGATCTCGGCGCCGATGCATCTGCCGCCCGCGAAGTTCGTCTTCGCCGATTCGAAGTCGCAGCGCATCGGGATCGCCACGGACTCGCTCGTGTCGGACGGCTCGATCATCTCCGGCGGCACGATCAACCGCTGCGTGCTGCATCCGCGCGTGCGCATTCACTCGTTCGCGGACGTCGACGAATCGATTCTCATGGACGGCGTCGAGATCGGACGCCATTCGAAGATCCGCCGCACGATCATCGACAAGGGCGTGAAGATCCCGCCGCACACGACGATCGGATACGACATCGAGGAGGACCGCCACCGTTTCACCGTGACGGACTCCGGGATCGTGGTGGTGCCGAAGGGCGCGGTCGTCGAAGAGAAGGTGATGGCTTGAGCGCCGCTGTTCATCCCGCCACCCGCAGCGGTTTGCTGTTGCCACCGGAGATCCCGCGTCTGCGCGCGGGATAGACTGAGAGCCATGAGCGCGAAACCACGCAACGACGGACGCGGGCCCGCGGACCTGCGGCCCGTCACGATCACCACCAACGTGAACAAACACGCCGAGGGCTCGGTGCTGATCGAGGTCGGCGACACTCGCGTGATCTGCACGGCGTCCGTACAGGAGAAAGTCCCGCCGTTCCTCTATCGCAGCGGCAAGGGGTGGGTGACCGCGGAATACGGCATGCTGCCGCGCGCGACCACGGACCGCGTCGAGCGCGAGGCCGCGAAGGGAAAGCAGGGCGGGCGCACGATGGAGATCCAGCGTCTGATCGGACGCTCGCTGCGCGCCGCGGTGAACACGGAGCTGATGGGCGAGCGTACGATCTGGCTCGACTGCGACGTGATCCAGGCCGACGGCGGCACGCGCACCGCGTCCATCACCGGCGCGTACGTGGCCCTGGTGACGGCACTCGGCAGGTTGTACGTCGACGGCAACATGCAGAGCTGGCCGATCAACGACTTCGTGGCCGCGATCTCGGTGGGGATGATCGGCGGCGTGCCGATGGTCGACCTCAACTACCTCGAGGACTCGAAGGCCGGCGTGGACATGAACGTCGTGGCCACCGGCAAGGGACGCTTCGTCGAGTTGCAGGGCACCGCGGAAGGAGCGACGTTCAGCGAGGAAGAGATGCAGGCCATGCTCTCGCTCGCGCGCGCCGGGATCAACCAGCTTGTGGAAAAGCAACGAGAGGCGCTTGCTCCTCTGCTGGCGCGGGTGGACGGCGTCGCGCGTGAACGGCTGAACCGCAAATTCCGATGAGGGCGAGCATCGCGATCGCCACACCCGCCCACCACGACAGCGGCGAGTAGTACACGCGCACGTCGGTCGTGCCGGGCGGTACGGCAAATCCGAGGAAGACGCCGTTGACGCGGATCGGCTTCACGGCTTCGCCGTTGCGCGTCACCTTCCACCCCGGCCACCACGGAATGCTGCTGACGATGAGCGACCAGCGCGGCGCGTCGGTCTTCAGGCGATAGTCGGTCGCGGTCGCGGAGAGGATGGTCGCCGTGGCGATCGGTACGTCGTCGGGACGCGGCGCGAAAAAGTCGCTGCGCTGCGTTTCGTTCTCCACCGTGAGCTCGTCGAGCCACGCCGTCGTCGCCCAGTCCTTGTGATGGCGCAGCGCGGGATAGAACACTTCCTTGCGGAACTCGAGCAGCACGTTGCGCACGGGATAGAAGCGCGGCAGCACGGTCGTGTTCTCGACGATGCGCCCGTCCGGTCCGTCGTAGTGAAACTTGAAGCGCTTGCGATCCGTGACGTGCCATCCCGGCTCGAGCAGCAGGTACTTCACGTTGAGATGGTCGTAGACCGGCTTGTTCTCGCTGGTGAGGAAGGCGAAGTAGTTCCACACCTCGTAATCGGCGGTGAGCTTGAGGAAGGCGAGGTAATTCGCGTACGACATCGGATCGTGCGCGCGGATGTCTTCGAGGCCGTACATCACGTTGACGTTCGGGAAGAGCGGCGCGCCGATGCCGGTGAAGCGGAACGAGTTCGGCGGCTCTTTCGCGGCGAGCTCCTGCAGCTTCGCGATGACCGGCGTCTTCGGATAGAGCGTGCGGAACGGCAGCGGCGTGGGACGATCGCGTCCGATCATGAAGAGCTCGAACGTCACCGCGACGAGGAGAGCCATGACCGCCCATTCGCGTCTCGTCGTCGCCACGACCGCGCCCACCACGAGCACGAGCATGCTGGGCAGCATGGCCAGCACCGCGGTGTCGTAGCGATACGCGTAGTACATCGGCACGATGCGCAGGAGCATGAAGAGCGTCGCGGCCACGGCGAGGATGCCGAGCAGTGCCGGGACGCCCGTCGTCCGCCGCCGGAAACGGGCGAGAGCGCCCGTCTCCGCACCGACCGCGAGATCGATCGCCGCGGCGACCTGAATCGCGGCGAGCAGCGTGAAGATCAGCCGCATGCGCGCGTTCGCCGCGATCGGGAGCATGGCGTGGAACGCCTCCGCCACCACGGGCCAGGAGTAGATGACGCCCAGCACGAACAGCGTCGTGAGCACGAAGAACATCTCGCGCGAGCGCCACTGCCTCCGCCACACCACGTGCAACGCCACCGCGAGCCATGCCGCCCACGCGAACACGCCCGTGTAGCCGGCGAGCGGTTCCGTGTCCGCGGGTCCCCATGCTTTCTCCAGCGGCACCTGTCCGAAAAAGTGCGGCTGCAGCATCACGATCGCGGAGTTACGGTCGGTGTTCGACAGCGCATTCGGATCGAGCGGCATCGCCTTGAGCTCCGCCACGCGTTTCGACCGCGACATCGTTTCGAGAAACGGCAGGAGGAACGGCGCGGAAAGCATCCCCGCGACGATCATCACGCCCGCGAGCGGGAAGACGAATCGCCACGACTGCACGCGCTCCGCGAAGATGAGCCAGAGCGTGTACACGGCCGCGAGCCAGAAGAGGTGTGCCGTGGTCTCCGGATGTCCGGCGTAGTTGAGTTGCGTCCACACCGCGGCCGCGAAGACGAAGCGCCCGAACGTGCGTTTCTCCGCGAGGAGGTCGACGCAGTACAGGATCGCCGGCGCGAGGCACGCCGCGGTGACCATCGGGAAATGCAGCCAGCCGATGATGAAACCGCCGAAACCGAACGACACCGCCGCGATGGTGCTTCCCAGCAGCGAGTAGCGCCGCCGGCAATAGAGAAAGGTGAAGGTGAGCGCGAGGAGCACTTTCATCGCCGCTTCCGCGGTCACGGCGTTCGGCAGCGACAGCGGCAGCGTGAGGAAACGCAGCAGCGACAGCGCGGAGCTCTGGCCGTTGCCGTGCAGCGGATAGCCCGCGCCGGTCATCGGGTTCCACAGCGGCACGTCGAACGACTTCCACGCCTCGCGCACCTGATGCGTCCACGGCACGATCTGCATCGGCAGGTCGTTGAGCTCGGCGGTGTATTGATGATGGTCCTTCGTCAGGTGCGCCCACGGCGGAATCGACTTGAGAACGTCGATGGGGAAGTTGAGGTAGTCCTGCGTCAGCGGCTTGAAGAAGAAGACGAGGACGAGGGCGTAGAAGAAGAGCGCCACGCGCTTCGGCAACGCGACACCGGCCCGCCGCGCCCAGAAGACCGCGGCGGCGTAGAGCAGGCCGACGTAGATGCCCGTGAGGTTCATACAGTGCGTCGTTGCCGCACACGATACGCAACGAGACCGGCTATCGTCACCAGCGCGATGGCCACGCCCGCGCGGAACGTCCACGGCTCGTAATACACGCGCACGTCGAGCTCACCCGGCGGCACGGCGAATCCGATGAAGCCGCCGTTGATGCGGATCGGCTCGACGAGCCTTCCGTTGCGCTCGACTTTCCACCCCGGCCACCACGTCACGCTGCTCGCGATGAGCGACCAGCGCGGCGCTTTGACGTGCAGGCGATAGTCGGTCGGCGTGAACTCTTTGACCGTCACCTGCGCGACGGGCGCGGCGGCAGGGCGGGGATCGAAAAAGTCGCGGCGCTGCGCCGGGTCTTCGATGTCGAGCTTGTCGAGGAGCGCCGTGTGCGACCACCCCTCGAGCTCTTTGAGACGCTGGTAAAAGTAGTCGTCACGGAATTCGAGGATGACGTTCCGCGCGCCGTAAAAGCGCGGGAGGACGTCGACGTTCTCCCACAGCCCGCCGTCGTCGCCGCCGTAGAGGCGCCGGTATTTCGGTCCGAGCTCCCCCTTCGTCGTGACGACGAAACGCACGTTGAGAAAGTCGATGATGCGTTTGTCCCACTCGTTCCACTCGGCGAAGTAATCGGAGGCGTCGTAGTTCGTGACGAGCGAAAGGAGGCCGATGTAGCGTCCGTTCGCCATCGGATCGTGCGGACGGATGTCTTCGTAGCCGTAGATGCCGGAGAGGTTCGGAAAGAACGCGGGGCCGTTGCCGACGATGCGGAACGGTTCGTTCTTCGGGACTTTGGCCGCGGCCTCGTCGAGCGCGCGCAGCAGCGGTGTCTTGGGATAGTTCCACTCGTTCGTGACGACCGGATTCCAGTCGCGACCCGCTTCCCACAGCTCGCCCGTGACGGCCACGAGCAGCGCGAGCACGATCCATTCGTTGCGCTTCACCGCGACCGCGACGACGGCGATGGCCAGTACGCCGATGCTCGGCAGGAACGCGCTCAATGCGGCTTCACGGTGTTCCGGTACGGCGTAATCGCTCAGGAAGTACACGAGCGCGATGATCACGCTCGCCGCGCCGATGCCGATCGCCACCGCTCTGCGATCGCGTTGCAGCAGGTCGATCGCCGCGGCGGTCTGCATCGCCAGCAGCAGGCCGAAGAAGAGGCGCAGGCGCGCATTCGCCGCGAGGTGGAAGACGGTGTGGAAGAGGTCCGCGATGCCGGGCCAGCCGAGGATGATGCCGAGCACGAATACGGTGGCGAGGACGAAGAACATTTCGCGCGAACGCCACGCGCGCCGCGCGATCCCGTGCGCGAGGAGGGCGAACCATGCGGCGATGCCGAGGAGGCCGGCGAAGCCGGTGATGGATTCGGCGTGGGCCGGGCCCCACCCTTCGTACGGCAGCTCGCCGTGGAACTGCGGATGGAGCAGCAGCTTCGCGGAGTCGGCGTCGGTGAAGGGGACGTCGATCTCCCCGTTTTTGGCCTGCAGATCCTGGTACCGCTTCGACTTCGTCACCGCCTCGGCGAAAGGCGCAAGGAGCGGTGCGGAAAGCAATGTGCCGATCGTGAGCGCGGCGCCGAGCGTCAGGAAGAACTTCGGATGCGCGAGACGCTCCACGAACACGATCCAGGAGACGTACAGCAACGCGATGAAGAACGTGTGCGAGACCGTCTCCGGATGTCCGCCGAAGAGCATCAGCGTCCAGACGGCCGCGCCGCAGACGAAGCGGGGGAACGTCACGCGCTCCGCGAGCACGTCGATGATGTAGAAGACCGCGGGGACGAAGCACGCGGTGGTGATCAGCGGAAAGTGCAGCCAGACGAAGATGAACGTCGAGAAACCGAATGCGACCGCACCGATGGTCGAAGCCAGCTCCGAGTAGCCGCGGCGCCGGCACCAGAGGAACATGAAGGTGAGGGCGATGAGGAACTTCGTCGCCGCCTCGAACGTCATGGCGTGGACGAGCGAGAGCGGCAATCCGAGGATGCGCAACGGGGAGAGCGCGCCGGTCTGTGGATTGGCGAGGAGCGGATAGCCGCCGCCGGAGAGGTGATTCCACAGCGGTACCTCGAACGACTTCCACCCTTCGCGCACCTGATGCGCCCACGGCACGATCTGCAGCGTGATGTCGTTGATCTGGTTGTTGATCGCTTTGTTGTCGGGCGTGGTGTAGGCCCACGGCGGGAGCGTGCGCAGAAAGTCGAGGCCGAGGTTGGTGGCATCCTGCGTGAGCGGCTGGTACATGCACACGAAGACCAGCGCGTAGAAAAAGAGGGCGACCCGTTTCGGCACGTCTACACCGGCGCGTCTTGCGAGCGCGACGGCGGCGACGTAGACGGCGCCTGTGTAGAACCAGGTCGGGTTGAACACGGCGGCGGATGATACAGGAGCAAAGTCGCCAGAAATGCCGCGGCCGCCAGCGCCACGCCGAGCCAGAACGCGAGCGGTCTGTAGGTCAGGCGCACGGTGCCTGCACCGGCGGGGACGGTGAAGCCGAGGAAGACCTCGTCGACGCGTTGCGGCTCGAGCGATCTGCCGTTGTGCGTGATGTGCCAGCCGGGCCAGTAGGCGATGCTCGTGCGGATCAGGGCCGCTTGCGGCGCGCGCACGCGGAGCTCGCGATCGCTGACGATCTGCATCGGCGCGCCGAAGAAACGCGGCATCACGCGCAGGTTTTCGTAGATGCGGCCGTCGTAGCCTTCGTAGACGAGCTTGTAGCGCGACGTGTCGTGCAGCTCACGCTCACTGAGCACCCATTTCACGTTCAGGCGATCGAGCAGCGGCGTGTCCGCGTCCTCCCACTTCCAGTAGTACGCGCGCATGTCGAAGTGCTTCACGTTGCGCCGCAGGAGCTCGAGGTAGCGATGACTCGCCAGCGCGTCTTTCACGCGGACGTCTTCGAAGCCGAACGGCACGTGGGTGTTCGGAAAGAGCATCCCGCCGAGGCCGACGATGCGATACGGCTCTTTCGTCTGCAGCGATTGCAGCGTGTCGAGGAGCGGTGTGCGCGGATAGAGCGCTTCCTGTTTGTGGACGGGATGCCACGAGTGGCCCGCGCCCCACAGCTCCGCGAAGAGGGCGAGCGCGAGGAGCGGCGCGAGTTTGCGGAACGGCGCGAGGGCCAGAACGATGGCGCTCGGGATGGCGGTCAGCAATGCGAACTGCAGCTTCTGTGCGTCCGCCAGCACGAACGCCAGCACGGCCATCGACGTCGCGATGGCGAGCCAGCGGAACTGTTTGCAATGCACGAGGGCCGCGGTCTGCACGGCCAGCAGAAAGACGAACTGCAGGCGGAAGCGCGAGTTCAGGGCGAGCGAGAACAGCCAGCGAACCGGCGCGCTGACGAACGGCGCGTCGACGATCAGCAAAAGCATCAGCAGCGTGGCCAGCGCGAAGAACATCTCCGCGCTGCGCCATTGCCTGCGCTGGATCACGCGCACGGCCATGGCGATCCAGGCACCGATGCCGAGGATGCCCGCGAATCCCGTCGCCGCTTCCGTGAACGCCGGTCCCCACAGCGGACCGGGACGCTGTCCGTAAATCCGCGGATGCACGAGCAGCGCGAGCGACGCTTTGTCCGAGTACGCGGTGCCGGCGTGATGCTCGAGCGCACGGGCATCGTGATACGCCCACGAATCCGCGAGGATCTGCAGGAACGGCAGCAGAATCGGCGCGCTGAGAAACAGCGACACCGCGCTCACCGCGAGCAGTCGTCCGATCGGGCAGCGGATCCACAGCGCGTACAGCGCCGCGAAGAAGACCGTGTGCGCGACCGTCTCCGGATGTCCGCCCGCGAGGATGACCGGCCCGAGGAACGCGGCGAAGAGAAAGCGTCCGCGGGTGACTTGCTCCTGGAGGAGGTCGATCTGGAACAGCACGGCCGGCAGAAACGCGGCCACGTTGGGATGTGGAAAGTGCAGCCACAGCGTCATGAACGTGCTGAAGCCGAACGCGATCGCACCGATCATGCTCGGCACCACGTCGTAGCCGCGCCTCCTGCAGAAGAGAAACGTGAACGTCAGGGCGACGAGGATCTTCAGCGCCGCTTCCGCGCTGAACGCGTGCGCGAGCGGCAGCGGAATGGTGAGCAATCGCAACGGCGAGAGCGCGCCGCTCTGCATGTTCGCCAGGAGAGGCATGCCCGCGGCCGTGAGCGGATTCCACAGCGGCACGCGTCCCTCGCGCCACGACTCGTGCACCTGCTGCGTCCACGGCACGAACTGGAAGACGACGTCCTGCAGGTCGTAATTCGAGACGCTGTCTTTGGTGAAGCCGGGACTCGACCACGGCGCGATGACGTGCAGGACGTCCGGCGCGACGTTGACGTACGGTCCCGTCAGCGGCTTGAAAAAGAAGGCGAGGACGAGCAGATAGAACGCGCCCGCGACGCGCCACGGCAGGTCGATGCGCGCGCGCCGCGCCAGCGCCACCGCGGCCGCGTAGTACGCGCCGACGAGGAGCCACGCGAAGTTCATCGCTTCATGAATGCGCGCGCGCGCGTGAACGCGCTCGTGTCCCCGCGCAGCAGCTCGTCGACGATCTTCGCCGTCGCGTCGGCATGGGGGCGGATCTGGTCCGCGTTCGCTGCGACGATCGGGCCCCACATCTCCGCGCTCGACTGCGCGAGCCGGAGGAAATCGCGCAGACCGCTGCCGGCGAAGTCGTCGAGGTTCCTGTCGTGGAGATGCGCTGCCAGCGCGGTGGACAGCAACTGCGGCAGATGACTCGTCACCGCCACCGCGGCGTCGTGCTCCTCGGCGCTCACGACGCGCGCATTCGCACCGCAATCGCGCACCAGTTGTTCGACGCGTTCATCGCGTCCATCGAGAAACCACGCCTTGCCGCGATACAGCTTTGCATCCGCGTGCGCGAGTCCGCTTTCGTGCGAGCCGGCCATCGGATGTCCGGCCACGAAGTTTTCCGGCGCGACTTCGCGTAACGGCTGCATCACGCTGCACAGCGACGTGATCACGCCCCGCGTGTGCAGCTTCGGCAGCCACGCGATCGCACCGTCGATGTGCGTGGCGAGGAGGATGACGTCCTCGTCGCGCGGCTCTTCGACCTTTTCCGCGAACGGCGCGTGCGCCACCTCGGGGTCGAGGAAACGAACGTCCCACCCCGCCTCGCGCAGTGCCAGCCCCGCGGACCCTCCCATCAAGCCGAGACCGATGATGAGGACGCGGGGCATGGCAGCTATCGCGACATGAGGATGAGCGTGCGGTCGACGACCTGGGAGGTCGTCACGTCGAAATACGGACGCTGGATCGTGACGCGCGGGCGGTTCGGGCGCGGGGCGATGTCCGCGGCCTTGTACGTGCCCTGGGCTTTGGTGATGTCGGTCGGCAGGTTCATCTGCCGGATGATCCCCTCGATCGCCTTCACGTCCGCGCCGAGCTCGCCCGAGCGGTAGTACGCCTGCGGTTTCGCCGCGCTGAGGTTGTTCGTCATGTCCGGGGCGACTTCTTTGTAGCCGTACTGCTTGGCGTAGTACTCGGCCACCTGCTCGACCGGCGCGTCGGTGTCGTAGATCGCGGTCGGCGGCGGTTCCTGCTGCGGGTTGATGACCTTGTGCGCGGCCTTGGTGTTCTCGGTGAGCGCCTGCAGGTACTTCGATCCCGGATAGACCACGAAGCTGAAAGCCTCCGGCTCCGCGAACTCCTCTTCACCCTTGCAGGCCACGAACAGCGCCACCATGACGAGCAGCGCGGACAACATCATTCTCGAGGTTCTGGACAACGTCTTTCCTCCACGGACTATGGATAGGGGACTTCGAATACGGGCGCGAATTATACGGAGCGCAGGTTCGGGGCGTTGCCGGGCAGGCCGAGGTAGTCGGTGACGGAGCGGCCGACGACGTCTTCGAAGCGCTGCCCGAACGACATCACCGAGCCCGCGCCTTCGTCGAGAAAGATGCGCTCGACGCGGAACAGCGGCACGAACATCGTCACCATCTCGATTTCGGGATCGTCGCCGCGCGCGATCTGGCGGACCCAGTCGTCGAACGAGTCGAGGTTGACCGCGCGCATCGTCACGCCCGCGGCGGACAGCGCCCGCAGCACGCCGAAGAATTTCTCCTTCGGCTGGACGAGGTTGACGATGACGAGCGAGTGTTCGTCGAAGCCTTCGATCATTCCGCTTTCTCGCTGAGCTCGATCAGTACGCCGTTCCCCGCGGCCGGATGCAGGAACGCGACGCGGCAACCGTGCGCGCCCGGGACGGGTGCTTCGTTGATGAGGCGATAGCCTTCGCCTTTGAGCCGCTCGAGATGCGCCTCGATGTTCTCGACGCGGAGGCAGATGTGATGGATGCCCTCGCCGCGCTTTTCGATGAATCTGGCGATCGGCGAGTCGGGCGAGGTCGGCTCCAGGAGCTCGAGGTTGGAGTCACCGACGCTCAGAAACGCGGTCTTCACACGTTGTGTGGCCACTTCTTCGACGTGCTGCACGTCGAGACCGAGGTCGCGGTAGATCTTCGTGCCCGCTTCGAGCGAGCGGACGGCGATGCCGATGTGATCGAGTTTCGTGGTCATACTCCGTGAACGTCCGCTCCCCAGATGTGTTTGTGCAGTTGCGTCTGAAAGCGTGCCGGCACGCGGTCCGCGAGCATCCACTCGGCGAGCGCTTTCATGTCCATTCTCCCCCAGACGGGCGAGAGGAGGAGGTTGTGCTTCTCGAGCTGGTGCTCTGCGATGACCTTCTTCGCAAAGTCGTAGTCCTCGCGATCGGCGATGACGAACTTCACCTCGTCGTGCGGCCGCAGGTGCTTCAGGTTCTCCCACCGGTTCTTCGCGACCTCGCCCGAGCCGGGACATTTCACGTCGAGGATCAGCTTGGCGCGCGGATCGACGGGCGCGATGTCGATCGACCCGGAGGTTTCGATCAGCACCTCGAATCCTTCGTCACTCAACCGCTCGATGAGCGTGAACGCCTCGCTCTGCGCCAGCGGCTCCCCACCCGTGATCTCGACGAGCTTGCAGCCGTAACTCTTCACCCGCGCGACGACGTCCTCGAGCGTCATCCGCTCTCCGCCCGTGAACGTGTACTCCGAGTCGCACCACGTGCAACGCAGGTTGCAGCCCGTGAGGCGGACGAAGACGCAGGGGCGGCCGGTGTGGGAGGACTCGCCTTGGATGGAGTGAAAGATTTCGGTGATGCGCATGTCGGCAGCTGAGAGGGGAGATGAGAGATGAGAGATGAACGATGAGAGATGACTAGAGCCAGAGATGAACGATGAGAGATGAGAGATGAAACTTTACGCTAGCGGCGGCGCTTGATCGTGCGAACGGAGGTGACCGTCATGGCGATGAGCTCGTCCGCTTCCTGCATCAAGCCGTGCAGGCGGTGCGGCGGAACGATATCGCTTTCGATCAACAACTCCATCCAGTAAACACTTTCATCGAGCTCCTGCAGCGCCGTTTCGAGCTTGCTGATCATCTCCGCATTCGAACGAGCCCGATACGCTTCCCGGCAATGCGCCCCGGGCGAAGTCCCCGACCGCAGCAACTGCCGCCGAATCACTCGCGCCTCCTCACTCAGCGGCAACGTCCCACAAAAGCGAATGATCCCCAGCGCAAACGCCTTCGTCCTCTCCCGCAACACACTCATCGCTCATCCCTCATCGCTCATCCCCCGCCCTCGCCATCTCTCATCCCTCATCGCTCATCTCTCATCGTTCATCTCTCGCCTTCGCCATCTCTCCTCTCTCATCTCTCCTCTCTCATCTCTCGTACCGCGTCGGATCCGCCACGCCAGCGTCCACAAAACCGCGCTTGCGAAGAATGCAGCTGTCGCAATGCCCGCACGCTCTGCCGTCGACCGGGTCGTAGCAACTGTGCGTGATTCCGTAGTCGACGCCGAGCTTCGTCCCCTCGCGGATGATGTCCGCCTTGCTCATCTGCAGCAGCGGCGCAACCAGCCGCGGTTCCTGGTGCTCGACGCCGCTGCGTGTGCCGGTCCAGATCACCTTCTGGAAAGCGTCGATGAAGTCGGGGCGGCAGTCGGGGTAGCCGCTGTAGTCGAGGGCGTTGACGCCGATCCAGATCTCCTGCGCGTCGCGTGCTTCGGCGTAGCCGAGGGCGAGCGCGAGGAAGATCGTGTTGCGCGCGGGGACGTAGGTGATGGGGATACCGGGCGCGCCGACGGCGTCCTTCGGGACCTCGAGATCCGCGGTGAGCGCGCTCGCGCCGAAGACGCGCAGGTCGAGCGGGTAGACGACGTGCTCGGCCACGCCTAGCGCACTGGCGACGCGCTTCGCCGCTTCGAGCTCGACCTGATGGCGCTGGCCGTACACGAACGACAGCGCGAGGCATTCGCGCTGCTGGCTTCTGGCGATGGCGAGCACGGTCGCGGAATCGAGGCCGCCGGAGAGGAGGATCACGGCTTTCATGTGCGGAGTCTATAAACTGCGCGCATGTACAGCGTCTACGAGCTTCTCAACCGCAAACGCCGCGGCGCTCCGCTGGAGCCGCGCGAGATCGAATTCTTCATCGACGGCTTCACGCGCGGCACGATCCCCGAGTATCAGATGTCCGCGCTGCTGATGGCGATCGCCATCAACGGCATGACGGCCGAGGAGATGGCGACGCTGACGCAGGCGATGCTGCGGTCGGGGGAACAGTGGCATCTCCGCGACAGCTACGACTTCATCGCCGACAAGCACTCCACCGGCGGCGTCGGCGACAAAGTCTCGCTCGTGCTCTCGCCCTGGGTGGCCGCGTGCGGCGTCAAGATCGGCATGCTCTCCGGCCGTGGCCTCGGACACACCGGCGGCACGCTGGACAAGCTCGAGGCGATCCCGCGCTTCAACGCGCGCCTCTCGCGCGACGAGTTCGAGCGCTGCGTCGCCGACGCGGGCTGCGTCATCTCGACGTCGACCGAAGGCATCGCCCCCGCGGACAAGAAGATCTACGCGCTGCGCGACGTGACCGGCACGGTCGAGTCGCTGCCGCTCATCACCGCCTCGATCATGTCGAAGAAGCTGGCCATGGGCGCGTCGGGCCTCATCCTCGACGTCAAGACCGGCAGCGGCGCGTTCATGCGCATCTACCAGGACTCGAAAGCGCTCGCGCAGAGCCTCATCGCCGCGGCCGCGGGCTCCGGCACGCGCGTCGAAGCGCTCATCACGGACATGGACCGGCCGCTCGGCATCGCCGCGGGCAACGCGAACGAGATCATCGAAACGATCGAATGCCTCAAAGGCAACGGCCCGGCGGACGTGATGGAAGTGACGCGTGCGCAGGCGGAGCGCATCCTCGTCATGTCCCGCCGTTTCGACGAAGCTTCCGCGAACCGTGCGCTCGAAGAAGCTCTTACCTCCGGCCGCGCGCTCGAACAGTGCCGTCTCTGGATCGCCGCCCAGGGCGGCGACGCGAACGTCGTCGACGACTACTCCCTCCTCGCCCAGCCCACCGAAGTGATCGAAGTGAAGGCCCCGCAGTCCGGCTTCATCACCCACATGGACACCTATCAGGCCGGCATGTTCACCGTCGACCTCGGCGCAGGCCGCAAGAAAGCCGACGACGTCATCGACTACGCCGCCGGCGTCCTCTTCGACAAACGCACCGGTGACGAGGTGCGGGCGGGGGAGGTGATTGCGCGCATCCAGTTGGGCACCCCGCGCGATGCGAACGAGCTGCGCGAGCGGTACCTCGGGTTCGTGCGCTTCGGCGATGAACAACCGGCGCCGCGGCCGCTCGTGCATGAGTTGTTGACGTGACGGGGGCAGGGCGGAAGGATGAAGGATGAAGGATGAGGGATGAGGGATGAAGGATGAGGGATGACGAGGGGCCGCGAGAGGCGCGATCTCGTCGATCGCACGCGTGCCTTCGCGTTGCGCATCATGCGGCTTGGTGACTCGTTGCCACATTCGCGATCCGCAAACGTTATCGCGTATCAGTTGATGCGTTCCGGCTCCTCCGTGGGAGCGCACTATCGCGAGGCGATGCGTAGCCGCTCGAACGCGGAAATGATCAGCAAGTTCGAAGGCGCGCTGATGGAGCTCGAGGAATCCGCTTATTGGTTGGAACTGCTCGTCGACCTCGACATCGTGACGCACAGCAAACTTGCGCCACTTCGCAACGAGGCCGACGAGCTCACGGCGATCTTCGTGGCCTCTGTCAACAAGCTCAAAAGACGGCGATAAGGTTCATCCTTCATCCTTCCGCCTTCATCCTTGCCTCCCTCGTCCCATCACAATTCCGGCGGCGCAAACCTCCGCCACACGCCATACGCGCACAGGCCCAGCAGCACGAGCAGGGTCGCCACGAGCAGAAAGTGTTTGACGCGCGAGGCGATCGAGCCGACTCCTGCCATCCCGCCGATGCCCTGGCCGCGCAGGCGATTGCCGATCATGCTGAGGATGGAAATGTTCTCGAGATAGTCCGCGAGCATCACCACGATCGGCAGCAGCACGAGCCAGCGCGGCGCGCCGGTGTAGCGCGCGAGCAGCACCATCGCCACCGCGAACCCGATCCCGTACACCGCCGGGAAGAGCATGTCCGTGAACAGCTCCTGCTTCCGGTACGCCCGCAACTGCCTCTCGTCCATCAGGCCAAGGGTGAAATCGGCGTCGCGCACGCTGAAGCCCCACGGGTCGGCGTCGAGCGTGCGGATCTTCGGGTAGTGCCTCTTCGTGAGCGGAAACAGCACGAAGATGAAGAGCAGCGATACGACGACGAACCCGGCGAACACCGGCAGGCTCGCGAACGCGGAGATTGTTCCCCAGACCCAATCGGCCATAATCCCTCTCCTATGACGAAGTCTCGCGCCATTGTGATCGTCTGCGACTCTCTCGGAGTCGGTGAGCTGCCCGATGCCGCCGAGTTCGGTGACGTCGGCTCCAACACCCTCGGGCACGTGCTCGACACGCAACACCCGAGCCTGCCGACGCTGACCCGCCTCGGACTCCTCCACACCCTCCCCACGCCGGCCACGACCGAGATGCCCGCCGCGGCCTACGGACGCATGGCCGAAGTGAGCGCCGGCAAAGACACGACCACCGGCCACTGGGAAATGATGGGTCTCATCGTCGAAGACCCGTTCCGCACGTATCCGAACGGGTTTCCGCCCGAGATCATCCAGGAGTACGAGCGCCGCATCGGCCGCTCCACGCTCGGCAACAAAGCCGCCTCGGGGACGGTGATCCTCGACGAGCTCGGCGAAGAGCACATGCGCACCGGCGCGCCGATCGTCTACACCTCGGCCGACTCCGTCTTCCAGGTCGCGGCGCACGAAGAGGTGATCCCTCCGGACGAGCTGTGGCGCATCTGCCAGGTCGCCCGCGACCTCATGCGCGGCGAGCACAACATCGGCCGCATCATCGCCCGCCCGTTCGTCGGCGCGGGCGCGAAGCGCTTCACGCGCACCGCGAATCGCAAGGACTTCACCGTGCGCCCGACCGGCGAGACCGCGCTCGAGCGTGCCCACAAAGCCGGCAGGGAAGTGATCGGCCTCGGCAAGATCGCCGACATCTTCGACCGCGTCGGCATCGGCACCGAGATCCGCACGGAGTCGAATTCGGACGGCATGCGCAAGACGATGGACCTCGTGCGCGAGTCGAACGCGGACCTCATCTACACGAACCTCGTCGATTTCGATTCGAAGTACGGCCATCGCAACGATCCGATCGGCTACGCGAAAGCGCTCGAATCGTTCGACGGCGAGCTCGCCGCCTTGCTCGATACGCTGCGCGAGGACGATCTCGTCTTCATCACCGCCGATCACGGCTGCGATCCATGCGACGTCTCCACGGATCACACACGCGAGTACGTGCCGCTCGTCGTCGCGGGCCCGCGCATTCGCGGCGCACGGCCGCTCGGCACGCGCTCGACGTTCGCCGACCTCGGCGCGACGATCTGCGATCTGCTCGAGCTGCCGAGTGCGGGACTGGCCGGCACCAGCGTGCTGGCGGAACTGGGAGTGAAATGAAACGCCTCATCGTGATGATCCTTTTCGCCGCCGGCGCATTCGCGCAGGCGACCGATCCCGTGCCGCAGGTGGCCGACGATGCGATCGTGCTCGATCGCGTGGCCGAGGCGAGCAAGCGGGATCTGCCGACGGACCTTTTGAAGCGCATCGTGAACGAAGACATCGAGCTGCTGCGCGGACGCCGCGCCGACGGCTCGTACGAATACGCGACCTACGAACGCTTCGAAGCGGGACGCATCACCACCTCGCATTCGGTGCAGCCGCGCAGCGACAAGATGGCTACGATCGAAGTGCGCGGCGCGAACGTCTATCGCGTCATCGTCGACGTCCCGTCGCGGCGCCTGCTGCTGCGCAAGAACAATCCCGTGTGGGTCGAGCGGCTCGACGTCGACATGGTCGCGGGACCGAATCAGGTGCAGCGCCAGACGTTCGACGTGAAGGCGTGGATCCAGCCTGGCGAGATCCGTCCGATCGACCTCCCGGTGATCGCGCGGCAGGCGACGGTGAAGGTCATCGCCACCGCGGACGAGAAGCAGGGCTACGGCAACCTCGACGTCGCGCTGGTGCAGGCGCGCATCGTCGATCTCGCCGCCAGTCCGTACGCGGAAGCCGTCACCGCGGCGAAGGCCGCTTTGCGTGCGCTGGAAAACGGAGAAGTGGCCGCGCTGCGCTCGGCATCGCAGCGGATGCGCGACGCGCTGCACGTGCGGCGAACGGAACCGGCAGCGTTGGCGACGACACCGGGATCGGTCGTGGACGTAGTACGACCGCTGCCGCAGGAGACCGCGTCGCGCATCGAGATGCAGGCCGAGCTGCAGGTGATCGAAGACCTGCTGACGGGCTCGGAAGCGGAGCGGCGTCAGGGACTCGACCGGCTGCATCAGTTGATCCGCAGAATGCGCTGACACTCACGCGGGCTCGTGTGCAGTCACGCCGTTTTTCGCGAAATTGCGCCCGAAAATTGCACCTCGGGCACCGCGCGCAAAACAGGGCTGTCGCGCGTGCGTTGCAGTTTTGATGGTTTGACGCCGCTGGAACGCTGACGTAGAATGCCCGTCCCTCATGTTGTAGCCCTTAGCGCTTTCCGAAAGGAGCCTCACTTGTCGTCAGTCAAACTCAGTTTCAAGGTCGGGGACAAGCTCGTTTATCCGAACCACGGTGTGACGGTCGTCGAGCACATCGGCGACTCCCCCATCATGCCTCAGGGAGACAGCTACTATCACCTCCGGTTACTCGCGAATAATTCGCGGCTGGTGGTGCCGATCACGAACACAGACCGCGTCGGTCTTCGCCGCCTGTACAAGCAGACGGAGATCAAGGGCCTCCTGGGCCTGCTCGAACAGAAGCAGGTCAAAGCCCACACGGACTGGAAAGGCCGTTACCGCGAGAACCTCGAGAAAATGAAGACGGGCCGTCTCGAGGACGTCGCCGAAGTCCTGAAAAACCTCAACGAAGTGCAGAAACGGAAGAGCCTCTCGTTCCGCGAGAAGAAGATGTACGACCGCGCGAAGTACCTCCTCGTTTCCGAGGTCGCGATCGTCAAGGACATCCCGGAAATGGAAGCGGAGAAGCTCATCCACAAGTGCCTCGAGAAGTCGCTGGCGCCGCAGGCCGCCGGGCACTGACCCACTGCATCGGCTTTTTCCGAGTGCCGCGTCGATCGACGCGGCACTTTTTATTTGTGGTGATTGAAGGCAGAATCGCTCTGTGACGCAACCATCGAATCGTCAGCGCCTCCCACAGTGGATCCGCGAAAAGAAATTGAATCTCCCGGCATTGCGGGAGATCAAAACCATGCTGCGCGAGCGCGACCTTCATTCGGTCTGTGAATCGCTCGCGTGCCCCAATCGCTCCGAGTGTTTTTCCCGCGGCACCGCCACGTTCATGATCCTCGGCGACGTCTGCACGCGCGCCTGCGGCTTCTGCAACGTGACGACGGGGTTGCCCTACGCGCCGCCCTCGCTCGACGAGCCACGTGCGGTTGCGGACACGGCGAAAAGGTTGGGACTCAAACATGTGGTCGTGACGTCCGTGACGCGCGACGATCTCCCCGACGGCGGCGCTCGTCAGTTCGCGGAAACGATCCGCGCATTGCGCGAGGCGCTGCCGGAGGCGAAGGTGGAAGTGCTCACTCCCGACTTCCGCGGCAATCTCGACGCGGTGCGCATCGTCGTCGAGGCGAAGCCTGATTACTACAACCACAACGTCGAGACCGTTCCGCGCCTTTATCGCCACGTGCGGCCGGGCTCGCGCTTCGACCGCTCGCTCGAAGTTTTGCGTGAGGCGAAAAACGTCGATCCCGCCATCGTGACGAAATCCGGCCTCATGCTCGGCCTCGGCGAGCAGCGCGACGAAGTCGTCGAAGCGCTCCAGCGGCTCCACGATTCGCACGTCGAGATCGTCACCATCGGCCAGTACCTCCAGCCGAAGCGCGACAAGCTCGAAGTGATCGAATACATCGAGCCGCACGTGTTCGAGGAGTACCGCGTCATCGGCGAATCGCTCGGCTTCCGCGCCGTGTTCTCGGGGCCGTTCGTGCGGAGCTCGTACATGGCGGATCTCGTGGCTCACTCCGCTCTCTAGTGCAGGGTGCTGCTCAGTTCATCGTGCAGCTCAGCCCATCCCTGCAGCTCACTTTCGCCGGGATAAATTGCAGGACAAGGCAAGACAAGACAACGTGCGCAACCCCAGATCAATAGCGAAAGACAAGAAGGAAACCGGCGCGTACTTTCTGACCTACCTGCCCATCTTTCTCGACTACCTCGCCGTCGAAAAAGGGCTCGCAAAGAACTCGCTGGCCGCGTATCAGGCGGATCTGCGGCACTTCGGGCACTGGCTGAACGACAGCAAGCTCGACGTCGAGGGTGTCGAGCGCATCAACATCGTGAAGTATTTTCAGGCACTGCGCGGCGCGGGGATCTCCGCGCGGTCCGTGGCGCGCGCGCTGGCGGCGATTCGCGGGCTCTTCCGCTTTCTCGTCGCGGAACGGCATCTGAAGAAGGATCCGACCGAGAATCTCGAGAACCCGAAGCTCTGGTCGACGCTGCCCAAGTCGCTGCAGCCCGACGAAGTGGAGGCGCTGCTGGCGGCGCCGGATCGCAGCACTCCGGATGGATTGCGCGACGCGGCCATGCTCGAGCTGCTTTACGCGACGGGCCTGCGTGTCAGTGAGCTGATCAAAGTCCGCCTCGACGAGCTCGTTCTGGACGCCGGTTTTCTGCGCACCATGGGCAAGGGCTCGAAGGAGCGCATCGTCCCGTTCGGCGACACGGCTCGGGACGTGATCGTCCAGTACATCGAGCGCGGCCGTCCCGACCTCGACAAATACGCCGACCCGCACCTCTTTCTCTCCCGCCGCGGCCGCCCCATGACCCGGCAGTCGTTCTGGATGAAAATCGTGCGCTACGCGCGCGAAGCGGACGTGAAAGCGCACATCTCCCCGCACGTCCTCCGCCACTCCTTCGCCACGCACCTCCTGGAAAACGGCGCCGACCTCCGCAGCGTGCAGATGATGCTCGGCCACGCCGACATCTCCACGACCCAGATCTACACTCACGTCTCCCGAGCCCGGCTGCAGAGGATGTATGAGAGTTTTCATCCGAGGGCGTGAGGGTTGTTGTCGGTTGTCTGCGCGTGTGACGATGCGGCCAGGTAGCCGAGAGTCGGCGTTGTTCTCGGTTGTCGGTTGTCTGGGCGTTCCGGCGATGCGGCCCAGACAACCGACAACCGATAACCGACAACACCCCCCCAGCAACCAGCAACCAGCAACCAGCAGCCAGCAACCAGCAACCGCACCCACCACCCACCACCCCCACCCAAACCTTTTCCCGGGCATAATCGTCACATCCGAGTCGTTGACGACAGCACCGCATGAAACGCCTCCTCGCCACAGCCGCGCTCGTTCTTGCCGCCAACTCGGCGAGCGCGAGCATTGCGTTGTTCGCGGACGGCCGGAACATGAAGATCGAGACGTTCGCGGTCGAGGAAGAGACGATCCACCTCACCATCCCCGGCGGCGGGAAGCTGTCGCTGCCGCTGACGCGCGTCGAGCGCATCGTCGACGACGAGATCGTCGCGCCGGAAGTGGTCGAGGAAGTGAAGAAGATCGTCGAGGAGCAGGGCGGCGTCTTCCCGAAGCGCTCCTGGCGGTACAGCGACGAGAGCCAGCCGCTCTGGCAGTCGAAGTACAACGACATCATCGTCGAGGCCGCCAAAAAGTTCGACGTCGATGCCGCGCTCGTGTCCGCCGTCATCAAGGCCGAGTCCGATTACAACCCGCGCATCGTTTCCCACAAAGGCGCGCGCGGCCTCATGCAGCTCATGCCGGCCACGGCCAAGCGCTTCGGTGTCACCGATTCGTTCGATCCTCGCGAGAACATTCACGCGGGCACGCGGTATCTTCGCTGGCTGCTGACGAAGTTCGACGGCAATGCGGATCTCGCCGTCGCGGCATACAACGCTGGTGAGGGGAACGTATGGAAGTACGACGGTGTGCCGCCGTTCCGCGAGACGGTCAACTACATCAATCGCATCGCCAAGCACATCCGCAAGGCGATCGACACCAACGTGATCGCGGCCGCTTCGCTCGAAGCGCGCTGATCGCGCTGCTCGTCGTCGCCTCGAACGCCTTCGCGTTCGAGGCCCGTCTCGTCGACACCACCGGCAAGCCCGTCGCCGGCGCACAGGTCTCCATCGTCGACCAGAACGGCACGGCCCGCACGAACAGCGAAGGGCGCTTCACCCTCAATCCCGATCCGCGACTCCCCGCCACGCTTCTCATCGTCGGCAGCCGCGGCGAGCTGTTCCCGCCGATCTATCTGACGCAGCTCACGCCGGAGATCCGCCTCGAGCCCGCGTACCGCGAGAGCGTCACCGTCACCACCGGCGCGACGCCGAACATCGAGGGCACACCTGCCGCCGCGCCCGTGATCGTCGGCGTCGAAGAGATCGAGCAGCGCAAGCCCGCGCACGTCGTCGACGCCATCGCGGCCACGCCCGGCGTCACCATCCGCGGCGAAGGTCCGCCCGCGGTTCCCGTCGTGCGCGGACTCGCCAGCGGACGCACGCTGCTCCTCATCGACGACGCCCGCATCGTCGCCGAGCGCCGCGCCGGTCCCTCCGCCACGTTCGTCGATCCGCTCAGCCTCGGCTCGATCGAGATCTCCCGCGGCCCCGGCTCCGTCGCCTACGGTTCCGATGCTCTCGGCGGCGTGGTCCATCTGCGTCCGCGCGATCCGATTCCCGGTCAGCCCGACTATCGGTACGACCTCTGGAGCTCGTTCGGCGGCACGAACACGCAGAGCGTGGCCGGCGAAATCTCCACCGACGCGTTCGGCGGCGCCGTCCTCGCCTCCATCCACGCCCGCACCTCGGCCGACGCCGAAGACGCGAACGGCGACGTGATCCCGAACTCGCAGTACCGCGATCGCGGCGCGATGCTCCGCTTCGTGCGCGACGCCGACTGGGGCCGCATGCGCGCCGGTGTGATGTCGAGCGTCGCGCGCGACGTCGGCGCCCCCTCGGCCGACAGCGTGCAGACGATCTACCCCGACGAGCGCGCGACGCTCGCGACGTTCGCGCTCGATCTCGACGCGCCCGGCGACTGGACCGCCCTTGCCGTGCGCGCCGCTCTCGGCTCGTACTCGATCACCACGAATCGCGTGCGCACGACCGGCATCGAAAGTGCGGCCGTGAAGGCGCGCGATGCCTCGTTCCGTCTGAGCGGCGAGCGCGCGAAAGAAAGCTCGCGCATCACCGCCGGCATCGACTTCGTCTCGCGTTTCGATCTGCACGCCGCCCCGTCGATCGACGATGCGGATCGCTACAACACCGGCGCGTTCGTCTCGTGGAACGGCGGCGTGTCGCGCGCGATGCAGCTCGCCGCCGGCGCGCGCGCGGATCACATCGCGAGTCGCAATCGCGGCGAGCTGGGCGAACTCTCGCGTGACGACCTTGCGCTCTCCGGATTCGGCGCGCTCACCGCGGGTCCGTTCCGCGGCCTGACGGCCACGCTGCAGGTCGCGAGCGGCTATCGCGAGCCATCGCTTTCCGACCGCTACTTCCGCGGCATCAGCGGACGCGGATTCGTGAACGGCAATCCGAACCTCGAGCCCGAGCGCAGCCTGCAGTTCGACGGCGGCGTGCGCTGGTCGGGAGCGCGCACGCGCGTGGCGCTCTACGCGTACGACTACCGCATCCGCAATCTCGTCGAGCGCTATCGCGCAGGCGCCGACTTTTTCTTCCGCAATCGCGGCGAGGCCGAGATCCAAGGTGTGGAGCTCGAAACCGTGACGCGCCTGCCGCGCCATTTCGAGGTGCAGCTCGGCGCGGCGCTCGCGCGCGGCGAGGACGTCGACACGGGGGATGCACTCGACGACATCTCCGGACCCGCGCTGCACGCGTCGCTGCGCTGGGCCGCGCGGCAGATGTCCGCGTTCACGACGATCTCCGCGTACGGCCGCGATGAACATCCCGGTCCGGTGGAAGTGGAGCGACCCGGCTACACGGAGGTCGACGCGGGATTCGGCTGGAGGTTCACGCCGGCGTTCGAAGTGCGCATGGTCGTGCGCAACCTCACGAATGCGCAGCACGCGGGATCGCCGGACGAAGTGGCCGCGCTGGCGCCGGGCCGCAGCATCACCATCGGCATCAACCGATAGCAGCCGGCACCGCGGGCACCACCTCGGTGACAGGCGCGGAGCGGACGTTGTCGAAGCGGATCACCATCACCGTCCGGTCGTCGTCGGCCGGGCGGCTGCCGCTGTGCAGCGCCACCGCTTCGAGGATCGCGTCGCGGATCGTCGACGGCGCGGCGTCGGTCTGTTTTGCGAGCAGGTGCTCGAGCTGTTCGAAGCCCAGCGGATCGCCATTCTCGTCCTGTGCCTCGACGATGCCGTCCGAGAGATAGACGACGGCGTCGCCTTCCTTCAGCTCCATCTCCGCGGTGTGCGTGGTGAGGTTGGCGCGCACGCCGAGGGGGAGCGAGGGGGATTCGATGGAGATCGGCATGTCCTCGCCGCGGCGCAGCAGGTACGGATAGAGATGACCGGCGTTCGTGTGACGCACGGTGCCGCGCTCGAGGTCGAAGATCGTGAACGCGAGCGTCATGAACGCGCGGCGTTCCGTCGAGCGGAACACGAGCTCGTTGAGGCGTTGGAAGAGCGACGTTTCCTCCGCGCCTTCTTCGACCAGCGTCGTGATCGCGGCCTTGACCATGGCCATGACGAGACCGGTGGAGAGCCCGTGGCCGGACACGTCGCCGATCGCGACAGCGAGGCGTGATTTGTCGATGTTGAAGACGTCGTAGTAGTCGCCGCCAATCGACGCCGTCGGCTCGAAATGCGCGGAGAACGACACGCCGCGGAAGTGCGGTCCTTCCTTCGGCAGCAGGTTGCGCTGGATCGTTGCCGCGATCTCGATCTCGCTCTGCAGGCGCTCTTTCTCCGTGACGCTGGCCAGCAGCGACGCGATCGATTCGGTCATGCGGTCGAACGACTGCGCCATCGCCCCCAACTGGTTGTGGCGTTTCATGCGGATGCGGTACGAGAAGTCGCCGCGCTCGACCGCGCGCGTGCCTTTCTCGATGCGGTTCACGGCGCGCGAGATCGAGAAGATCAGCACCGCCGCGAACATCGCCGCGATCACGTACATCATCAGCAGCAGTCCCGCGAGGCCGGCGATGATCGTCGCCAGGATCTCGAAGTAGTCGCCGGCCGAGGCGCCGAAGTAATACGAGAAGAGGTTCCCCGGCGGGTTGATGACCAGCATGAAGAGGCTGCGGTCCGCGATCTCCTCGCCGGTCGTCCATTCGTTCAGGTCGGCGATGTCGCCCCAGATGATCGAGCGGCCGAAGTTCCGGGCGAAGAGGGTTTTCAGTTCCTCGTCCGAGGAGATGTTGATGTTGCGTTCCGGACCGTCGCCGCGTGTTGCTTTCGCGTCCGCGGTGCGCACGATCATCCGCCAGCGCTCCTTGAGCTGGTCGGCCCAGAGGCGATCCATCGGCTGCACGAACACGACCGCGCGTGCCGGTTGTCCCGCGAACTGGCGCGCCGCGACGAGGAGCGGCTGGCGGTCGCGCGACACGATGCCGCTGAAGCTGCGCGTGCGCAGCCATCCGGGGAGCTGCCGGCCCGTCGCGTCGGCGCTGTCGTAGATCTCGAGCGACGGCAGTGCGCCCGTGGGACGGCGTCCGCTCATCACGTATTCGACCGTCCAGCTTTCGAGCTGGCCGAGGGAGGCCTGGCGTTCCGCGCGGACGGCGGCCTGCGTCATGACGGCGGCGAACATGTAGCCGATCGTGAGCAGGAGGATGGTCATCAGAAAGAACGGAAGGAGGCCGATCAGGAGGTAACTCAGGAAGAGTCTTCGTCCGACCGTCCAGAAGAGTTTCCGCAGCACCCACCGGACGACGATGGCGAAGCCGTACAGCGTCAGGCCGATGACGAGGAGCCAGGCGAAGAAGGAGACGATGCCGAGGGGCCAGAAGCTGCGGCCGAAGCGATCGAGGACGTAGTCCGCGTATTCGGCGAGGATGAGCGTCGCCAACCCGGCCACCCAAAGCAGCAACGCCGGCGAGATCTGGCGCCGTTTCGTCGTCTCTGGTGCGACGTCCATCTGACTCATGATGACACACGGCGTCCCGAGCGCCGGCTGCATGGACATGTACGGCGCGCGAGGCCGCGGGTTGCGCCGGAATTCCTCCGGCATGCACAATGTCTACGTCCCGGGCTCATGAATTCCAGAATCCTCCTCGCCGCTCTCGCTCTCGCCGCCTTCGCCCACGCTGCCTCGGCCGCGTGCGTCAATCGTTTCGTCGCGCGCACCGAACGCCCCCACCAGGTCGTCACGCTGCTCACCGGCAAGCTGACGTTCCAGGAAGCGCAGGCGCTCGCGACGTCGATCGGAAAGAAAGAGGCGGCGCCGCTGGAATGGGTCGACGACAGCGGCAAGACGCTCGCCAAACAGTTCGGCGAGCTCAAGGTCGTCCGCCCGATGCCTGTCGGTTGCGACGGCAAAGCCTCCGGCGTCGTGATGATCGTCTCCTTTCCTGCCGCCTCGACCCCGACGAAGAAGATGAACGTGAAGTTGAACGCGAACACGACGGTCGCGTTCGAGCAGCAGGCGAACTAGGGCCGGGCGCCCATTCAGGTGTCCTGCCACACGGCTTTCCGCTTCTCGAGGAACGCGTTCAAGCCTTCATTCGCGTCAGCCGTTTTCGCCAGCTCCTCGAGATAGAGCCGCTCCACGCTCGCGAGCTTCTCCTCGAAATCCGCGCCCTGTGCGAGACGAAACGCCTTCTTCGCAAACCGAAGCGAGGACGCGCTCTGTCGATAGAGCCGCGCGAGCCATTCGTCCGTGCGTGACGCGAACCCGTCCGCGGGGAAGACGGCGTTGACGAGGCCGAGGCGTTCGGCGGTGTGTGCGTCGATCGGATCGCCGGTGAGGAGGAGCTCGAGGCCTTTGCGCGGCGCCGTCAGTCGCGAGAGCTGATACGCGGCGACGGGCGGGAAGACGCCGAGGTGTATCTCGGGCTGGCCGAAACGGGCGCGGTCGGAGGCGAGGACGAAATCGCAGGCCATGGCCAGCTCGCAACCGCCGCCGAGCGCGGGACCGGTGACGAGCGCGATCGTGACGAGGTCGAGACGCGCGAGCGTGCGGAAACAGTCGTGGAACACGGCGAGCATCGTCGCGACGCGGTCGCCGAGGTGATCCTGCACGCTGGCGCCGGCGGAGAAGGCGCGGTCGCCCGTGGCGTCGAGGATCAGCGCGTGGCGGTCATTGCGGATGCGCGCGAGCGCGTCGCGCAATTCTTCGAGGAGCGCGATGTCGAGGATGTGCAGCGGCGGCGCGTCGAGCGTGATCCGGTACGCGTTCGCGTCTTCGCGTAACGCCACCTTCATCGCACGGATCTCCGCCGCGGCATCGGCTGCTGCGCGATGCTCGACCAGATCTCGAGCGAGTGACCGGTCAGGAGATACAGCCGGCCCGGCTGCATCGCGGCCTCGCGCATCGCGGACGGCACGTCGTACTGCGACGTGTGCGCGGCCCACGCCGGAAGCGTGAAGAGCTGCGGGCTCTCGCCGCGGCCGGTGACGATGGCGCAGCCGCCTTCGATGCGGATCTGCTGCGCGGGATCGGGCGTGACGGCAGCGAAGCGGTCGCCGGTGAACGTGAGCGTCGTGTCGCTGAAGGAGTAGAGCTTGTCGCCGAGGACGTGCACGGTGCCGGGCTCGTGAGCGACGGATGTGGCGGTGGAGGGACGCGCGACCGCGACGACCTGCGACGGATGCAGCGCATCGGCGATGTCGATGACGCGCAGTTCGTTCGGCGTGTCGAAGAGCGCGTACGCGCGCGTGTTCGTCACGACGACGTCGCGCACGGCGCCGGTCATCGTCGACGTGACGGCGAGCGTGTTCGGATCGAGAACGAACGTCCTGCGCTGACAGTTGCCGCTCGTGCAGCCGGAGGAGAGCGAGACCCACACCGCGTTGCCGACGGTGGCGATGGAGAGCGGCTGCGAGTCGTTGCCTTCGCTGATCGCGGCCTGGGCGAGCACGCCGCCCGCCGGCGTCCATGCCGTGACGCTGCCGTTCGAGGCGAGCGTGTAGAGGGTCGTCGCGCTGGCGGCGAGATCGATCGCGCCTGCGGCGCGCGCGGTCGTCACGTAATGCGGAGCCTCGCCGGCCGTGCTGTAGACGTCGACGCCGTCGCGATCGAAGAGGTAAACATGTTGACTGCTCGCGGCGAGCTTCGTGGGGTAGCTGCTCGTGAAGCGCGCCTGCGGCGCCGGGACGCTGTTCTGGAAGAGCGCGGCCGCGGGACCTTCCGTCGTCGCCAGCACGGCGACGTTGTTCGCGACGTCGAAGGCGTCCGCGTCGGCGGGGAGCGTGATGTCGCGCACGAGCGTGCGCGCATCGGCGTAGACGAGCAGGCGCCGCGAGTCGAGCACGAGGAGATCGTCGCCGGCGAACGCGAGCTCGCGCGGAATGACGCGCTGCGAGTCGGCGATCACGCGCACGTTCCCCGTGGCGAGATCGACGACGTTGATGCCGTTGAAGGTGAAGACCGCGGCGCGTGTGGCGTCGAGGGCGATGCTCCCGATGGCCGCGCCGTCGATCGTGAATTTCTGCGCGCCGGCCGCAAAGTCGCCGTCGCGGAAGTAGTGGAGGACGGTTTTTCCGTCCTCCACGCGCACCTCCGCCACCGCGACCGACGATCCGTTCCTCGCCAGCAGCAACGCCTCGGTGACGGGAAGCTGCTGCGGTGCCGTCTGCGGGCTCGGCGTGGTCCAGACGCTTCCGTTCGGAAGGATGGCCACGACGAACGCGTCGGAGGCGACGGCGTCGACGATCGTGTCGGCGAAGTTGAACGTGGCCGCGGCGGTGGGCGTGGCGGAGACGAGCGCCCACAGCGTGGCCTGCGAGCCGTTCGTGGTGAGCAGGCCGTTGTCGCGCGCGTCGCGAATCACCGCGCCGACGCCGGCTTCCCACGTACGGATCTCCGTCAGGTCGACGCCCGCGGGAACGATGCGCTGTTCGGTGATCGTGCCGGCGGCGTTCGCGAGCCATGCTTTGTCGCCGGCGGCGCGGACGCTGCTCACGGGAGCGGTGGCGTAGCTGACGAGCGTGAACGGTTTGGCGATCGTGGTCGCGTCGAGCTGGACGAGTCCGAGGTCACCCGCGGCGACGTAGAGCGTGTTGCCGTTGCGGGCGATGGCGTGGATGGCGTTGTCGGTGCCGTCGGTCGGCGCGAGGATCGCTTCGTACCGCTCGGCGATGCGGGTGAGGTTCGTGAGATCGATCGCGCGCAGGGTGCGATCCGTTCCGGCCACGAAATACGTCTGGCCGTTGGCGGCGAACGACGCGGAGCCGAACGGCATGCGCGCGAGGCGATTGGTGCCGGTGAAGACGTCGGTGTTCTGCCCGAAGGCGTCGGAGACGAAGAGCCAGTCGTTCGCAAAGTGGACGTACGACGAGCGCGGCAGCGATTCGAGCGAGCCGGTGCCCTGCGGCAGCGCGGGGACGGCGATGGCGAACGTCTCCACCGTGCTGTCGCCGTCGGCGGCGTAGAGCGTGTTGCGTCCTGCGGCGAGCGAGGTGACGTTCGGCGAGGACGTGGCCAGCGCGATGGTGGTCTTGAACGGCGTCGTCGGGTCGATGAGATCGAAGTGGTCGATGCCGCTGCTCGTGGCCACGAAGAGGTAGCCGGCGATGAGGATGTCGTTGACGGTGGCGCGCGCGGGGACGGAGCGCACGAGCTGCAGCGAGTTGCCTTCGCGCCGCACGATGTGCACGCGCGAGCCGCTGCCGACGTAGGCGAGGCCGGTGCCGTTCGGCCGCACGACGCGGGTGTTGCCGGGGATGGGCAGCGTGTCGACGACGCGGTCGTTCTGCACGAGCTGCACGCCGTAGCCGGTGGCGACCCAGAGGAAGTTGCCGTCGACCGCGACGTCGAGTGCCGTCGTGCGGAGCTCCGCGCTGTACTGCGGCGACCAGGAGCAGTCGGCGATGAGAGTCGGGGAAAGTCCGAGGAGGAGGATGAGGGAGAAGATCGCTTTCACACGCCCGCGCATGAAGGCATTGTACGAAGGAACGGGGAACGCAGAACGCAGAACGCAGATCTAAGCGGGATGCTTTGGATTCGCCACGGATCGGGAAACGACGAGAGGCCTCCGGCGGCTGGGGCCATGGGCCCCAGACCCCCCGGTCGTTTCCCGATCCGTTGGCGACGCCAGAGCATCCTGCTTAGAAAGGGGGGCGGAGAGCGAGGGCTTTTTTTACGTACGACGGGTGCGGCACCTCGTGCATGGCCCGCGGATCGATCCACTCGTATTCGGCGCCGCGCACGCGCTTCACGTCTGCGGCGTAAACGGAGAACTCGATCTTGCGCGTCGTCACGGTGTGGCGGAACGAGCCGAGGAGCTCGCGGCGGGTTGCGGGGAGCGGGGTGCCGGTGAGGAGCGTGGTGTCGCCGTGGGGGAGGTGGTACATCGCGTTCATCAGCGGTCCCGACTCGCGGCGCATGAGCAGACGGCCGCGCTTGTCGCTGACGAGGTAGAGGTCGATCTGCAGCTCGCGCGTTTCCTTCTTCGCCTTCGGTGCGGGGAGCTCGTCGACGCGTCCGATGGCGACGGCCACGCACTGCTCGCGCACCGGACAGAGGAGGCAGGACGGTTTGCGTGGGACGCAAATCAGTGCGCCGAGCTCCATCAGCGATTGATTGAGCGCGCGCGGCGATTGGCACGCAGTCACGAGCGCTTCCGCGCGAGGCCAGGCGTCGCCGTCGGAGCCGAAGATGCGCGCGGTCACGCGAGCGACGTTGCCGTCGACGATCGGCGCACGCGTATCGAAGGAAATCGAGGCGATGGCGCCGGCGGTGTAGCGTCCGATGCCGGGAATCTCGAGCAGCTCGTCGACGCTCCGCGGGAGCACACCGCCGAAGCGCTCCATCACCACCACCGCTCCCGCCCGCAGCATCTTCGCCCGGCGGTAGTAGCCGAGTCCCGACCACGCCGCCATGACGTCGTGCTCGCTCGCGTTCGCGAGCGCGGCCACGCTCGGAAAGCGGTCGAGGAAGCGGTGAAAGTACGGCACCACCACCTCCATCCGCGTCTGCTGCAGCATCACCTCGGAGACCCACACGTGATACGGCTCGTACGCCTCGCGCCAGGGGAGCGCGCGCTGGTGGCGGGCGAACCACGATTCGAGGGTTCCGGTCAGCGAACTGAGGTCTGCGGCTTGCAAACCCGGTTATTGTATTCTTCGGGTCGTCACGAGGTAGGGGCCATGAGCGAGCAGCTTCACGGAACAGTGGAAACCGAACAGGGCAAGTACGTCTACTGCATCATCAAGACGGAAGCGCCGAAGGACTTCGGCCCTGTCGGGATCGGCGGGCGCGGGGACAAGGTGTACACGGTGCATCACCGCGAGTTCGCCGCCGTCGTCTCGAACTGTCCGCTCATCGTCTTCGACCCGACGCGCGAGAACGCGCTGGCGCACGAGCACGTCAACGAGCTCGTGATGAAGGACTTCACGGTCCTGCCGATGAGCTTCGGCACCGTCTTCCGCACCGAGAACGACATCAAGGAATTCCTCAAAGGCACCTACGAGGCGCTCTCGGACGTTTTGCAGAAGATGGAAGGAAAGATCGAGTTCGGCCTCAAGGTGAACTGGGACAAGGACCAGGTCATCAAGGAGATCGAGAGCGAGAACGAGGAGATCCGCCGGCTCAAGGACGAGATCCAGTCGAACACCTCGACGTCCACGTATTTCTCGCGCATGCAGCTCGGCCGCGTCGTCGAGTCGGCCCTGCAGGCCAAAGCCGATTCGTACGTGACGGAAATCTACGAAGCCCTGCGCGACGCCGCCATCGCCTCCCGGTCGAACAAACCGATCGGCGACAAGATGATCATGAACGCCGCCTTCCTCGTCGAGCGCGACAAAACCAAGGCGTTCGACGACCAGATCTCCGAGATCGCGAAAAAGTACGAGAACAAGCTTTCGTTTTTGTACACGGGACCGTGGCCGCCGTATAACTTTGTGAATATCCGGTTGAAGCTGGAGCGCGCCGAGAGGTAGTTGCTGGTTCCTGGTTGCTGGTTGCTTGGGATTTGTCGGCTTGGGCGAGGCTTCCAAGCAACCAGCAACTAGCAACCATCAACGAAAGATTCACTCATCCAACGCTGTTTCACGCCACGATGCTGCCCTCCACCACCCGCCCCTGGATCGATTCTCCCGCTTTCCACAGCGCGCTCGAGACGTGCACCCTCGATCCGGAGACGAAGAAGCTCGTGCAGTTTTTTGCCGAGCACGGCTATGTGATCGTCGATCCGGAGATCTCCGACGCGACGATCGAGGGGGCGAATGCGGGGCTGCGTGAGAAGTTCGTGCAGACGTACGAGCCGTATTACGCCGACACGACGCGCATCCAGGATGCGTGGTGGTGGAACGAGCAGGTGCGGCAGATCGCGGTCGCGCCGCGGGTGCTGGAGATCCTGCGCATCCTTTACCGCCGCGAGCCGATTCCGTTTCAGACGCTGAATTTCCGCGTCGGGTCGCAGCAGCGCACGCACAGCGACATCATCCATTTCGACAGCATCCCGTATGGCTACATGGCCGGCGTCTGGACGGCCCTCGAGGACGTCGACCTGCGCAACGGGCCGCTGCACTACTACGTCGGCTCGCACAAACTCCCGCGCTTCGACATGCTCGACGTCGGCATCACCGCGAAGGGGACGACGGGCTACGAGAAATACCACCATTACGAGGACTTCGTCGAAGAGCTGATGAAGGCGCAGCGCACGGCCGAGCGCGCGGAGCTGAAGCTGCAGCGCGGGCAGTCGCTGATCTGGGCGGCGAACCTGTTTCACGGCGGGACGCCGATCGTCGACCAGGACCGCACGCGCCTCTCGCAGGTGACGCACTACTACTTCGAAGGCTGCATCTACTACACCCCGCTCTTCTCCGACCTCGGCCTCGGCCACATCGTCACGCGCAACGTGCACGACATCCGCACGGGGCAGCCGGTGCCGCAGTTCTACAACGGCGCGGAGATCGCCAATCCGGGGCAGTGGCCGCCGCAGGAGCTGCCGCCGTGGGCCGCGATCCAGAACCGCGCCGCGAGAAAAGCGCGCGGACTCCGGAACGCGGTGGCCCGACTTCTGCGACCATAGGCGGTACACGCCATGGCCTTCCTCCTCGACGACATCATCCTCCTCCCTCTCAAGGGGCCGATCTCCGGCTTCAAATGGATCATGCGCACGATCCAGAAGATGGCGGACGAGGAGCTGATGAACGATCAGCCGTGGAAGGAGCGCCTCATCGAATTGCAGATGCGGCTCGAGCTCGGCGAGATCAGCGAAGAAGACTACGTGCAGGAAGAGGCCGTCGTGTTCCAGGCCCTGCGCGACATCCGCGCCCGCAAGGAAGAGGTCGCCCGCCAGTATGCGGCTGAGCGCGATGAGGACGAGGGGGGGATTGGCGTCTATACGGGATATGGGGAGAGAGAGATGAGAGATGAACGATGAGAGATGAACGATGAGAGATGAACGATGAGAGATGAATCGGCTTCGCTCGTCGCTCATCTCTCATCGCTCCTCTCTCGCCGTGTCATTCTTTTTGGCGGCAAAGGGGGCGTGGGCAAGACCACGATCTCCGCTGCTGCCGCGCTGCATTACGCGAAGACGCGGCGGGTGATTCTGTTCACCACGGATCCTGCTTCCAATCTCGAAGATCTGAACCTGCCGCTGCGGATCGAGTCGCTCGATGCGGAGGCGCTGTACGCGCGGTTTCTCGCGACGCATCTCGAAGCGTTTCTCGAGATTGGCGACCGCGGGACGTACCTCGATCGCGAGGAGTTGCGGCGCTTGCTCGAGTTGTCGCTGCCCGGCGCGGACGAGCTGATGGCGTGGATGCACATCGGCGAGCTGGCCGAGGAGAATCCGGACTCCATCATCGTCGTCGATACGGCGCCGACGGGACATACGGTGCGGATGCTTTCCTCGTCCGAGCACTTTCACCAGCTCGCGCTGGCGCTCGATGCGATGCAGGAAAAGCATCGGGCCATGGTGCGGCAGTTCACGAGGCGCGAGGTGCGCGATGCGATCGACACGTTCATCGAGGAGTTCGATGCCCGCGCGAAGCGGCGGCACGCGTTGCTGATGAACGAGGCGTTCTTCGTGCCCGTGACTCTGCCGGAGCCGCTGGTGATCGAGCAGACGATGCGGCTCATCGGCGAGTTGCGTGAGTTGACGGTGCCGTTCGTCGTGCTGAATCGCGCCCGTCCGATTGAGATCGACTATCGCGTGGTGGAGGCGCCGCGCGCATGCGTGCCGTTGGATTCGGCGGAGCGGATCGAGCAATGGAGTGAGGGGCATCAAGCGTCGGACGTCCGGGAGACTTCGCCCCGAATCGCGGAAGCCCGAAGCCTGAAGCCGATTCCCCGTCTGACCTTTCTCGCCGGCAAGGGTGGCGTCGGCAAGACCTCCTGTTCCGCGTCGATCGCGCTGCAACTCGCCGTCGAGGGCCGCAAGTGCGTGGTCCTTTCGGTCGACCCCGCGCATTCGCTTCTCGACCTGCGGTTGCAGGCACCGCCGAACCTGCAGATCGAGGCCATCGACACGAAGGCCAAATGGCGCCGCTTCCGCGATTCGTTCGGCGCGCGCATCGAAGAAGCCGTCGATGCGCTGACCCCCGGCAACGTCTCCCTTGGCTACGACGCGGAAGCGATGCGGCGACTGATCGAAATGGCGCCGCCGGGCGCGGATGAGCTGTTCGCCGTCGATCGCCTTTCCGATCTCATCCGCGATGACTCGATCGCCGGCATCGTCGTCGACACCGCGCCCACCGGTCACTTTCTGCGCCTGCTCGATCTGCCGAAAACCGCCGGCGAGTGGGTGCGCGAGTTCATGCGCCTGTTGCTCCGCTACAAAGACCTCATCCCCTCCGGTTCATTGGGCGAAGAGCTCGTGCGCGCCTCGCGCGCGTTGAAGGAAGTGCAGGCCGCTCTCACCTCGGAGAGGACGGCCGTCGTCGTGGTCACGCGTCCCGAGCGCATCGTCGTCGCGGAGACGAAGCGCCTCATCGACAACGTGCAAGCGCGCGGGATCCGCATCGGCGGCGTGATCGCGAATTACGTCACGCCTGCGAACGGCGACGAGTGCGATCGGTCGATGCGCGGCTACGAGCTCGAGACACTCGAAACGCTCGACGCCCCGATCCTCATCGAGCGCCGCGAGCGTCCGCCGATGACCGCGGAGGAGTTGCGGAAGCTGGTGCCTTTGCAGCCGGCGGTCCCGATGTAGACTCGGCGCGTGCTGTACGTCTACGCCATCAGCCGCGAGCCGGTCCTCCCCGAGGGGGAAGCGATCGATTCCTCGGACCGCTTTGGTGCGACGGGACACGACGGTGTCTGCGCGATCTTCACGCCCGTGAGCGCGGACGAGTTCTCGCAGGACGTCATCGACCGCCGCGCCGGCGATCTCGAATGGCTCGGCGCGATCGGCTATCGCCATCAGGCCGTGATGTCGCAGCTCATGAAACGGACGACCATCATCCCGCTGCGCGCGTTCACGCTCTTCTCCGGCGAAGGAGCGGTGCGCACGTACCTCGACGAAAACCGCGAGCTGCTGGACAAAACACTCGCGCGACTCGCGGGGCGGCAGGAGTGGACGCTGCGTGTCGAGCTCGATCCGCCGAAATGGGCGGACTCGCTCGAAAAGCGCGTCGAGTCGCTGCGCGCGCTGCAGGACGAGATCGCGAACGCGGCGCCGGGGAAAGCCTTCCTCCTGCGCAAAAAGATGGACGAGGCGAAGAAGAAGGCGTCGCACACGGCCGAGGATTCGCTGGTCGGCGAGATCGAATCGGCGGTGCTGGAGAAGCTGCGCTGCGAGACCGTCGCCGAATCGCGCCAGCGCCGCGAAGGCGCGTTCCCGCAGATCAACGTGCTCGTCAACCGCGACGAGGAATCAGTTCTGCACGAGCTCCACGCGGAGCTTTCCGCGCGCTACGAGCCCGAGGGCGTCACGATCGCGCTGCTGGGACCGTGGCCGCCGTACACGTTTGCCGGACCAGGAGGACGGGCGCAGGGATGAGGGATGAAGGAGGAAGGATGAGCCGCGACGCGAGATTGCAGCCCTCAGCCCTCATCCCTCATCCCTCACCCCTGCCCCCGTCGTTGACACGATGACCGACCTCACCCTCGAAGAGCTCCCCCTGCTCGAAACCCTCGATCACCTCCTCGACCGCGGTGTGATCATCGCCGGCGAGGCCGTCATCTCCATCGGTGACGTCGATCTGCTCTACCTCGGACTGAACGTCGTTCTCGCCAACGTCGACGCGATCATCCGGACGTCGAAGCGATGAAGTCGATCGTGATCGGCGCGCATCTTCTGCGCGACGACGTCGAGCCGCTGGCGGAGGCGATTCCGGTCGGCGATCTTTTTCTGAGCGCGTTGTCGATCGCGGACGATCAGCCGGTGGGTGATCGCGAGTTGTTGCTGCGGGTCGCGGACGTGCGCGCGAAGCTGCTCGACGTGGCCACGTTCGTGGCCATTCGCTACGGCTTCACCGTCACGACGCCGGATGAAGCGTTAGCGAAATGCGCGGCGCATTTTGCAAAGTGGAAGCGCCTCCTCACGAAACATCGCGAGCACGTCGAGATGACGCTCAAAGTCGCGGCGAGCTCGCCGCAGACGCGTCCCGACCGGCACGACTTCACGAGCGGCGCGGACTACCTGCGCGCATTGCACGCGGCGATGCAGGCCACGAACGTTTCGCCTGCGTTCCGCGAAGCCGCGGAGCGATTGCTCGTGCCGCATGCGATCGAGCATCGCTGGCAGCATCGCGACGAACGAAGTGTGGAGCTCGCGATGCTCGTGCAGCGCGAAGCCGCGCCGCGCGTGCTCGCGGCGGGCGAAGCGCTGCGCGAGACGAACGTCCCTTTTCTCCTGTCCGGTCCCTGGCCTCTGGAGGTGTTTGCCGATGATGCTGACGAATGAAGAACAGGAGCTGCGGCACGCGCTCTCCTTCACCGACACGATGGTGCCGGAGCGCATTTCCGCCGATTCCGAGGCCGTGGAAAACGGACTGGCGAAGCTCGTCCTCTCCATCATCGAGCTCGTGCGGCGTCTCCTCGAAAAGCAGGCCTTGCGTCGCATGGACGCGGGCAATCTCACCGACGCGGACATCGAGCGGCTCGGCAGCGCACTCATGAAGCTCGAGGAAAAAATGGCGGAATTGAAGAGTGCGTTTGGCCTCTACGACGAGCAGCTCAACATCAAGCTTGGCCCGTTGAAGATGTGGGAGTGATGCGGTACTGTTCGCGGACCACAGAAGGGGGAGGCAAGATTGCCGATCGAAGATCGAGGCCCGCTCCAGCGTCAGCCGCAGGGCCTCGTGGATATCCTCGACAAGATCCTGGACAAAGGGCTCGTGGTCGCGGGCGACGTGAAAGTGTCGCTGGCGAACGTGGAGCTCCTGACGATCCAGCTCCGCCTCGTGATCTGCTCGATCGACAAGGCGGAGGCGATCGGCATCAACTGGTGGCGGTCCGACCGTTTCTACTCCGCCGATGCAGCGAAAGCGCTGCCCGCGGCCGAGGAGTACGACGAACTGCGGAACCGCATCGCCGAACTCGAACGTCAACTCAATGCTCGTGAGCTTCCCGCGGGGAAGCCGGGAGAGAGGAAAGGCAGGTAAGTCATGGCTGTCGAACGCGCCCCGGGCGGAACCAGTCTCATCGACGTACTCGACCGAATTCTCGACAAAGGAATCGTCGTCGACGCGTGGGTTCGCATTTCCCTCGTTGGTATCGACCTGATCACCGTCGAAGCTCGCGTCGTCATCGCATCGATCGACACGTACCTCAAATACGCGGAAGCAGTCGGCATCACCTCCACGGTCGCGCGTCCCGCGCTCGGACCGGGAGAGGGTGGCGGCGGATTGGCGTCGGGGACGACCGCGCCGAGCACCGTGACGAGGCCGTAGTCGCAGTTGATCCCCGCGCGCAGACGCGGGGATCTCCGGTCACACCTGCGTGGCACGAGCCACAGGCAGCGCCGGTGCCGCCGGAGATCCCGCGTCTGCGCGCGGGATGAACTGCAGGCCTCCTATTTCAGCCAGCGGTCGAACCAGTCGCCCACCGTCTGGAACCACAGTTTCGAGTTCTGCGGCTTCAGCACCCAGTGTCCTTCGTCGGGGTAGTACAGCAGTTTCGACGGGACGCCCTTGCGCTGCAGCACCGTGAAGAGCTGCAGCCCTTCGCCGATCGGCACGCGGAAATCGAGCTCGCCGTGCGTCACGAGCGTCGGCGTGTTGAAGTTCTTCGCGAACCGGTGCGGCGACCACTTCTCGTACTGCTCGGGGTTTTCCCAGTAGGGTCCGCCGAACTCCCACTCCGGAAACCACAGCTCCTCGGTCACGCCGTACATCGACTCGAGGTTGAACACGCCGGCGTGCGAGACGAGCGCCTTGAAGCGGTTCGAGTGGCCGAGGATCCAGTTGACCATGTAGCCGCCGTACGAGCCGCCGGCCGCGCCGAGGCGCGAGCTGTCGACGTACGGGAGCGCGGCGAGCTTGTCGACGCCGTTCATCAGGTCGACGTACACGCGGCCGGCCCAGTCGCGCGAGATCTGCTCGACGAACTGCTGCCCGAAGCCGGTCGAGCCGCGCGGGTTCGGCATGAGGATCACGTAGCCGCGCGCCGCGAACGGCTGCGGGTTCCAGCGATACGACCACGCGTCGCTCCACGCCCCCTGCGGCCCGCCGTGGATCAGCACGAGCGCCGGATATTTTTTGTTCGGATCGAAGTTCGGCGGCTTGATGAGATGTCCCTGCACCTGCGCGCCGTCCGCGCCCGTCCACCACATGTCTTCCGCGCTGCCCATGTTCAGTTGCGCGAGCAGCGCGTCGTTCTCGTGCGTGAGCTGTTTGCGCTGCCCGTTGCGCGTCAGTGAGTAGATGTCCGCGGGCCGGCGCAGCGTGGAGAGCGTGTAGTAGATCGTGCGTCCGTCGGGCGCGACGTCGATCGAGCCCGCGGAGCCGCCGCTCTCGATGAGCTTCGCCTTCCCGTCGAGCGTCACTTCGTACAGCGCGTTCTTGCCCTTGAGCGGCGCGTCGACGATGAACGACTTCGCGTCCGGCGCCCACGCTACTTCGCTGATCCAGTCCGGAAACTCGGCGGCGATGCGGCGCGACTGACCGGTCGCGCGATCGTAGAGCCACAGCTCCCACAGATCGGATTCGTAGCCGTTGCGCGACTGCGAGCGATACGCGATCCACTTCCCGTCCGGCGAGTACGAGGGGGAGGTGTCGGCGCCGGTGCGCGCGGTGATGCGCTTCGCCTCGCCGCCGGTGAGCGGGACGACATAGAGATCGGCGTTCGTCGAGCGCTCGGGATTCGTCTCCACGTTGCGTGCGTAGACGAGCTCTTTACTGTCCGGCGAGATGTCGAACTCGTCGCCGCCTCCGACCGAGAACGGCGGCGCGTCGAACGCGCCCGGCGTGAGATCGCGCGCGGTGCCGTTCAGCGCCACGTGGATGATGTGCGCGCGCGTCGGCGCCTGCCACGAGCTCCAGTGGCGATAGAGGAGCGAGTCGATGACGCGCGCCTTCGTCGGCGTCTTCGACGCGGCGGTGTCCTTCTGCTCGGTGCATTGCGGATCGACCCCGCAGTCGGGATAGACGTCGGAGACGAGCACGAGGCCCGAGCCGTCCGGCACCCACTTCACCGAGGCCGCGCCGTTGGTGAGATTCGTGAGCTTCTTCGACTGGCCGGATGCGACGTCGAGCAGGTAGACCTGCTTCGCCGCGCCGTCGCGATTCGAAACGTACGCGATGCTCTTCCCGTCCGGCGACCAGGCCGGACCTTCGTCCTGCTTCGTGCCGTCGGTGAGCTGCTTCCACCCCGTGCCGTCCGCGGCCATGAGATAGATCGCGCTGCGCCGGATGTTGTTGCCGAGGTCGATCGTGCTCGCGTCGTAGGCCACCCACTTACCGTCGGGCGAAACCTTCGGCGCCCCGATGCGCTTCATCGCGGCCATGTCTTCGAACGCCATCGGACGCTGCGCGAACGCCGCGCCTGCCGCGAGGATCGTGATGAGGAGAGTCAGTGTTTTTCGCATGTTCCTCCTGGTTGAGCTGTGGAGCTGTAGAGCGGTAAAGCTGTAAAGCTGTAGAGGGGTTGCGGCTACCAGCTCGACACCTCTGCCCCTCTATAGCTCTATAGCCCTACAGCTCTCCAGCTTTACAGCTCCTATCGTATGTACCCCAACGACTTCAAATTCTCGTAATACTCGTCATTCACCACCGCTGCGGGGGAGCGTGTTTCGCGCGGGCCGTAACTGGCGATGCGGGTTTCGTTGCGTGTGCCGCCGGGCATTTCGTCCGAGAGCGGAAAACCGAGCAGGTCGAGCAATGCCGGGGCGATGTCCCAGGCGCTGCGGGCGGGCAGCGGGCGCGTCGATTCGAGGACGCCGGTGCCGCGCTGGCGCTCGCCGGGCATGCCCACGAGCACGACTTCGTAGCCGCGCGCGCGGACGAGCGCGACCGTGTTCGTGAGGTGCTCGAGCGCGCGGATGGAAGTGGCGAGTCGCGTGGTCTCGTCGGTGTCCTGGCGGTTGAGGATCACGTCGAGCGCGGGGAGGTACACGGTCGCGAAGCGCGGCCGCTCGCGATCGAGTGCCTCGAGAAAACGCAACGTCGCCAGAGCATCGACGCGCAGAGCTTCGCCGCGCGCCGCGGAGAAAACCGACTCCGGACCGATGACGTGCAGCCCGCCCTCACGCGCGTCGGCCGTCGCCCACCAGTTCACGGCCACGCTCGGCACGCCGCGTCCGGCCACGATCTCCCAGACGTAATCGCGGCGGCGCACCGTCGGCGGGAGCGGCTCGCGACGGGCGACGCCGAGGAGCGGGGCGATGCGCATCAGGACAAAGTCGCGCGGGGAGATGCGCTGCAGTACGTGCGAACCGCCGCGAAAACGCACCCCCTCGATCGCGCGCACGCCATGAGCCTCGGCGCGGACACCCGTGCCGAGGGAGGCCCAGCGTTCGGTGGTGGAGCGGGCGGGGAGGGGAGAGAGGCGCTGTGCGTGTGGCAGGAGCGCCGGCCGCGACTGCAGGATCTCGTGTGTCAGGCCATCGACCGCGATGAGCGCGATACGCGTCGTCGTCGGCTCCGTCACCACCATCGGCGCAGGCGGCGTGCGTTCGCGATCGGCATACGCGGGCACGAACAGCAATGCGATCAGCACCGCCGCCGCGACGATCATCGGCACGCCGCGCGGTTTCTGATGAATCGCAGGGACGCGCTGCAGTTCGTAAATCGAGAACGACAGCATGGCCGCGGAGATCACGATCGTGGCCACGAGAAAAAAGATCGCGCAGAGCGCCACGCCGACGAATAGCTCCGGCAGCGCCGGGCTCGCGTCGAACTCGTACCACCACAGCGCAACCGGCGCGACGAGCAACGCACTCGCCGCAAACGAAATCGCCAGCAGCGCCCGCGGCGTGTCGATCGGCAACGACGGCCGCAGCTTCAGAATCAGCGCGATGGCGACGACGAACGCAAACGCCACCACCAGCCACACCGCCGCGTACGACACGAACAGTCCGAACGTCTCCAGCGCATGGAGCGGGTAATTGCGGAACACCATCACCGCCGCCATCGGCAACGCGCCGAACGCGGCAATCAGCACCGCCGCCTTGAGCGCGACGAACACGAGCTCGACCCAGAACGTCCGCGACGACCACGGATCGAGCGCAAACCAGCGCTCGATCCCATGCGTGAGATACCCGCGGTCGCGGAGAGCGCTGCGCAGTGCGTCGACGTCAGGCACGAGAGGGGATGCTAGAGCATGAATGCAGAATGCAGAATGCAGAATGGTGAATTGAGAAAAGCTCCTCGGCGCGGTCGCGGCGAGCTCCGTGACGTCAGGCACGAGGAGGACGCTGGAACATGAATGCAGAATGGGTGAATTGAGAATCCCCCGGCTTCTTCATTCCAAATTCTGCATTCTGCATTCTGCATTCGGGTTTTCTCCCTCCGGAATACAGCGCCGGGCCGATCGTTCTATCGCCCTCGGTCCATGACCTCTCGCCGTCCGGCGCGTTTTCCGATGGAGTGAGATAGGCGCGGTCGCGGCGAGCTCCGTGACGTGCCTTGACGTCAGGCACGAGGGGGGACGCTGGAACATGAATGCAGAACGGAAGAATTGAGAATCCCCCGGCTTCTTCATTCCAAATTCTGCATTCTGCATTCTGCATTCGGGTTTTCTCCCTCCGGAATACAGCGCCGGGCCGATCGTTCTATCGCCCTGGGTCCATGACCTCTTCTCCCCCTCGGCGTCGGGTGTTCCCGAAATTCCTTTCCGGCCTCGTTCTCCTCCTCGGCGTAGGCGCGCTGAAGGCGAAGGGGCTGATCATCCTTTTCGTCGAAAAGGTCCGCCTGTTCTTCGTCAATCCGTTCGAGGGATTCGGGGCGGTGCAGTACGCGATCGCGGGCGGCTCGTTCGTCGTCACCATCGCCGCGTATGCGACGCAGTTCCCGCTCGCCATCGTCGTGGGCTTCGTCGTCATCACCCTCATCCACGAAGTCGGACACGCGCTCGCCATCCGCATGAAAGGGCTGCGCGCCGGCTTCATGGTCTTCATCCCCTTCGTCGGCGGCGCGGTCACGCTCAAAGACCAGCCGCATTCCGCGTACGACGACGCGCTGATCGGGCTCGCCGGCCCGTTCGCCGGTACGCTGGCCTCGCTCGTCTGCCTGCAGGTCTACAAGTGGACCGACGATCCGCTCTGGCTCCTCATCGCCTTCCTCGGCTTCGCCCTCAACCTCTTCAACCTCCTGCCCATCGGCATGCTCGACGGCGGACGCATCTCCGCGGCCGTGACCAAATGGATGTGGGTGTTCGGCGGTGCGGCCGTGGTCTACAAGGTGTTCGACCAGCCGAACCCGCTGACGATCATCATTGCCGTGCTCGCCGCGTTTCAGGTCTACGCCTCGATCGTGCGCGAGCAGACCGACAAGCGTTTCTACGAGGTCACGGCGCCACAGCGGGCCGCAATTGCTGTCCTCTATTTCGCGTTGGTGATTTTTCTCGGGCACCAGACCTGGATGACGTACGACCGGCTGGAACTGCTCCGGCACTGACTTTTTGATACGCTGCCCCGTCTCGAACCCATGACGTTTCTCTCGCTCATCGCCTTAGCCCTCGGAATGATCGGTGCCGCCGACGCGGCCGCGCCTCGTCCGAGCTTCGCGGCGATCTCGATCTCGCGCGCTTCCCGCGCCTCGCGCCGCGCCTTTTCCGGCGTAGGCGTGTCGCGGCGCTTTGCCCGCGAGCACAGCGAGAACAAGCCCCGGTTCCGCACCTCGCCGCTGCGCCGCATCGTCGCTCCCCTCTCCGGCGCCGCCACTCCTCGCGCACCCGAGCCCGTTCGCTGATTCCCGCGTCCGCCCGGCTCGACTGTTGCTGCGAATCCCATTTTCGATTGAGAGATCACCATGATTGACAAAGTACTGACCGCCATCTTCGGCTCGAAACACGAGCGCGACGTCAAGGCGATGCGTCCCATCGTCGCCCAGATCAACGCCTTCGAGCCGCGCATCAGCGCGCTCACCGACAACGAGCTGCGCGCGAAGACCGACGAGTTCCGCGAGCGCCTCCGCCCCTTCGTCCAGGCCATCGACGAGGCGAAGAAGGACGTCCCCCGCGACGAAAACGCGGTCAAGGCCGCGCAGGCCGACCTGCAGGCCGCCCTCGACGAGCTGCTTCCCGAGGCGTTCGCCGTCTGCCGCGAGGGGGGCAAACGCGTGCTCAACATGCGGCACTTCGACGTGCAGCTCATGGGCGGCATCGTCCTTCACCGCGGCAGGATCGCGGAGATGAAGACGGGCGAAGGAAAGACGCTCGTCGCCACGCTGCCGGTCTACCTCAACGCGCTCACCGGCCGCGGTGTGCACGTCGTCACCGTCAACGACTACCTCGCCCGCCGCGACGCCGAGTGGATGGGCCGCCTCTACAAGTTCCTCGGCCTGACCGTCGGCATCATCCAGAACCATCACGGCGATCGCGAGCGCCAGCACGCGTATCGCTGCGACGTCACGTACGGCACGAACAACGAGTACGGCTTCGACTATCTCCGCGACAACATGAAGTTCGATCTCGAGGCGATGGTGCAGCGCGATCCGGTCTACGCGATCGTCGACGAGGTCGACTCGATCCTCATCGACGAGGCCCGTACGCCGCTCATCATCAGCGGTCCGTCGGAAGAGTCGACCGAAAAGTACTACACCGCCGCGCGCGTCGTGCCGAAGCTGATCAAGGACAAGGACTATCAGGTCGACGAGAAGCAGCACACGGCCGTTCTCACCGAAGATGGCGTGCTGCACGCGGAGAAGCTCCTCGGCAACATCGAGCTCTACGACCCGCAGAACATCGACATGCTGCACGCGGTCACGCAGGCCGTGCGCGCGCACGCGCTGTACAAGCACGACGTCGAGTACGTCGTGAAGGACGGCGAGGTCATCATCGTCGACGAGTTCACCGGACGTCTCATGCCGGGACGCCGCTGGTCGGATGGTCTGCATCAGGCCGTCGAAGCGAAGGAAGGGGTGCGCATCGAGTCGGAGAATCAGACTCTCGCCACCATCACCTTCCAGAACCTCTTCCGCATGTACGAGAAGCTGGCCGGCATGACCGGTACGGCGGATACGGAAGCGGCGGAGTTCGACAAGATCTACAAGCTCGAAGTCGTCGTCATCCCGCCGAACCGTCCGATGCAGCGCAAGGACATGGCGGACCTCGTCTATCGCACCGAGCGCGAGAAGTTCGATGCGATCGTGCAGGAGATCAAGGAGAAGCAGAAAACCGGGCAGCCGTCGCTGGTCGGCACGATCTCCATCGAAAAGTCGGAAGCGCTGTCCTCCGCGCTCAAGAAAGGCGGCGTCCCGCACGTCGTCCTCAATGCGAAGTACCACGAGAAGGAAGCGGAGATCGTCGCGCAGGCGGGCCGCAAAGGCGCGGTCACGATCGCGACGAACATGGCCGGCCGCGGTACGGACATCCTCCTCGGCGGCAATCCCGAGTTCATCGCCGCGCAGAAGACGCGCGAGATCGAGGATGAGGGCGAGCGCAAGACGATCGAGCGCGAGATCCGCACGCAGTGGGAGAGCGATCACGAAGACGTCGTGCGCGCGGGCGGCCTGCACATCATCGGCACCGAGCGTCACGAGTCGCGCCGCATCGACAATCAGTTGCGCGGACGTTCGGGACGCCAGGGCGATCCCGGTTCGTCGCGTTTCTACCTCTCGCTCGAGGACGATCTGATGCGCATCTTCGGCGGCGATCGGATCATGGGCCTCATGGAGCGCCTCGGCATGGAAGAAGGCGTCCCCATCGAGCACGGCATGGTCACGCGTGCGATCGAGCGCGCGCAGAAGCAGGTCGAAGGGCGCAACTTCGAGGCGCGCAAGCACCTTCTCGAGTACGACGACGTGATGAACAAGCAGCGCGAGTCGATCTACACGCTGCGCCGTTCGATCCTCGACGGTCGCGAAGGGAAGGAGTACATCCTCAATGCGGCCGAGGAGATCGTCGAATATTTGATCGACACGCATTATCCGGAGGACATGCGGCAGGCTCCGGATGAGGCCGAGCTGAACGCGGAGCTGTACGACTACTTCGGCGTCGATCTGAAGGGCGCGGGCGTGGACGTTTCGGCCGATCGCCGCGACGACGTGCGCTACAAGGTCGTCGAGGCCGTCGGCAAGCGCTACGCGGAGAAGGAGGCGATGGTCGGCTCCGACAACATGCGCCTCAACGAGAAGTACCTCCTGCTGCAGGTCATCGACCAGCAGTGGAAGGATCACCTCCTCAACATCGACCACCTCAAAGAAGGCATCGGCTTGCGCGGCTACGGTCAGCGCGATCCGCTCGTCGAGTACAAGCGCGAGTCGTTCGAGCTGTTCCAGTCGATGATGGAGCGCATCCAGGATCGCGTCGTGAAGATCCTCTGGAAGATCGAGCTCGCGGGCGGCGGCACGCCGTCGCGTGAAGGGGAGCGCGAGGAAGCGCAACGCGTGCAGCGCGCCCTCCCGCCGCAGCCGCCGCGCCAGCAGATGACGTTCTCCGGCGCGCCGAAAGAACCGGCCGCTCCGGTGAAACGCACCGCGGCGAAGATCGGCCGCAACGATCCCTGCCCCTGCGGCTCGGGCAAGAAATACAAGAAATGCCACGGCACGGACGCGGCGTGATGAAACGGCGGACTCCGGTCCGCCGTTTTTCTTTTGGAACCATCCTCACACTTCACCGTACATGCACCCATGCGCGAACGCTTTTTCGCGGTGGGCTGCGGCGGTCTCGCCCTGCTCCTCGCGTTCCTCACGCTCGGCGTGACGACCGCCGGCGTCTACGTCGGTGAGGGCATCGGCAGCGTCATTTTCGGCTGGATCACCGCCGGGCTCATCGCCCTCGCCGCATTCGCGTCTTTCGCGATTGCCATCCGCCGCGGTACCACCGACGAAGACCTCTTCGAAGGCAATCGCGGCCTCGCGGTGGCCCTCACCGTCGTCGTCATCCTCGCCGTCACCGCCTTCGTTCTCGTCACCTTCATGCAACCCGACTTCTGGCGCGGCGCCACGGGCCAGTAGAATCAGCGGCGATGCCCTCGCTTGCGATCGAGATCGACAAAGCCAGGCTCCGCGACTTCTGCCAGCGGTGGAAGATCACGGAGTTTGCGCTTTTCGGCAGCGTCACGCGGCCGGAGGAGTTTCGCGAGGACAGTGATGTGGACGTGCTGGCGCGATTCACGCCCGATGCACCATGGTCGCTCTTCGATTGGGTGCACATGGAGGAGGAGCTGGCGATCATCTTCGGCCGTCCCGTCGATCTCGTGGAGTGGGAGGTCGTGGAAAAGAGCGACAACCGGTTCAGGAAGCGCTCGATCCTCGGTTCGGCGGTGCTGCTTGACGTCGCCTGATCATGGCCTGCTGGAAGATATGCTGCGCGAAGCGCGGACGGCGCTCGAGTTCGTCGGCCGGGTTCACGGAATCGGACGTTGAGCACGATCGCAGGACGCAATACGCCGTGATCCGATGTCTCGAGATCATTGGTGAAGCGGCGTCGCGCGTCTCGGACGAAACACGGAGACGGATCGCGATTCCCTGGTCCGACATCATCGCCCAGCGCCACATTGCGATTCACCACTACGGCAAATTGAAGACGCCGCGCATCTGGATCACCATCCGTGACGACGTACCTGCGCTCGTGAGCGTGCTCGAACGGCACCTGGAGGCAATTTGACCCGAACCATTGGTTTCATCGGCGCAGGCAACATGGCCGAGGCGATGATCCGCGGGCTGCTCCGCGGGAACGATTTTGCGCCGGAGAGCATCTCCGCCTCCGGTCCGAGAAACGAGCGGGTGGGGGAGTTGGCGAAGGCGTACGGGATCACCGCCACGACCGACAACAAAGTCCCGGCATCCGCGGAGATCGTGGTGCTCTCGGTCAAGCCGCAGATTCTGAGCCGGGTGCTCGACGAAGTCGCGGACACGATCAAACCGGAGGCGCTCGTGATCTCCATCGCCGCCGGTGTGCCGGTGGCCACGATTCAGGCGAGGCTGGCGAGCGGGACGCGGGTAATCCGCGCCATGCCGAACACGCCCGCGCTGGTGGACGCGGGAGCGACCGCGATCGCGGGTGGGGAGCACGCCAGAGACAGCGATCTGCAGGACGCGAAAAAGATCTTCGACGCGATCGGCCTGACGGTCATCCTCGAAGAATCACAGCTCGACGCCGTGACCGGACTTTCGGGATCGGGACCGGCCTACGTGTTTTTGATCCTCGAAGCATTGAGCGACGCGGGCGTCAAAGTGGGTCTGTCGCGCCGCACCGCCCAGCTCCTGGCCGCGCAGACGGTCCTCGGATCTGCGAAACTGCTGCTCGAAACGAACGAGCATCCCGGCCGCCTCAAGGACATGGTCACGTCTCCCGGCGGCACCGCGATCACGGGGCTGCATACGCTCGAAAACGGCGGGGTGCGCACGACGCTCATGAACGCGGTCGAAGCGGCCACGCGCCGCTCGCGCGAGCTCGGGGAAGCGTTTTCGAAGAAGGACTGATGGCCGGCAGCGACGCGATCGAAGAAGTGGAGAGGGAGCTGAACGACGCCACGCGCCGTGCGTGGACGCTCGTCCACTCCACCGACGGCCGGCTCTTCACCGTCCGTCCCAATCCGAGCAGTTGGTCCGCCGCGGAGTGCATCAGTCACCTCAGCATCTCCACGGAAATGTTCCTCCCCATCCTGCGCAGCGCCATCGAGGATGGGCGCAAAAGAGGGCTGAAGGCGAAGGGGAAGCCGAGGATGGACCTCCTTGGCCGCGTGCTGCGCTGGTTCCTCGAGCCGCCGACCCGTAGCCGCGTCAGAACGACCGCGCCGTTCGTGCCGCGCGCCGTGCGCGCGAAAGCGGAAGCGTTCGGCGAGTTTGCGAACCTGCAGCAGAAGCTCGGGGAGATCCTGCAGTCGGCGAAAGACGTCGACCTCGGGAAGATCAAGATCGTCTCCCCCTTCGACAAGCGCGTGAAGTACAACCTCTACTCCGCGTTCCGGATCGTCGTCGCGCACCAGCGGCGCCACCTCTGGCAGGCAGAGCAGGCCGTGGCCGCGCTCCGCCACTAAGCAGCGTTGCAGTTGCCACGCTGGCGCCGATGCCGCATCATGCGCCGCTTCGAGGAGAACGGATGACGACGGCAGGCCACGATCACGACGGCGAGTCTCTCGCGGAAAAAATGCAGGCGACGATGGACCGTCTGCCTCCGGAGGGGGTGACGCTCGTCGAGATCCGCGACCTCATCGGCCGCGAGGGGATGATGCTGCTGACGGCCTTCCTCACGATCATCTTCCTCGTCCCCGTCTCGATCCCGGGCGTGAGCACGGTGTTCGGCGGCGCGATCCTGCTGCTCTCGTTCAGCCGTCTGTTCAATCGTCCGGTGTGGCTGCCGGACCGTCTCAAACGCCGCCCCGTCTCCTCGCAAAAACTCCGGGCCGGGATGCAGCGCGGGATGAAGTGGTTTCACCGCCTCGAGCGCATCAGCCGCCCGCGCCGCCTGCGCTCGCTGACCACGGGCGGGCTCGCCGGCGTGATCAACAACCTCGCCCTCATCCTCGGCGCGGTCTTGCTGATGGCACCATTCGGCCTGATCCCCTTCAGCAACACGCTGCCCGCGATCGCCATCCTCTTTTTCGCCATCGGGCTCCTGCAGCGCGACGGCGTCTGCATCCTCCTCGGCCACCTGATGAACGTCGCCACCATCGTCTATTTCGGCGTGCTCATCGGCGGCGGTGCGGTGGCGATCCAGAAGCTGTTCGAACGAATTTTCTGATCGTTCCGGCGCTTCAGTGTCGTTAATGCCCGATCGGTACGACGTCGTCCTCGTCGGAGGTGCGTTCAGCGGCGCTTCCGCCGCGATCCTCCTGCGCCGCGAGTTGCCCGAGTTACGCGTGCTCGTCGTGGAGAAAGCGGAAGCGTTCGACGAAAAAGTCGGCGAGGCGACGACGGAAATGTCGGCGATGTTCCTCACGCGCCGTCTGGCCATGTGGCAGCACCTCGAGCGCGAGCAGCTCCCGAAAGAGGGGCTGCGCTACTGGTTCACGAACGGCAACGTCACCGGCCACGCGAACGCGAGTGAGACGGGCGGCCTGCTCCGCAGCACCGTCCCCGCGTTCCAGCTCCGCCGCGACAAGCTCGACGAGCATCTCCTCGCCACCGCCGTCGCCGAAGGCGCCGAGCTCCTCCGTCCCGCACGCGTGAACAACATCACCGTCGGCGATTTCGATCACCGCCTCACCGTCGAAGCGCACGGCGAGACGCGCGAAATTTCCTGCCGCTGGCTGCTCGACGCCTCGGGCCGGGTGAACCTCGTGGGTCGCAAGCTGAATCTCATCGAGCGCAACGACGAGCATCCAACGGCCGCGATCTGGTGCCGCTGGAAAAACGTCCGCCACATCGACGAGCTCGCGGTGCAGCTCGGCATCGCCAAAGGCAACGTCGGTTCGCGCCGCCTCGGCACGAACCACTACACCGGCTACGGCTACTGGATCTGGGTCATCCCGCTCGGCAACGGCGAGACGAGTATCGGCGTCGTCTTCGACAAGCGTCTCGTCGACCTGCATCACAGCAAGAATCGCGGCGAAGACTTCGTCGCCTTTCTCAAAGCGATTCCGTCGTTGAACGAGCTCCTCGAAGGCGCCGAGCCGCGTCTCGCGGATCTCCGCTTCTATTCGCATCTGGCGTACGCGGCGAAGCAGTACATGGGCCGCGGCTGGTCCCTCCTCGGCGACGCGGCGGCGTTTCTCGATCCGTACTACTCGCCGGGACTCGACCACGCGTCATTCACCGTCGAAGCGACGGTCGAAATGATCAAAGCCGACGTGATGGGGAAGGACCTCACGCCGATGATCGCGGAGCACAACGAGACGTTCGTGCGCTCGTACTGGCGCTTCTTCCGCGCCGCGTACAAGGACAAGTACTACTACATGGGAGAGGCCGATCTTCTGAGCGCGGCGATGCTCATCGACACGGCGCAGTACTACATCTTCGTCGTCGTGCCGGCGTATCGCCTGATGAAGAAGTTCCACTGGATGCCGGTGCTCGGGCCGAAGCCGGCGTTTCTCAGCTATCACCTGATGCGGATGTACAACCGCCGCTTCAAAGCGATCGCCGAAGCGCGCCGCGCCGCCGGCGTTGCGGGCTTGCACAATGAAGGACGGCGCATCAGCGCGTACTTCAACCTCGGATTCGCGCCGCTGCGCATGGTGCTGCGCGGACTGAAGCTGTGGGGCAGGGCGGAGCTCGGATTGCTGCGCCGGATGGCGCGGCGCAAGCGCGTTACAGCGCAGCCAGCGCCGCCCGCTTCACCTTCCCCCGTTCATCCACCGGCAGCGCCTCGATGAGCTTCACGATGCGCGGCACCTTGTGCAGCGAGAGCCGTTCGCGGCAGAACTCGCGCACCTGCTCTCGCGTGACGTTCGGGGTGGCCACGATCGCCGCGGCCACGACTTCGCCGCGAGCACCGGCAGCTTCGCCGTAGACCTTCGCCTCGCGCACGCCGTCGATCTGGAGCAGTACCGCCTCGACTTCGCGCGGGTTCACTTTCTTGCCGGCGGTGTTGATCAGATCGCTCGCGCGACCCGTCAGCGCCACTTCGCCGTCGCGCATGACGACGAGATCGTCCGAGGTGAATGCGCCGTTCGCAAACGGCTCGAACGTGTGCGCGTCGAACAGATACCCCGCCGCGACGGAAGCACCGCGCACTTCGAGACGTCCGTTCGACGTGTGCAGCTCGACCCCATCGAGCGCCGCGCCCACCGTGCCCCGCTCCACCGCGCCGCCGCGACGGTCGTACGTGATCCCGCCGCATTCGCTGCAACCGTAGAACGAGTGGACGTCGATGCCGAACCGCTCGCGGAAGCGACGCGACGTCGACGCCTGCAGCGGCGCACCCGCGGAGATGAACGTGCGCACGGTCTCGAACGAGCCATGCGCCGCGGTGATGAGATGCGCGAACACCATCGGGATGAGCGGTGCCACCGTGCAGCGATGGCGATTCGCCAGCTCGATCAGCGACTGCGGCAGGTAATCGTTCGAAACGACGATCGGAGTTCCCTGCAGGATGAGCGGCATCACCAGGTTCGAGAAGCCGTACGAGTGCGAGAAGGGAATCGCGCCGAGGTTCAGATCGGCGGGGGTGATGCCCATCGAGCGGCAGATGTTCGTCGCGTCCGCGATCAGGTTCGCCTCGGTCGTCACGATCGCTTTTGGCAGACCGGTCGAGCCCGAGGTGAGCTTGATCAGGCGGGCATTGAGGGGGAGCGCGGGCCCGTGGGTGAGCTCGCGCACGGAGAGGGAGAGAGATTCGGAGCGATAGAGCAGTCCGCGGATGGCGAAGTGGCCGAGGATCGTGGCCACCTCGGTTTCCTTCGCGTCGCGATCGATCGGGGCGACGACGAGATCGAGCCGGCACGCCGCGAGGAACGCGGCCACGAAATCGACGGAGTTGGGGAGCCGGATCGCCACCACGTCGCGGGACCGGAACCCGGCCTGCGTGAGCTGCGCGGCGAGCTCGTTCGCGCGGACGAAGAGCGCCTGGCGTGTCGTCACCGTGCCGGTCTCGGCATCGACGAGTGCGGGTGCGCCCGGCGCGGCGAGCACGAGGGAGACGAAGCGAGTGAACATTGGACCGAGGGGCAGAATAACACGCTGCATTTCAGACGTTTGAGCCCCGCGAATGCCTGACGTCGTCGTCATCGGAGGAGGTCCGGCCGGAACCACCGCGGCCACCCTCCTCGCACAGCAGGGAGTCTCCGTAACGCTCCTCGAGCGCGAACGTTTCCCACGGTTTCAGATCGGCGAGTCGCTGCTCCCGTACAACAACGACCTCTTCGCCCGCCTCGGTGTCACGGACCAGCTCGTCGAAGGCGACTACTTTCCCAAGTACGGCGCGTTTTTCGTCACCGGCGACGGCAACACCAGCTACGGTTTCCGCTTCGACAAACGCCTGAGCGATCCGTATCGCCGCTCGTTCCAGGTCAAGCGCAGCGAGTTCGACCATCTGTTGCTGCAGAACGCCATCAAGCACGGCGTCGAAGTGCGCGAAGAGACGCCCGTTCATTCGATCGATCTTTCCGACGACAACAGCGTCACGATCAACGACGACCTCCGCGCGCGTTTCGTCATCGACGCGAGCGGATCTCACTCCGTCATCGGCAGCCGGCAGGCGATGCGTGGCGACGTACCCTCGCTCAAGAAGATCGCCTTCTTCGCGCACTACAGGAACGTGCCGCGTGCGGAAGGGAAAGACGCCGGCAACACCGTCATCGTCATCCTGCGCAACGCGTGGTTCTGGCTGATTCCGATCAGCGCGGAAATCATGAGTGTCGGCCTGGTCGTCGATCGCGCACACGTCCTGTCGTGCGGACTCGAGCCGCAGCAATTGCTCGAACAGACCATCGCCGCCACGCGGTGGGTAGCCGAGCGGATGAAGCACGCCGAGCGCGTGACGCAGATCTACGCGCGCAAAGACTTTTCGTTCCGCATGCGCAATCTCGTCGGCGAGAACTACGCGCTCATCGGCGACGCCGCAGGCTTTCTCGATCCGATCTTCTCGACCGGCGTCTTCATGGCCATGAAGTCCGCGGACATGGTCGTCGACGGCGTGCTGTTGCGCCTCAACAGCGGCACGATGGAGTACCTCCACGATTACGAATCGAAGATGCAGCGCGGGCTCGACAAATACTTGCGCTTCATCGAGCACTTTTACGACCGCGATTTCCTCGAGGTGTTCCTGCAGCCGTCCGAGCGATGGGGCCTGCTCGACGCGGTCGTGGGGGTGCTCGCGGGCGACGTCTTCAGCAACCACGGCAACTTCTTCAAACTCTGGCTGTTCTTTCAACTCGTCAAGCTGCAGAAACGGCACGGCGTGATCGCGCCGCGCATCCCATGGGAGACCCTGCCCGCGCCCGCGACGGCGTGAGGCAATATCATTCGCACATGACCACGGACCTGAAGCGCAAACTCAAGGAGCTGCTGATCGAGCGGCTGAAATTCGAAGACATGACGCCGGAAGACATCGCCGACGAAGATCCGCTGTTCGCCGGCGGCCTCGGCCTGGACTCCATCGACGCGCTCGAGATCGTGGTGATGCTCGAGAGCGAGTTCGGCATCAAGGTGAAGAACGAGAGCTCCGCGCGTGATTCGTTCCGGAGCATCGCGACGCTCGCGGATTTCGTCGAGCAGAAGCTCGCGCAGCCGCAGGCGTGAGCTGGCTCGCCTATCTCCCGCACCAGATTCCTTTCCGCGCCGCCAGCGACGCGCGGCGGATCGACGACAAGACCATCGAAGGCGTGTACCTCTGCACGGCGAACGACACGCTGCCGACGGCGATGATGGCCCTCGAAGCGATGGCGCAGTGCGCGGGCGGGCTCGTGCTCGAAGAACAGGGGTTTCTGTTCGGCATCGACCGTGGCGAGCTGTTGCGCGAGCTCGTCCCCGGTGACGTGCTCGTCTGCACCGTTACGCTCGAAGCTTCCCTCGGCGGCACGTTTCGGTTCAGCGGAATCGGACGGGTCGATGGAGTAGAAGCCGTGCGCGGCCGGTTTTATCTCAGCGCACGTGCGGACTCCTGACCTCTCCACCCGTATCGCCGTGACCGGCGCCGGCATCGTCTGCTCCATCGGCCGCAACAAGGCCGAGGTGTGGGAGGCGATCGTCGAGTCTCGGGCGGGCATTCGCCGGATGACTCGCTTTCCCGGCGAGACGTTCCCGACCGACATCGCCGCGGAAGTGCTGCACGACCTGCCGTCCGCCAAACGCTTCTCGCGGACCGATCTGCTCGCCGTGGCCGCGGCGAAGGAAGCGCTCGATCAGGCCAACGGGGCGCCGCTCGAACGGGCGATCGTTTCGACCGGCACGTCGACCGGCGGACTCCTCGAAGGCGAAGACTATTACTTCCGCCGCATCATCCGCGGACGCCGTCGCGCACCCGCCTCGCGCGTGCTGCAGCAGCCGACCTCCGGCCCCTCGGACGCCGTTGCGCGCGCGTTCCAGCTCGGCGGCGGCGTGATCTCGAACGCGACCGCATGCGCGTCTGCCGGAGCGGCGATCGGCATGGCCGCCGATTTTCTGCGCAGCAGGCACGCGGACGTCGCGCTCGCCGGCGGCAGCGATGCGCTCTGCCGATTGACGTACAGCGGTTTCAACGTGCTGCAGGCGGTCGATCCTGAACCATGCTCGCCGTTCGGCGCGTCGCGCAAAGGCATCACCCTCGGTGAAGGCGCGGGCTATCTCGTGCTCGAGCGCTGGGACGATGCGGTAGCGCGCGGCGCAACGATTCTCGCGGAGCTCTGCGGCTACGGCGCGTCGTGCGATGCGCATCATCCGACCGCGCCCGCGGAAGACGGACACGGCGCGGAAGCGGCGATGCGCGGCGCCCTCGGCGAGGCGCGGCTCACGCCGGCCATGGTCGATTACGTGAACGCGCACGGCACGGGCACGCTGCTCAATGATTCGGCGGAGACGAAGGCCATCATCGCCGCGGTGGGAACGGAAGTGCCGGTCTCTTCGAGCAAGTCGTACTTTGGACATACGCTCGGTGCGTCGGGTGCGGTCGAAGCGGTCGTCACCGTGCTCGCGCTGCAGCATCAGATCGCGCCGCCGACCTTGCGTTTGAAAGAGAGCGCGGCCGATTGCCCGCTCGACTACATCCCCGAAACGCCGCGTCCGATGCCGCTGCAGCACGTGCTCTCGAACACGTTCGGCTTCGGCGGCAGCAACGTGTCCCTCGCTTTCCGGCGCGTGTAAGGAACGCCGCCATTCCCCGTGCTATAACGCACGCCGCTTCATGACCCGCGTTCCCATCACCGGTATTGGCGTCATTGCGCCGGGCGCAATCGGCGTCGAGGCATTCCGAGCATTACTGGCCAGCGGCGCGAGCGCCGTCGTCGACATCGACCGCTTCGACACGGCAGGACTCACCGCGCATCGCGCCGCGCTCGTGCGCGACTTCAAGCCGCGCGACTTCATCAACCCGATGAAGATGCGCCGCATGAACATGCTCTCGCGGCTCGGCGTCGCGGCGGCGAAGCTCGCCATCGACGACTGCGGCAGCAGGCTCGAACGGAACACGGGCGTTGTGATCGGCACCGCGTTCGGTCCGGTGCAGACGTCCGTCGACTACATGCAGGAGTACGTCGCCAAAGGTGCCGCGCTCGCGCCGCCGCAGCTCTTCGCCGAATCGGTGGCGAACGCGCCCGGCAGCCACATCGCCATCGAATGGGGATTGCAGGGGTTCAACATCACGATCACGCAGCGCGAGTCTTCCGCGCTGGCCGCGGCGATGTACGCGGCGACGCAGATCGCGAAAGGAACCGTGCAATCGGCCCTGATCGGCGGCGTCGAGGAAGCGAACGAGATGCTCTTCAGCGTGCTCGATCGCATCGGTGCGCTGGCCGACGAAGCAAAGCCGTTCGCTCCCGATCGCAAAGGCATGGTCCTCGGCGAAGGCGGTGCGATGCTCGTCGCGCACGGCGGAACGCGCACGCCGTACGGCTGGCTCGCCGGCTTCGGCATCGCGCGCGACACGAGCGCGTCGATCTCCGACTGGGGCGACGATCCGGCTCCGGTCGTGAACGCGATGAAAGCGGCGATGGACGACGCGGGCGTCGCGAGCGTCGATGCGATTTACGTCAGCGCGAACGGCTCGCTTCGCGGCGATGCACTCGAACAGCGGGCCATCGAGATGCTCTTTCCGGAGCAGCCGGCGATCGTCGCGACGAAGCACGTCTTCGGCGAATACGCCGCAGGCGGTGCGTTGCAACTCGCGGCCGCAATCCTGGGAACGGAGCAGCATCGCCACATCCTCGTCAACTCGCTCTCCGCGGGCGGCGGCATCGTGTGCGCGGTCGTGACGCGGGAGGGCGCGTGAGCGAACGCTACGCGGTGATCATCCCCGCGCTGAACGCCGAGCGCACGCTGCCGAAAGTCGTCGTCGACGCGCGGCGCCAGCTCGAACCGGTGCTCGTCGTCGACGACGGTTCCGGCGACGCGACCGGCGAAGTCGCGCGCGCGGTCGGTGCGACGGTGCTGCGTCACGACGTGAACCGCGGCAAGGGCGCGGCGATGAAGACCGGATTCGCGTGGGCGCTCGAGCGCGGCTTCGACGGCGTCATCACGCTCGATGCGGACGGCCAGCATCTGCCGGGCGAGATCCGGAAGTTCATCGACGCGCGCGCGGAAACGCAGGCGGACCTCATCATCGGCGGACGCGCGCATCTCTTCGGCGGCATGCTGCCGCGGCGGCGCAACGCGAATCGCTTTTCCGCAAAGTGCATTGCCATCGCGTCGGGCGCGCCGATCACCGATTCGCAGAGCGGCTTCCGCTTCTACTCCGCGAACCTGCTGCGCAGCGTGCAGCTCCGTACGAACGGCTTCGACATGGAGAGCGAAGTGATCGTCCGCGCGGGCCGCCGCAAAATGAAAATCGTGACGATCCCGATCGAGTTAGGCTTCGTCGACGGGATCGCCACGAGTCATTACAAACCGTTGCAGGACACGCTGCGGATTGCCTGGACGGTGACGCGGACGCGGTTTTTCGGGTGACCTCTCATTTGGGGAGCGGTTTGCGCGGCAGCATCTGATCGCGATTCGCCGTCTCCCAGATGAACGTCGCCGCAACGACAGCGGCCTGCATCAGGTCTTCGCGCTGCAGGCGCTCGTACGTGTCCCAGTTCGTGTGGTGCGTGCGCGTCTCGTACTCCACTTCATCCTGGATGAACTGGAAGCCGGGGATGCCCACTTCGTCGAACGGGATGTGATCGGTGCTCTGCGTGTTGCGCATCGTGACGGTCGTCGCGCCGAGGTCGCGCAGCGGTGCGAGCCAGGACTCGAAGATCGGCGCGGCGGCCGCGTTCTCCTGCGCCCAGATGCCGCGCAGTTTGCCGGTGCCGTTGTCGACGTTGTAGTACGCGGAGATCTTCGCCTGCTCCGGCAGGAGCATGAGCTCCCCCTTTTCCGTGCGTGCCGACGGCGGGAGCTTCGCCTGTTCCGGATCCTTCGGCTCGGCGCGCTTGCCGAAGTGTTTTTCGACGTAGGCCCGCGATCCGAGGAGGCCCTGCTCTTCGCCGGACCAGAGAGCGATGCGGATCGTGCGGCGTGGAGCCACGCCGAGCGCCTTGATGATGCGCGCGGCTTCCATCATGACCGCGACGCCCGCGGCGTTGTCGGTCGCGCCGGTGCCGGTGTGCCACGAGTCGAGATGCGCGCCCATCATCACGACCTCTCCCTTCTTGTCGGTGCCGGGGATCTCGGCGATGGTGTTCCACGCGTTCGGATCGTTCTCGAGGAAGCGCGTGCGCACGTCGATCTCGAGCTCGACGTCGGTCTTGTTGTCGGTCACGAGGCGATGGATGCGCGCGTAGTGCTCGGGCGCGAGACCGATTGCCGGAACGCCGATCGCCTCATCCTCGCGCCAGGTGCCGGAGGCCTGCACGCGGAACACACCGCCGTCGCCGCTGCCGGGCTGGATCACCGCGGCGATCTTCTCGTCCATGGCGAACTGCGCGAGCAGTCTGCGGAACTCGCGGCGCTTCTGGAACTCCATGCGGCGCGCCGCGTCGCCCGCGGACGGCACCTGGTACTGCGAGAGCTCTTCGAGCTGCTCGTCCGTGTAGCGCTCGAGCGCCGGCTTGTCGAGCGGCTTCATCTCGCGCGGATCGGCGATCATCACGATCGCGCCCGCGAGCTTCCCCTTGTTCTTCTCGAGGTCTTCCTTCGTCTCGAGCTTCGCCTTCACCACCTTGCCGCGCACGGGACCGTTCGTCGCCGGCGACCACGCCATGGCGATCGCGTAGAGCTGCTGCGAGTCGGGAGAGATCATGCGCACCATCGTCGAGTCGCTCACCCAGCCGCGGCCGAACTTGAACTCCTCGAGGTGCGCGTTGGTGAGGCCGATCTTCGTGAGCTCGTCGCGCGTCCATTCATTCGCGCGGCGCATGTTCGGCGAGCCCGTCAGGCGCGCGCCGATGCGATCCGTGAGGCCGCTCGCGTACTCCATCACCTTCGAGTTGCGGAACCCTTCCTGGCGGATGCGGGTGATCATCTGCAGGTCGGGCGAATCGGCGGCGATGAGCGCGGTGGCGGCGAGGATCGTTACTGCGGTCAGGACAGTTTTCTTCACTCCAGTTCGCTCCAATCAATGGTGGTCGGTACGTTGGACTTTGCGAAGAGAGACGCGAGCATTTCGCCGGGGGTGTAGATGCGAATGTCGCCGAGCTCGCTCGGACGGCGATTCTTCATCGTGAACAGCGTCCGTTGCGTGACGTAGTCGAAGTTCGCGAAAAAGTCGTCGTCCTTTTTCTGCTCGAACATCGACTTGAGCGTGGCCAATTGCCGCGAAAGGGGATCGTTTTCCATTTCCTGCTGCGGTGCTGCCGTCTTGCTCGACGCAGCGGCGCGGCGCGGCGGATCGAGGCCGATCATCGCCCGGATGTCGAGCTCGGCGAGCTTCTTCGGCCGTTTCTGTTCGTCGCGCAGCAGGAGGGCGGGGAGGCGATTGCAGTTCGCGCGATGGATGGCGTCGCTGCGGGTGATCCAGCCGAGGTTCGTGACGCCGCAGCGGGCGGAGACGTTCTTGGTGAGGTTGTCGAGGAACGGCTTCACCGCGGTGTTGAACGAATCCTCGACGCCGTTGAAAAGGTTCAGCACGTAGTGCACGCGGAACTCGTCGATCGTGTTCTGCACGGTGCGCGTGATGGGGTGATCGCCGAGGTTCTGGGCGAGGTCGAGCGCGAAGGCGTCGAGGTTCGCGACCGACGAGTCGTAGACGTCTTCGACCTGGTCGATGAGCTCGTTGATCAGCTTGAACGAGAACGTCGTGTCGGGCACGGTCTCGAAGAACGGCGAGTCCTTGCTGAAGATGAGGCGCAGCTTGCGGAAGAGGATCGCCTTGACGATGTCCGACGCGGCCAGCGTGGCGCTCGGCAGATGCGGCGTGAAGATGAGGATGCCGGAGTTCGAGAACGGCAGGAAGTCGATGACGTTCGCATCGAGGCCCGCGCGCATGTCGAGGATGACGTAGTCCGCGGGGAGCGTGTTGATCGCCGCGATCAGCTTCGCTTTGTGCGACGCGCCGAAGTTCGTGATCTCGTCGATGAGGTGCAGCGGTCCGGCGATGAATCCGAAGTTGCGGTAGCGGCGTTCGGGATCGAGGCGGTCGTCGAGCTGCGTGACGCAGTCGCTCAGCGGCTCGTTCTTGCGGAAGAAGTGATAGAGGTCTTTGCTGATCGGGACGTCGATGGCGTTGCGGATCGCGGACGTGCCGGTGTCGAGGTCGACGAGGACCGTGCGGCCGTGGCGGGAGAGGGAGAGGGCGAAGTTGATCGCAAACGTGGTTTTCCCCACGCCGCCTTTCCCCGACGAAACGGGGATGATCCGTTTGATGGCCACGGTGTCGGCCGGAACCGTACAACGAACGGTTCCGGCCGACAACAGGGAAGTTCGTGCATCAGGGTGCTGGTGATGAGCTGCACGTCGTCCATCCATACCTTGCCGCGGCCGGCCGGGAGGATGCCGGCGCGTGCCGCGGATGGCGCGTTTGTGCATGGGGTCGAAGGCGGCCGGCGTCCAGTCACTGCTGTCGGATGGCTGGCACCATCCGACAGCAGGTACAATTCGCCGTTCTCGAATGCACACCTCCTTCTTCCGGAAGTTCCCTCTGTTCGCCGATCTCGATGATCGAGAGCTCGCTGCCATCGCCGCGGTGGCCAAGCCGCGCCGGTATGCGAAGGACGACGTCGTGTTCTACGCCGACGAGAGCGGCGACATCTTCTGCCTCATCCGCGAAGGGCAGGTGAAGGTGACGATGATCTCGCCCGAGGGGAAGGAGATCATCCTCTCGCTGCTGGGCCCCGGAGACTTTTTCGGCGAGATGGCGCTGCTCGACGACGAGCCGCGCTCGGCCACCGTCGTCGCGACCGAGAACCTCGAGCTGATGACGATCTGGCGGAACGACTTCCTGCAGATCCTCTCCGAGAATTTCGACATCACGAAGAAGGTCCTCGGCGAGATCTCCCGCCGTCTGCGTGCCGCGTCGAGCCGCATCGAGTCGCTGGCGACGATGGACGTGTACGGCCGCCTCGCGCGCTTTTTCCTCGACCTGGCGAAGGAGCAGGGGAAGTCGCTCGACAACGGCTACGTGGCGGTCACGCGTCCGACGCATCAGGCAATCGCGAACATGATCGGCACCTCGCGCGAGACGGTCTCGCGTTTGATCCACGATCTGATGCGCCAGAACCTCCTCATCTCCGAGGGAAAGACGATCTATCTCAAGAAAACGGCCCTCGACACGTTCCGGGAAGAAGCGTCGTGAGAGTGAGGGCTGAGGGGAAAGCCCGGCGCTCGCATCGTCGTTTGTTGCTTCCCCTCGGCCCTCGGCCCTCAGCCCTCGGCCCTGCGAGCGCACGCGAGCCCTGATGCGCCACATCCCGAACATCCTCACCGGGCTCCGCCTGCTCCTCGTCCCCTGTTTCCTCGGCGCGTCGATGCGCGGGCTGTATGCCGTCGCGTTCGTGATCTTCGTGACCGCGGCGGTGACGGACATCCTCGACGGCTGGCTCGCGCGGCGCTGGAACGTGCGCTCGAAGTTCGGGGCGCTGTTCGATCCGGCCGCGGACAAGACGCTGATGGTGTGCGGGTTTCTCTACTACACGCTCGCGCACGATCTGCCGCGTGGCGGGATCCCGGGCTGGCTCACGTTCACGGTCTTCATCCGCGATTTCCTCATCGCCGTCTTCGCGTACCTGATGTACACGCGCATCAACATCACGCGCTTTCCGCCGACGATCCTCGGCAAGGCTTCGACGGTGCTGCAGGCCGTGACGCTGGCGTGTGTGATCGCGGTGAATGCGTTCACTCCGCGCCTCGAACCGCTCGCGGAAATGCTGTTCCGCGCGTCGCTCGTGATGACGCTCGTGTCCGGATGGGGCTACATGCGCAGAGCCTCGCGCATCCTCGAACAGGACGTCTTGACAAACGCCTAGAACGGAAATACTTTCCGCCTCCGCTTGTTGTAGCGGGCCCTTGCGCCTCCATAGCTCAATTGGTAGAGCAGCGGACTCTTAATCCGTTGGTTCCAGGTTCGAGTCCTGGTGGGGGCACCAACCCTCCCCCGCGCGTTCCGATATAGACTCACCCCCACGCGAAAGTGGCGGAATTGGCAGACGCGCTGGACTTAGGATCCAGTGCCTTCGGGCGTAGGGGTTCGAGTCCCCTCTCTCGCACCAGGCGGCGACACATACCACCTTGTCTCTCACCACGGCGCTGCACGGCTGAGGTGACCTGCAGCCGACGACCAACCGGCTGCGGACAAGACGCTGTCCCTGGTGATGTGCTGCGCCAACAGGGTGGGCCCGACCGCGAATATCTGCTCAGGGAACAGCACCAGCGGCGGCCGC
>DASPHZ010000042.1:0-43566 GCA_035629395.1 Thermoanaerobaculia bacterium
GTCGCCCGGGAGAAAGCCGAGGCGCTCGCCGGCTTCAACCGCCGGACGCGAGAGGATGATCCGGTTGATATCGCCGCGCTCGAGCAGCGAAGCGGCGTGCGCCACGGCAAGGTAGGTCTTGCCGGTACCGGCCGGCCCGACGCCGAACACGATGTCGTGATCGTGGATGGCCTGCAGGTAGAGCTTCTGGGCCATGTTGCGCGGGCTGACCACGCGACGCACGGCCTGGCCGACCGCGTCATCGGTGAAGAAGCTCACGAGGTTCGTGTCCGGCTTGTCGCGCAACACGCGCACTCCCGTCTGCACGTCCGACTTTTTCATCGGATAGCCCTGCTCGATGAGGCGCTGCAGCTCGCCGAGCAGTTTGTGGGCGGGGGCGACCTTCTCGTTCGCCCCGGAGACGAAGATTTCCTTCCCGCGCGAGGAGATCTTCACGTCGAACGCGTCTTCGATCGTGCGGAGGTTTTCGTCGTGGTTTCCGAAAAGGGTGTGAGCCTGCTGCTCGTCGAGAGTCAGCTCGATGGAAGCTTTCTGATCAGCCATGCGACCTCATGCAATGAAAAAACTGATCCAGACTTCGCCGTATTCGGCTCGTCTGGCGGGTTGGAGTCTTGTCAGGTTTGCCGTAAATGGCGCGGTCCGCTTCCGATGCTCGATGGCCACGATTGCGTCCGGCGCAAAACTCACGCCGCCGTCGATCGCCGTCAGAAGCTCGTCATACCGCGCGTAATCGTAAGGAGGATCGGCGTAGATGAGGTCGAAAACCTCACTGCCGAGACGCTTGATTCCTGCGAGCGCATCCGCGGTCATCGTCCGGACCGGCGCCTCCAGCGTCCGCGCGTTCTTGTCGATGGCCGCCGTGTGCGCCCGCGACAGGTCGACCGCCACCGATTCTCTGGCACCGCGCGAAATGGCCTCGAACGAAAAGATGCCGCTGCCGGCAAACAGGTCGAGGAAGCGCGCGTCGTGAATGCGCGGTCCGACGATGTTGAAGTACGCCTGCCGCGCTCGCTCGGAGGTGGGACGGACCTCGTCGCGGGGAACGGCGATGCGGCGGCCGCGAAGGGTGCCGCCCGTGACGCGAATCACTTCCGATTCGCCCCCACGAAGTACAGGTGCAGGTCCTTTTTCACGACGTAGATCGTCGTCGGCGCGTCGAGGCATTTGAGCTCGACGACCTCCGAACCCGGCACGATGCGCATGACGCGATAGACCTTCGAGTCGTCGCCCACGAGCTCGTCGCCCTCGGCCGGTTCGTACCCCGCCACCGAAGACGTCACGCTGCGATCCTCGGATACCGCCCGCACGAGATCGCGCAGCGGCGCAATCTGGTCGTTCAGCTCCTTCGGCAGCATGCGCGTCGGATTGAAGGATCGTTCGACGTGGGTGCCGTCTTCGTCGTAGATGCGGACCACCGCGCGCCGGCCCGGTTCGGGCGGGACGAGATTGCGTCCGTCGATCGCGCGCAGCGACTTCGGCGTGATCATGCGCGTGTACTGCTTCAGCGCATCCTCCGGAATCAGCACCTTCTTACGGATCGTGGCGCTGCCCGTCATGTTCAGCACGACCAGGCCGCCTTCGAAGATCGAGATGCGCTGTTCGAGCGACCCTTCCGAGGAGATGTAGTCGATGAGCGGCTTGCGCAGACGTCCGTCGAGGAGCTGCGATCCGAGGGCCTGCTGCGCGCCGGCGAGGTCGGGGATGTCGTACTTTTTCCAGCCGCGTGTGTTCGGGATCGGCGTGGCGATCGCGGAGCCGGGCGTCGCGGTCTCGACCTTCGTGATGTCGTGCTGCGCCAGCGCCGGAAGCGCACAGAGCAGGACGAGGGAGAGCCGCCGCATGGCGACGATGATACTGCCAGACACGAATTGCGGAACTACCGCAAAGGCCGCGTGGCGTCGGCGACGAACGCCACACCCACCGCGTTCTTCGTCGTCGACTTGACGCGGTACATCGCCGCATCCGCCTCACGGATCAGGTTCTCCTTCGTCATCGCATGCGTGGGGTAGCTGGCGATGCCGAAGCTGGCCGTGATGTTCACTTCGATCTCGCTGCCGATGTGCAGCGAAGTGCTCGACATCGCACGCGCGATGCGATTCGCGACCATGATGGCCTGATCCTGATCCGTCTGCGGGAGGATGACGCAGAACTCGTCGCCGCCGAAGCGCACGACCTTGTCGATGCCGCGCACGGCGCCGAGGATCCGTTTCGCGACTTCCTGCAGCGTGCGCGATCCGGCGAGATGGCCGTAGATGTTGTTCACCATCTTCAGGTCGTCGAGATCGAGAAAGATGATGCTGAACAGCGTGCCGTAGCGGCGCGAGCGCTCGATCTCTTCGTCGAGATAGGTCTCGAAGAAACGGCGGTTGTACGCCTTCGTCAGGTCGTCGCGCATGGCCAGGTCGCGGCTGCGCGTGAGTTGATAGATGTTGCTCAGCACTTGCGCCACGGCGCCGAGGTATTTCGTGACGTTGGCCGTCGTCTCCTCGGCGAGCCTGAAGTCCATCCCGACCGGCACTTTGATCACGCCGAGGAGGTCTTCGCGGACCTGCAGCGGCATGACGATCATCCCGTTCGCCGCGGCGAAGAGCTGCGGCGAGGCGAGTGCCTTCTGCAGCAGGTCCGGCGGGATGCCGGGGAGGAACTCGTTCGTCTCGCGGTAATTCTCGTCGTTGCTGAAGCTGACGACGTAGCGCTCGAGACGCGGATCGTGCAGGAACAGCGTGCCGTACGGCAATCCGAGGAGCTCGAGGACGGTCGTGGTGATGCGCTCGGAGACCGCTTCGGCGTCGACCATCGTCATCAGCTCGTGGATCTGCCGCAGGTACGCGGCCTCCTGTTCCAGCCGCGCCGCATGCATCGCCGCCTCGGCCAGGTCGGCCGCGAATGCGAGGTAGCCGGCGGGCGCGTGGAGGAACGTTTCGCGTGCGACGTGCAGCTCGCCGTGACGCCGCTCGCCCGGTGCGAGCATGATCCGCACGACGCTCTTGCCGGCCGGGCGCTCGGTGCCGTCGACGATGGCGATGCGGCAGGTGTCGCGCTCGGCGCCGTCGACGAACGTCCATTCCGGACAGGCGCCGCGCACGGCCTCGATCAGGTCGCCACGATCGCCATAGATGCCTGCTCTCGAGATCATGCGCGTAAGTTGCTCATTTTAGGGCAAGATTCGGCCACGGATGCGGATCGCTCAAATCGTCCTCCCCGGTGCTTCCGAATACGAACGCAAATCGCAGCGCGCCGACCGCGCCGCGCTGTTGGAAAAACACGAGCTCGTCGAGGACGTGAAGGACGCGCAGCTCGCGCATGTCTACGCGACCGGAACGCTTCCCGGCGCGCCATTCGTGAAGTTCCCGGTGCCGTATGTTGCGTCGGCGGACATGCGGCGGGCGCGGTGGAGTCTGCGCAAGCCGCGGGCGCCGGAATTCGTCGTCTCCCCGGTGGGGGAGAAGGCGGTGCCGGAAGTCGTCGAAGAGGGGTATTGGTCCCTCGCCCCGGCCCGTTCTCCGCGGATGCGGGGAGAGGGGGGCGTCGTCGGCTCGTTTCACCGGGACTCGACGAGGAACATGGTCGAGCAGACGCTCGCGCGGATCCAGCGGTTTCGCACGGACGTCACGTGGAAAGTGTTCGATCGCGTGCCGACGCCCGAGGATCTCGCCGGCGTAGATGTCTGGGTCGATCCGGCGGTGTCGGACGACGACTTCGACGGCTTCGTGGCCGAGGCGTTCGTCGTTGATCTGCCGGTAGTTGCGGCGCGCACGCCGATCAACTCGCTGCGTCTCGAACAGGGGCGTACGGGGATGCTCGTCCCACCGCGCGATCCGAACGAGATGACTCATGCGATACTAGCCGCCCTTTTCAAACGAGAGGTAGCCGACAGCAAACGACAAGCAGCAAAGCAAACGGTCTCGAAGTTCCGCGCGAGACAAAGGCTTCGCATTCTCGCGCACCTGTACGAGTCGCTGATTTCATGACACTTCTCCACGATCTGCCGAATCCGCAGCGCCGCGCGATCGACCTCGTCAAAGAGGTCTCGATGGAGAAGGACGTGCGCCCGTTTCTCGTCGGCGGTCCCGTCCGCGACATGCTCCTCGGACGTCCCGCCATCGACATCGACCTGACCGTCGAAGACAACGCCTCGACCCTCGCCCGCGCCATCGCCAAACGGATCGAAGGGCGCGTGCGCTCGTTCCCGCAGTTCATGACGTACAAGGTCACGGCGAGCGAGTTTCCCGAGATCGACATCACGACCGCGCGCAAGGAGCGTTACCGCAAGCCGGGCGCGCTGCCGCTGGTCACGGAAGGGCGTCTGAAGGACGATCTCCTCCGCCGCGATTTTTCGATCAACGCCATCGCTCTCGATCTGCTTCGCGGGACGATGCACGATCCCGCGCACGGGGAGCGCGATCTCGATGCGCGCGTCGTGCGCGTGCTGCACGACAAGAGCTTCGCCGACGATCCGACGCGCATCTTTCGCGCCGTCCGTCTCGCCGCGCGACTCGGGTTCGCACTCGAGGACCACACCGCGGAGTTGATGCGCGAAGCCATCGAAGCCGATGCTCTGGCGACGGTGACGAAGGAGCGCCTCTGGCGGGAAGTGTTCCTGGCCATGGACGAGCCGTTCGCCCCGGCGATCCTCACCTCGCTCTGCGAGCACGGTGCGCTGCGGGTGCTGTTCGGACGCCGCGCGTGCAGCGAATCGAGTGCGCGTCTGGAGACGATTCACGCGCAGCTCGCCGCGAATCCGGAGCTCGATCGTCACGTCCTCTACACCGGCGCGCTGCTCCGCGGCGATGCGTCGCCCGTCGATTTCGAAGGCTCGGGCTTTTCGCAGAAGCGTGCGCGCGCGGTCGTGGAGATCGCAAACGAGTTGCCGCGCGTCGAAGAAGCATTGCGCGCCGCGGGCGATGATCGCGAGCGTTTCCGCATCTATCGCGGCGTGTCGCCGGAGATGCTGATCGTGCTCGGGTCGGAAGTGCCGGACGAGCTGACGCACATCCGCCGCTACCGCGATTTCGAGAACTTCCGCCTGCCGCTGCGCGGCAATGATCTCGAGGTGCCGGGAGGTCCGCACGTCGCGCAGGCGCTCGAGCAGACCCGCGCCGCGGTGTTCAACGGCGAGATCACTCCGGAAGAAGCGCGCTCGTACGCGAAGAAAGTCGCTCGCGCGCTCATGGAGCAGGCCTCCTGATCACCCTCGGCGCCGGCCGCCCTGACCGCGACCGGCGCCCCACATCAGGAAGTAGGAGAGAGAAGCATCCGCGACGACGCGTCGCGGAGCGGGGGGGAGCTAGTTTTCTTCGTCCTTCGAAACGGTGACGAAGATCAGTAGAAACACGGCGACGAGTCCGATTCCGGTCATGGTCTGTTTTCCTTACGCGCTCTGCTCGAGCGCTTGCTCGCCGGCGAGCTCTTCGAGCAGGTCGGCACCGCAGCGGGCGGGATCGAGTCCGGCCAGCTCGTAACGAAGCGCTTCGGCGCGTGCGGCATAGGTCGGTGTTGTGAGTACGCGTAAAACCGCATCGCGGATCTGTTCCTCGGACGGCACACGCACCTTGATGCCGAGGCCGACCCCTGACCATTCGACGCGATTCGCGATCTCTGGTTTCTCTTCGGTCTTGCCGATGACGACAACCGGCACCCCGTGCGCGAGCGCGATCTGCACGGAACCGTAGCCACCGTTCGTCAGCAGCAGGTCGACGTGCGGCATGAGCAGCTTGTACGGGACGAAACGCTCGACGCGGACATTCGCCGGCAGTGCCGGCATCGCGACTTCTTCCGCCGGCTTGCTGCCGGTCGTCACGACGACGAGCGCGTTTTCATGCGCGAGGGCGCGAATGGCCGGACGGATCAACTGGTCGTAATCGTTGTTGATCGTTCCCTGCGTGACGAGGATGACGCGGCGTCCGCTCTTCAGCTCGGGCCACCACGACGGCGGCGTCCATCCCGCGGGCGGCTCCGGCACGGACGCGCCGATGTAATGCACGTTGGCCGGAAGGTCGGTACGCGGGTAGTCGAACGAGGGCACGCCCGATTGCAGATAGAGATCGGCGTCCTTGCCGAAATCGAAGATGCTGCGGCCGAGGGGCGGGAGGCCGAGCTCGCGGCGCAGTTTTTCGCTGTAGTCGTTGGCCTCGCGGAAGATGACACGGTCGACGAGCCACGTCAGCGCCTTGTTGCGGACACGCCCGACGGGCGTCGAGCTCGGACGCAGCGCGAGACCGAACGGCGCGGTATCGCGGCTCGACGTCGTCATCACCGACATCCCATAGAGCGCCCACGGAATGCCGAAGCGCTGGTGCATCGCTTCGACGACGGCGGAGGCGTTGTCGCCGACCACGACGTCCGCGCGATCGCGGCGCAGCTCTTCTTCGAGATCGCGGAACGCGCCGCGCAGGAACTCCACGAACAGGTTCTTGACGTCGTAGCGAAGCTGCGCGATGCCTCCTTTCGGGCGTCCCGGCCATGCGTCCATCTGCTCTTCGTCGATGCGGATGGCGTTGCGCACCGGAATCCAGCGCGCGCCGATCGCCTCGACGGTGCGGCGGAAGCGCGTCGTTCCGTACCAGCGGACGTCGTGGCCGCGGCGCACGAGCTCTCGCGCGATCGGCAGGCCCGGGTTGACGTGGCCGGTGATGGGCATCGGTGCGAACAGGTAGCGCGCCATGTGCGGTTTCTCCTTACTCGTCGAAGATGCGTTTGACGGTGCCGGCATCGGGACTGGGGACGAAGGTCGGGGTGACGCCGAGACTGCGGGCGTATTCGTCGAGGAGCGGATCGCTGCCGAACACGAGGTGATCGACCTCCGCGCCCGCGACGACGTGAATGACGTTGCGCGCCTGTTCCTCGGCGCACGGAGCGGCGAACACGCCCTGGCACCCCTTCACCGCTGCGCGGATCGTGGCGCGGTCGGCGGAGGAGGGCACGACACGGACGTCGAACGTGGTGCGGAGCGATTCCGCCAGTGGTTCGTCGCCGATGACGAGGATCTTTTTCATCGGCGCAAAGATTAGGGAGAAGTGCTTACGGGGTGCTTACGTGCGCGTCCGGACTCAGAAGGAAGGCGCTTCGCCGAGCTCCCTTTTCAGCGCGTCCGCCAGCCTGCGGTACGCGCGCTTCGCGCCCGCGGGATCGCCGCCTTTTTCCAATGCCTGCATGAGGTTGCGCGCCGCATCCTCGTCGAGATCGTCGAGCGCGACGAGTTTCTGATACGCCTCCGCGGCGGCCGCGTAATTGCCGGCGCTCATGCGTGCGCGGCCGAGGGTGTCGAGCGATTTCGCGTAGAGCTCGCGCAGACGGTCGCGCTCTTCGAGATACCACTCGCCGCTCGAGCCGTTCTCGAAAAAGTCGCCGCGATAGAGCTCGACCGCTTTCTCGAGCCGCTCGATGTTCTTCGCCCGGATCGCGCCGTTCGCCTCGCGCTCGAAGCGCTCCGCGTCGAGCTCCGCGCCGCGCGAGCGGTCGAGCGCGTACGTGTCGCCGTCCACCACGATCCACTCCGCCGCGCCCAATGCTTTGCGAAGCCGGTGAATCGTGACGTGGAAGTTGTTGCGCAGCTTCGCGGGATCCGCGTCGGGCCATAACGCGGCGCCGATCTGTTCCTTCGTCCGCCCCGCGGGATGACACAGCAGATACAAAAGCAGCTCGCGCGAGCGCGCCGATTCTTCGACCGCTTCCCCCTCGCGAAAGATCTCCAGCGGGCCGAGCGCCTGCACACGCAGCGGCGCGTGATGCGGGACGCCGAGCTGCGCGACCTGCTCGCGCGCGAGAGCGACCATCGCGTCGTACGACATCGCCGCGCCGGAGGCGAGGACGATGCGCAGGCGATCGTCGTCGAGGGCTTCGCGGATGCGTGCGTTCTTCGATTCTTCGTAGGCCTCGTCACGGCCGGGACGCGCGCCGAGCTGCAGCCACGCCGCCGACGCCGCGGCGAGGAGTCGCGTGCCGATCTCCGCTTCGCGCGCGTCGAGCAGCGCCAGGCCGATCCCTTCCACGACCTGCGTCAGGCCCCAGCGATCGCCGAGCTCCGCATGGATGTCGAGCGCGGTGCGGAACGCCTGGATCGCTTCCTCGCGCTTCCCTTCGTGCAGCGCGACGTATCCGAGTCCGGTGAGCGGGTGGGCGACGCCGGGCTTGTTGTTCGTGGCGACGCCGATCTCGTGCGCCTCGGTGAACCCCGCGCGCGCGGTGCGCCAGTCGCCGCGAAGCTGCGCCGCCGTCGCTTTCCAGTACAGCACCAGCGAGAGCAGGACGTCGCGGCCTGCGCGACGCGCGACGGCTTCCGCGTCTTCGAAGATCTCGGTCGCCGCGGTGGGATCGTTCGCGAACGCGTGCGCCGACGCCTGCAGCATCAGCGCGTTCGCGAGCGGACGCACGTCGCTCGTGCCGCGCAGCACGGCGACGGCCGGGTCGATGTTCGCGCGCACGGCCGCCCAGTCGCCCTGCCACACCGCGGCCGTGGCGGCGGCGATGCGGGCTTTCGCGAGCAGGACCTCGTCAGCGTCCTTCGTGACGCGCGCGAGCGCGGCGGTGATCCGGCGCCGCGCCTCGTGGAAATGAGCGCGCGCGAACCAGTACCAGTGCAGCGCGTACAGCAGCCGCAGTTCGAGCTCGCTCGAGACGCCGCTATCGAAGACCGCGCGGATGTTGCCGATCTCCTGGTCGATCGCCGCCAGTGCGGCAGGATCGACGGCACCGGCGAAGAGGCGTGGCTCGAGCGCTTCGACCAGGGCGAGGAAATGACGCGCGTGGCGCTCGCGAAACGCATCGCGTTCCTCGGCCGCCGCGAGCTTCTCCGCGGCGAACTGGCGCACGGTATCGAGCAGGCGATAGCGCGAGGACTCCGCGATGACGAGCGATTTGTCGACCAGCGCGGAGAGATGCGTGAGCACGTCGAGGTCGCCGCAGATCGCCTCCGCGTCCGCGAGGGAGAAGCTCGTCGCGAACACCGCCAGCCGGCGCAGCAGCACCTGTTCCTCCGAGGAGAGGAGGCGGTAGCTCCAGTCGATCGTCTCGCGAATCGTGCGATGCCGCGGCAGTGTGCGCGAGCCGCTCGACAGCAGACGGAACGCGTCGTCGAGTCGCGCCGCGATCTCGTCGACGGTGAGCACTTTCACGCGCGCCGCGGCGAGCTCGATGGCGAGCGGAATGCCGTCGAGGCGCTGGCAGATTTGCGCGACCATTTCATTCGGTGCAAAGGAAGGTGAGACGAGTTTCGCGCGCTCGGTGAAGAGCTGTACCGCGTCTTCGACCGACAGCGGCGGCACGAGCCACGTCTGCTCGCCGCGGACGCCGAGCGCTTCGCGCGTGGTCGTGACGATGGTCGTGTCCGGGCAGCTCCGCAGGATCTCCTCGGCCACCACGGCGCACGCGTCGACGAGGTGCTCGCAGTTGTCGAGGACCAGCAGCGTCCTGCGGTCGCGGATGGAGTGGATGACCACGCGCAGCACATCCTCGGCCGCGAGCTCGCGCACGCCCATCGCGTCGAGGATCTGCTGGCCGATGAGGTCGGGATCGGAGAGCGGCGCGAGCTCGACCCACACCGCGTCTTCGTAGTCGTCTTTCACGCGATGCGCGAGCTCCTGCGCGAGCCGCGTTTTCCCGCTGCCGCCCGCGCCCGTGATCGTGAGCAGCCGCGTCACGCCGAGCAGTTGCGTGGTCTCGTCGAGCTCGCGCGCGCGGCCGAGGAGAGGCGTCAGGGCGTACGGCAGTCGGGACCGGGACACTTGGCGATTTTATCCCGCGCGGCGACGCGGGACCGCTTCGCGCATGGACGTAACCCGCTCGTTGCACGATTCGCGTCTGCGCGCGGATGACGTGAGTGAGGGTGAACCCCTAATCGCCTTTGATGGCCTTGGTCCAGTGGTCGACGTCCTCCGGCGCCATCGTGCCGTAGGGCTGCTGGCGTGCGTCGAGGAAGCCCCACTCGCGGATGTCGACGAGGTATTGCGCGCGCGAGGTGAGGGTGCCGAAGCAGACTTTGTCGGGATGCGAGCGGTCGTTCATCTCGGCCAGCAGGCGGTGCATCAGCTCTTCCGTGATCTCGCGCGGGATGCGAAAGCGTTCGCTCGGATAGACGAAGCCGAACTTGACGATCTGCATCAGCAGCAGGCGCCAGTGGTCGCCGAAGCGACGCACGAGGCGCGGCCAGTCGAGGCGTTTGCCGGTGCGCAGGAAGAGATGCATGACGTCGCCGCCGTCGTAGCGCTCGCGCTCCATGACGTACGACTTCGACCAGATCATTTCCTCGGGGGCTGCGAGGCGCACCGGCAGGCCGAAGATCTTCCCCTCGACGGAATGCTCGAACCACTCCTCGTCGACCGCGGCCTCGCCGTTGCCGCCGGAGAAGATGAGATCGATGAACGCGTCGTCCTTGTAGATCTTGCCGAGCCAGTGCGGGAACTTGAGCTCCGTTTTGTAGCCGGCGGCACGGACCGCCTCCTCGAACCGGGGGTAGTCGCGGCGGCGGACGAAGACGTCGAAGTCCTTCGTCTCGCGGGCGATGCCGGTATAGCGGTAATAGGCGTGCGTGCCGCCGACGAGATACGGAAGCCCTTCTTTGTTGAACAGCTCGAGCGTCGCTCTGTAGAAATCGAGTTTGTCGGGATTCCCCTCGGGGACCTCGCCGCGCCGCTCGAGCTTGAACCGGGCATCCGTCGTCATAACACTCTCCGCACCTCAGCAGTTAGGCCAGAGATGTGCCAACATCGGCGGGTATGGACGCGATCTTTCACGAACGGCAGCGGTTCCGGCAGAAGTGGGTCTTCGGGCTGCTGGCGTTCGTGCTGCTCCCGCCGATCGTGGTGATGCTGATCGATCCTCGCCGTCCCCGTCCGATCGGCCTGCTCGTCGCGTCGGTGATCGTCACGATCGCCCTCTTCTGGATGCTGCTGGCGTCGTACCTCGACGTGACGGTGACGAAGACCGAGATCGTCGTCCGGTACTACCCGTTTCATCTGCGTCCGCGGCGGATCGCACTGTCGGAGATCGCTGAGGCTCATGCGCGCAAATACCAGCCCATCGTCGAATACGGCGGGTGGGGCATCCGCCTCGGCTTCAACGGCTGGGCGTGGAACGTCTCCGGCGACGAGGGCGTGCAGCTCGTGCTCGCGGACGGCAAACGCATCCTCATCGGCTCACAACGGAGCGCCGAGCTGGAGCGGGCGATTCACTCCGCCGCCTGACGCTCCTTCCGCAACCGCGCCGCGACCGCCTCGGCCTGTTTCATCACGCGCAGTACGTTCGTACCGGCGAGCTTCTTGAGGCGCGCTTCCGAATGTCCGCGGCGCAGCAGCTCCTCGAACAGCTTCGGATATGCCGCGACGGACTCCAGCCCCACGGGCGTGGTCCCGATGCCGTCGAGATCGCCGCCGATGCCGACATGGTCTTCGCCCGCGACCTTGATGACGTGATCGATGTGATCGGCGACGTCTTTGAGCGTCGCGTTCGGACGCGGGTTCGCCTTCTGCCACGCCTCCAGACCTTCCTTCACGTTCTGCGGCTCGCCGTCGTGCAGCGACTTCAGGCGTGCGTTCTCGGCTTCGCGTTTCGACTGCCACACGCGCAGCGGCTCGGAGACGAACGACGGTACGAACGTGACCATCACCACGCCACCGTTCTGTTTCATCCGCTGCAACACGTCATCGGGGACGTTGCGCTGGTGTCCTGTGACGGCGCGCGCGGACGAGTGCGAAAAGATCACCGGCGCGGCCGTGACGTCCAGCGCGTCGTGCATGGTCTTCGGCGAGACGTGCGAGAGATCGACGAGCATGCCGAGGCGGTTCATCTCGCCGATGACGCTCCTGCCGAACGCGGTGAGGCCGTTGTGCTTCGGGTCGTCCGTCGCGGAATCCGCCCAGTCGTTGTTGTCCGAATGCGTGAGCGTCATGTAGCGCGTGCCCGCGTCGTACAACTGGCGCAGGACGCCGAGGGAGTTGTTGATGGAGTGGCCGCCCTCGGCGCCGATGAGCGAGGCGATCTTGCCGGACTTGTGAATGCGCGTGACGTCGTCCGCGGTCAGCGCGAGCGCGAACGTATCGGGATACAGCGCATTGAGCCGATGCACGACGTCGATCTGCTCGAGCGTGGCCTGCACCGCATCCGCGCCTTTGAGCGACGACGGCACGTACACCGACCAGAACTGCGCGCCGAGGCGCCCCTGCTTCAGTCGCGGAATGTCCGTGTGCAGCGGCTTCTCGAGCTTCGACTGATCCTGCCGGAGGTCGAGCTTCGACAGTTGGTTCTTCACGCGCTCGCGGTACTGCCAGGGGAGGTCGTTGTGACCGTCGATGAGCGGGACCTCGGTGAGGATGCGCTCGACGGCGGGCTGGGCGTGGGTCGTGAGCGCGAAGAGCAGGGTGAGGAGGAGCGTCAGTCGCATGGAACGCGATTGTATGTTGCCGGTTGTCTGCGACGGATCGGCCTCGGGCCATGACGCGCGGAGAACTGACAACCGGGAACCGACAACCGTTATCATCCGCGCCCGTGCCTCTCGCCTTCCGTTCCGACGAACACCACCCCATGGTCGACGCCCTCCTGCGCACGCGCGTGCCGCGCTGGGAGGCGCTCAATCGCGCGATCGACGAGCGCGACGACATGCTCGATTTCGCGATCCAGCTTTTCGACTATGACTTCGATCGCGCGGTCACGAACTACTTTCAGAACGCGCTCGATCAGTTCGCGGTGGTGCGGCATGTGGCGTCGTGGCGAGGGCATCCGCGGCGCATGCTCGATTTTGCGAGCGGGTACGGGAGACTCACGCGTCTCCTCGTGCACGAGAAGCTCGCGGATGAAGTGACGGTCTCCGACATCCTCGAAGGCGGCATGCAGTTCCAGGCCGAGCAGTTCGGCGTGCGGACGATCCTCTCGCAGACGACGCCCGAAGAATTCGTTGCGCCGGAAAAATACGACCTGATCTTCGTGGCGTCGCTGTTCACGCATCTTCCGCCGTCGACGTTCACGCGCTGGCTGCGCCGCCTCGCGGAACTGCTCGAGCCGGAAGGGATGCTGCTCTTCTCCGTGCACGACGAATCGATCGCACCGAAAACGTTCGAAGGCGGGATCAGCTTCGAGTCGCGCAGCGAGAGCCGCGTGCTCGACGTCGAGGAGTACGGCTCGACGTGGGTGCGCGAGAGTTACGTGCGCGAGCAGGTGGCCGCCATCGACCCGAACTGGGCGTGCGTGCGTCTGCCGCGTGCGCTGTCGGAGTGGCAGGACCTCTACGTCATCTCCTCCGCGCCGCTGCCGAACGCGCAGCCGCGCCGCGTGCCGAAAGGGTTCCTCGACCAGTTCGCGGTGACGAAGACGGACGTGCGCGTTTCGGGCTGGGCGTATCCGGCCGAGCGCGTCGAGGTGAAGCTCGACGATGAAGTGGTCGCCACGACGCGAGACTTTCTGCCGCGAGCCGACGTCGCGGCCTACCTCGGCATGACCGGCAGCACTCCGTCCGGATGGGAGTGCGTCCTTCCGCACGCGCGCATCCGCTCGTTCCGCTACCAGGTGGCCACCGTCTCCGCGTACACCGTGGAAGGGGAGGAGCGCATCATCTTCCTCGGCACGCTCGACTCGCTGAACGGCCACGTCGCGCGGGAACGGGCCAACGCCTTCGCGCACCAGCTCGAGCTGCGTGCGACCGAGATCGCCGCGCTCTCCGAACAGCTCGCCGTCACGCAGCATCAGAAGGAAGAGCGCGAGGCCCTCATCGCCGCGATGCGCCAGAGCCGCTTCTGGAAGGCGCGCGACCAGTGGTTCGCCTTCAAACGTGCGGCCGGGCTGACGAAGGAGCTGTAACAAAACGCTGCTCCTTCCGTATAAGCCCGCAGCATGAAACGCAGAACGAAGATCATCATCGCCATCATCGTCGTGTTGGCCATCGGCGGCATCACCACGGCGTCGATCGCCTCGAAGGGCAAGCAGGGCACTCCCGTCACGTTCGGCAAGGTCGAACGGCTCGATCTGACGAGCAAGGTCTCGGCGAACGGGCGCATCGACGCGCAGCGCAAGGTCGATCTCTCCGCGAACGTGATGGGGCAGATCGTGAACCTCGCCGTGCGCGAGGGCGACGTCGTCAAGAAAGGCGACTTCCTCCTGCAGATCGACCAGAAGCAGCTCGCCGCCTCGGCACAGGGGGCGGAAGCGTCGATGCGAGCGATGTTCTCCGATCGCGACGCCGCGCGCGCCAATCTCGCCGAAGCGCAGCGCATCTACGAGCGTGCCCGCGTGAACTTCGAAGGGAAGATCATCCCCGCGGCCGAGCTCGATCGTGCACGCACGTCGATGGACGCCGCGCGCGCGAACGTCAACGCCATCGAACAGCGCATCCAGCAGGCGCGCGCCAACGTCACCGCCGCGCGCGACACGCTCTCGAAAACCACCATGACCGCGCCGATGGCCGGCATCATCACGTCGCTCCCGGTCGAGGAAGGCGAAGTCGCCGTCATCGGCACGATGAACAATCCCGGCACGAAGCTCCTCACCATCGCCGACATGAGCGTGGTCGAGGCGGTCATGGAAGTCGACGAGACCGACATCCCGAACGTGAAAGTCGGGCAGCGCGCCACCGTCACGATCGACGCGTATCCGAACAAGACGTTCGACGGCGTCGTGACCGAAGTCGGCTCGAGCCCGATGACCGGCGCCAGCGCGGCCGGCGCGGACGCGATCAATTTCGAAGTGAAGATCCAGCTCACGAATCCTCCCGCGGGCGTGCGTCCCGGATTCTCCGCCTCGGCCGACATCATCACCGGCACGCGGGTGCAATCGATCGCCATTCCCATCCAGGCGCTCGTCGTGCGCGAGAAGCCCGGCACCAAAGGTCAGGACGAGGAAGGCGTGTACGTCCACGACGCCGGCAAAGCGAAGTTCGTGGCCGTGAAGACGGGCCTCGCCGGCGACACCAGCATCGAGGTCGTCAGCGGCCTCACCGCGGGACAGCAGATCATCACCGGACCGTTCCGCGCGCTGCGCGACATCAAGGACGGGACGCAGGTGCGCGAGCAGAAGGAAGAGAAGAGCGGGGACGCGTCGGAGAAGAAGTCGTAACCCGATTCTCGGTTCTCGATGGTCCGTTGTCTGTGCGTCTTTCGCCCGGGCGACACGGCGCCGAGAACTGATGACGGACGGCCGATAACAGATCATGGAGACACTCCGCATCGCTGCCACCGCGCTGCGCGCTCACAAGATGCGCAGCTTTCTCACGCTCCTCGGCGTGATCATCGGGGTCATGACCGTCGTGGCGGTCGTCTCGATCATCTCGGGGCTCAACAACTACATCTCCGAAAAGGTCTTTCAGCTCAACCCCGACGTCTACGGCGTCACGAAGTTCGGCATCATCACCAGCCGCGAGCAGTTCCTCGAGGCGGTGAAGCGCAAGGACCTCACCTGGTACGACTACAAAGCCGTGCAGGAACGCTGCGGTCTCTGCGACATGGTCGGCGCGTCGCACGGCACGCGCGCCGCGGTGAAGCGCGGCGCGAAGAAGCTGGCGGGCGTCCGTACGGCCGGCACGACGGCGAACATGGCGGAGCTGAACAATCTCGACCTCGAAGCGGGCCGCTTCTTCACGCCGACCGAGGAACGGAGATCTGCACTCGTGGCGGTGATCGGCGCGGATGTGCGGGATGAGCTCTTCCCCGGGCTCGACCCGATCGGCCGCACGATCTGGATCGCCAATCAGCCGATGCGCGTCATTGGTCTCCTGCGCAAGCAGGGCTCGGTCCTCGGACAGAGTCAGGACAAGGTGCAGTACATCCCGATCTCGACGTGGCGCAAACGCTTCGGCGTGCGCGAGAGCATCGACATTTTCGTGAAAGCAAAGAACGGCGTGGCGGGCGTCGACGCTTCGATGGACGACGTGCGCGTGATCCTGCGCTCGCGGCGCCGCACCGCGTTCCGCGACGACGATCCGTTTGCGGCCGTGACTGCCGAGGCGCTGCAGATGCTGTGGAAAGGAATCTCGGCGGGCATGTTCTCGCTGATGATCCTCATCTCCAGCATCTCGCTCATCGTCGGCGGAATCGTGATCATGAACATCATGCTGGTGTCGGTCGTGGAGCGCACGCGCGAGATCGGCGTGCGGCGTGCGATCGGCGCAACGCGCAGGAACATCCGCGGGCAGTTTCTCACCGAGGCGATTCTGTTGTCTCTCGGCGGCGGCATCGCCGGCGTGATCCTCGGCGTGCTCATCTCCAAATCGATTTCGACGTTCAGTCCGATGCCGACGCTGGTGCGGCCGAGTCTCGTGCTCGCGGGCCTGCTCATCTCCGTCGTTACGGGCGTCCTCGCGGGCGTGTTCCCCGCGGTCCGCGCGTCGAAGCTGCCGCCCGTCGAAGCCCTGAGGTACGAATGAAGCTGCGCGATTTAACGCTCGCCGCGCGCGAGAACGTCCGCTTCGCGCGCATCGCCATCGCGTCGCACAAGCTGCGCTCCTCGCTCACGATCCTCGGCATCGTCATCGGCGTGACGACCGTCATCGCCATGGTCTCGATCATCGAAGGCTTCAACCAGAGCATCGTGAAGAGCTTTCAGGCATTCGGTGCGACGCTCGTGCAGTTCCAGAAGAACGACCCGCGCTTCGGCCCGGGCGAGCGCCCGGAGTCGGAACGGCAGCGCAAGAACCTGACGTACGAGGACGCGCTCGCACTCGAAGCGCAGTGTCCTTCGATGCTCGCGGTCTCACCGGAGCGCTACATGTTCGCGGAGGACAACCCGTCGCTCGAGGCGGTGTACGGCGGTGATCAGGCCTCGCCGGACATGCTCATCGGGACGACCGAGGCGTACCCGATCGCGAACAACCACTTCGTCGGTGAGGGAAGGTTCCTCAGCGACAACGACGTGCGCCGCTCGGCCGCGGTGACCGTCATCGGCCACAGCATCTCGGAGACGCTGTTCCCGCGCACCGATCCGATCGGCAAGTCCGTGACGATCATGGGCCGCCGTTATCTGGTCATCGGCGTGATGGAGAAGCAGGGTGCGACGATGTTCGAGTCGACCGACGCGCACGTCTATCTGCCGCTGACGACGTTCGACAGCCACTTCCCCGAGATCAAACGCCAGCGCGGCGTGAACATCGCGACCGTGCCGAAGAAGCCGGAGTGGGTGAACCGCATCATCGAGGAAGGCACGACCGTGCTGCGCGCGCGGCGCAAGGTGCCGTTCAACAAGCCGAACGATTTCGGGATCATGACGCCCGACAAGCTGATCGGGAACTTCCGCGCGATCACCGGCGGCATCACGCTGGCGATGATCTTCATCTCGTCGATTGCGCTGCTGATCGGTGGTGTGGGCGTGATGAACATCATGCTCGTCTCGGTGACGGAGCGGACGCGCGAGATCGGCTTGCGCAAAGCGATCGGTGCCGTGCGGCGCGACATCGTCCAGCAGTTTTTGATCGAGGCCATGACCCTGTCCGGCATCGGCGGCGTCATCGGCGTGTCGCTCGGACTGGCCATCGCGGCCATCGTGCGGGCGGTGTCCCCGCTGGCGACGACGACACCTCTGTGGAGCATCATCGTCGGACTCGTGGTGTCGATCTCGATCGGCTTGTTCTTCGGGATCTATCCCGCGTACAAAGCGGCTCGGCTCGATCCGGTCGAGGCGTTGCGCTACGAGTAGCTGGGTGGGCGGCTGGGCGGTCGTGGGCGGCGGCCCGGCTTAGAATCCTCCGCGCGGATCGGCGTCCGGAGGATTCGGCGTGGCTTCTGGAGTATGCAAAGGAAGAGCGCGAAGCCTACCTGATGGCGGCAGTCGAATCGCGACGTGAGTCCGTTTGCCCGACTGCCGAAGAGTACGGAACGACACGTCATAACAGGGAACGTCCTTGCTAGGCAAGCCCGGCGCATGGTGCTATGGTCAGCCCCAAACTCGAGGGGGACTCATGACCACGTCACACAAGCCGCAGAGCTATAGCACGGTATCTCCGTATCTGATCGTGAGCGGCGCGAGCGAGACGATTTCGTTTCTCGAGCGCGTGTTTGGCGCGGTCGCGTTGCGCCGCTTTCCGGACGAACATGGGAAATTGATGCATTCAGAGGTGAGGATCGACGATACCGTCGTGATGATCGCCGACGGTGGCGAAGGGTGGCCGCCGGTGCCCGCTTACGTTCATGTGTATGTGAGCGACGTCGACGCGACGTATCGCCTGGCGTTGGAAGCAGGAGCTACTTCGGTCCAGGAGCCGGTGAAAAAGGAAGACGAGGATAAGCGCGGCGGCGTGAGAGATGCCGGTGGCACCACGTGGTGGATCGCGACCAAAGTCGAATGAGCCGGATCCCTCACGCTTTCCCATCGTGAGGTTCGATGCCCCGAGTGCGAACGACGATCTGCGAGGGAATCGGCACCGGCAGCTTCCGCGGCAACCACCGAACCGGAACGGCGATTTGAACCGCAGGGGATGGCAATATCGATTGCCCATCCGCGTCGTCTTGCGTCGAAGGAGCACGGCCTTTACCGTCCGCGCATTGCCGAACGCGTGAGGGAACGTCCAGGCCACGGCCGTCGGGTGTGTGTACCTGTTACGGCCAACGCCTTGCGGATCGTACTTTCGCACCGTGGCGATGTCAGGAGCTTCGCTTGGAACTGGTCCTCTTGGTCCTCGGCGTCGTGGCCGCCGTCATCGGCGTCGTGCAACTCGTCTTCGCGGCTTTTCGTGAGAGTTTCCTCTGGGGTCTTGGCGTTCTCGTGGTGCCATTTCTCTTCTTGCTCTTCGTCATCCTCGACTGGAAGGCGGCCAAGTCGGGTTTTCTGTGGATAGTCAGCAGCGTGATCCTGCTGGGCATCGCGGTCCTGATGCGCGACGGCGGGCCAATCCTGCCGCAATGACGGCGCGCACCGTCGACGACCTCATGGCAGGTGCAACGCGAGTCGCCGGTTTCATTTCTCGCGAAACAAAGGTGACGACGGAGGGCTGCACACGATGCGATCCGGAGAAAATCTGCCTGGAGGCTACGGTGGCGAAGATCGACGACGCGGGGGATTACGTTGCGGACGGTGCGACAGAAGCGCAGGCGATCGCGCACATCGCACTTTTTTTCCGATGGTGTGACGAGCGAGGACTCCTCAGCGACGAGCACACCGCGGACAGCGAGCTCGCGCGGGAACTGCGGAAGGCGCGCAAAAAGGAATCGTATGGCGATTACCTCTGGGACAACTTCTCAGGGAAATTGGTCGGGGACGATCTCTGCGACCGCGCACGATCGTTTGCCGAGCAGCGGTATGAGCAGTTCGTTCGCGAGTTGGGCTCTGTGACGGGCAAAGAGCTTCTGACATTCAGCGAACAGGACGTGGATTTCGCATCCGTAGCGCAGATGCTGGACCGGTTGCTGGAGGCACATAGCCTGTCCCCTGCAAAACCGTGGTGGAAGTTCTGGTGAATTGCGGTCGGCGCGCCACGTCAGGCCGGGTAGCCAGGAAAGTACGCGCGGTGGTCCTCTGCCCAGGTGACGACACTCGCCGTTAGATGACCGGACGTTGCCAGCAACCTGTCCGAGAGGGCGCTGACGAGTTGCTCGTTTCCGGGTTGCGCCTCCCAGGCGTCGAAACGACGGATTCGCTCTGCGCGATCGCGCGACACAGCGTCACCCGCAAAAGCCGCGCGCTGGAGCTCGAGAAGGACCGCTCTCGTCTCATGCGCTCGGATCGTTTCCAGATGCACGAGCATCGCTGCGAAGCCGTCGCCGGTGGAGTTGGTGACGTATTGCGAAAGCGAACCATTCGCCGTTTCGGCGAGAAGCCACCAGATATCGTGCACGAGGCGCTGACCGGCGTTCTGCGCCGGCCGCGCGTCCGCAGCGTGTCTCGCGAGCCAGCGGAACTTCTCGCTCGCCGTGCGGGGAGCGAAAGGCCGGCGCATCCAGCGAGGAATCATAGGCTCTCAAATGGACGGCCCTGTACGCGAACCGATGAAGTGGAACGGGTGAACGCGTACAGGTGCGGCCAGTCCGCGGGGAATGCGCTACTGGCCGTTGGTGCGCAACCGCACGAACGCGTAAATCCCCTGCGGCTTGTGGCCGTAGATCTCTTCGAGGTCGTGCGTTTGCGTGCGGTAGTCGATGTTGACGCCGAGGCCGGCGCGGTAGCGGTTCGTGTTCATGAGATCGAAGACGTAGCCGGCGGTGAGGTGCGTCGCGTCGTCGACGCCTTCGCCGAACGGGAACAGCGGGAAGCCGGCCGGACGCTCGACGTGCTCCGCGCGCACCATGAACGTGTTGCGCGCGCCGCGCAGCGCGACTTCGATGCCGTATGCGGTCTCGCCTTCGCCGAGGACGACTTCGTTCGCGTACTCGCGCGTGGTGTAGAGCGCGGTCACGGCCGCGGCCTGGCTGCCGTAGGTGAGGGACGCGCTCATGATCTCGCGCTGGCGCAGGTCTTCGCCGAGCTCGCCGCGCGAGACCTGCAGCGCGAAGTTGCGCGACGGCATGATGGTCAGGCGCAGGGAGTTGGAGTCGATGTCGCCCATGTCGAGCTCCGTGCCGTCTGCGCTCGGCGTGGAGTCGTGGAAGACGCTGCCTTCGATCGAGAGCCAGCCGGTCGCGAACTGCGCGGTGACGACGCTGGTCGCGGTCTGAAACGATTCCTGGATGTCGTGCGCGAACGGCGCCTCGGCGAAGTCGACGCCGGAGGAGCGGAGCTGCCACGGCGCGGCACCGAGGGCGGGCTGTCCGACGGCGGCGCCGTACACGCTGATGAGCGTGGACTGCGTGGGACGGTAGCCGAACTGCACGCCGAGCTCCCCGAACAGTTCCTGCGTGCGCATGCGGTCGATGAGCGGTCCGCCGTTTTCCGGCGTGACGTACTGGAAGAGCTGCGGATAGCCGTCATCGCCGACGGTGTACGGCTCGAGCGAGACGCGGCCGCGTGCGAGCACGAACATGTTGCTGCCGATGTTCCGCTGCGCGCCGATGCCGAGCCAGTTCGTCGAGAAGACCTCGTTCTCCTGATCCTCCGGCCCGGTCTGGCTGACGTAGGTCACGTGCGCGTCGAGACCGTAGAAGAAGGACCACGTGCTGCCGGCCTCCGTGATCCACGGCGACGCCCCGACGCCGGGCGTGGTGCCGGAGACGTTGCGCAACGCGTCGAGCAACTGTGCGTGGGCGGAGACGGAGAGGGCGGTAGCGAGGGCGATGACTGCGAGCTTCATGCGCGCGGCATTCTGCAACAGCTCTGCCTGATACGAGCCGTCGAGCTGTCAAGCGATTGAGCCCGGAGGGTTACGTCCGCCGAACACCCGCCCTTCCAACTCAACAGCTCAGCGGCTCAACAGCTCAACAGCTCAACAGCTCGATGGCTCAACTACTCCTCCCTCCCCACCGGATACAACCTCGCCCGCTCGTCGTAGAACGGCGTGCGCTCGTACAACCACTGCAACCTCGCCCGAGGATCGCCGCGGAAGGTGGCGTCGGTCTCGATCTTTCGCTGGAACTCCGCCGCGAGCTTCGGATCCTCGGCCAGCATCCGCTCCGCCATCGGTTCCATGATGTACGCCTCGACGTATTCCGTCGGGCTGAGGATGGAGTGGAAAAAGCCCCACTGGAAGAGCGAGTCGGGCGACGACGGCTCGAGCATGAGCACGGCGAGTGTGCCGAGGGGCTGGTCCGTGGAGATGCGCAACGTACCGGCGGGGAAGCGTTCTTTGCGGCGTTCGGGGGTGATCGTCGCGGTGACGCGCACGTGTCCCTCGAATTGCTGCGGGCCGAATTTCGGATCCGCGAAGCGGTACATCGTCACGTCGACTTCGCGCGGGGCGGTGATGCGCTCGTACTGAATGCCGTGCAGTTCGACGAGCTCGATCACTTCACGCCACGACGGCGGCACCCAGTACGCGGCAGGACGCGTGACGCTCGTCGCCACCTCGTTCGCCAGTTGCACCGGCGCCTGCTGCGTCACCGGACGTCCGAGCCATTCCGTGCGCACGCCGCCGCTGATCGCGGACAGCGTCTTGCGTGATTCGACGCCGAGGACCTCCATCTGCTGCGCGGGGGCGTTCTGCGGAATGCGCCACGAGAGCGGGATCGTCTTCGCGCGACGTTCGCGCGCGGTGCGGTTCGCCTCCCGCAGTGCATTCCCCTCGCGTGCGACGAGCCGCAGGATGTGCTCGAGGAAAACGTACGTGCCGAGGACGCGCTGGTCGTAAGGCTTGAGCGAATGATTCTCGACGAGGATCGAGGCCATGTGCCGCGCGTCGCCGTATCCGTTCGAAAGACGTGGATCGGTCTGGCCGTGCACGACGAACGAGAGCGGATCGTCGGTGAAGATGAGCGGGCCGGGGATGTGTCCCTGTGACGCGAGACCGCGATCGACCGCGGGACGCAGCGTCGTCTCGAGCCAGTTCGCGATCGACGGTGAGTGAGCGGCTGGTCCGTTCCAGCCGTACGTGATGTCGTACTGGTAATCCGCGCCGTCGGTGACGTGCAGGTCGATGTAGAGGTCGGGCTGCCAGGTGTCGATGGCGCGGATCATGGCGCGCATCTCTTCCGCGTCCGCCTTCACGTAGTCGCGATTGAGATTCAGGTTGCGCGCGTTGGTGCGATAGCCGCCTTCTTCGGGCCCGCGCTGGTTGATGCGCGTGAAGGCGTGGAAGCGCTCGTGCCCGTCGACGTTGAAGATCGGCACGAACAGAAAGTTGGCGCCGTCGAGGAGGTCGCGCTTCGTGCCTTTGACGGTCATGTCGCGCAGGAGCATGAGGCCCGCGTCCTTGCCGTCGATCTCCCCCGCGTGAATGCCCCCCTGCGCGAGCACGAGCGGTTTGGTGCTCCGCCGCAAAGCCTCGGGAGTGAACGCGCGCTCGCGCGAGGCGATGACCATCCACACGTCGCGCCCCTCGCCGCTCTTGCCGAGGGAGATCATTCTCAGGTCGCGGGAGGCGGCGACGAGGCGCTGCAGATACGCGATCGTTTCGTCGTAACGCGGCGTCGTGCGCAGCGACGTTCTCTCCGACGGCGTGATCCACGGATCGGACGCGGGGACGACGAGCGCGCGGCTGGCGCCGTTCCACGGGATCGCGGGAGGGAGCGGGGCGGTGGTGATCGCGGAGGCGAAGAGAAGCGCGGTCAGCATGACCGCGCTTCTTAGCACATCAGTGCCGCACGGCGCGCGTGCGTGGAGTGCCGCCGCACCCGCGCGGGTCGTGCGGTGACACGTATTGGAATGCGTTCGTCAGGGTGGTGGTGACATCGCCGGCCGTGACGGCGATGGTCGCGTCCCCGGGGGTGCGAGCGGGAACGCGCGCGCGGAGGGTCGTGGGATTCGTGAAGACGAGATCCGTTGCGGCAACGCCGTCGAAGGTGACGCTCGCGCCGGGGGCGAACCCGGTGCCGGTGAGCGTGACTTCGAGTCCGCCGCTGGTCGAGGCGCAACGCTCGCTCACTGCCGTGAGGGCGAGACCGCTCTCCGTCACGTCCACTTTCGGTCCGTACGTCACCGGCAGATTCGCGGTGTCGCGCACTTCGAGGTCGTAAACACCGCTCGCAAGTCCTTCGGGCACGCGCACGACCGCGATCGTGGGCGTGAGGGAGATCGTCTGCAGGGTCGCGTCGCCGAGGGCGAATGCGTAGCCGTTGCGGAATCCGAGGCCGCGGATCTCGAGCTCGGCCCCGGCGGGGAGGGCGTCGCGGGAGACGTAGCTCGCGCGCGGCGGCGACGCTCTGCCGATCGTGAAGACCGGACCGGAGGTGCTCGTCGCGCCGTTGCGCAGCATGTCGATGCTGACGTTGCCCTGCGGCACGTCGGGCACGACGATGGTGCGCGCGTCGGGGAGGGACTCGAGCACCTGCGCGGGGATGCCGTCGATCGTGATCGCGTCGGTGGGGCGGAAGCGCGTGCCGGTGATCGTCACGACGTCCCCGGGAGCGGCGGTCTCGGGGGTGAAACGCGCGATGAGCGGCATCGGATCGGAGGCTTCGTCGAATGCGAAGGCGCGGCCGAGTTTCGCTTCGAGGCCGCCGTCGCAGACGACGCGCACGTCGACCACGCCGGCCGCGTGCGGCGGTGCGATCGCGGTGATGGTGCTCGCGTCGTGCACGACGTTGCCCGTCGCGGCTTTGTCGCCGAAGTAGATCCAGCAGTGGGGATCGAACGTCGAGCCGCTGACGCGCACGTGCGTGCCGCCGGCGGTCGTGCCGAACGTCGGCGTGACGAGCCTCGCGACGGGGGCGGTGTCGACGTAGCGGAAGGCTTGCGGGAGATGGGCGAACTGCGCGCCGCAGCGCACCGCGACGTTGTACGTGTCGGCGGGACGGGGCGGTGTCTTCGCGTAGATCTTCGAGTCGTCGGCGACCTGCACCGCGGTCGCGCGCACGCCGCCGATCTCGACGGTGCATTCGGCGCGGAAGCCGCTGCCGGCGAGCACGATCTCGGTATTGCCCGCCGTCGATCCGATGGCGGGGGTGACACTCTGCAGCGAAAGTCCGGCTGGTCCGCTCGTGACTTTGCCGGAGATGCTGGCGGTGTCGCCGCCGAGCTCCTGCGGCAGGACGAGCGTGATGACGATCGTGCCGGTGCTCACCGCTTTCACGTCGAACGAACCTTCGCCGCCCGCGGGGATGACGAAGCTCGACGGCACCTGCACGGTGCCGTTCTCGCCGATGCCGATGGTGACGGGCTTCGTCGACGCGGGGTTGAGCGACGCGCGCACGCTCACCGTCTGGCCGGTGAGGAGCTGGAGGTCTTTCGGATTCACGACGAGCTGCGCGCCGCCGTACGTGATGACGGTCGTTTTCGCGGTGCTGCCGTTGGGGAAGGTCGCCGTGACGGTCTCGCGGCGATTGGGGAGGTTCGCTTCGACGTCGAACGTCGCGGTCTTGCTGCCCGCGGGGATGGTGACGCTCGGTGCGGTCGTGACGGCGTCACTGCTCGCCTTCAGCTCGATCTTCGTGCTCGTGTCCGAGGCGCTGGCGATGCGGACGATGGCGCGTCGCGAGGAGCCTGCGGCGATCTGCAATTCGTCCGGACCGATGCCGGCGTCGTCGTCGAGAAGGTGGATGTTCGCGAGCTCGCGTCCGAGGGTGAAGGGGGATGAGCCGGCGATGCTGAGGCGCAACGCCAGTTGTTCGTCGAGCTCGGTGGTGCCGTCGCTTTTGGTCGCGATCTGAATCGTCTTCGACGTCTCGTTTTTGAAAGCGAGCGTGCCGTCGGTGCCGACGAAGTCTTCGCCGGCGTTCGCCGAGGCGCTGATGGTGCGATAGGAGACGTTGCCGGTGATCGGCTGCGTCGACTTCACCGTCATCGTGGCCGTGCTCCCCTCGGTGACGGTCACGTCCTCAATGGAGAGGACGGGGATCGGGTCGTCGTTTTCGATGCCGCAGAGGACGGAGTACCAGCCCAGCGATTCGGAGCCGAAGGTGAGGTAGAAGGTCTCTCGCTGCTCGTACAGCTCGTCACCATAGATGAGGATCGTGACGTTCTTCTCGGTCTCGCCGGGGCCGTACGTGAGCTCGTAATCGACGAGGAGATAGTCGTTCGGGCCTGCGGTGTTCGTGGACGTCCAGATGTGGATCGTCTGCGGGCGGCTGACGGCGTCGGACAGCGTGATCGGGACGACGAGTTTCGTCGTGCCGCTGTGCCCTTCCACGATCAGGCGTCCCGGCGCGGTGAGCGGCGGGGTCGCGGCGCGGGCGAGGATCGGCACACAAAGAGCCGCGGCGAGGCCGAGGCGAAGGAGTAGGCTCATGGACGTTCCTGCGGGTTATTTAGACCAATGGCAGGATACCGCAGGACGCGGAAGCCGCGCACGGAAACTTCGCCGCTGACGACGACGAAGCAGGGGAGGAGCGGGGACACGATCGGCTCGGCGTTTCGCCGACAGGCGTGCCCCAGGTTCGGTCGCGGCGGCCGGTGTTCGGCCCGGACGAACGCGATGTCCGGCGGCACGCCGTGGCCGGCGCGGATGACGTGGCGCAACACTTCATCCGCGCCGGAGACGCGCGCGACGCGGGCGCGGTTACGCGTTCTGCAGCACCTGCTGCAGTCGGGTTTTCGCCGTGGCGTCCCCTCCCGCGGGGCCGGCGTTGGCGAGGATGTCCGTTTCCCACTGCACATCGCCCGTCCGAAGGACGTTGGGCGCCGTGAGCGTCCCGTAAAGGCTGATGATGTTGATCAAAGCGAGGTTCCCTTTCGCGTCCGGCCGCTGCGGCGTTTTCGGGACGCCTCCCTGCGGAGTGTCGAAACGATTCGGCCGCGCGTCGTCCGGCGTGGCCGGCTGGTCGGGATCGGAGCGCGTCACACCGAAATCCACCGACGTTCCCCGATGGACCTTGATGGCGATCGTCGGGTCGAGCTTCTCGTCCCACGGAATGAAGCGATTCGCCTGGATGAGCGCGCGTCCGTTGTTGCCGCGCGGGCCCGACACGCCGCCGCCCACTTCCATGCCGCGCCACGTGGGGTCGTCGCTCGGCGACTCCGTGAAGCCCCAGCGGTACAGGAGATTGTTGAAGACGTGGGCGACGTTGCCTTCGGCCACGCGCGGGCTGCGCCGCCAGACGTCGATGAAGACGTTGTAGGCGACGGTGACGCGCGAGTTGCCCAGCGGCCGCGGTGCTTCGTTGCCCTGCGCCTTGTTGCTGCTGCTGTCGTCGTCGTCCGCGTTTTCGTCCCCGTCGTCCTCCGCGTCGGCGACGGTGATGTTGATCGCGCCGCGGTTGAAGAACTTCGCTTGCCCCTCGCCGCGCCGGCCGGGGCGGCTGTCGAAGAAGAGGCAGCGGTCGATCGTCGCGAGCAGTTCCGGCCGTCCTGCCACTCCCTGCGAGTCGATGGCGATGTCGTAGTGGCCGTCGAACGAGCAGCGGGTGATGCGCACCGAGGCCGTGCCGCTGGCGGTGACGCCTTCGGCGGGACGCGTCGCCACGAGCACGATCGCGTCGCGTGCATTGTCCTTCGCGCCGTCGGAGCGGAAGGTCAGGTTCTCGAAAAGGATGTTGTCCGAGCGGTCGAGGTCGACGCGCAACTGTACGTTCTGCAGCACGCTGTTGACGTTCTGCTGCGCGCGGATGGTGAAGTTCCGCGCGGCGATGACGAGCTGCTGACCCGCGCCCGCGTTGCGGAAATCGTAATCGCCGCCGGCGCGTGCACCGATCTCGATGACCTTCCCGTCGAGCGGTTTCGCCAGCTCCGCGACCAGCTCCGCGCGATCGTGCACGACGATGGGCTCCGCCGCCGTGCCCCCGGTGACGTTCTGCCCGAATCCGAACGAGCCTTGTTCCGTGTTCATGCTCTCCTCCCTTACGGAAGGAGAGCCTTTGCTCACGGAAATCCCTACCTGAAGCTTTACTTTGCGAAAACGTCGTCCACTTTCACGATGCGGACGTTCTCCGGTTTGATGCCCAGTTTGTAGCTGCCGATCACCTTGTCCTCCTCGGCGAGCTGCGGCTTCGGCGCGTCGTACTTGATGGACGACGGCGCGTCGCTGAGGAGGAGATCGCGCAGCGCTTCCGCTTCCTTCGTGATGATCACGACGTGCATGTTTTTCGCGGAGAGGTACTTTTTGATGGCGCGGTTGACGTCGTCGCGCGTGAGCTTCGAATACGCGGCGCGCATCGTGTCGACGTAGTCGCCCATGCCGAACCACCACGAATCGAGCGCGTAGCCGAGGCGCTGGTTCTGGTTGGCGGTGAGGAGGTAGACGTTCTTGAGCAGGTAGTCGCGCGTGTTGTCGAACTCCTCCTGCGTCAGACCGTTGTCGATCATCTTCTGCGTCTCGTACAGGGCGATGCGCATCGCCATCTGCGCGTTCTCGGGAACGACCGGACGGATCCAGATCTCGAAGAGCTGCGAGCGGCGCGCGATGTTCGGGCTCGGGAAGAACTGGTTGCCCGGACGATTGAAGAACTCGATGTACGCGTAGTCGCCGTAGTTGAGACCGCGCACCTCGCGGATGCGGTCGTACAGACGGCCCGACGACGCGCGGTGCTCGCCGAGCCACACGCGCGCGAGGTTCAGCGCCGCGAAATCGGCCATGTTGCGCGTCACCGGAAGCGGATGGCCCATCGAGATCGCGGTCGAGCGCGTTTCCTTCTTGATGATCTCGACCTCGAGACCGGTCGGCGCGTCGCCCTTGATCGGTGAGAGTCCGGCGAGTGCCACTTCTTCGGCACCGGCGCCGAGGGCGCGGAGCTCGTTCGTCAGGCGCGGCACGAGCGTGGCCGGGTAATCACCCGAGAGACCGACCACGACGTTCGAGGCGTTGTAATTGGCGTCGACGAACTTCTTCACGTCGTCGAGCGTGATCGACTCGATTCCGGCAACGGTGCCGAGCATCGTGTGACCGTACGCGGTGCCGCCGAAGACGACGTTCTGCAGCTCTTCCTTGCCGAGGAGCTCCTCGTTGTTGTTGCGGAGGTCCTGCCTGAGCGCGTTGAGCTGCTGGTCCTTGAGGCGCTGGAAGTCTTCCTCGCGGAACCCCGGCGCCAGAAGCTGCGGCAGGACGATGTTGAGGAACGCGTCGAGGTTGTCGCGATGCACGACGCCCGTGAACGTCGTCATCTCTTTGTCCACCTGATTGCCGAAGCCGCCGGCCATCGGGTACAGGGCTTTGTTGATCTCGTCGATGCGCATGTCCCGCGATCCCGCCTCGGTGATCATGGACGCGGCGAGCTGCGCGAGGCCTTCCTTCCCTTTCGGGTCGTGCGCGGCGCCGACGGTGAAGAGGAACTTCACCATCACGTTCGGCAGCACCGACTTCTGTTCGATGTAGCGGATGTTGACCGGTGCCTCATTGGCAGCCGAGGCGGAAGCCATCGAAGTGATGCTCGGCGACGTGGCGATGCCCTCGGGCAGCGGCGCCTGCGAGAGCGTGGTCACGACGAGGTTCTTGTCGGTGAAGTACTTCTGCGCGACCTGCTGGATCGTGTCCGGCGTGATCGTGTCGAGCTCGCGAAACCAGTTGTTGAGCGTGTTGTACGAGCGCTCGAAATGCGCGAAGCGCGCGATCGTGCCCGCGATGGCGTCGGTGTTGTCCATCGCCCGGACGAACGAGTAGCGCTGGTTCGCCTTCGCGTCCTCGACGCGTTTCGCGTCGAGCTTCGCCGTGCGCAGCGAGGCGAACGTCTTCAGGATCTCGTCGCGGACGTAGATCGCGTCCGCCGGATTCTTGACGCGGGCGAAGACGGTGAAGAGCGTCGGATCGACGTTCGGGCCGCCGAAGTTGAAGAGCTGGTCGACCTTCTGCTCCTGCTCGACGAGGCGCTTGTACAGCTCGGCGGTCTGGCCGAAGGCGAGGTCGAACATCGTGTCGAGGGCCGCCTGATCGGCGACCTGGAACGCCGACGGTCCGTGGAAGGCCACCGTCACCCACGGCAGGGTGGGCGTGGACCAGGGGACGTGCGCGTAGACCGGGCCGTTGTGCTCCGGCTCCTGCGGGATGTCGACGGTGAACGTGCCTTTCTCCCAGTCGCTCCAGTACTTCTCGACGAGCTGGAAGACGCGGTTCGGCTCGACGTCGCCGGCCACGATGAGGGTGGTCTTCTCCGGACGGTACCAGCGCGAGAAGAACACTTTCGCGTACTCGAACTGGTTCGGCATGTCCTCGATGTCTTTGATGAAGCCCATCGTGGTGTGCTTGTACGGGTGCGTGGTGTACGCGGCGTTGCGCTGCACTTCGAGGAGCTTGCCAACGGGATTCTGCGAGTTCTTGTTGTACTCGCCGAGGACCGCGCGCGCTTCGGTCTTGAAGACCTCTTCGGAGTACGAGAGGTTCTTGAAGCGGTCGGCCTCGATCTCGAGGATCTTCTCGAGGTCTTCCTTCGCGAACGTGACGTGGTAGTTCGTCAGGTCGTCGGAGGTGTACGCGTTCTGCCGCGCGCCCGCTTTGGTGATGATCGCGTTGTAGGCGTCGGGCGAGTACTTCTTCGTGCCGCGGAACATCATGTGCTCGAAGAAATGCGCGAAGCCGGACTTGCCGGGCTCGACCTCGTTGCGCGACCCGGTCTGCACCGGGATCTGCAGCGAGACGATGTTCGGAAAGCCGGTCGGGATGACGATGACTTTCAGCCCGTTTGCGAGCGTGCGCTCGGCGGCCTTGAAGGGGAGGATGTCGGCGGGTTTCTGTTGAGCGAGCATAGGCAGTGCGAGCGCACAGAGGGCGATCGCGAGAGTGCGGGATCTCAGCATATTTCTCCTAAAGTGTGTTGGGTGGGGGTGGAGCGGTGGAGCGGTAGAGCTTTAAAGCTGTAAAGCGGTAGAGGGGAGCCGGGGGGAACCTGGGGGAGCCCCTCTACGGCTCTACAGCTTTAAAGCTTTACAGCTCGATCGCTACCGCTCGATCGCTTACCGTTCGATCGCTACAGCTTATCGCCTACGGCTTTCTCCTCGGGGATCTCGATCGGTCCGTCCTTGAGGTCCTCGCGGATGATGAGGTCGAGGAACAGCTCGCGGACGCCGTTGCGGCCCTTCTCGCGGTAAACGCGGCGGACGTCGGAAGGTTTCAGCCGGATACCCGTCATCGCCTCGAGGTACTGGCAGAACACGACCGCCCTCGAACGGAACGAGACGATGAGGATCAGCAGGAGGATGCCGGCGAAGAGCAGCGGCATCGCGGAGGCGAGTGTGTCGAATCGGAAAAGACTTTCCATCGGACCGGCGGAATCGTAGCACTGACGGCGGCACCATTGTTGTATCAGTCCGGTCCGGAGGAACTACATGTCCGAGGAACGTTACGAGCCGGTTTCCTGCGACTATCACGACCAGCTCGAAGCTGCCGCGATGCACAAGAAGGAAGTGGAGCTCGAATTCGAGCTGGAGGGCGTACCGCAGAAGGAACGCGGACGCGTCGAGGACGTTTATACGACCGAGGGGGCAGAGTTCGTCCGGTTCGCGGCCGACTCGGGTCCGCTCGAGATTCGTCTCGACCACATCATCTCGATGAAGGAGTAGCTTCTGCTACCATCGCGGAGCTCGCCATGCCGAAAGTGCTTTTCTATGCAGGGACGGCGTTCTGCCTCTTCCTCGCGCTCGTGAGCGCGGGCGAGGTAGCGGGTGAGCTTCGCGGTGGCGTCTTCTCCTTCGCCGCCCTCCCGGCCGCAGCTTCGGCTCCGATCGCGATCCTCGCCGCTCTGGCCGCGGGACTCGCGATCGCCGGCCTCTTCCTGCGCATGGCCGCGCTGCTCGCGGCGCGGAACCTCTTCGCCGCGTTCGTGGCCATCGTGTCGGTAACGGCTTCCGTGGCCCTCCTCGCCGCCGTGCTTCTCGTCCAGTGGCGCGTCACCTCGGCCGGCGCGAACCTGGCGGAGATCCACTTCGCGGCGCTGATGGCGTTCGGCTTCTTTCTCTCGATCAGCCTCCTCTCGCTGCGTCCGTACTTCAGCATCCAGGCGAGCCGCTTCCTCTCCGCGCTCGTCTTCTTCCCGCTGCCGCTGTTCGCGATGATCCTGGCGCAGGAGATGTTCGTGAACCCCTCGCCGGCGCCGCTACCGGTTGCCACTCCCGCGTCGGGGGTCTTCTTCAGCGTGCTGGCGCTGCTGTTCCTGTCGATTGCCGTCCACTGTATCCGTCACCGGCACCTGTTCCTGGAGATGACGAACCTTCGGGAGCTCCTCGACGCGCGCGTCGATCCGGCGGGGGTCGCGCCGCGGCGGCCGATAGGCGGGGTCGCGTTCGACTCCTGACGCTTCGATGAGCGCGATCGCGCGCGCCCGCGAAACGTTCCATGTCCTCCAGCCGATCGTCCGCGGCTGCCCCGTGAACGACCAGAGTGCCTGTCCGAACAGCTCCTTGTTCGCGAGGATCGGCTCCGCGGCATCGTCGCTCAGCCCCAGGATGTAGCGCGTGTCGAGCGCGCGCTTTCCTTCGCGGGCGCGGGCGAGGTTGGTCTCGACGATCCGTCGGTCGGGATTCACGGCGTGCAGGATGACGACGGCCGCGACACCCGTCGCCAGCGCGCCGATCGCGAAACGATTGCGCCGTCCCGACAGTACGGTCACGACGAACCACAGCAGCAGCACGGCCACCCAGATCATGAACGCGGTCGTGAAGAAGCGCTGCACCGTGAGGCCGAACTCGTCGCGATAGAGCCGCATGCGGTGATATGCGGAGTACGCGATGACGAACACCAGCGCGATCTGCGCGATCGCGAGCGTGCGGAAGAGACGCACGCCATTCTCCTTGTCGATCAGCCACTCCACCACCAGCAGCATCGGCACGACCAGCGCGACGACCAGCACGAGCTCGAAGAATCCGCGGCGCGCGTACTGCGCCAGCGCGTCCGGCGCGGCGCCGAAGAAGTAGCGGAGCTGCATGATCACGAAGAGGAGGAACAGCGCGTTGACGAGCGTCAGCGCAAAGTTCGTTTCCGCCGCCGGGAGTCCGAGGACGGCAGGGCGCCGGTAGCGCGGCATCGGACCGCTGAGGGCGAGGCTGCGGAAGAAACCCGCGCACACGGCGCTGACGACGCCGATGACGAGGAGGTGCTCGATCACGCTCTCGACGCGGAACGCGAAGAGGTTGCCGAGGAGCTCCGCGAAGCCTGCGTCGGCGGCGCTGAGGAGCGAGCCGAAGATGACGAGAGCGGGGAGGGCGATGATCGTCCCGCGCACCGCCACGCCCGCGCCGCGAATCCCGCCGCTCGGCACCTTCGACCACGACAGGTCGGAGAGCAGGAGCTGCGGGAATCCGGCCACGCTCTGCACGCCGGTGACGACGTGGGCCACCGCGATCTCGGCGACGCCCGCATCGGCGAGACGCACACCGCGCGCGCCGAGCGCCAGCATCGGCAGCATGACCAGCAGCGTGACGACGTTCAGCGCGGCGAGCGCCGGCGAGTCGCGCCACAGCAGGCTGCAGGCCGCGATGAGCGCGCAGACCGCGGGGAAGAACATGCCGGCCCGGCGCTCGCGCGGCGTCACGACGAACGCGGCCACGAGGAATGCCGTTACCCACACGAGCACGTTCACGCCCCACGGGATGTAGCGCACCGTCGCGTCCCAGACGAAACCGAGGAGGAGTGCGGCGCCGAGGATGGCGAGGGCGGTGCGATGTCGTTCCATTCGAGGCCTCCGAAGTGCTTTACATGATAAAGCAAGTCGCGTGCGAGAATCGCCACCGCGTTCCGCATGGCCATCTACACACTGCTGTTCTCCACGCTCCTCCTGCCGCTCTTCTCGATCCTGCTGCTGTGGCGTTGTCCGCCGAAGCCGCGGGGGAGGTGGATCGCCACGCTGTTCATGTCGTTCGGCGTGACGGCGTTCAGCTTCTTCGCCGCGCCGTGGGGGTGGTTCGGCATTCCGGCGCGGTACCTGCTCGCGCTGCTGTTTGCCGTCGCGCTCGTGCTGTCGCTGCGCCGCCCGCCGCGCGAAGAGCTGCGCGAGGAGTCGCCGCTGCGGATGATCGTGAAGGTGCTGATCGGCGTCATGTTCGGCAGCGTCGCGCTGGGTGTCCTGCGCGCCCACTCCATTCCGACGGGCGTGCTGGACGTCGGGTTTCCGTTGCGCGGCGGAAGCTTCCTCGTGCAGCACGGCGGGAGCGAGTCCGCGGCGAACATGCACGCCGTGCATCCGGCGCAGCGGTTCGGTGTCGACATCGTGCAGCTCAACGGCGCCGGCACGCGTGCACGTGGCGTCTACCCGAACGAGCTCGATCGCTACGCGGTCTTCGGCGCGCAGGTGCTCAGTCCGTGCGACGGCACGATCGTCGCGACGCGCGACGGATTGCCCGATCTCACCCCCGGCACGCGCGATGAGAAGAACAAGGAAGGGAACCACGTCGTGATCCGCTGTTTCGACGCGAACGTGACGCTCGCGCATTTGCAGCGCGGCAGCGTCGCCGTGCGCAACGGCGTGAAGGTTGCGCAGGGCGCGCCGCTCGGACGCGTCGGCAATTCGGGCAACACCACCGAGCCGCACCTGCACGTTCACGCGGACCGCAACGGCACCGGCGTGCCGCTGCTGTTCGGCGGGGAGTGGCTCGTGCGCAACGACGTCGTGAGGAGATGACGGAACGCCGCCGCTCCGCCGCGAAAGGAGAGGAACATGAGCGCAGATCCGTTTCTGCAGGCAGCGATCGAGGAAGCGCAACGCGGGCTCGAAGAGGGAGGCATCCCCATCGGCTCCGTGCTCGTGCATCGCGGCCGGATCATCGGCCGTGGCCACAACCGGCGCGTGCAGCGCGGCAGTGCGATCCTGCACGGCGAGATGGACGCGCTCGAAAACGCGGGACGCCAACCCGCCAGCGTGTATCGCGAGTCCGTCATCTACACGACGCTCTCCCCCTGCGCGATGTGCTCCGGGGCGATCCTGCTCTACGGCATCCCTCGCGTGATCGCCGGCGAGAACCGCACGTTCGTCGGTGAGGAGGAGCATCTGCGCTCGCGCGGCGTGGAGGTGGAGGTGGTCGACGACGAGACGTGCGTTGCGCTGATGCGAAGCTTCATCGAAGAACACCCGCGGTTGTGGAACGAGGATATCGGCGAGTAAGGGGCGTCAGGTTTCCACGATGTGCGGCGCACACGTGAAACGCCGCTTCATTTGCGCAGCGTGCGCCGCGCACCCGCGCGGGTGAGGCGGCGCATGAGCGTGCCGCTGTCGACGAGAAACACCATCACCTGCGCTTCCGGCGGAAACTCGTTCACGAGCCGCTGGAAGCGGTCGTGGCTCGAGAAGCGGAACATCTTTCCGCGCAGGGCCACGATGTTGACGCCGTCCGGTACGGCCTTGAGGTTCTTGCGCGCGATCCAGACGCTGCCGACCCATTTCGCCCGCACACAGAGCTCGAGAATCCGCGTCTGCAACTCCTCGGAGAGTGTCGTCGCGGTGATGTCGTCCTGCGGACTGAGCGTCGCCGCCTCGATCTGCGCGGCCTCGATCGCGGCCTGCTGCTGCTCGTAACGCTCGGCCCACGCGAACGCGTCTTTCTCGTAGCCCTTGTCGCGCAGCGCCGCGTACACGAGCTCGCACGCCGCGCTGCCGACGCGCCAATCGAGCTGCATCGCATTCGAGAGTTGCGTGACGCCGCTCAGATCGCCGCGCTGCACGAGGATGCGTCCGACGTGGAACGCGGCGCGCGCGTCCTTCGCGTCCCGCGCGAGGAGTGCTTCGTAGATCGGCAACGCCTCGGCGTCCCGCGCGAGTTGCACGAGCGCTTCCGCGCGCTCATGCAGCGAGTTCGTCTCCGCGGTGAGGTCGAGCTCGGTCGCGGCCTGCTCGCGCGCACCGGCGAGCGCGCGATGCTGTTCCTGCCATTGCTGGCGGATGAAGCTGCGCCAAATGCGATCGCTCTCCGCGATCACCGCGGCGGCGGTGCGTCCGAGGAACGCGTCGGCGGCGCATTGCGGATCGAGACCGATGACGGGTTGCGTGTGGCCGAGGTGCTGGAGACGGGCGCGGAGCGCGGGATGCGTATCGTCGATGGCCGTCTTGCGCGCGAGCTCCGTGGCCAGCACGTCGTCGTGCGGCTCGCCGAAAAGCTCGGCGCGGCGGCGGAGGAGATCGTGCAGCGGATTCGCGGGCGGCTGCGGGTCGACGGCCACGCGCTCCCACAGCGGCGCCCAGTACCGGCGCTCGAGGAGTTGCGTCGCCACCGCCGACCACGCCAGCGCGCGTGCGGCCGTCTTGCGGTCCGTCAGCTTCGCGGACGCCACATCCGCCGCCAGCTCGTGGCGCCGCGCGAGCACGAGCGTGATCAGCATCAGGTGCTCGAGGTACCAGTGCATGATCCTCTGCAGGACGCGCGCGGTGACGCCGCGGCGCGCGTCCATCGACGCGACGGCGGTGCCCCACGTCAGACGCACGCGCCAGCTCCACGCGGCGACGCGGCCGTGCTGCGCGGACAGATGTCCCAGCTCGTGCGCGAGGATCGCCTTCATCTCTTCAGGCGACATGGCGATGAGCATCGGCAACCCGATCATGAGATGGCGGCGCCATCCGAACAGCCCGCCGAAGCGCGGCATCTCCACGACCGCCGCGTTCATGTCCGTCGTGATCAGCACCACGTCCAGCCGCGGGACCTGCACGCGGGCGCGGATCTCGTCGAGGATCGCGAAGAGGCGCGGTGCTTCGTGCCGCCGCAGCGCCCGCCCCTGCGGCGCGTCCATGCGCACGAACAGCGCTCGCGCGAGCGAGAACCCGAACGCGACCGGGATCCAGAGAAACACGACGAGGCCCCAGGCCTGCGAGGAGAGGATCAGCGCGACCACTCCGGCGGTGAGCAGCAGCGCGATCGCCAGCAGCGTGGCGATGATCGCGTAGCCGAGGCCGATCCACGCGAGCACACGCGTGTGGTAGCGGCGCGGCGAGGCCGCGGCGGACGCGGTCAGCCGCTCGACGATGGAGACGCGCTCTTCGAACGTGAGAGACATGCGAATGGGACGTGCCATGGTAACGCGTTCGCTGCACCGTGGCGCGCATTGGCCATTGAATCCTTTCTGTCGCATTGACGAGCCGCGATTGGGCGTGCTTCTCTGGCGTCATTCCTGTGGAGAGAGGTCACTCCATGTCCATTGCGCGTCTGCGATATCCGATCGTTGCTTCTCGGCCTGTGCGTTGTTCGTGCGGCCGCGTCTCTGGCGTTCGAGCTCGATTCCGGTCCGCCGAAAGTGCAGGGATTTCCCGTAGGGACGAAGATCGTCTGGATGTCGATGGTGCGCGAACGGGTGCAGAACGAGAGTCACATGACCGTGCTGCGCGGCGTGCAGACCGTCGACGCCAGCGGCAAACTCGAAGTCGACCGGGCCGACCGTGATTACAGCCGCAGTCTGTGGCTCCTTGCGGATCTCGACGGCGGATGGGTCGTCCACGGCGCGACGGCGCAATACCCGCCGTCGAGCGAGGTGCTCGCCGTGCAGACCCAAAAAGGCGCGGATCGTCTCATCGTCCATGCGCAATCGATTCACCTGACGTGGAGCAGCGGACATGGTATCTGGCTCTTTGCCGGTGCGGACGGCGGTGGACAGGATGCGGACGGACTGCAAAACGGCGTGATCGTCGTACTGCTCGCGAACATGACGCCGTTTCGAGGCAAGACGGCGCCGCCGGCGGCGCTTGCAGCGGGTGACCTGATTCTCGCGATCGATCCGGATCAGAATCGTACCGCCGTCGAAAGGGTACTCGAATGAGCACGCGCATGTTCGCTCGCGCCACCTTAGCCGTATTGACGGTCCTGCTCTCCGCGGTGTCCACGCACGCCCAGCAGGGCATCAACCAGAAACAGGGGTTCAACGCCAATAACGTCTATTCGCTGCACGAGATCGACACCGTCAATGCGTTCAACGGAAATCTGTCCGTGGCGATCCCGATCGGACCGGAGTTTCCGCTCGCCGACGGCTTTTCGTATCGGCTGACGCTGCATAGCAATGGGAACTATTGGGAGAGCGAAGTTCGCCACGATACGTACACGGAGGCGAAGCCGAACGGCACGCGAGAGATCCGCACCCACGCCGAAGGCATATGCGATCGTTCCGACGGCTTCACGGTCGCGTTTCCGCATCGTCGCGCGAACGCCGGGTTGGGCTGGATGCTGACACTGGGACGGTTGTATCCGACGGCGAGCATGCTCGTGGGTGGCTGGACCTACCAGAGTCCGGACGGGGCCGACCACGTCTTTCACCAGACGCTCACTCACGGCACCACCGACAACGACGCGACGTATTTCACTCGCGACGGGTCGTATCTGCGACTCCAGCTCGATGAAACCGCCGGCAGCGCGGTGATCGAGTTTCCGGACGGGTCCTATCACACGTTCAGGCAGGGCACGAAGATCGACGATCCGTGGCTGCCGGTGGAGATCGCGCACCGCCGGTCGCATGAGAAATTGACCATCGATTACAGCGTGGCGGATCAATGGAGTCTGACCGATAGCCATGGACGGTCCCACACCATTACGTTCACGGCGAAGAATTGGGAAAGCGGGACGCGCCCGCTCGTCACTTCCGTGACCCTGGACGCATTCACGCCAGCGGGCGTCGCAGGCAGGACTGCCACCTACGATTTCGAATATGAGGAGCGCACGCAGTTGGCGCGGCCGGCGTGGCACGAGCGCTGTACGGAATGGCCTTCCACGGCACGCGTGCAGACGCTGAAGGGCGTGACGTTCCCGAGTGAGGCAGGTGAAGGGACGACGAAATACCAGTTCGGATACGACTTCCTGGTGCTGAAGTCCCCCGGCGTGCTTACCAAAGCGGTGTTACCGACGGGCGGCTGGTTCGTCTGGCATTGGGATACGTGGGAGAAGCCGCAGGATTCCGCCGGCTCGGTGCATTTCGCCGAATCCACGGGCGTCGTCAAGCGCGAGGCGTGGATGCCGTCAGGCACAACAGGTACGAAAGTCGCCGAGTGGACCTACGAGTCCACGCTGGACGCGCCGACCATCGACGCGGCCGTGCATGCGATACGGACGACGATCAGGAACCCGCTGGACCAGACGACCGTGCACTATTTCTCGGCGACGGTGCGCGACGGTACGCGCGATGGAGTCAGCTATAAAGCCGAGTACTACGGTCTCCCTTTCACCCAGCATCACCAGTCGGGCGGACGCTATTTGTCCCAGGTCGTGTACCCCGCGGGTTTCACGCCCGACCATACCGATCCACTGAATGGCGCGCTTCGCGCGACGTACCTGCAGTACCAGGGCGACGGCCCGGCCTCGGTCGCAATCGGGCCGGAGAAGAACTGGCGCGCCAGACAGCGTCGCGAGATGACGTTCACGGCCAGCGGCGGGAGTGAATGGATCGACAGCGACAGCAGTGACTTCGACGGGTATGGCCACTACCGCACGACGAAGACCAGCGGGTCGTTCAGTACGGCGTCACGAACGACCACGACGTCGTATCTCGCGCCTGGAACGAACTGGATTCTCGGCCTGTATGACCGTGTCACCACGACCGACGCGAATGGGAACGCGTCCGCAACCGAGTTCCACTTCGAATCGGATGGTTTTCTGAAGCGCATCCGGAAACGGCGGAACGCCGCCACGGCGTCCACAAAGGATTTCGTCACTGTCTACGACGATCCAGACGGCGACGGGATGATCGACGCGGAACGCCATTACGGCGGCGACGCCGAAGGGCAGGCGCTGCCGAACGGCTATCAGATCGACGGCACCGCCGATCCATCCGAGGTGAGCCACACCCTTTTCCACACGAACGAGAACGGCCTTCGAGCGTCGACCCAGGCGGACGGCGTCACGTTCAAGACTCTCGATCTCGACGTCGACCCGACCGGCCTGCCACGCAGCAGCACAGACATTTCGGGCACTTATGTGACGACGTTCGACTACAACCTCCGCGGTCAGCTCAAATCCGTCACACCCGGAAGTGACGCGTGGACGGAGTACGAGTACTCCACGAATTCCTCGGCGTTTCCTCCGGCGACCGTTACCGTGAAACAGTGGCCGGGTACGAATACGGCCCCGTCCGCAACCGACGTGCCGCTCACGGACACGCGTTATTACTACGACTACTTCGGCCGCCTCATTCAGGAGCGGACGTGGCTGTCCACCGCTTCGAGCTCCGCGTGGTCCGTGGTGACGCACCAGTACGATTTACTCGGGCGAAACGTGTCGACCACCGTTCCTGTCGGTCGCACCAGCGGTGAGTATGGCAGTGTGTCGCAGGTGACGGGGACGAGCACCGAGTACGACGTACTGGGCCGCGTCGTGAAAGTTACGCAGCCCGACGGTACGTATAGTGATGCCACCTACACCGGCGTCAGGACGGTCGAGCGTTCCGTCAGTACCAGAACCGAAGCCGGCGACCAGCGCGTCCTGACGAAGGAGATTTACGATCCCCTCGGCCGTCTCGAGAGCGTCACGGAAGATTCCGGCGGTGCCAATGACCTCACCGTGTATACCTACGACGAGGGAGACCGGCTCGCGTCCGTGACCCAGTCCACCGAGGCGTCGCGTCAATTCTCTTATGACAGCTCCGGTCTTCTGACCTCGGAAACGCACCCGGAGAGCGGGACGTCGTCGTATTCGTACGATGCACGCGCGCACGTGATCAAAAAGGTGACGCCCACAGCCACGGTGTCGACTTCCTACGATGCGGGCGAGCGGATCATGGCGGTCGTCCAGAACGTTGTCGACGCCGCGGGACAACCGGCCGAGGTACCGCTGCAGAGCTTCACTTACGGGACCAGCGGCACCTCGAAGGGGCGTCTGCAGACGGCGGTCCGTCACAATCATCATTCTGCACTCGGCGACGATGTGACCGTCACGGAGACGTTCACATACGACGCCGGCGGGCGTGTAGCCACCCAATCCACCTCCATCAGCAACGGTCCCACCTTCACGGAGAAGTACACCTATGACGCTCTCGGTGGCCGTAAAACGATCGAATACCCCGGCTGTACGAGCTGCGGGACACTGACGCCGCCGGCACGCACGGTCACAAACGTCTATACAGCCAGACTCCTGACGGAGGTCACCGGTTACACGAACGCCATCAGCTACCACCCGAATGGAGTGCTCGCCACGTTGAAGCGGAGAAATGCCAACGGGCTGGATGGTCCGACGCTGACACAAGCGCTCGATGCCGCCAATCGCATGACCCGTCCCGCGACGACGACGATGACCCGCCATTGTGAGTTCGCGATCACAATGCAGCCGCCCGCGTCGAAGACGGTAGCGCCAAACGAACCGGCGAACGTCGCGGTCACGGCCCCGGGTGCCACGACCTTCGAGTGGTACGTCCTCGGCAGCACGACGAAGATCGCGAACCAGACGACGCATCTATTGACGGCCCCCGTCTCGGAAACGACCCAATTCTGGGTTCGTGTGGGCAATGGCACCTGCACCGTCGATAGCGGCATTGCGACGGTGTTCGTTCAGAGTTGTGCGGCGCCCGGGACGGCTATTACGGCACCCGCGAGCATCGCGCCTTCCTCAGAGGCGACGGCCACTGTCGCCGGAACGGGGACCTACTCGTGGTCCATCGCGCCCGGCACGGGAACGATCGTTTCCGGACAGAATGCGCAGACCGTCACGTTCCGATCGTCCTGTGCCGGTCCGGTGTCGCTCAGCGTGCAGGTGACCGCGGCCTGCGGAACGGCGGCGACGGGTACGAAGAGCGTAACGGTCGCGATACCCTCTGTGACGGTGGGCGCGAGTCCGAGTGCGATCGTGCAGGGGCAGAGTACGACGCTCAGCGTCAGTATCGCGGGCGGGCCGTGGAGCGTTGCATGGTCTGATGGGTTCGTGCAGAACGGCGTGACCGGCTCGGCCTCACGTCCCGCGGTGTCTCCGTCCCAGACCACGACGTACTCGGTGACGAACGTCAATGGGTGCGCGGGCTCGTATGGCTCGAAAACAGTGGTCGTCTCACCGCCCGCGCCGGTGGCGACGACTGCCAGCCGGAGCTCCGGAGGCATGCAGATCACCTGGATCATGCCGCAGGGCACCAGCACGGATTCGTACATCGTCGAGCGCTGTGCGAGCGCCTGCGTCAATGCAGCGTCGGAATGGCTCACCGTCGGCAATGCGACCCTCGCGTCGTATTTCGACGCGTCGGTTGCATCCGGAAAGGCCTATGCCTATCGCGTGCGGGCTGTGAAGGCCGGAGTCGCGTCGGCGCCGGGGCCGCTCGATCTTGCAACGAACATCGGCTTCAGTGATGATCCGATCATGGCCGGTGCGACGCCGATCCTCCTCGCACACCTTGCAGAGCTCCGCGGCGCCGCCAACGCCGTTCGAACCGTCGCGGGACTTGCTCCGGCGCGCTTTACGGACGCTCTCGAAGCAGGGCTGATGGTCCGGACGCTCCACTTGACGCAGTTGCGATCGGCCGTCAACGCGGCGCGGGCGCAATGCGGCTTCGGGCCGGTGACGTTCGATCCGCCGCTCACGGCAGGCGAGAGCATCCGCGCGGTCCATGTGAATCAGCTGCGGGGAGGTGTCCGGTGATCAGGCGAATCTTCTGGGCGATTCTCGTTTTCGTCCTTGCGCCGCTGGTGCTGGCGCAGGACCGCTATCACGTGACTCTGCGGTTCGATGCGGACGACGACCCGGAGGCGGTGACGCGGCAACTGGCCGCGACGTACCGGCTGGCCGTCGATCCCGCCGACATCGGGGCCGCGTCGATCAGCGTTACGGCGAATGAAGCCGCAATCGGTATGCTCCGGAACGACCGGCGTGTCGTGGCGATAGAGGCCGCACGGCCCGGTGACGTCGAGAGTCATGCCGCCGGCTTCGGCGATTGCGCCTATGACGGTGCCGGCTACGTCACGCAGGTCGGGAGTGACACCTTCGCCTACGACACGCGCGGCCGGATCAGGAAGGCCGCGATGGGTGGCGTCGAGCAGACGTTCACATACGACCGGTGGGGCAACATTACGAAGATCGCGACGGGCGGCGAATCCGACCGCACGATCGCGGTCGACGCCAATAATCGCCTGTCGGGTGCCACGTACGACGATGCCGGAAATCTTCTCAGCTATCACGGCGGCACGTTCGTCTACGACGCGCTCAACGTCGTCAAGGAGTCGACGCCAACCGGCGGCAATCGCCATCTTTATCTCTATTCGGCGTCGAACGAACGCATTGCGTCGATCGAGCTGGTCGGCGCCCAGCAGCAGTCGGAATGGACGATCCGCGACGATACCGGCAAGGTCCTCCGGCGCTACCGGAAAAGCCTGAGCGGTGCCTGGTCCTGGGAGGAAGACTACGTCTACCGCGGCTCGCTGCTGCTCGCGGCCGAGGTGCCGTCGTCCGAGAAGGTGCGCCACTTCCACCTCGACCACCTCGGCACCCCGCGCCTGATCACCGGCAACGGCGGCGCGGTAATCGCGGAACGCACCTACGGCGCGTTCGGCCGCGGACTCTCCGTCGAGTCCACGCCGCCGCCGCAGGAGCGCGCGCAGTTCACCGGTCACGAGCGCGACAGCTTCCAGCTCGACTACATGCACGCGCGGTACTACGACCCGATGGTGGGGCGGTTTTTGGCGGTGGATCCGACTTGGAAGAGCGCGGATCTCCGTAAGCCGGAGAGTTGGAACCGCTATTCGTACGTGATGAACAACCCGGTCAATATGACCGATCCGGATGGCCGTTCGCCTTTCGGCCTGGGTCTGAAGCACTTCGAGTTAGGCATGAGATTCTTGACTGAGTATGTACTACCGGATGGCGACACGCCTTTATTCGAGGCTGGGTACAGCCGTGAGGTCTCGGACAAGCCAAATCTCGAGAGGCCAGCAGGATCAGGTGCAGTCATCACAGTCGGTCGCAAGCTAGCTATCTCTTCGACACAAACGTTGATCAGTCAATACCGCACAATGCGGAACGCGCTCGTGGAAACGCTCGGGCGATGCGGACGGCCGGAATCGCAGATACAGTGGAGAACCGGGAAGTTTTGGTTCAGCGTATGAGCGAGGCGGTTTCTGATCCTTCTACGGTTATCGCTCAAAGCGGAGATCGAACGAGTCATCAGATGTTTGTCGCAGGGAAGACCAGCGGCAGAGGTGTCATCATTGAATTCATTGTCGAGAATGGAAAAAAGCTGATCACCATAATCGCGAAAGCAGCCAAATAACAGGTCGCGCGCATGAAAATACATCGCATTGATGCTGAGCGCTTTCATCAATATTCAGAATCGGGCGCAGTGTCGCTCATCGCGGACCCGGACTACGACATGTTCTGGCTCATTTCCAGTCCCTCGTTGGAGCAGGACAT
>DASPHZ010000043.1:0-16459 GCA_035629395.1 Thermoanaerobaculia bacterium
GCGCTTCTCCGTTTGCGATGACCCGGTCCACCAGATCCTGCAGCGCCTTCCGCCGCTCCCGCGACTTCGCCATCGACCTCGCGGCGATGAACGTTCCGGTGCCCTGCTGCGTCTGCACGATCCCGCGGATCTCCATCTCGCGATAGGCCTTGGCCACGGTGTTGAGGTTCACCGAGAGGTCGACCGCGAGCTGACGAACCGTGGGCAGTTGCGTACCGGCCCTGAGCCTGCCGTCGGCGACCGCCAGCAGGACCTGATCGATGATCTGCCGGTAGAACGGCACGCCCGAAGAAGAGTCGAGGCGGAAGATCAATGTCATAGTTGACTAGTACAATAGGTCCGTAGGACGGAAGTTGTCAAGAGGGGGAAGGGAAAGGGGGTTGGCGACGGCCTCCGGCGTCGGGCTTCGGGGCTGCTCCGGCGCAAGGAGCAGACACCCGAACCCGAGGCCTCCGCGTCAGCGGCTCAGAAGTACCCGTAGATGTTCGGCGCGGACACCTGCACCGTGGCGTTGCTGTTCGCCCGGCCGGCGTACACGACGATCTCGACCTGGTCGTTCTCCTCGGCCTCGAACGAGCCGCCGGGACGCTGGCAACTGATGTCGCCGTCGCGGCCGTCGTGGCTCCACAGCAGCGTGGGAGTGGTGGTGGAGCCGTGGGTCACGTTGGCCCACATCTGGATCCAGTTGCCCGCGCTGTTGTTCGGATCGTCGAACTCCACGAAAATGTCGGCGTCCCAGTAGTCGAGGTCGTGATTTACGGTGAAGGTGTAGCTGAACTGCGTGTTGGTCGAAGCCACCGAGTTGGCCGACTGGCTGTAGCACCACATCGTTACCGGATAGGCCAGGCCGGTGATGGCGACGCAGTTGTCGTCGGCCGAATAGTTGTAATAGCCGCCGCTGCCGAGGAAATGCGGGCCGGTTTCCTGCGTGGGACAGGCAAACGCGGACTGCGCGAACAGCGCGCCTGCAACGACGACGAACGAGAATGCTTTCTTCATGTCGATCCTCCGCCCGCGACACTATCGCCGGGCGGAGGACGTCGCTAGAGACATTCGGTGACCGGCAATGGCGAGCAGCACGCCGACCACAATGAGCGCACAGCCGAGCGTCGCCAGCGCCATTGCAATCCCCCGCTGTTCCGCGAGCATGCCCGACAGGAGATTTCCGAAGGGGATGAACGCAAAGAAGGAGAACGTGTACATGCTCATGACACGGCCGCGCATGGAGTCGGGCGTGCGTTGCTGAATCATGGTGTTGCACAACGCCAGGCTGGCTACCATCCCCGCGCCGCACAGAACGAGCAGCGCCATGACCGGAATCACGCTCTGTACATACGCGACCGTGGTCAGGCAAACGCCGAACGCAATCACCGCGGTGATGATGATGGCGAGCATGTGGTGTTTCGGCGGCGTGATCATCGACAACACGAGCGCCGCGAGCAGCGCACCAGCGCCGATGGCACCGATGAGATATCCGTTCCCGACGGCGTCATTCGTAAAGAGTTTCCGCGCGAGCACCGGCATCAAACTCAGGTACGGATAGCCGAACAGACTCCCTGCCGCCGCCGCGCCGAGGAGCATCATCACCAGGCGATCTTTGCGCACATAGCGCAAGCCCTCGCGCAATTGCGTGAGGATCTCGCGCGGTCCTTCATGCGCCTGCTGGCGCTTGCGCACGCGTCCGAGAATGAAGATGAGCGGGAGAAAGGAAATGGCATTGAGAAAGAAGCACCAGAAGCTCCCCCACGCCGACAGTGCAATGCTCGCGAGGAGAGGTCCGATCGCCCGCGACAGATTGAACTGCAAGGAATTCATCGCCACCGCATTCGGCAGGCGCGAGCGGTCGTCGAGCAGATCGAGGACCATGGCCTGATACGCAGGCGCCGAGAAGGATTGCGCGATGCCGACCACCAGCGCCGCGGCAAGGATCTGCCAGACGCTGATGCGGTCGAGATGAATGGAGATCGCCAGCGCCATGGCCGACGCGGCCTGCGCCCATTGGGAAGCCGCAATGACGCGCCGGCGATCGAGTTGATCCGCCAGTACGCCTCCCGGCAGCATCAGAAAAATCGAAGGCGCGGAGGCCGCGAATCCGACAAACCCCAGCAGGAAGGCGGAGTCGGTCAGTCGATAAACCAGCCACCCCTGGGCGACGGCCTGCATCCAGCCGCCGATGTTCGAGATGAACTGCGCCGTCCAAAATCTTCTGTAGTCGTGCTCGCGAAACGCCTCGAACATGCGATTAGGTCATTCGCCCCGCCGATCACGACGTGAGGCCTCCGGCGGGCGGCTGACGCGAGCAGTGTGCGGCCCCTCGACCGCACGTGCATGACTCGAGCGCCGCCGGCCGCGCCGGCCCTTCGTCGTTCCCCGGGTGGGCGGAAACTCAGTGCTCGTCTTCGCCGCGTTCGGTGCCTTCGATCACGGGGCGTTCGACCTCGTGGAAGCCCCCCTCGTACGTGCCGCCGCCGCTGGTGCCGAAGACACCGCCCTGTCCTTCGGGAACGCCGTACTTGCCGGGCCCGGTGCGGGCGGCTTCGTCGTAGCCTTCGTTGGTGGGATCGTCCTTTTCGCGCGGAGGCGTGGCGCCTTCCACGGTGTAGTCCATCTCGTCGTCTGAGCGAATCGCCATAATGGACTCTGCAGTGCAAACGCCGCTCCCGGTCGACGCCCATGTCGACGCCATCGTTTCGCTCGTCCGGAAGGAAAGACGGGCCGTGATTCTCGCCCCGCCGGGCGCGGGCAAAACCACGCGCATTCCGCCCGCGCTCGCCATGCATGGACGCACCATCCTTCTGCAGCCGAGACGGGTCGCGGCGCGCACGCTGGCGCGGCGCATTGCATCCGAGCGCGGCTGGACGATCGGCGACGAAGTGGGGTGGCAGATCCGCTTCGAGCGCAAGTTCCACGAGCGCACGCAACTGCTCGTGGCGACGGAAGGCATCCTCACCGCGCGCCTTCAGGCGGATCCGCTGCTGAGCGATTTCCAGTTCGTCATCCTCGACGAGTTCCACGAGCGCAGCATTCATGCGGACCTCGCGCTCGCACTCGTGAAGCAAGCCGCCGACTCCCGCGACGACCTCGGCGTGATCGTCATGTCCGCGACCATGGACGCGGCACCCGTCGCGCGCTTTCTCGGCGGCGCGCAGGTGATCGAGATCGCCTCGCGCACGCATCCCGTCGACGTTCGCTACATGCCCGACGTCGACATGGCCCAGGCCGTGCGCGCCGTGGCCGGCGACGCGAAGGGACACATCCTCTGCTTCCTCCCCGGCGCGCGCGAGATCGAGACGGTCCGCCGCGCGCTGCCGATGCCGAACGTCTTCCCGTTGCACGGCTCGCTCGACGTCGAGGCGCAGGAGCGCGCGCTCGCATCATCGCGCGATCGCAAGATCATCCTCGCCACGAACGTCGCCGAGACTTCGCTCACCGTCGAAGGCGTCACCGACGTCATCGACGCCGGGTTCCAGAAAGTGCTGCGCTTCGACGCCGAGACCGCGGTCGATCATCTCGTCACCGAGTTGATCTCGCTCGACTCCGCGGATCAGCGCGCGGGTCGCGCGGGTCGCACCGGACCGGGACGCGCCACGCGTCTGTGGGACGAGCGCACGATCCTCCGCAAACATCGCGAGCCGGAAGTGCGGCGTGTCGATCTCGCCTCCCCCGTGCTCGACATCATCGCGTGGGGCGGCGATCCGCGCGAGTTCGCCTGGTACGAGCAGCCGCCCGAACATCGGGTCGCGAAAGCTGTCGAGCTGCTGAGGAGAATCGGAGCCGTAGAGGGGAAGAGGCTCACGAGCATCGGCGAGCAGTTGCGGAGGATTCCGCTGCATCCGCGGCTTGCGCGCGTGTTGCTCGATGGGGGTGTCGCGGCGACGCGCGTGTGCGCGCTGCTGTCCGAGGATGTGCGGAACATCGGCAGTGGCGATGCGTTGACGCTCGCCGATTCGCCGCGCCTCGATTTTGCGGCGCGCGAGCTCGCACGATTCGCGCAAGGCGGCGGCGACGTGCGTCGCGCGTTGCTTGCCGGCTATCCCGATCGCGTGGCCATGCGTCGCGAGCCGAATGCACTGCGTTTGCTGTTGTCGAGCGGCACCGGCGCCGTGCTCGCGAAAGAGAGCGGCATGCACTCGGGTGAATTCGTCGTCGCGCTCGACGTCAGCGGCGGGCAGGAAGCGCTCGTGCGCATCGCCAGCGTCGTCGAGCGCGAGTGGCTCACGCCGACGCACGAAGACGTCGAGCACACGATCCGAAACGACGGCACCGTGCGCGCGACGAAGCGCGTCTGGTACGACGCCTTGCTGCTCAAGGAATTCAACGTCCCGCCCGATCCGCTCGAAGCGCATCGCCTCACCGAGGAGTGGAAGCAGAAGAACGTCCCGCCGGAATGGAAGCGCCGCATTGCCTTCGCCGGCGACGAGCGTCGTGTCCACGACCTCGCGCCGGAGCGACTGCCGCTGCCCAGCGGACGCACCGCCAAGCTCGAATATCAGGAAGACGGCTCCGTCGTCGCGTCGGTGAAGTTGCAGGAGCTGTTCGGACTCGCCGAGACGCCGAAGATCGGCCCGCGCCAAACCCCCGTCACCTTCGCCCTGCTTTCGCCGGCAGGGAGGCCCGTGCAGGTCACGCGCGACCTGCGCAGCTTCTGGAACGGCGCGTATCAGGCAGTGCGAAAAGAGCTGCGCGCGCGCTACCCGAAACATCCCTGGCCGGAGGACCCGTGGACCGCCGAGGCGACGCACCGGACGAAGCGGGGCGGGAGGACGGGGGGCAAGGGGGAGGGATGAGCGTTCTCGCGTGAAGGCTCCGCCTTCATCCTTCCGCCTTCATCCTTGCCCGGTCGTCCCACTTCGCGCCTCGTGAGTAGAATGCGCCCCAATCGAAAGGAGACACCTGTGTTCCGATTTTTCGCTGCCGCGGCGCTCTCGCTGGCGCTCGCGGCGCCGGTCTTTGCACAGCAACAACCCTGGATGAACGAATCGATGCAGAAGCTCGAGGCCGAGCTCGTCGCCAAATACGGAGAAGGGCAGCGCGCGCGTCTGCAGCGCGGGATGAAGCAGGTCGCGCAGTTCTGGCGCGCCGAGGATGGCGATCGGACGGCGTACGAAGAGCTCGTCCGCACCCACTTCGCCGGCGACCAGCAGACGCTCGACGCCCTCTTCACGCGCCTGCAGTTCGTCTTCGAATCGATCGGCGGACACATGAACGAGATCGCGCGCGACCTGCGCTGGCAGTCCGATCTCGACATCGGCCCCGTGCTGCCGTTCGACGAGATCCTCGCCGGCTACGAGCCGTCCGCGCACATCAACGACGACTTCTTCAAGAACAAGATGGCGTTCGTGGTGCTGCTCAACTTCCCCGTGACGACGCTCGAGCAGCGTCTGACCGAGGGAGAGAAATGGTCGCGCCGGCAGTGGGCCGAAGCGGCGCTCGGACTCGCGTTCGCGAAGCGCATCCCTTCCGAGGTCAATCTCGAAATCGGCAAAGCCTCCGGCGAAGCCTCGCAGTACGTGGCCACGTACAACATCTGGATGCATCACCTGCTCGACGCGCAGGGCAACCGCCTCTTCCCCGCGAAGATGCGCCTCCTCGAGCACTGGAACCTCCGCGACGAGATCAAGGCCAGCTACAGCGGCGACGCGAAGACCGGCCTGCCGAAGCAGCGCATGATCCAGCGCGTGATGGAGCGCATCGTCGATCAGTCGATCCCCGAGGTCGTGGTCGACAATCCGCACGTCGACTGGAATCCCGTCACCAACGAGGTGAAGGCCACGACGGTCGACGACGCCGAGGAAGGGGAAGGACGTCCGGCCCCGGCGACTCTCACCAACAAGCGCGAGCCCGACACGCGTTACGCCAAAATCCTGCAGACCTTCCGCGCGGTGAAGCTCGTCGATCCGTACTCCCCGACCGCGCCGACACACATCCGCCGCTCGTTCGAAGAAGGGCGGCAGATGCTCGAATCGCGCGTCGAGAAGATGCTCACGGACGTCGTCACCTCGCCGCAGGTGCCCCGCGTCGCGAAGCTGATCGAGAAGCGCCTCGGCCGCAAGCTCGAGCCGTTCGACATCTGGTACAACGGCTTCAAACCGCGCGGTGCGTATACCGAAGCGCAGCTCGACGAGATCACGCGCAAGCGCTATCCCACCGCGGCCGCGTACAAGGCCGACATGGCCAATCTCCTCGTCGGGCTCGGCTTCTCGAAGGAGCGCGCGGAGTACCTCGCGAACAACATCGAAGTCGATCCCGCGCGCGGCTCCGGCCACGCCCTCGGCTCACAACGTCGCGGCGACAACGCCCGCCTGCGCACGCGCGTCGGCAAAGAGGGGATGGACTACAAAGGCTTCAACATCGCCGTTCACGAGATGGGTCACAACGTCGAGCAGACCTTCTCGCTCAAAGACATCGACTTCTATTCGCTGCAGGGTGTGCCGAATACGGCGTTCACCGAGGCGCTGGCGTTCGTGTTCCAGCACAAGGATCTCGAGCTGCTCGGACTCGCGAGCCCGACCGCGGAATCGCGCGCGCTGCAGACGCTCGACTCGTTCTGGGGCACGTATGAGATCGCGGGCGTGGCGCTGACGGAGATGGCGATGTGGCACTGGATGTATGACCATCCCAACGCCACTCCGGAAGAGCTGAAGAACGCCACGGTGCAGATCGCGAAGGACACCTGGAACAAGTACTACGCGCCGGTGTTCGGCAAACGCGACGTGGTGCTCCTCGGGGTCTACGCGCACATGGTGAACAGCTTCCTCTATCTGCCGAACTACCCGATCGGACACCTGATCGCGTTCCAGATCGAGGAGCACATCGCGAAGACCGGCAACCTCGGCGCGGAGTTCGAACGCATGTCGCGCTACGGCAGCCTCCCGCCGGACATGTGGATGAAGAACGCGACCGGCGCGCCGGTCGGCGCGGGCGCGCTGCTCGAAGCAACCGAGCGCGCCCTGACCGTAATCAAATAGCGGAACGCCGGCGTCCCCGGCGGCTGGTGTGGCGGCGTCCCGCGCCGCCACCCTCCCCGCGGGGGCGGCGCAGTGAGGACCGCGTGGTAGATTCCGGCTCATGAACCGATGGGAAACCATCGCCCGGCTCGAGCCCTATTACGCGGTCCTCAGTCAGGACCGTTACCTTCGTTCGCGCTTCGAAGAAAGCGCGAACGAATTCTTCGAATCGGGTGAGCGCGACGTCGAGCAGGCGCTGGAGCTCGCGAAAGCGAGCGGCCGCACGGCACCCATCCGCGACGTCCTCGAATTCGGCTGCGGCCCGGGACGTCTGCTCCCCGCACTGACGAGGCGCGGCTTCAACGTCACGGCGGTCGACGTCGCGCCGTCGATGCTCGCGCTGGCGAAATCCCACGCTGCCGGGCCCGTCACCTTCCTCGACCTCGACGCCTTCCTGCGCACCCCGGCGACTTTCGACCTGATCCTCGTCTCACGCGTGCTCCAGCACATCCCGCAGGACGAAGGACTCTCACTCATGCGCACCCTCGCGGATCGCCTCCATGACGACGGTGTGCTGCAGCTCAACGCACCATTTCAAACGGAGCGCGGGCTCCTCTCGCGCGCCGCGCTCGCGACTCGCGAACGCGCGGGCGTGCTCAACGCGGCGGCGAATCGCATGAAGCATCGTCCCGCGCACGTGCCCGTGCTGCGTCCGCACGTCTACTCGCTCGATCGTCTGCTGCGCGTGTTTCACGACGGCGCATGCGACGTGTCGAGCGTGACGGTGAAACGGGAGAACGAGCTGACGACGGCGTTCATCGCCGCAAGGAAACGCGTGACCGGCGCGCAGCGTCGCGTGTCGATCGCTGAGATGGAACAGCCGCAGAGAGTGCTCGCACCCGACGCGATCGATCCCGCGGAGATGATCCGCACCATCGACGTCGACGCGCTGAATGCTCGCGCCGAGGAGTACTTTGCGCGCACGGATGTCTGGGACGAACAGCTCGCCAAACCCTTCGGCAGTGTCACCGAAGCCCCGGCCATGCTCGTCAGCCTCGGCGTGCTCCTGCACGGCGCGCATCTCGTCCCCGGCATGACCGTGCTCGACTTCGGCGGCGGCACGGGCTGGCTCTCGCGCCTCCTGATGCAGTTCGGCTGCAACGCCATCCTCTGCGACGTCTCGCCGAGCGCGCTGCGCATCGCCACGAACTTCATCGAGCGCACGCCACCCATCGGCACGAATCCCGGCACGTTCCGCACGCTGCTCTACGACGGCCGCAGGCTGGAGCTGCCGGACGAGTCGCTCGACCGCATCCTCTGCTTCGACTCCTTCCATCACGTGCCGAACGTCGACGCCGCGCTGCACGAGTTCGCGCGCGTGCTCAAGCCGGGGGCGCTGGCGTGCTTCTCCGAGCCCGGCCCGCATCACTCGCAGTCCGCGCAGTCGCAGTTCGAAATGCGCGTGCACGGCGTGCTGGAGAACGACGTCGATGTCCCTCGCATCTGGGCCACCGCGCGCACCGCGGGGTTCGAGGACATCAAGCTCGTGCCGTTCAACGGCACGCCGACGTACATGTCGCTGCGCGACTTCGACGATTTTCTGCGCGGCGGCGCGGCGCTCGACGGTGCGGCGCAATCGCTGCGCGAGTTCACCGCCAACGTGCGCACGTTCACGCTGCGCAAAGCGGGCGTCGAAACGCGCGACAGCCGCACGACGGGCGGTTTGTCGTGCGACATCGGCGTGACGCTGCAGGAGGGCGGATTCACCGCGCGCGTGACGAACACCGGCACCGCGACATGGCTCCCCGCGCAGCAATCGCCGGGCGGCGTGTCCCTCGGCGTGCATCTCTATCGCGAAGACACGCTCGTCGATTTCGACTTTCTCTGGACGCCGCTCGGCGATCGGGAGATCGCGCCGGGAGAGGAAGTCACCCTGCACGGTGTCGTCCCGCCGCTGCCGGCAGGACGACACGTGCTCGAATTCGATTGCGTGGCGCGCGGGGTAACGTGGTTTTCGCAGGTGGGCTCGAAAACGACGCGCGTGTCACTCTGAGGCGCGAAGACGCCGAAGAGTCTCGAACTACGCAACGGTTCCGTAGTTGGAGCCCCTTCGCTCAGGGTGACGGGGCACTCGCTCGTTCCCGTTACTTGGCCGGGACCGGCGTAGCCGCCGCGACCTTGCGGTCCACTTCCAGATTGATCGACACCTTCACGTCATCGCTGAGGACGAAGCCGCCCTCGTCGAGCGCGCGATTCCACACGATGCCGTAGTCCTTGCGGTTGAGCGTCGTTTCGATCTCGAAGCCGCCCTTCTCGCCGCGCGAGCCCTTGGCGAAACCGCCGAACGAGACCGGCAGCGTCACGCGCTTGGTCACACCGTGCATCGTCAGGTCGCCCGTGACGTCGAACTCGTTCTTCGACTTCGCCTTCACGGCCGTGCTCTTGAACGTGATGGTCGGGAACTTCTCGGTCTCGAAAAAGTCGGCGGTGCGCAGGTGCTCGTCGCGGTTCTTGTTGCCCGTGTCGATGCTGGCTGCCTGGATCGTGAACTCGACCGTCGAGTTCTCCGGCTTGGCGCGGTCGATGTTGATCGCACCGTCGAAGTCGCGGAACTGGCCGACGACGTTCGCCGTGATGTGGCGGATCTTGAACGTGGCCGTCGAATGCGCCTTGTCGACGGTCCACGACTCGGTGGCGGTCTGCGCGGCGAGCGGCACGGCCACGAGCGTAACGAGCAGCAGGTTGCGGATGATTTTCATGCAGTCTCCTCTTCCAGGTTTTGCGCACGGCGCGCTTCGAGCGCGGCGTGCAATCCGTTGCGGGCGCGGTCCAGCAGCGTGAGGAGCTGTGCGAGCTGGCGCTCCGACAGATGCGCCAGCGCTTCCTCTTCTGCTTCGTGTATCGGGCGGTCCAAACGTACGAGGAGGGCGAGACCTTCCTTCGTGATGCGGCAGAAGACCTGACGGCGGTCCGTCGGGCAGCGCTCGCGCAGCACGAGGCGCTTGATCTCGAGACGGTCGACGAGGCGCGTGATACCCGGCGTCTGCTCGACCATCCGCTCCGCGATCTCCAGCGTGGGCAGTCCCTCGCGTCCCGCGCCGCGGAGGATGCGCAGGACGTTGTACTGCTGCGTCGTCAGCCCCTGCGGCTCGACGACGGACGCGATCGACCGCCGCACGAGATCGGCCGTGCGCAGGAGCGACACGGCCGCCTCCTGCGAGGCGGAGCCGAACGGCTTGTTCTGTTTGAGCTCGCGCTGGATGGACATTCTTGGACGGCGAACACGATAACGTGTCAATGATTGACTAGTCAAGTATCTGCCTCACCGCGCGGCGCTCGGCGATCCCGTCAGCGACGTTCCGCCACCACGCGCCGCAGATGCGATGGCTCCACCGGCTTGGCCACGAACCCGTCGAACCCCGCGTCCAGCACGCGCTGCTGATCGTCCGCCGTGGCGAACGCGGTCAACGCGATCACCGGCGCATCCGTCACCGCGCGAATGCGCGGCAGCAGCGCGAAGCCGTCCTCCTCCGGCATGGCCAGATCGCTCAGCACGACCTCCGGCTGCCACCCGTCCAGCACGTGCATCGCCTCCGCCGCCGAGGCCGCGACGCGCACTTCCGCTCCCGAGACGCAGAAGACCGCGCTGACGTAGTTGCGCACTTCCTCATCGTCGTCGACGACGAGCAACCGCAGCCCGCGCAGCGCCTCGTGCATCGAAGACTCCTGCACCACAGTCTCCGGCACCGCGCTGCGATCCTCGAGCAGCGGCAGATCGACGCGAAACGTGGCTCCGCGTCCGAGGCCTTCGCTCTCCCCGACGATCGTGCCGCCGTGCAACTCGACGAGATGCCGCACGATGGCGAGGCCGAGCCCCAGCCCCATGTGCGCGCGCGTGGTCGAGCTGTCCGCCTGCCGGAACCGCTCGAACAGATGCGGCATGAACGCCGGATCGATGCCCTGTCCGGTGTCGCGCACTTCCAGCAGCGCGCGCCCTTCCTCCTCGCGCAGCGTCGCGTGCACCCGGCCGCCGGAGGGCGTGAACTTCACCGCGTTCGTGAGCAGGTTCCACGCGACCTGCTGCAGGCGATGCGCGTCGCCGCGCACGCCCACGTTCTCGTGCAGCTCCGCCGTCACCTGCACGCCCTTCCCCTCGGCCAGCGGCCGCACCGTATCCATCGCCGCGGCGACCACCGGCCCGAGCTCCACCGGCCCCTCCTCGATCTTCATCTTCCCCGCCGCGATGCGCGAGACGTCGAGCAGATCGTCGATGAGCTGCGCCTGCACCTTCGCGCTGCGCCCGATCGCGTCGAGCGCCGTGCACTCCGTCTCCGGGTCGAGCCGCTCCATCGACAGCATCTGCGTCCAGCCGAGAATGGCCGTCATCGGCGTGCGGAGCTCGTGGGAAAGCGTAGCCAGGAAATCGTCCTTGGCCTCATTCGCACGCTGCAGTGCGGCCTCCGACGCGCGCAGGCGCTCCGCGGTCGCTTCCGCGTGCCGCCGTGCGGCGAGCTGCGTGCGGATCAGCAGCAGCAGCAGCGAGGCGACGAGGAGCCCCCCGACGAACGTCGCCATGGCGAGCCGCATCGCACCGCCGTAGCCTTCCCGGCGCGAGAGCCACTCGATGCGCCAGCGCCGTCCCGCGACGTCGTGCGTCTCCCACGTCGTCCAGCGCGGGTTGGCGAGGATGTCGGGCGATTCGTACAGCAGCTCGTTGCCGTCGAAGATGCGGAAGCCGAGCTCCGGCCGCTCCTGCGTCCCGAAAATCCCTGCGAAGAGATCCTCGATGCGGAACGGTGCGTAGATGAATCCGACCACGCGCGAACGGCGCTCGGCGAGCGTGGACGGCGTGGTGCCGGTCGCGTACAGCGGTGTGTAGATGAGGAAGCCCATCTGCTGCTGCCGCGGATCGATCTCCTGCACGAGCTTCACCGGCGCGGTCGCCGCGGGACGTCCGCTGTCGCGCGCGCGTTCCATGGCCCGGCGGCGCGCCGGCTCGGTGAACATGTCGTAGCCCATGGCCGCGCGGTTGCGTGGATCCTGCGGCTCGAGCAGCACGATCGCATGCAGCTCGGCACGCGGCGGCGCCGGCGGCCAGATGCGGAACCCGGGATGTCCGGACGCGCGCATGTCCGCTTCCAGATCGTGCGCGTACTCGGCCGGAATCTTCACCGTCAGCCCGATGCCCTGCACGCCGGGATAGCGGCGCTGGATGTTGAGGCCGCGGATGTAGAGGCGCAGCGCCTCGCGCTCGAGCTCCGGATCGGCGACGACGAGCCCGCGCGTCGCCGTCAGTACATCGACGTACGTGTCGAGTCGCGCACCGATCGCGTCGTGCGTCGCCTGCACCGCGTTCTCGAAGCGCGCCCGGTCCGCCGCGCGCGTGGTGTTCCACACGTACGCCGTCGCGAGGCACGTGAGCACGACGAAGACGCCGAACACGAACCAGGGAAGCGCGCGGTCACGAGACATCGACGATCGCGCGTGCGGCGTGCATGCCTGCCAGCCGTCCGCTCGCCCAGGCCCATTGAAAGTTGAAGCCGCCGATGCGGCCGTCGACGTCGAGGATCTCGCCGCAGAGATACAGCCCTTCGCATTTGCGCGAGGCCATCGTGGCGAGGTCGACCTCATTCAGCGGCACCCCCCCCGCCGTGACTTCCGCGTAGTCGAAGCCGCGATCGCGCGCCACCGGCAGCTCCTGCTCCACGAGCGCACGCACGACGCGCCGGCGCTCCTCTTTCGGCAACGCGCCGAGGGCATGCGCAGGAGCGAGCACGTTCAGCACGCGCTCGGGCAAACGCCCGCGCAGCACGCTGCCGACCGTCGCGCGCGGATTGCGCTTCGCTTCGCGCAGCAGCAGCGTTTCCAGCGACTCGAACGTCTCGCCCGGCAGCAGGTTCACGAACAGCACGCCTTTCGATTCGATCCAGTGCCGCGAGATGTCGAGCACCACCGGACCGCTGAGCCCAAAGTGCGTGAAGAGCATCGACCCGCGATGCCGCACCAGCACGCGCCCCGTCGTCGTGCGCACGGAAAGCTCGGCGTCGAGACTGCTGCCGCTGAGCGTCGTCATCCAGTGCCCCGGCTCGAGCACCAGCGGCACGAGCGCAGGAAACGTCTCGGTGATGGTGTGGCCGAGGGCGCGGGCGAGGGCATAGCCGCGGCCGTCGCTGCCGGTCTTCGGCACGCTGCGACCGCCCGTGGCGAGAATCACGCGCCGGGCCTGCACCTCCCCGAGGTCGAAACCGGGCGCGATCGACTCCACCCTCACCCCCGTCCGCATCTCCACCCCTCCACACTCCCGCAGCAGCGCGTCGACGATCGTGCGCGCGCGGCCGGTCGCCGGAAAAAGCTTCCCCGTCTCCTCGCGCTCGAGCGTCACGCCCATCTCCGCGAACCACGCGATCGTCTGTTCGACCGGAAACGTGCGCAGCACCTTCGCGATCGCATTGCGGTTGCCGTTGAAATCGTCCGCCACGACCGCCTCATGCGTGACGTTGCAGCGCCCGCCACCGGAGATCAGGATCTTCGCCCCGAGCCGCGGCGCGCCGTCGAGCGCTACGATCCGCGCTTCCGGCGCCGTCCGCCGCGCGAAAATCGCCGCCGTCAGGCCCGCGGCTCCCGCTCCCACGATGGCAATGTCGTACACGTCGCAGAGAAGTAACACAAACGCCGACCCTCTGAGACTTTGAGAGTCCCCGACTCTGCGACTATCCTCCGCGCCTATGCGTCGATTGCTCCTCTTTCTCACGCTCCTCGTGTGCTCGTCCGCGCTCGCGCGCGACGCCGCCGAGTTGCAGGTCGCGCTTCGCAAGCTGAACGTCACCGGCGGCGCGCTCTACGTCGCCGCACATCCCGACGACGAAAACACCGCGTTCCTCGCCTGGTCCGCCAACGAGCGCCTGCTGCGCACCGCGTATCTGTCGGTCACACGCGGCGACGGCGGGCAGAATCTCATCGGCGACGAAAAGGGCCCGCTCCTCGGCGTCATCCGCACGCAGGAGCTCCTGGCCGCACGCCGTGTCGACGGCGCGGAACAGATGTTCACGCGCGCGGTCGACTTCGGCTTTTCGAAGAACCCGGAGGAGACGCTGCGGATCTGGGGACATGACGCGGTGCTCGCGGACGTGGTCTGGGCCATCCGCCGCTTCCAGCCCGACGTGATCGTCACCCGCTTCCCCACCACCGGCGAGGGCGGCCACGGCCACCACACCGCCTCGGCCATGCTTGCCGAAGAAGCGTTCGCCGCCGCCGCCGATGCGGCAAAGTTCCCCGAGCAGCTCCGCTACGTGCGCCCCTGGCAGGCGAAGCGGATCTTCTGGAACCGCTTCTCGTTCCGTCCCGTCGATCCGAACGATCCCGCGCTCGCGAAATCGCTCCGCATCGACCTCGGCGCGTGGAATCCCCTCCTCGGAAGGGCCTACACCGAGCTGGCGGCCGAGAGCAGAAGCCTGCACAAGAGCCAGGGCTTCGGCTCCGCGGAACGCCGCGGCTCGGTCCTCAATTACTTCGACCAGCGCGGCGGCGATCCCGCGGCGAAAGACCTCTTCGAAGGCATCGACACGAGCTGGTCGCGCCATCCGGGCGGCGCGAAAGTCGGCGCGATCCTGCAGCGCGCGGCGGACACGTTCGACCTGAAGAACCCCGCGGCCACGGTGCCGCTGCTGATCCAGGCGCTCAACGCCATCGATCAACTGCGCGCGACGCAGGAGTGGTCCGAGATCAACATGCCGTGGCTGGAGACGAAGAAACGCGACATCCTCGACGTGCTTCGCGATTGCGCGGGCATCGCCATCGACGTCGCCGCCGCCGATTCCGCGGTGTCGGGCAACGGCGAGCTGCCGGTCAGCGTCACGGTCGTCAATCGCAGCGACTACCCGTTCCGCCTCTCGATGGTCGCCTCGCTCCACGCGCAGCCGAGCAAGGCGCCGGGCACGCGGCTCGAGAACAACAAGCCGGTCAAGACCGACCTCGTGCTCAAGCTCCCGCCGCGGCAATCGCCGTCCCAGCCGTACTGGCTGCAGCACGATCCGAAAGCAGGCCTCTACACCGTCACGAATCAACTGCAGATCGGCCTCCCCGACAACTGGCCGGAGCTGCCGATCAACGTCACGCTCGACGATCCGGAGATGAACACGCTCATCTTCACGGTGCCGGTGACGTACCGCACCGTCGATCCGGTGCGCGGCGAGCTGGTGCGCGACGTCGACGTGGTGCCGCCGGTCTCGATCAAGCTCGGCTCGAATGTCTACGTTTTCCCCGACGCGAAGTCGCGGCCGGTTTCCGTATGGCTGCGCAGCTTCGCGCCGCTCGACGGCACGCTGTCGCTCGTGGTTCCCGCAGGGTGGAAGAGCGAGCCCGCGTCCGTGCCGGTGAAGTTCGCGGCGAAGGGTGAGGAATCGCAGGCCACGTTCACCGTCACGCCGCCGGCCGGCGAACAGACCGCGTCGATCGCCGCGCAGGTCCAGGCGGGCGAAGACGTCCACAGGAGCGGCATCGTCGACATCGAGTATCCGCACATCCCCGCGCAGCGCGTCCTCGGCGACTCGGCGGCGAAGGTCGTGCGCGCGGACATCAGGAAACGCGGCGAGCGCGTCGGCTACGTCATGGGCTCCGGCGACGACGTGCCGGACATCCTCCGCCAGGTCGGCTACGACGTCACGCTGCTCACCGACGCCGATCTCGATCGTGGCGATTTCGCGAGATACGACGCCATCGTCACCGGCATCCGCGCCTACAACACGCGCGACCGCCTCAAAGTCGCGCACGAGAAACTGATGCAGTACGTCGCCAACGGCGGAACGATGGTCGTGCAGTACAACACCGCCAACCAGCTCGACGATCTCGCCGTCGCCGTCCCCGGCCCGTATCCCTTCAAGATCTCGCGCGACCGCGTCACGGTCGAGGAAGCACCCGTAAAGTTCGTGACCGAGCACGCCGTGCTCACCACCCCGAACCAACTCACCGCCAAAGATTTCGAAGGCTGGGTCCAGGAACGCGGTCTGTACTTCCCCAACGAATGGGATCCCAGGTACGCGACCGTGCTCTCCACGAACGACCCTGGAGAGCCGGAAAAAGCGGGCGGCCAGCTCGTCGCCAAACACGGCAAGGGCACGTTCGTGTACACCGCGTACGCGTGGTGGAGACAGTTGCCCGCCGGCGTGGGGGGAGCGATTCGGGCGTTTGTGAATCTGGTGTCTGCAAGATAGAGAGGACGATGAATGCAGAATGCAGAATGCAGAATCGGGAATGAAGAAAGCGGCGCCGGCCGCGACGCGCTTCTTCTCAATTCAACATTCTGCATTCTGCATTCTGCATTCGCTTCATGACCGACGAAACTCCACCGATCCTGCGTTCCTGGCGCAACCTCTACACCGCCGTCCTCCTCGCCCTCGCCGTTGAGGTCGAGCGATTCGGGCGTTTGTGAATCTGGTGTCTGCAAGATAGAGAGGACGATGAATGCAGAATGCAGAATGCAGAATCGGGAATGAAGAAAGCGGCGCTGGCCGCGA
>DASPHZ010000044.1:0-4910 GCA_035629395.1 Thermoanaerobaculia bacterium
AGATGCCGCACGCCATGCGCGCGCACGGCGACCGCCACACGCCATTGGATGAATACGAGCCGGCCGCGCTGGAGGCGGTGGAGCAGTCATGAGCGCGTTGCAACACGCAGCCCGCCCTGCGTCGAGCATTTTCCAGGACCTTCCGCGCGAGCATGGCTTCGAGCCGCTGCGCGTGGAAGGGCGGCTGCCCGACAGTCTGCAGGGGACGCTTTACCGCTGCGGCCCCGCGCGCTTCGGCGTTCGCGGCGATCTGTATCCGCACTGGTTCGACGGCGACGGCGCGGTGATGGCGGTGTCGATCGCGAACGGACGTGCCGACGGCGCCATCCGGCTGGTCGGTACACCCTGGACGCGCGCCGAGAACGCCGCCGGCAAGCGGCTCTACCGCGGCTACTCGCAGCTCGGACGGGGATGGCGGCGCTGGGCACTGCCGAAGAATCCTGCCAACACGTCCGTGCTTCCGTGGCAGGGGCGGCTGCTCGCGCTGTGGGAGGCGGGACTCCCGGTCGCCGTCGATCCGCGCACGCTCGAGTCCCTCGGCGTGACGAGCCTGGACGGCCGGCTCCGGCCGGCGATCTCCGCGCATCCCCATCGCGTCGGCCGCGAGCTCTACAACTTCGGCATCCACTTCGGGCCGAAGTTCGCCCTCGATCTCTATGCGTTCGGCGAGACCGTCCGCCGCATCGCTTCCGTGCCGCTGCCGCGGCCGACGGCCTTCCACGACTTCATCGCCACGCCGCGGCACCTCGTCTTCTTCTGTCCGCCGCTGCGCCTGCGGCTGGCGCGGTTCCTGACCGGCATCGGCACGTTCGAGTCGAATCTGTCGTGGGAGCCGGAGCACGGAACGGAAGTCGTCGTCGTGCCGCTCGATGCCCCGCAGCGTCCCATCCGCTTCACCGTGCCGCCGTTCTTTCAGTGGCACTTCGTGAACGCGTGGGAGGAGAAGGACGACGCGCTGACCGTCGACTACATCGCCTATGACGATTTCGCGTCGAACGTCTGGTACGGCCGTGCTCCATGGGCGGCACCGTCGCCGCCGCCCGCCTCGCGCTACGCACGCGCGCATCTCGACCTGAAGCGCAAGCGGATGGACGTCGACGTGTTGTCGGAGACCTCGTGGGAGTTTCCCGCGATCGATCCGAGGAACGCGGGAGGGAGACACGAGCACACCTGGATGCTCGACGTGTCCCGCGGATTGCCGCCCACGCTCTGCCGCTTCGAGGGGAACACACGCCGCGAGGTCCCGCTGAGCGGTTTTCCGGGCGAAGCGGTCGTGGCCGGCGATCACGTCCTTTCACTCGTCTACGACGCTGCTCGCAATGCGAGCTACGTCGCCGTCATCGACGCCGCGCGCCCCGAGGATGGGGCCGTGGCGCGGCTCTGGTTCGATCATGCCATTCCGTTTCTCTTTCACGGAACGTGGCATGCGGAGGATTCATCCAATGTCTGAGTCGATCGCCATCGTGGGCGCGGCCTGCCGCTATCCCGACGCGGCGTCGCCGCACGAGCTTTGGGAGAACGTGCTCGCCGGGCGGCAGGCGTTCCGCCGCATCCCGAGCGAGCGTCTGCCTCTCGAGGATTACTACTCGTCCGATCCGAACGTGCCCGATCGCACGTACTCGCAGAACGCGGCCGTGATCACCAACTGGACGTTCGACCGGGCAAAGTACCGCGTCTCGCGCACCACGTTCGAATCGGCCGATCTCGCGCACTGGCTGGCGCTCGAGATCGCCGACCTCGCGCTGCAGGACGCCGGCTTCACGCCGCCGCAGAGCTCGACCGGCGTCATCGTCGGCAACACGCTCACGGGCGACAGCTCGCGCGCCGCGTCTCTGCGCCTGCGCTGGCCGTACGTGCGCCGCGCCGCGCGCGAGGCGGGCATCGACGGCGAAGCGCTGAAGCGGCTGGAACAGACGTTCAACGAGCCGTTCGCCGCGATCGGCGAGGACTCGCTCGCCGGCGGCCTCTCGAACACGATCGCCGGCCGCATCTGCAACTATTTCGGCTTCAACGGCGGCGGCTACGCGGTAGACGGCGCGTGCTCGTCGTCGCTGCTCTCGGTGATCCACGCCTGCAATGCACTCGTGAACGGCGACCTCGACGTCGCGCTCGCGGGCGGCGTCGATCTCAGCCTCGATCCGTTCGAGCTGATCGGCTTCGCCAAATGCACGGCCCTCGCGAAAGAGCGCATGTGGGTCTACGACAAAAAGGCCAACGGCTTCCTCCCCGGCGAGGGGTGCGGCTTCGTCGTGCTGATGCGCACGGCGGACGCGATCGCGCAGGGCCGCACCATCCACGCGACGCTCCTCGGATGGGGCATGTCGTCGGACGGCTTCGGCGGCATGACGCGCCCCGAGGCCAGCGGGCAGCGCCTGGCGCTGCAACGGGCGTATGCGAAGGCCGGCATCGGCATCGACAGCGTCACGCTGTTCGAAGGCCACGGCACCGGCACGCCCGTCGGCGATCCGATCGAGATCGAGACCATCAACTCGCTCCTGGGCGACGCCAGTCCGCACCCGCGCTTCATCGGCTCGGTGAAGGCGAACGTCGGCCACACCAAGGCCGCCGCCGGCATGGCCGGCCTGCTCAAGGCCATGATGGCCGTGCGCGAAGGCATCGTCCCGCCGATCACCGGCTGCACCGAGCCGCGCGACACCGGAACGTTGTCCGTCACGCAATCGCCGCTCCCGTGGCCGGAAAACGCGCCGCGCCGGGCCGCGGTGAGCGCGATGGGCTTCGGCGGCATCAACACGCACGTGGTGCTCGAAGGGAATGCCGCACGGGCGGCGGACTTCAGCGCATCGAGGCGTGCTGAAGCCCGCCCCGCGTCTGTCGTCTTCCTCGGTGCGGCAAGCGCGCAGGAACTGCGCGCGCAACTCGACGCCATCGCCGATCGTGCCCTCGAGCTGTCGCTCGCCGAGCTCACGGATCTCGCCGCGTCCTCACGTCCCACCGCCAGAACCTACCGCGCCGCCCTCGTCGCCAGCACGCCCGACGAACTGCGCACCGCCGCCCTCGCGGCGGCTGCCCATGCGACGTCCCGCCGCGTGAAGATCGCGTATCTCTTCTCCGGCCAGGGCTCCATCCCCAACGTCACCACGGACGTCGCCCAGCCGGCCATCGTCCGCGCGTCACTGGAACGGCTGAACGAACTGCGCAGGCTCGGCATCGAAGCCCACTGCGCCGTCGGCCACTCTCTGGGCGAGCTGACCGCGTTGCACTGGTCCGGCGCGCTCGACGAGCAGCAACTCCTCGATCTCGCTACCTACCGCGGCCAGGCCATGCAGCAGCTCGCCGGCGACGGCGCCATGGCCGCGCTCTCCTGCAACGAAGCCACCGCGAAAGCGCTGCTCGAAGGAGAGGCGGTCATCGCCGCCATCAACGGCCCCGCGCAGACCGTGATCTCCGGCCCCGCGGCCGCCGTCGAGCGCACGCTGGAGCGCGCGAAAGCGCGCGGCATCGGCGCCACGCGCGTCCCCGTCAACGCTGCATTCCACTCCCCGATGATGCAGCCTGCCGCGAGCGCGCTGCGCGAGTACGTTCGCATGCTCGCGCCGAAGGCGGCCGGCAGCGGCGTCTGCTCGACCGTTACCGGCACCTGGCTCACCGGTGACGCGAAGCTCCCCGAGCTCCTCGCCGAGCAGCTCACCGCGCCCGTGCGCTTCCGCGAAGCGGTCGACACGATCGCGCAGGAGGCCGACCTCTTCATCGAAGTCGGTCCCGGCCACGTGCTCACCACCCTCGCCTCGTTCGCCGGCACACCCGTCGTCTCCAGCGACCGCATCGAAGACGCCATCGCCGCCGCCTGGACCGCCGGCGCAGACGTGAACATCGACGCCTTCTTCGCCAACCGCTACGCCAAACCGTTCGACCTGAACGTGAGACCGACGTTCATCGACAGTCCCACGGAACGCGCGCGTCCCCGCACGTCGGACGGCCAGCGTCCCGCTGCTCTTCCCGCCGTCGAAACCGTCACCGTGGCTGCAGCCGCGCCGCCCGCGGAAACGCCCGCGCTCCATGGATCGTTGCGCGAGCTCGTCGCTCGGCACGTCGAGCTGTCCATGGACCTCGTGCAGCCGACGTCGAAGCTCCTCAGCGATCTCCATCTCAGCTCCATCACCGTGGCCCGTCTCCTCGCCGACGCAGCGCGCGCGATGGGGGTCCCGCCGCTGACGGATCCGATGTCCTTCGCCAACGCCACGATCGAGGAAGCGACCGCCGCGCTCGAAGCGCTGCGTGGCACCGAGGTGGCCGCGTCCGAGCCGCGCTTCGCCGAGGGAGTCGAGAACTGGCTGCGCGCCTTCCGCATCGACGACGTTCCCGTCGCCGCGCCGCCGCGCGATCGCAAGGCCACGGGATCGCAGTGGCGCATCGTCGGCGACTGGCCGGAAGCTGCCGAGCGATTCAAAACCGTGCGTGGCACCGGCATCGTCGCCGTCTTGCCGAAAGACGATCCGAACGCCTGCATCGACCTGCTCCTGCAGACGCGCGACGTCGAAGACGGCGAGCGCCTCGTCGTCGTGCAGCAGGCCCCGTGCGGCTCCGGCTTCGCGCGAACGCTCCACGTCGAGCGTCCGAACGTCTCCGTGCGCATCGTCAACGGCGGCGATCTCGAGCAGGTCGTCACCGAGGCCGAAGCGGTCGGTGACTTTTGTGAAGCGACCTACAAAGACGGTACGCGCTACGAGCCGCGCATCCGCGTGCAGCACGTCGCCCGCGGCGTGAAACCGCTCGAGGACACCGACACCCTCCTCGTCACCGGCGGCGGCAAGGGCATCGGCTTCGAGACCGCGCTCGCCTTTGCCCGCGAGACCGGCGCGAAGCTCATCCTCCTCGGCCGCTCGAAAGACGACGAAGAGCTCCGCCTCAACCTGGCCCGTCTCGACGCGGCGAAGATCCGCTACGCATAC
>DASPHZ010000045.1:0-98844 GCA_035629395.1 Thermoanaerobaculia bacterium
CGACGGGCGACTGCTCGAGCGACATGCCGAGGTCGCGGATGCGAACCGGCAGGACCTGCCGCGCCTCGGGTGGCGCATGTTCGAAGTGCACGGTTGAGGCGGGTTCAAGAGGGCTGCCAGTTGGCGGGGGAGGAAGGAGGAAGGAGGAAGGCGGAAGGAGGAAGGATGAAGGATGAGACGGGTCGTGCGTGGCGCACACCATGCGGTCATCCTTGGTCTCGGGAGCAGGGATGAGGGATGAGGGCTGAGGGATGAGCACGTGTGGTGGGCGCGGACGCGCCGCGCGATGAAGCTCATCCTTCCTCCTTGCTCTCGCGGGGCAGGGCTGAGGGCTGAGGGATGAGCACGTGTGGCGGGCGCGGACGCGCCGCGCGATGAAGCTCATCCTTCATCCTTCCGCCCTCATCCCTGCTCTCGCGGGGGCAGGGCTGAGGGCTGAGGGATGAGCACGTGTGGCGGGCGCGAATGCGCCACGCGATGAAGCTCATCCTTCATCCTTCCGCCTTCATCCTTGCTCCCGTGGCGAAGCGCTGACCACGCGTGGCCGGACGCGAACGCGCCACGCGATATCCCTCATCCCTCCCTCCCCCCTCCACCCGTCTACAATCCCCGCCATGAAGCACTGGCTCATGAAAGTCGAGCCCTCCGCCTACACCATCGACGACCTCGAGCGCGATGGCACGACGAAGTGGGAGGGCGTCCGCAACTACCAGGCGCGCAATTTCATGCGCGATGAGATGCGGGTGGGGGACAAGGTCCTGTTCTACGCGTCGAATGCGAAGCCGTCCGGGGTGACGGGGCTCGCGGTGATCCGTCGCGCGGGGTATCCCGATCCCGCGGACGAGACGTGGACGCTCGTCGACATTCAATTCGTGAAGAAGTTTGCGAACGTGGTGTCGCTCGAAACGCTGAAGGCAACGAAGGGGCTGGAGAAGATGGTCGTGACGCAGAAGGGCTCGCGGCTGTCGATCCAGCCGGTGACGAAGAGCGAGTACGACATCGTGGTGAAGCTGGGGAAGAAGTGAAGCTCGAGCGGCATCGCGGCGACATCACGAAGCTCGACGTCGACGCCATCGTCAACGCCGCGAACGAAACGCTCCTCGGCGGAGGCGGCGTCGACGGCGCGATCCATCGCGCGGCCGGACCGGAACTGCTCGAGGAGTGCCGGCGCATCGGCGGCTGTCCGACCGGTGAAGCGCGCATCACGCGCGGCTATCGTCTGCCGGCGAAACACGTGATTCATACCGTCGGCCCTGTCTGGCGCGGAGGCGCGCATCGCGAGGCGGAACTGCTCGCGTCGTGCTATCGCAACAGCCTGCGACTGGCCGAGGAGCACGGCGTGCGCAGCATTGCCTTTCCTGCGATCAGTTGCGGCGTGTACGGCTATCCCATCGACGAGGCGACGCGCATCGCTGTCCGCGAAGTCTCACGCCACGAAGGCGCGGTCGAACGCGCGATCTTCGTCTGTTTCGGTGACGAGGTCTGCGGCGCGTACGAGCGAGCGCTCTCTGGCGCGGGCTTTGCGGGCGCATGATCTCGATGGTTCGACCGAGTTGTCCCGCGCTCGTCATTCATAACGACGATGCATTTCGCAAGCGACTGATCGCCGCACTCGACGAGAACAATTTCACCGTCACGTACGACACCGACGGCGACGGCGTCCTGGCCGTCCTCGGCAGCCGCACCTTCAACGTCGTTCTCCTCGGCGTGAATCTCGAGACCACCGTCGGCACGCGTGCACTCGAATACCTGCGCGCCCGGAAGACGCACGTGAAGTGCGGCGTGATCATCCTCGGCGACCCCGACCCGCGCATCCGCACGTACGCGCCGTGGGCGGACGAGACGCTCCTCAAGCCCGTCGATCCGCAGTACGTCGCGTCCCGTGCGCGGTCGTACTGCGATTGTGCGTGACGTCGTTCCGCGCTCGCGCCCGCGGCGAAGAATCGCCTGCGAGATCCTTCGCATTGCTCACGGCGACGGCGGTTTCCTTCCTGCGCCCTCCCGCGTCCAACGGTGCGTGTGGAGGACATCGTGAAGAAAATCATTCTCGTGCCGGCCCTGCTCGTGCTGGCGTTGTCGTGTAAGAACGAAGCCGCGATCGCGACGGACGTCTCGACGCAATCGGTATCTCAGGACGCCGCCGGTGCCGGTGCCGAGCCGCAGGAAACGCATGCGCCAGTGCGCATGATCGTGCGGACCGCGAACATGCGCATCCTCGTCGACGACACCTCGAAAGCCGTCGACGCGGTGACGAAATCGGTCGAGGCGATGGGCGGCTACGTTTCCGATTCGAACGTCTGGCGTGAAGGCGAACTGCTGCGTGCCCGCGTGACGCTGCGTGTGCCGTCGGACAAGCTCACCACGACGCTGGCGTCGATTCGCGGCGTGGCCAGGCGCGTGGAGAACGAATCGCTGGCGAGCGAGGACGTGTCCGCGGAGTTCGTCGACCTGGAAGCGCGCCTGCGCAATCTCGAAGCGACCGAGGAGGAACTGCGGCAGTTGCTGGTCGTGGCGCGGCAGAACTCGCGCAAGGCCGCGGACGTGCTGGAAGTGCATCAGCAGCTCACGCAGATCCGCGGGCAGATCGAGCAGACGCGCGGGCGCATGCGCCATCTCTCGCAGGTGACGGCCATGTCGGCGATCGCGCTCGAGGTGGGAACCGAGGCGGTGCTGCCGTCGTGGCATCCGGCGTCGGTGATGCGCGACGCTTCGCGCGCGCTCGTCGGGGTGCTGCAGTCGATGGCCACCGCCGCGATCTGGCTGGTGATTTACGTGGTGCCGATGTTCGGTATGCTCGCTCTGCTGATCGCCGCGTTCTGGAAAATCGCGCGGCGGTTGCGGGCGAGGGAAGCATGAACGAACTGATTGCCTATTACGACCGCATCCGCGAGCGCACGATGCGCGTCGTGGCGTGCGTGCCGCCGGAGCGCATCGAGTGGACGTACCGCGAGGGGAAGTTCACGTTCGGCGATGTGATGCGGCATCTCGCGTCGATCGAGCGATGGATGTTCGCGGAGAACGCGATGCTGCGTCCGAGCCGGTATCCCGGACACGGACGCGAGCTCGCGGATGGATACGAGAACGTGGTGGCGTACATGAAGCAGATGCACGCCGAGTCGATGGAGCTCTTCGCGGCGGCCGATCTCGAGGCGACGTGCACGACTCCCGCGGGCGCGCCGTTGCGCGTCGGCAAGTGGCTGCGCGGCATGATCGAGCACGAGGCTCATCATCGCGGGCAGCTCTACCTCTACTGCGGGATGCTGGACATCAAAACGCCGCCGATCTTCGGACTCACCGAAGAGCAGGTGAAAGAACGGAGCGCCGGCGCGTAGCCGGCGCTCCTCGAAACATTACGGTTCGTTGCCGACGTAGTCCACGAACACCTGCGTGCCGAGGTTCTCGACCTTGAACGAGGTGATGGTGTGCCCGTCGAGGCCAATGGTGGCCGCGGGGATCGAGAGTTTCGTCCACGTATCGGCCGCCGGGACGGTCGAGCCCATGAACGTGCAGTTGCTCTCGCCGCCGAGGGACGGGACGCCGATCGTGCCGTACCAGATGCAGCCGCTGTTCTGGTAGCTCGCGCCGCTGTACCACGTCACCTTGAGCTGCTTGAGCGTCTCGCAGCCGGTGGCCATGACGTAGAGGAACAGATCGTCGCCGACGCTCGTGGCCTCATTGAGGTCGTTCACGCGTACGACGCCGGTCGCGTTCTGGCCGTAGTACGGATACGCGAACGAGAGCGTGCCGTTCGCGGCCTGCGTGTCCCACGGCTCGCCGTAGCTCATGTACGAGTAGCCGGGGATCGTGTCGTCGACCCACACCGTGCCGCCGCTCGGCGACGGAGAGGATGCGGTGGACGGCGTGCAGCCGGTGCCGTCGGTGCCGATGCGGTCGAACCACACGCGTCCGCCGGAGATCTGGAACTTCATGCGCGTGACGGTGTGCCCCTGCAGGTTGAGCGGGGTCTTGATCGGGATCTCGAGACGCGTCCAGACGCCGGCCGTCGGAAGCGCGCCGCGCGAGAACTGGATGACGCCCGGATCGGCGCCGATGTTGTTGGCGCCCCAGTACACCGCGACGTCGCGGTACGGCGAGTGGTACGAGACCTTGATCTCGGTCGTCGGGTCGCACTCGTCGATCAGGACGTAGACCACGGCCTTACCGGTGCTGGTGAAGCGGAAAAACTGGCTCAGGTCATCGATCTCGACGGTCTGCGTGCCGCTGCCGCTGAGGGAGAACGACTGCGAGCCCGTCGCGGACTGGCTGGAATCCCAGTTGAGGGAGCCGGAGCTGACGGACGCGCCACTCGGAAGCGAGTCGTCGATGAGGACGTCATCGCCCGAGGGCGTGGAGGGTTGCGAGGCGGTGGCGGTGGTGCATTGCGCGAACGCGGACGGGGCGAGGGAAAGGGCCACGAGAGACACGACGAGTACAGAGAGCCTGATGCTCTTGATCACAGGGAAAACCTCCTTTTCGTTGTCCTTTCGGGCCGGCCTGAACGGATGCCTAAAGATGCGTCGGACACGCAAAAGTGGCTAGAGACATTTCGTGACGGACGGGCGTCAGGCGTTCCGTACGCCATTCCGCCGATACTGATCGGGGGACATGCCGGTGCCGCGGCGGAACGCGCGGTAGAACGTGCGGCGCGTGCCGAATCCGCACTGGTAGCCGATGCGCGTCGCCGGCAGATCGGAGGAGGTGAGGAGCACCTGCGCGTTCTCGACCTGCCGCTGTTTGAGATAGGCGGAGAGGGAGATGCCGTACTCGCCGGCGAAGTCGCGGCTGAGGCGCTCGCGCGATACGCCGCAGATTTCGGCGAGCTCGGAGACGCGCGGCGTTTCCTCCGCGGAGAAGCAGCGTTCGAGATATTGATCGACGGTCTCGCGGAGTGGCGGCATGCACTGATTACGGTGCAGGACTCATGCGGCGTCAATGTTGACGCACGTCACCGACAGGATGACGTCGCCCGGTTCTGCGATCGGTAGAATGCGCGCGCGATGAAGCGCGCGATCGTCACGGCACTGGCGGCACTGGCCGTGATTTACGCGGTGCGCGTGACGTGGAAAAAGCACGAGCGCGCGGCGGGTCTCGACTTTTACATCTACTTCGTGAACGCGCAGCTCGCGGGTCGCGCGGACGTCGAGAACATCTACGACCGCGACGTGCAGGCGCGCATCGGCGAGGAGTATTACGAGCGCGCGCAGCGGACCGGGTCGGAGATCCGCAAGTACGACGCGCAGCGGCGGCGCTTCGTCGACAGCGTATCCAGTCCGTTTCTGTACACGACGCTGCGCTGGGTGAGCCGCGACTACGAACGCGCGCTTCTGCAGTATCACGCGCTGGTGCTGTTCGCGTTCATCGCGGGCACGCTGCTGATTGCGCGCGCGGTGCGCATGCCGATGTGGCGCGCACTGCTGCTGATTGCCGCGCTGCTGCTCTGGTATCGCGGATTCGAAGCGGACCTGCGCGTCGGCAATGTGAATTCATTGCAGCTCCTGATGCTCGGCGCGGCACTCGTGTCGCCGCCGGTGCTGGCCGGCGCGGTCGCGGGATTGCTGGTCGCGTTCAAACCGAATCTGATTCTCGTGCCGCTGCTGCTGGCGCTGGCACGCATCGCAACGCGCGATTGGCGTCGTCTGCGACTCGAAGTCCTCGGTGGGTTCATGGGCGGCGCGATCGCGTTCGTGGCCGCGGCGGTCAACTACGGGACGCCGCGGGTATGGCTGCAGTGGCTCTCGCGCGCGAACGAGTTTTACCACCGCCTGCCGACGCGCATGGAGCGCAACGTCACTCCGGCGCTGGCGCTGTTTCACGAATACGGGGCGTGGGTGAGCTACACGATCGCACTGGTGCTGACGGTGATCGTGGGCCTCGTCCTCATGCGCGCGAAGCAGCATGACGACGTGTTGATCGCCGGCCTGGCGATCCTGATCTACCTCCTTTCGGCGACGGTGGTGTGGCTGCACTACATGGTGCTGGTCGTGCCGGTCGCGCTTGCGCTGATGCGTTCGCGGTTCACGGGCGCACTGGCGCTGCTCGCGCTGGCGGCGATCGCGGAAGAGCCGTTCGAATGGCTCACGCGCACGGGCATCTATCCGCACGACGCGAAGCTGATCGCGCCCGCGTTCGTGCTGCTGTTCGCGTGCGCTATAGGGCGATCCATCCGCCCTGCTTCGCCGACTGTCGAGCCGCGTCCAGAACGCGCTGCTGCATGAGTCCGTCGTCGAACGTGGCCGCGGGTGCGAGCGCGATGCGGTCGCCCTGGTCGAGCGCCGCGCGCAGTGCGCGTCCGAGGTGGAGCGTGCCGGTGCCGAAGGCTCCGCCGGGGGAGTTGCCGGGACGCTGTTCCATCGGGCCGCCCGCGAAGAGCGCGAACGGTTTGCCGCCCTGCGAGAGTGCGACCTCTTCGCCGACGAAGCGCAGCGCGCCGCGCTCGCCGTAGATCGTGAGCATGCTCGATTCGTCCGGGCCGGACGACACGGCGCTGAAGGTCATCACCGCCACGGCGCCGCCGCGCAAACGGAGGTCGACGGAGGTGAAATCGTCCGACGTCACTGCGCGGGTGCCGTCTTCGAAGGGGCGGTGCTCGATGGTCGTGCGCATCATGGCCTGCACGGACTCGACCTCCATGCCGAAGTAGCGCAACGCATCGACGAAATGCGAGCCGACGGCGCCCCAGATGCCGCCGCCGCGCCCGGCATCGCTCCACCAGTTCCACGCGCGACTGCGATCGCCACGAGCGGGACTCGCATACCGCACTTCCGCGTACCGCACGTCGCCGATGGCGTCGCGCAGGCGCTCGCGCGTTTCGCGCCACTGGGGGAGGAAGCGCAGTTCGTGATCGATGAGCGTCACGCGCTCCGGCACCCTCTGCGCCGCCGCGACCAGCTCCTCCGCCTCGGCCACGCTCATCGCGGTCGGTTTTTCGAGCAGGACGTGCTTGCCGGCCGCGAGCGCGGCGAGGGCCATCTCCCGATGTTCGGAGGGCGGGGTGACGATGGAGACGAGGTCGACGTCGGGTGCGGTGACGACGTCGCGCCAGTCGTCGTGGGGGCGCACGCCGAGCTCGTCCGCGATCTGTCTCGTGCGCTCGCGCTGATGGCCGGCGATGGCCACGACTTCGAGTCCCGCTTCGCGCAAGGTCGGCACCTGCACGCGCGCGCCCCAGCCGGTCCCGACAATTCCGATCTTCGCCATGTGCACTTTCCCCCTTGGCAGCGCCTTTGCCTAATAACTGTGCAAATGGCCCGCAAACCCGATCTTATCGTCCCGATCCGCGATCGGAGACGCCGGAAGCGTTACCTCACGCTGAAGAACTTCGCGTGGGCGACGGGGATCGCGTTCGCGCTGTTCGTCGTCATCTCGATCCGCTCGGAAATGCGCGGCACGGGGCCGGGCTATTACGGGCGTCTCTATGAACGCGAGCTGCCGCAGGTGGAGCAGAAGCCGGTGGAGGTCGTGCGCGAAGCCGCGCTGCCGGTTTCCGAGGCGACGCACGCGGATCCGATGCTCACCGAGTCGTACGCGCGCGAGCAATGGCTGCACGACACGAACACAGCCGAGGCGCTGCCGACGACGACGGTCTCGATCCAACCGCGCGCCGCCGGATCCGAATCGCACGTTGCGATTGTCGGCGGCACCGACGGCGTGGCCATCGTGCAGCAGACGCGGCGGCGGCCGGTGCTGTCGGGCGGGTTCGGACGCTGACGCTGGAAACGACCCAGAGGCCCGACCGCGGTCGGCAGCGCATGGTTGGGCCCTGGCCGGAACGCTCGTTTGACGCGAGCAGCGCCGTGTCTCGCGACCGCACGTGCATGACGTAAGCGCCGCCGACCGTGTCGGCCCCCTGGTCGTCTCTCCCTAGTTCACTGCGCGGCGCTTGCCGATCCCCGACGCTGACACCACCGCCGAGTACGCGCTCGGGCCGGCCGCGTTGAACGCGCGTACGCGGAACGAGTAGGTCGTGCCGGCGCGGACGCTCGGCCACGCGGCCACGAGCTCGTCCGGATCGAACCAGCGTCCGAGCTCGAGCCATTGCCCGTCGGCGACCTTGTGTTCGACGCGGTAGCCGTCGACGGACTGCGCGGGCGGCGTCCAGTCGATGCGGAACTGACCGTTGTAGTGGCGGATGGCGACGTTCGCCGGCGCGTCGGCTTTGGCCAGCGAGGCCGGATCGGCGACGCGCATCTGCACGCGACGTGCGCCGTGGTGGGGCGCGGTCGTGCGGATGCTGTCGAAGACGAGTGCGAAACGGCCGTTCGTCATCGCGTGTCGGTCGGCGAAAACGGATCGTGGAACCGAGGCTGTGCAAACGCGGACGTGACGACGAGGAAGAGGAAGACGAGCTGTTTCATCAGTTCACCGCTCTCCTTTTTCCGGTGTAGAGGCCTGCCGTCGTGTAGCTGCTGGTGCCGGCTTCGCTGAACGCGCGGACGCGGAACTGGTACGACTCGCCGGGGCGCACGGTGGGCCACGACGCGAGGCGCTCGTCCGGATCGAACCAGCGTCCGAGCTCGAGCCACTGCCCGTCGCCGACTTTGTACTCGACGCGGTAGCCGTCGACCGGCTGCGCGGGCGCGGTCCACTCGATGCGGAACTGCGAATTCGTGAAGCGGCGGATCGTCACGCTCGGCGGTGGATTGGGGATGCCGGTGAACGGCACGATGTCGATGCCGCGGCGGAAGATGCGGCGCGCGCCGTGATGCGGTGCGTCGAGGTTCACCTCCGTGCCGACGAACGTGCCGCTGCCGTCGGGCAGCGTGACGAGGAGGCGGTCATCGAACGACGACTCGAATGCGGTCGCCGTCGTGTTGCGCACGAGGAACGCCTCGCGATCGTTCTTCTGCCAGTACACGGCGACGCCGTTCGCGAGCCGTGCGACGCGCAGCGTATCCATCTCTTCGATCTGCGGGCGGCCGATGGTGAACACGGTCGAAGGCATGCCCGTCGTGCGCGGAAGAATCGCGCCGATCACCTCGGCCGGTCTCTGCCACACGACGAGAAAGCTGGTGCCGTCGTAGATCGCCCGCGGCTGGAACGAATCGTCGCCCGCAAGAGCGAGCGGTGTCAGGTCGAGACGCTGCAGGCTGGTGCTGAAGCGACTGGCCTCTACGAACTCGCCGTTGCCGTCCGAGAGCTGCCACACCAGCAGCACCGTGGAGCCATCGGACGCGAGCGACATCGAATGGATCGTATGCGGCGTGACCGCGACCGTTACCGACTGCGTCAGGACGCCGGAACGATCGAGGCGGCCGAGGGACGCGGTTCCGGAGGCAGAGGCGTACGCGATGACGTAAGACTCGCCGGTCCAGAGCACGTCGTGCACGCGTCCGGCGTTGACCGGCGCGACCCATGCTCCTTCGAGCTTCCCTTCCGCATCGAGATTGAAGATCGTGAACGAGCTGCTTTCATTCGTGACGGCGATGAACTCGTTGCCGTCCGTTGCCGCGAACGCCGGCAGCGTGGTCATGGAAGGCACGCGCTGTTCGGTCCAGCGGCCGTCGTGTTTGCGTACGCCGGTGTAGTGGCCGAGGACTCCGTCGGCGAGCTCGGACCAGATGGTGAGCAGGCCGGTGGAAGAGGCGACCGCGGCGCCGAGGGTCTGCTCCGCGGCGCCGTACGCGAGCGCATCGGGATCGTCTTCGCCCTCGGTCACGGGACGCATGCTCGCGGTGTGATCGTCGTCCCACTGCCACGCCGTGAGCACCTGACCGTTGACCGCCGCAATGCTCGTCTCGCCGGTTTCGAGCGCGGGATACGCGTCCTCGTCTTCGTCGCTCGTCTTCGCGTACGGATCGAGGCGTACGACACGTGCCTGTGTCTGGCTGCCGCTCTTCGACAGGAACGAGATCACGTACGCGTTGCGGTCCCACGCGACATCCGTCGCGCGGACGCTGTCGCCGGTGACGGGATACGCAACCGGCGGCTCGATGGTGCCGTTCGCGCGGACGATCGTGGTGTCGAGGAAGTGCTCGAACGTGCTGACCGCGAGATAGTCGCTGCCGTTCGACGCGATCGCCGCTTCGCCGCCGCCGGGGCCGACGACCTGCCGCACGATCGAGCCGCCGGAGTTGAGCATCGTGATCTTCGTCTCACCGCTGGTCGTCGTCACGGCCGCGAAGCCGCTGCCGTTCGAGGCGATGCCGAGATCCATCTTCGCCGGCGCCGAGGTGATGAACGCGGGGTTCGCCAGCTCGACCGGCAGCACCGCGGGACGCAGGCGCAGCGTGTATGCCTCCCACGCCGTGGCCGTCTGGACCTGATACAGCACCATGAGGTTCGTGCCGTCCCAGGCGAAGCGCGCGGTGTGCGCGTCCTCACGCAGCGTGAAGACGCCGCTGACCGGATCGCCTTTCGCGTCGAGGACGCGGCCCAGGATGTCGTTGCCGGCCTGACCGAGCACGACGAAGTAGGTGCCGGTCCAGGCGAGGTCGACATCGCGGACGTCGCGACCTTCGAAGACCGGCCGGGCCACGCGACGCTCGTTCTCGACGACGCGGCCGAAGCGGACGTTCTCCCGCGCGCCCCAGGCGGCGTAGAAGTCGTGGCCGTTGGTCGTCAGGACGGCGTTCGCGGCGAACGAGCCATAACGCGTGTCGGTGACGGGGACGGAGTTCCCGAACTGGACCGTCTGGGCGAAGAGCGGAAGGGCGAGCAGGAGCGCAGCGAGGTATCGCATGCCCGCAATCTATGCTGATACGCCATAAAAATCCAGTCCTACTCCGCAGCGGGACCTCTACCGGACCGCTCTCCGCTTCCCGGTCGTCACGCTCACCGTCACCGGTTCCGAATACGCACCCACCCCTCCATCGCTCCACGCGCGCACGCGGATCGCGTACGTGCCGCTGCGCGTCGGAACGAGCGTCGTCGCCTGCGTTTCTCCATCCGTCCACCCTTCGGCCTCGTACCAGAGACCGTCGCCGAGGCGGTATTCGAGGCGGTAGCCGGTAGCGTTCGGGACCGCATTCCAGGTCACGTTCACGAGGTTTCCGGACGTGGTCGCGGTCAGCCGCGGCGCCTCGGGAGCGGTGGCCGACGCCGAATCGGTGGCTACGCCGAGGACGAGCCGGGCGCTCCCGAAGTATGGTGTATCGTCATGAACCTCGCTCTGCACGAGCGCCACGCCGTCCGGCAGGACGGCGAACCGCGCCGCGGAGCCGGTTCTCCCCGGGAAGGCCTTCGTGGTCTGCACTTCCCACCCTTTGAGGACCAGCGCCTGCGCGTTGCCGTCGAACCAGGTCAGTCCGAGGCGATCGCCGAGACTCGTGAGGGCGAGGGATTGCGGGGCGTTGCCGCCGACGCGGCCGGTCTGCATCGCTTCCATCACCGCGCTGCCGTCGCGATGGACGCGGCGTCCTTTGACGAAGCCGCGGCTGGGGAAGACGACCACGTAGCGATCGCCGTCGAAGGCCACCGCCGGATCTTCGGCCGCGTCTTCCCACACCAGGATGTCCGTCGCATCGATCCGCGCCGCGTTCGCGTCGAGACGCACCGCTTCGACGCGCTGATCGGGCGTCTGGAACACGGCCAGATAGTTCGTGCCGTCGAAGGCGATGGCCGGATCTTCGGCATTCGCGCGAACGACCTTGCTCGTCCCGTCGATGGCCGCGGCGACGACGTCGTCGTCGCGCGTGCCAATGACGACACGTCCCGCGACGCCGCGCGCCGTGAAGGCGCCGCGTGTCGATTGCCGCAACGGCGCGCCGTTCTCATCGAGCGTGGTCGCCAGCCAGCCGTCGTCGTTCTGCGTGATCACCACGAACTCGCGGCCATCGCTCGACGCCGCGACCGCGCGCTCATTGGAGACCAGCAGGCGCTCGCGCCACACGCCGCCGCGGGTGCGCACGCCGATGCGCGTGTCGCCGTTCTCGTTCCACACGAGGAGCGCGGCGTTCGCGGTCGACGCGGTTGCGGCGAGCGTCTGCTCGCCGGCGCCGATCATCGGCGCGAGCTCCGCGGACCGCGACGAGCCGTCGAGTGCAATGTGACGCGGCGTGCCGTCCGCGACGTACGCGGTGCGATACGCGGAGCCGTCCCACGTCACCGAGTGCGCGGTCACGCCGGCGTCGATGACGGTCGCTGGTTCGACGTCGCCGTTCTCGCGGATGGTGGCCGCGTGCAACTCGCCGTCGATGGTCCAGAGCGCGCGATAGTCGCGACCGTCGCTCGCGATCGACACGCGCTGCGCCGGATCCGCGATGCGCGTCGCGTTGTCGTCCTGCACCGAGATCCAGATGGCGAACAATCCTTCGTTCGTGCTGACGAGCAGCACGTCGCCCGCAACGTCGAAGTCACCCGCGCGGTGCGCGATCATCCGCGGCGTTCCCGCGGCGAGACCGGCATCCGTCAGCTCGATCCACTGCACGACGTTGGCGTCGCGATAGACCAGCATCACGCCGTTTTCCGTACGCGCGAGCCGCGGCGTCGACGCGTTCTCCACGATCGTGAACGGCGCGCCGAGCGGCACACCACGCGCGTCGAGGAAACGTCCGACGACGTGCGAGCCGGAGCTGGCGGCCACGAGAAAGCGTTCGCCGGTCCAGAGCACGTCGGCATCGCCGTTCGACGCGAGGACATCACGCGCGATTTCGTTTGCGCCGAGCGAGCTCACGCGAACGTTGTGCGGCGCGAGCCAGAAGGTGAGGGTATCGGTGCCGTTCGACACCAGCATCGGCGCCGCGGGCGAGGCCGCGTAGCGCGTGTTCGTCAGGGGAACTCGCGCGCTGAAGTACGCCGGCTGCGCGAAAAGCGTGGTCGTCAGAAAGATGAGTACGGCTGCTTTGTGCAGCATGAGTGAACTGGTCTCCTACAATACGGCGCGCATGTCCGACACGATCACGTTCGGCACGGACGGCTGGCGCGCCGTCATCGCTGATCAGTTCACCTTCCAAAATGTGGGCCGGGTTGCGAACGCCATCGCCGCCGCCGGCCGAACGCTGAGCCCGCCGGCACACGTCGACCGCAATACGCTCATCGTCGGATTCGATCGCCGCTTCCTCTCGCGCGAGTTCGCTGCCGTCGTCGCCGACGCGCTGCGCGGCGCCGGGTATCGCGTGCTCCTCTCCGATCGCCCGACGCCGTCGCAGACCGTCTCCTTCACCGCCCGCCACCGGCAGGTTCTCGGCGGAGTGATGGTCACGGCGAGCCACAATCCGTCGCGCTACAACGGCATCAAGTTCAAGGCGTGGTACGGCGGCGGCGCGCTGCCGGAGATGTACGACCGCATCGCCGCCAGCCTCGACCAGCGCGACCTGCGCGAAGGCGGCTCGATCGCCGAGGAGAACATCCTCGACGACTACGTCGACGGGATTCGCGGCCAGCTCGACCTGCCGTTGCTCAAGAACGCGAAGCTGGCGATTCTCCACGATCCGATTCACGGCGCCGCGGCCACGATTCCGTCGAAAGTCCTCGGCCTCGATTACGTCGGCGCGAGCCGCATCATCCACGGTGACGACGCTCCCATCGAGACGACGATCGTCGACGGCATCCGCGGGGAGACGAATCCGGCGTTCGGCGGCGTCAATCCCGAGCCGATTCCGGAGAACCTCGTCGCGTCGCAGAACGTGATGCTCGGCGGGCATTACGATCTCGCCATCTGCAACGACGGCGACGCCGACCGCCTCGGCGTCCTCGACGAGCGCGGCCTGTTCGTCTCGCCGCACAAGATCATCTCGCTGTTGGCGCTGTATCTCGTCCGCGAGAAGAAGCGCAGCGGCGAGATCGTGAAGACGTTTTCGACGACGCGGCTCATCGAGCGCGTGGCCGACTCCCTCGGCGCGACGTGGCACGAAACGCCGATCGGCTTCAAGTACGTGGCCGATCTGATGCTCTCGCGTGATGTGCTCATCGGTGGCGAGGAAAGCGGCGGCATCGGCCTCGGTGGCTTCATGCCCGAGCGCGACGGCATCCTCTCCGGTCTTCTCGTCGCGGAAGCGGTGGCGTATTACGGCCTGCCGCTGTCCGACATCATCGCGCGCATGGAGAAGGAGTTCCTCACGCTCCACTACGACCGCCGCGACGTGCACCGTCCGATGGCGCAATGCGCGCGGCTCATCGAGCGCGTGCGCTCCGGCGAGCTCGATCGCACCTTCGGCGAAGGCTTCACGAAGCGCGAGGAGAAGGACGGCGTGAAGATGAATTTTGCGGACGGGTCATGGATCCTGTTTCGCAAATCGGGGACGGAGCCGATCATCCGCATTTACTGCGAGAGCGTGGAGCCCGAGCGCGTGCAGCAGATGCTGGATACGGCGATCGTGGAGTTGGATCGGAACTGACGGTGCCGGTTTTCAGTCATCGATTCTCCGCGGCCTGTCGCTCAGGCGACACCGTCCGGACCACCGGCAACTGACCCCCGACGATCCTTCTTCGAACACTTTCCCCATTCGTCTCCTCTCAGCAGGCGATGACCACGCAACGCGCCGCCGTCCTTCGCGCCCAGTCGGGCGACCGGAATGCGTTCGACGCGCTTCTGCGCGACATCGGCCCCTTGCTCCTGCGCTACGTCACGCGCGTCACGAATGACGCCGCGCTGGCCGAGGATGTCGTGCAGGAGACGTTCATCGCCATCGTGCGGAAGATCGCGTGGCTCAGCGATCCGTCGCTGTTCAAGGCGTGGGCGTTCCGCATCGCCACGCGCGAAGCGTTCCGCGCGTTGAAGAAGAGGCGGGTGAACGTCGAGCTCACCGACGACATCGCCACCGAATTTCCGCAGCCCGATCCCTGGCAGCGCGAGCGTCTCCTCGCCTCGCTCGAGAAGCTCTCCCCCGCGAGTCGCGCCGTCATCACCCTGCACTACCTCGAAGAGATGCCGATCTCCGAAGTCGCGGCCGTGCTGGAGATCGGCATCGGCACCGTCAAATCGCGGCTCGGCTACGGGCTCGCGCAACTGCGAAAGGAGAACCCCGCATGAAGAAGCTCCCACCCGGGCTCATCCCGTTTCTCATCGTCGATTTCGTCATCTGCCTGTCGATCGTGATCCTCATCCTGAACAAGAGGTAATGCCATGACCGAGCTCGAAAACCTCCGCGCCAACGCGCTCTCGAAGATCGACCGCGCGCGCCGTAACTTCTTCCTCGCCTTCTGGGGTGCGGTCCTCTTCGAAGGACTCTTCACCCTCGGCATCGTCTACTTTGCCGATTTCCGGAACACGCTGCACATGCTGATCCTCTGCTGCACGGGGGTGATCTACATGCCAGTGATTCTGGGACTGGTGGCGCTCGGCGCGTATGTGGATCGCGCCGTCCTGCGCGTGCTGGCGCGGATGGACCAGTGACGCTCCACCATCTGCTAGGATTCGCCGCCGGAGATATCAGTGGCGACATCCGAGACCCAGACGCGCTCGCAGTTCACGCGCGAGAGCATCATCGACGACTACCGACTGGCCGTGCGCAGCCGCCGCGCCAGCGAGATCGGCCGCAGGGAAGTCCTGACCGGCAAGGCGAAATTCGGCATCTTCGGCGACGGCAAGGAGATCGCGCAGCTCGCGTGGGCGCGCGCGTTCCGCAAAGGCGATTGGCGCAGCGGCTACTACCGCGACCAGACGTTCATGCTCGCCTCCGGCGCGGCGACGCTCGACCAGTTCTTCGCGCAGCTCTACGCGCACGCTGACGCCGAGCACGACCCGTGGTCGGCCGGCCGCTCGATGAACGCGCACTTTGCGTCGCGCTACCTCGACGCGAACGGCAACTGGCTCAGCCAGACCGACGCGTACAACGTCTCCGCCGACATGTCGCCGACCGGCTCGCAGATGCCGCGCCTCGTCGGACTGGCGTGGGCTTCGCGCCTCTACCGCGAGCTCGGCATCCCGGACGCCGAGAAGTTCTCGCGCCGCGGCGACGAAATCGCCTGGGGCACGATCGGCAACGCCAGCACCGCGGAAGGGATGTTCTGGGAAGCGCTCAATGCCGCCGGCGTCATCGGCATCCCGATGATCGTCTCCATCTGGGACGACGGCTACGGCATCTCCGTCCCGAACGAATACCAGATCACCAAGGGCAATCTCTCCGAGCTGCTCGCGGGATTCCAGCGCGATCCAAAGTCGAAACAGGGTTACGACATCTACACCGTCAAGGCGTGGGACTACGCGGCGCTGTGCGAGACGTATCTCGCCGCGGCGACGATCGTGCGCCACGAGCACGTGCCCGCGATCATCCACGTCACCGAGGTCACGCAGCCGCAGGGACACTCGACCTCCGGGTCGCACGAGCGCTACAAGTCGAAAGAGCGTCTCGAGTGGGAAGTGGAGTTCGACGGCATCCGGAAGATGCGCGAGTGGATGATCGCCCAGGGCATCGCCACCGCGCAGGAGCTCGACGAGCTCGAGAAGGAAGACCATACCGCCGTGCGCGAAGCACAGCGCCGCGCATGGGAGGCGTATCGCAAGCCGATCGACGCCGACGTACAGGAAGCGCTCGCGATCCTCGACCGCCTCGGCGCACAGGAGCTGAAGAGCGAGCTGCAGCGCACGCAGTCGCCGTATCGCCGCGATGCCGTGCGCGCGGTGGCCAGCGCAGTCGTCGTCAAGCGCGACGTGCACGCGGCCGCGTGGCTCGTGCAGAAGCAGCAGGAAGGCGACACGCGCTATGACTCGCATCTCTACAGCGAGAGCGAGCACGCGGCGACGCGCGTCGAGGAAGTGAAGCCGCAGTACGCGGGCGACGCGCAGTCGCTCAACGGGTTCGAGATCCTCAATCACTGCTTCGATCACGCGCTGCGCCGCGATCCCCGCGTCATCATCTTCGGCGAAGACGTCGGCCGTCTCGGCGACGTCAACCAGGGCTGCCTCGGCCTGCAGGAAAAGTACGGCGTGTGGCGCGTGATGGACACCGGCATCCGCGAATGCACGATCGTCGGCCAGGCCATCGGCGCGGCGATGCGCGGTTTCCGTCCCATCGCCGAGATCCAGTATCTCGACTACATTCTCTATGGCCTACAGATCATGTCGGACGATCTCGCGACCTTGCGCTGGCGCTCCGCCGGCGGACAGGCGGCGCCGGTCATCATCCGCACGCGCGGCCATCGTCTCGAAGGCATCTGGCACTCCGGCTCGCCGATGGCGGGCATCATCCACCTCGTGCGCGGCATGCACGTCTGCGTTCCGCGCAACATGACCCAGGCCGCGGGCTTCTACAACACGCTGCTGCGCTCGGACGACCCGGCCATCGTCGTGGAAGTGCTCAACGGCTATCGCAGCAAAGAAAAGCTGCCGTCGAACATCAGCGAGTTCACGCTGCCCCTCGGCGTCCCCGAGATCGTGCGCGGCGGCAGCGACGTCACGCTCGTGTCGTACGGTGCGACGCTCAAGATCGTGATGGAAGCGGCGGAGCTGCTCGCCACCGTGGGCGTCGAAGCGGAAGTGATCGACGTGCAGACGCTCCTGCCGTTCGACACGCGCGGCATCATCGTCGAGTCGCTGAAGAAGACGAGCCGCGTCGCATTCGTCGACGAAGACGTCCCCGGCGGCGCGACCGCGTTCATGATGCAGAACGTGCTCGAGCGCGATCGCGGCTACGAATGGCTCGACTCCGAGCCGCGCACGATCGCGGCGAAGGAACATCGCCCGAGCTATGGTTCGGACGGCGACTACTGGTCGAAGCCGAACCGCGAGTCGATCTTCGCAAGCGTGTACGAACTGATGCGCGAGGCCAACCCGCGCAAGTATCCGAAGATGTTTTGAGATGGGGCGTCGTCGTCCAGGGACTGCCCCCCTGAACGACGAGTCCCCGACGCCGGAAGCCCGAGCCATGTCTCCGATCGCGCGCACGCCCGAGCCGCCGTACTACGCCGTGATCTTCACGTCGACGCGCACCGCCGTCGCGGACGGTTACGCCGACATGTCCGCGAAGATGGTGGAGCTGGCGGCGCAGCAGCCCGGCTTTCTCGGCGTCGAGAGCGCGCGGGGCGAGGACGGCCTCGGCATCACCGTCTCGTACTGGGAAAGCGAAGAGGCGATCGCAGACTGGCGCAGGCACGCCGAGCATCGCATCGCCCAGTCGCAGGGACGCGAGCAGTGGTACGCGGAGTTCTTCACGCGCGTCGCGAAAGTCGAACGGGCTCGCAGCTTCAGCGGCTCCCGCTAGTCCTGACGGATGTCGACGCGGGTTCCCGGCAGCGAGATCGTCGCCGCGCGCGGACTGCCGGAGGCATTCGGCCGGACCGTGACCGGAATCGTTCCCGAGCCATCCACACAGCTCGTGATCCACGCGAGCATGTCCCACATCTGCGTCTGCGCGCAGACGCGGCAGGGCGCCTGGACGTGCAGCTCCACGACGCCCCCTTCCGCCGGCACGTTCGCTTCGGCAGGGGAGACCGAGACCTCGCACGCCGGCTCCATCACCACGCGCACGGCGAGATCGGTGTCGAGCGCCGAGGTGCCGGTGACGACGCGATAGGCGTAGCCAGGCATCGACACGCGGAGCTCGTACGGCGCCGGCCAGAGCTCGCCCACCATGAACTTGCCGTGCGCCGACGTCGATTGGTAGCCGTCGTAGTCCTTGCCATAAGTCCATTCGCTCGCCAGGACGAAGAGTGAGGTGTGCAGTGGAATCCGGGTGACGCCGTCCACGATCTGACCGCGCAGCGTGCCCCAGCGGTGGACGCGGATGTCCGGCGCCTGCACGACGGCGTTCTTTTGCACGTCGACCATCACCGCCGGATCGCCTTCGACCGTGCCTGCCCATGTTTCGTCCGCCTGCGTTCGCACGTGATAGGCGCCGGGGCGGACATTCAGGATGAGGTACGTCCCGTCGGCATTCGTTTCCGTCCAGCCGTCGCCCATCGGGATGCCCGCAACGGGACGGCCGTCCATGCCGAGGACGCGACCGGCGACGTGGCCGTAACGCGACGGGAGCAGGAAATCGATGGTGGTCGCTTCTCCCGCGACGGGGGAGACCGGCGTTCCCGCCTGCGTCGTGCACGGCTCGCACGGAGTCGCGGGATACCACGTCGGGTTGTACGGGCCCGGCAGCGTGCCGTTGTACGTCTGCCACGACGCGAGGATGTAGTAGCTGCCGTCGGGCAGCGTCAGCTCGAAATCGGTTTTCTTTTCGTCGATATAGACGGAGAACGGCGGCGAATGAGCGTTCATCGCCACGCCGACGGGAAACGCGGCGACGCGCACCACGCGTCCCGTCGGGCGTCCCGTCGTCATATCGGCGACACGGCCGCGGATGACGCCCCAGCGCGCGATCGTGAAATGCACGCCGTCGCGCCGCTCGCGTGCCTCGACGGTGATGCGCGTGCCGCCGCTCGTTCCGTTGCAGCCCGCGGCGCAACTGACGTTCGGGTAGATCACGCTCGACCATCCGTTTTCGCTGATCGTGTAGACGAGCCACGGCTGCCCGGCGGGGAGTCCGCCGAGGAGGTACGTGCCGTCGGCCGACGTGACGGCGGTGGCGATCGGCGGCTCGCCGTACGCTGGCGCGGCCACGACACGAATGCGCGCGACCGGCGCTCCGCTCCGGTCGGTCACGCGGCCGGACAGCGTCCCGCCCGGACGCAGCGCGAAACTCGCGGTGTTCCACGGATTCGCGTGCACCTGAAACCACGTCTGCTTCTGCGCGAGGTGCGCCGTGCTCGTGACCTCGATGTCGTAGTGCGCCGGCTCGAGCCACGCGAACACGTATGCGCCGTCGTCGTCCGTGTCGGTCGTGCCGAGGATGCCGTTCGGCGCCGTCGAATCTTGAAGCGCGACGCGGGCACGCGCGATCGGCGCACCCGTCTCGGCATCCGTCACACGCCCGCGCAGCACTCCTTCGGGCGCGATGTTGACGAGCATCTTCGTTCCTTCGCGCGTGCCGTCGGTGACCCACGGTTCGTATCCGTGCTTCCCGTCGTTCGCGCCGAACACGACACGGCCCGCGATCGCGGTCGGAGCGTACGCGCCACTGTGGCCCGTGCCCGGGTTGACGTCGCGCAGCAGGAACGTGCCGGCGGGCGTCGCGTCGCTGCGCCACAACTCGTGTCCATGCTCGTCGTCGGCGAGCGTGAAGAAGAGCGCGTTACCGACGGCGGCGTAGGCGAGGTTGTAGCGGCGTCCGTGCACGACGACGGGCTCGGTGACCGCGCCGTCCTGCCATGCAGAGATGCGGATTTCGCGTTCGCCGTGATGCAGGAGAATCAGCCGGCCGTTCGCGTCGGCCAGCAGCTCGGTGTCTGCGCCCGACGCGGACACGAGCTCCGTTCCTTCGCGTGTGCCGTCGCTGCGCCACAATCCCTTCGCGTCGCTGAGCCACAGTGCGCCGTCCGCGACGACCATGCGCGCCGGTACCTCGTGAAATACGACCGTTCCCTCTTCGGTGCCGTCGGTGGTCCAGACGTGATACCAGTCCGAGAAGAAGAGACGGTCGCCGAACGCAACCGCTCGTAAGAAGTTTCCCTCCGACGCCGGGAGGGTGAACGTGCCTTCCTCCGTCCCGTCGGTGCGCCAGAGCGCGACGTTGTCCTCGTCATAGCCGTAGACGGTGAAGTAGACCAGGGGGCCGGCCACGCCCACGAGCTCCACCTCGAAGTCCTCGCCGAAATCGTGGATCTCGCGCGTTCCCGCGGTCGTGCCGTCGCTGCGCCACACCGCGTAGCCGTCGGTGAAGACGATCTGTTCGCTCGTCGCCAGCGCCTCCGCGACGCCGCGCGAGCGGAGGTTGGCCACGAGGCGTGTCTTGACGCCGGTCGTTGCCCACAGCTCGTCGCGGTCGATGAAGAGGAAGAGCTCCTCGCGGAATCCGATGGGCAGCTCTGCCCGTCCCGGCGGTCCCGCCTGCCCCTCCCAAAAGAACGGCATGGTGGCCGGCTCGCGCCCATTCGTCTGCCAGATCCCGCCCTGGTCCGTCACGAAGTAGAGCATCGACCCGAGTCGCGCGAACGGCCACGGATTCGACGAGTGGCCGTGCACGCCCGCAGCGAACGCCGGAAGAGGGAGGAGCAGCGCGAGCGCGAGGAGAATATGCCGTAACAGCATGAGACGGGCATTATGCACGACTCGCGCGGCGAATGCTCAGCGCGGGATGACAAAGTCCACGCCGGTGAGCAGCTCCCCGCCGCGCGGACGCACGCGTGTACCGTCGCGGACCGCATCACACGCGCTGGCGCAAACGACCCCGGAGTAGATGACGCGCGGCGTCGTGCTCGTCTCCACCACCCACCATTCCTCGGGCGGCAGCACGTAGTCCGTCGCGTAGACGCCGTTCGCGCCGGTGATCGCGTCGACCTGCCTGCCGGTGGTGATGGACGTGAGGACGAGGCGCACTTCGGCCAGTGGATTGCCGCTCGCATCCGTCACGCGCCCGGAGATCGCGCCGCCGCGACGAAGGAAGAAGTGGATGTCGTCGACGAGGCCGTCGCCCGGGACGCGAATCGCTTCTCCCTTGCTGCGATCGCACTCCCTCCAGCATTCGCCGCCGCGCCAGAGCTGCGGGATGTAGCCGGGCGCGTGCGCTTCGACCGTGTAGTCGCCGCCCACCAGCCCGTCGATCGTAAACGCGGCATGCACGGCGAACCAGCCGTCATTCAGGTAAAGCAGCGCGCCTTCGACCGGTTCGCCCGTCTCCGCATCGAGGATGCTGCCGCGCACGCTGCCTTCGGGGCTGAGGTTTGCGATCATGTGCGTCGTCTCGGGCGTGCCGCCGCTCAGCCACGGCTCGTAGCCGTGCCGGCGATCGCTGCCGGCGAAGAGGAGCTTGCCGCCGAACGCGACCGCGGTGTCTCGTGCCGCGCGCACGGGGAGGGGCGCCGCGTCGCCGACGCGCTGCACGTTCTCGAGGGCGTCGAGCGCGAAGAGGTGATCGCCGGCCATGATGAGCCGCGTCGGCTCGAACGCGACCGTGTAGTGGGTGGCGGGAAAGGCCGGACTGTCGTAGACCGAGACCCTGGTGCCGGAGGTGAAGGCGATGGCGTCGCCCACCATCGTCAGGTGCGTTCTGCGCGTGGTCGTGAGTCGTGAGAAGGCGCCGGTGAGGTCGAGCCGATACACGCCGTCGCTCGACGCGGCGGCGTAGACGACGCGCCCGTTCGAGACGAGCTCGCGCGGCGGGAACATCGACGCGATGAGCATCGTGCCCGCGGGCGTACCGTCGCTGCGCCACAAGCCGGCCGGCCCATCGAACAGCAGCTTGTCGCCGAGCGTCGCGAAGACGAAGGTCGTGCGCGCGTCCAGCGAGATCGTGCCGGCCTTCGTGCCGTCCGTGCGCCACAGCAGGCCGACGTCGTCGCCGGCGATGCCGAGGAACAGGTACTTGCCGGCGGCGTGCGCCTCGAAAGCGGTTCCCGGCAGGGAAGTGACGGCGATCGTCCCTTCCGTCGTCCCGTCGCTCCGCCACAGCGTGACGTTCCTGCCGTCGCCGCGCCGTGCAGTGGAGAACATCACCCACGGCCCGTACGCCGTAAGGTGCGTAGCGAAGACTTCTCCGAGGCTGGTCACCATACGCGTGGTAGAGCGTGTGCCCTCGGAAAACCACAATTCCGAGTGGCGGCCGTTGCGGTCGACGATCACGAACATCCCCGTGCCGTGCGCGGCCATGTTCGTGATGCGCATGGACGGACCCGCGAGACGGATCGTGCCGCGCGCGGTTCCGTCCGTGCGCCAGAGCTCCGAGAACGCCTGAAAGTACGCGTACGGGCCTGCCACGGCGAAAGGAGTCTTCACCGAGTCGCCGGCGTTGGCCGCGGTGGCGAGGAGGAGCGTTGCCGCGAGTGCGAGATGGCGTAACAAGATGGACGTCATTGTGCACTAGACTCTCCGGCAAATGCTTGCCGAGCTGCTCCTGAAATGGCCGCTGCTCCGCCAGTTGCGTGGCGATCGCGACGCCGCCGTCAGCGACGCCACACGCGAGCTGCGCCGCAAGAATGAAGGCGCACAGGTCGCACGATCCGTGTGCCCTTACTGCGCGGTCGGGTGTGGTCAACTTGTTTACCATCGCGGCGGGCAGGTGGTGAGCATCGAAGGCGATCCTGCCTCGCCGATCTCGCGCGGGCATCTCTGCCCGAAAGGCGCGGCGAGCTACGAGCTGGTCACGCATCCCGGCCGCGCCACGAAAGTGAAGTACCGCGCGCCGCGCTCGCGGAAGTGGATCGAGCTCGATCTCGAAAGCGCGATCGACATGGTCGCGGATCGGATGTGGGCCTCGCGCAACCGCACGTTCGACGAGCAGCACATGCACACCACCGGCATCGCCCACCTCGGCGGCGCCACGCTGGACATCGAAGAGAACTACCTCATCAAGAAACTCTTCACCGCCGGATTGGGGATGGTCTGCCTGAGCAATCAGGCGCGCATATGACACAGCTCCACGGTGCCCGGTCTGGGCACCTCCCTCGGACGCGGCGGTGCGACCACCGCACAGCAGGACCTCGCCAACGCGGATGCGATCCTCATCATGGGATCGTCGATGGCGGAGAACCATCCGGTCGGCTTCCAGTGGGTGATCGAGGCGCGCGAGAAGAACGGCGCGAAGATCATTCACGTCGATCCGCGCTTCACGCGCACGTCGGCGATGGCGGATCACTGGCTGCCGCTCCGCGCCGGCAGTGACCTCGTCTTCCTCGGCGCGCTGATCCGCTACGTGCTCGAGGAGGAGCGCTTCTTCCGCGACTACGTCGTCCACTACACGAACGCCTCCGTGCTCCTGCGCGAGGATTTCCAGGACACGGAAGATCTCGACGGGGTGTTCTCCCCTGCAGAAACGTGGGTGTATGCCGAAGGGCCGAGGACCGAGGGCCGAGGGCCGGGAGGGGAGGGCGGCGGACCCTCAGCCCTCGACCCGCGGCCCTCGCCCCTCCCTTCATTCGACAGCGGTCATCGCGGCGAGGGACAGGGCACTCCGCGCGCGGATGCGGATCCGCAACGCGACAACACCCTCCAGCATCCGCGCTGCGTGTTTCAGGTGCTGAAGCGCCACTTCGCGCGCTACACGCCGGAGCTCGTCGAACAGGCGTGCGGCATCCCGAAAGAAAAGTTCCTCGAGATCGCGGATCTCTACACGCGCGCTTCCGGCCGCGAGAAAACGGGTGCGATCTGCTACGCGGTCGGCTGGACGCAGCATTCGACCGGCGTGCAGACCATTCGCGCCGCCGCGATCCTGCAACTGCTCCTCGGCAACATCGGCCGTCCCGGCGGCGGCATCATGGCGTTGCGCGGACACGCGTCCATTCAGGGCTCGACCGACATCCCCACGCTCTACGACGTCCTGCCCGGCTACCTGCCGATGCCGACGTCGAACGAGCACGATCTGGACGCCTATCTCGCGAAGCACAAGGCGTCGAAGGGGTGGTGGCACAACCTCGATCGCTATCTCGTCTCGCTGCTCAAGGCGTACTACGGCGACGCCGCGACGCGCGACAACGGCTTCGGCTTCAACCTCCTGCCGCGCCTCACCGGCGACCACTCGTACTTTGGCTACTGGCTCGACATGGCCGACGGGAAGCTCGAAGGGTTGATGGTGATGGGGCAGAATCCGGCCGTCGGCTCACCGAATGCGAAACTCGAGCGCGCCGCCCTCGGCAAGCTGCAATGGCTCGTCGTCCGCGAGCTCGTCGAGACGGAGACGTCGAATTTCTGGGAAGAGTCGCCGGACACGATCGACACGGAAGTCTTCTTCTTCCCCGCCGCCTCGCACGTCGAAAAAGACGGTACGTTCACGAACACACAACGGCTCCTGCAATGGCGGGAGAAAGCAGTCGAGCCGCCCGGCGAGGCGCGCAGCGAGTTGCAGTTCCTCGTGGCGCTCGGACGCAAGTTGAAAGCGATGGCCACCGACGCACCGCGCGACGCCGCGCTGCGCGCGCTCACGTGGGACTACGCGGATGAAGACGCCGAGGAAGTGCTGCAGGAGATTCATGGAAACGTGAAGCACTTCGGCGAGCTCGAAGCCGACGGCTCGACCTCCTGCGGCTGCTGGATCTACTCCGGTGTCTTCGACGGCGAGAACAAAGCCAACGCGCGCAAACCCGAAGGGCGTTACGGCCACGGCTGGGGCTACGCCTGGCCGCTCGACCGCCGCATTCTCTACAACCGCGCCTCGGCGGATCCTTCCGGCAAACCGTGGAGCGAGCGCAAGGCGCTCGTCTGGTGGGACGAAGAGAAGCGCGAGTGGATCGGACATGACGTCGCCGATTTCACGCGCGGCAAAGCGCCCGACTACAAACCGGAGCAGCATCACGGTGGCGATGAAGCGATCGCCGGCGACGCGCCCTTCATCATGCATCCCGACGGACTCGGCTGGCTCTGGGTTCCCTCGGGATTGAAAGACGGTCCGCTGCCCACGCATTACGAGCCGCTCGAATCGAACGTGCGCAATCCGCTGTACGCGCAGCAGACCAATCCCGCCGCGAACTGGATGAAGCGCGAGGACAACGCGTACGCCGACTCGCCCGACGCGCGGTTCCCGTACGTCCTCACCACGTACCGCCTGACGGAACACCACACCGCGGGAGGGATGTCGCGCACGCTTTCCCATCTTGCGGAACTGCAGCCGGAGCTCTTTGCGGAAATCTCTCCGGAGCTCGCACGCGAAGTCGGCGTCGCGAACGGGGAGATGGTCTGCATCACCACCATGCGCGGCTCCATTCGTGCACGCGCGCTCGTCACCACGCGTATGCCTTCGCTGGACGTCGACGGCAAACGCGTGCACCAGGTCGGGATGCCGTATCACTGGGGCGGCATGGGCCTCGTCACCGGCGACGTCGTGAACGATCTCCTCGCGATTTCCGAGGAGCCGAATGTGAAGATCTTCGAATCGAAGGGACTGACGTGCAACCTGACGCGCGCCCCGCAAAAGTAACCGGGTTCTTCACCGACTCCACGCTCTGCATCGGCTGCAAGGCGTGCGAGGTCGCGTGCAAGGAGTGGAACGACGTCCCCGCCGACGGTTTCCATTTCTCCGGCAAGTCCTACGACAACACCCTCGGACTCGGACACTCCACGTGGCGGCACGTAAAGTTCGTCGAAGGCGAGACCTCGATCGGGTCGGGCGGCATGGCGCCGGACCTCATGTCCTGGGCCTTCTCCTCGGACGTCTGCAAACACTGCGAGCACGCGGGATGTCTCGAATCATGTCCCACCGGCTCGATCATCCGCACCGAGTTCGGCGGCGTCTACATCCAGCCCGACATCTGCAACGGCTGCGGCTACTGCGTCGTGAACTGCCCGTTCGGCGTCGTCGACCGCAGACCCACGGACGGCCGGGCGTTCAAGTGCACCTTCTGCTACGACCGCCAGAAAGCAGGGGAGCAGCCGGCGTGCGCGAAAGCGTGTCCCACCGGCTCGATCCTTTTCGGCGATCTCGAAGAGCTCGAACGCGTCGCCGACGCGCGCATCGCCAGGCTCCACGACGCCGGCATGACCGACGCGAAACTCTGGAACCCGAAGGAAACCTCCGTCGGCGGCACCCACGCGTTCTTCCTCGTGCGCGGCGACGTCGAGGACTACAACCTGCCTGTCGCGCCGGAGGTGCCACTCACCGCGGCCAAGCCGGCGTGGCAGGCCGCGGGCGTGGCGGCGGCGGTGATGATGGCGGGCGCGGTGGTGGCGTTTGCGTTCAGCGCGCGAAAAAGCGGCTGATGAATGCAAAGTCCGCGGACGTGAGGATGCTGAGCCGGCTTTCGGGGTTGCGCTGGCTGTAGTCCCCGTGGTTGATCCAGCCGCGCGCGGGATCGAAGCGCCACTCCAGCGCGGGGAAGCTCATGTTTTGGACGAGCGCCGGCGCCATTGCCGCAGCGTCAGTGGACGCTCCAGGAATGCGCGTCACCGGCTCCGCGGCCAGCGCTTCCGCATCGACGCCGGAGTCATCGAAATACGCGGTGCTGAGCCACAGAAGCGGTGCGGCCGAGGAGTCGTGTTCCGCGAGCCACGCCACCTCGGAGAGGCGCAATGCGGGCAGGGGGCGGTGGCCGTGTTTGCGATAGCGGGAAAAGCGAACGCAGAACGCAGAATGTAGAACGTAGAATTGAGAACGGCGCCCGGTTCTAGATTTCTGCGATCTGCGTTCATGACCTACCAAGACCAGCCGCTCCTCAAGCCGCCCGTGTGGACGTGGGAGATCCCGGTCTACTTTTTCGTCGGCGGTGCGGCGGGGGCGTCAGCGGCGATTGCGCTCGCGGCGCAGCTCACGCGCGGCGATGAGAAGTTGATTCGCGATGCGCGCGTGATCGCGTTGTCGGGCGCGGTGCTTTCCGGTCCATTGCTCGTCTCCGACCTCGGACGTCCCGAGCGGTTCCTGCACATGCTGCGCGTGTTCAAGCCGCAGTCTCCGATGTCCGTCGGGGTGTGGACCTTGACCGCGTTCAGCGGCGCGACCGCGGCGGCGGTGCTCGTGCCGACCAAAGTGCTGAAAGACCTCGCGGGCGTCGTCGCCGGAGCGACGGGACTCGTCATGGCTACGTACACGGGCGTGCTCCTCGGCGTCACGGCCATCCCCGAGTGGAAGAACAACGCGCACTTTCTGCCCGTGCACTTCGGGGCGTCGTCCCTCGGAGCGGCGGTGTCGCTGCTCGAGTTGCGCGGTCATCAGGATGACGCGCTCAACGCACTGGGGCTCGGCGCCACGTTGTTCGAGACGGGAGCGGAGCTCGGGAAACTCGCGGGTGTGTTGTCGGGACCGGTGCCGTTTCTCCTGCGCCTCTTCGGCAGGCGCAAAGCCGCGGCCGCGTGCAGCGTCCTCGGCTCGATGATCACGCGCTTCGCGTGGGTCAACCGACCACGCAACGCGTCCCGGACATCCGATCCGGCAGCGACAGCCGCGACGGCAACGCCGCGAGCATGAATCCGATGCCCGCGGTGGCGAGCGACAGATACGTCGCCAGCCAGCGCATCGACGCATCGCGCCACGAGATCGCCCGCTCCCCGGCAGGCACCACGCGCACGTCGAAGATCGCGCCGCCGATCGTCTTCCCCCACAGCAGCCACGTGCCGACGAAGTAGTAATAGGAGATGACGATCACGAAGCCCGCGAGCGACGCGGCGTGCGTCCAGGCATACGGCTGCGGGAGCAGCGGGGAGAGCGCGAGCACCAGCGCCGCGAACAGGGAGAGATCGGTGAGCAGCGCGAGGAGGCGCTTGCCGCGCGGCGCGTGAGCGTCGAGATCCCGCTCGACCGCGACCGGCTCGACATCTACGAGCGGAACCGCTTCCAACTCCACTTCATCGAATCGCATCACACCCTCCCGCGCGCTCTCTCGTTCGATTACGCCGCTTGCCGCAATGGCAGATATTTTACGTAAATTCGATAGAGCAGGTCTTTCGGCTGCCCGTCATATCGGACGGCCAGCTCGCGACTACGTTTCGCGACCTCGTCGTTCGGATTCACTTTCAGCACCTCGTCGAACTCGCGGATCGCGTCCGGCAGACGCTCTTCCTGCAGTGCGGCGGCGCCGAGGTTGAAGTGGGCGTCGACGATCATCTTCTGGATGGCGACGTTCTGCGGATCCTGTTCGAGCAGCGGCTGCAGGTTGCCGATCGCCTCGGTGAACTTGCGCTCGTTGAACAACGCCGTCGCGGCGTCGAGCTTCGCCATCTGCTGCGACGCCGTGTCGTACTGCACTTTCGCATCGGGCGGCAGCGGCTTGACGCGCTGCGCTTCCTCGAACGCCTTCTTTGCGGCCGCGTAGTCGTGCGCGGCGAACGCCTGCAGTCCGGCAGCGAGTTTCTGGTCGTAGTACTGCGCGGCGGGGATGCCGTCGATCAGCTCTGCCGACGAAGCCTTCTTCGCGCGCAGGTCGGCGATCATCACCAGCGCCTCGTCGTGCTGCGGATCGTCCGGCTTGATGTCCTGCAGCAGCGCGATGGCCTGGTCGTACTTGCCGGTCTTTGCCAGCATCGACGCGCGGGCGATGAGGGCTTGGCCGGCGCCGCTGCTTTCCGCTTCCGGCTTGTTCATGAAGCGATTCCAGACGAACCAGCCGCCGGCGCCGAGGACGACGATGGCGAGGATCGCGGCGATGAGTCCCATCGGCAGCTTGCGCGCGGGGGAGGCGGCTTTCGGCGCCGCGGCCTGCTTGCCGGTCGTTTTGGCGGCCAGCGCTGCCGCCGCCGGTGAAGGCGGCACGAGCGGCGCCTCGGAGAGGTTGCCGGCCGGCTCGTCCTCGAAGAAGCCGAGGTCGAGGTTGTCGTCGTCGGCAGTGGAGGGCGGGATGGCCGGAGGCGCGGCCGCGCCGCTCTGCAGCGTTTCCTCGAGACGGTCGAGGTAATCCTGTGCGGAGACGTTCTGTGGATCGAGGCGCAGCACCTCGGTCAAATCCGCGTGTGCACGAGCCGTATCGCCGCGCTCGAAGGCCGCGACGCCGGACGCCAGCAGCGGCTCGATCTTCTGCTCGAGCTCGCGGCGCTTCGCTTTCGCGCGCTCGATGCGTGCGGACGCGTCGTCGTTCGTGACGTCGATGAGGAAGATGCGCGACCAGAGATCGATGGCCTGCTGGTAGTCGCCCGCGTCGAAGGCGCGGTCGCCGTCGGCGAGGTACTGCTCGATCTTCTTCTGGTCGTCCGAAGTCGTGACGATCGCGGCGGTCGCAAAATCGAACTCGGAGGAGCCGGATGGCGCGGGCGCGGGTTTGGCGGCGGGAGACGGCGAGTCGAACGAGAACCCGCCGAACGGTGCGTCGGCCGACGCACCGGCAGGGGAGTCGAACGAGAAGTTCGCGAACGACACTTCCTGCGGCTTCTCTTCCTCGAATGCGAAGCCGAAGTCGGCAGCCTGCGCGGCCGAGCGTCCGGGCGCGGGAGGCGGAGCGGGCTCGTCGACGATGAACGACGGCGAGATCGGTGCCGCCGCCGCGGACGGCGCGCTGTCGCGAGCGGCGAGCGCGCGTGCGATGCGCACGACGTCCGGATGCGTCGGATCGAGCGCGCGTGCCTTCTCCAGCTCCATCTTCGCCGCGGCGATGTTGCCGGCCGCGATGCTCTGGTCGCACTTGCGCGTGAACTGCTCGACGAACGGTGAGGCTTCGAGCTTCTCGCGGGCTTCGTCGCCGAGGATGCGCGCTTCGTCGTTGAGGAGATCGTCGGTGAGGATTTCGGTGGTGAGGTGAATGACGCGCTGGAAATCGCGCTCGGCCATCGCTTCGCGCGCCTGCTGCATCGGTGCGCGCGGATCGCGGGGGAGGAGCGTATCGACGTCGATGGGAAGGTTCGGGTTGCGCGTCTTCTCGAGCAACTTGCGCGCGGGGTCGAACATCGGATCCATCTGCAGGATCAGCGTGCAGCCTGCCGTGACCTCCTCGAGCCGCCCCTGGTGATACAGCGCGACCGTCTGTTGGAACGTCGACGTGACGCGGTCTTTCACCGCGGACGAGAGAGCAGCATTGCCGGCATAAGTCATGTGCGTGTGGGGTCTCCGAGTGGCCGCGCGATTCTAGCAGTTGGACGGCGAGGGCGGCGGAGGGGCGAGGGCGAGGGGCGAGGGGCGAGGGGAGCAAGGCGGAAGGAGGAAGGATGAAGGACGAGGCGCAACGCGAATTGCACAAGGTCCGCCTTCATCCTTCCGCCTTCATCCTTGCTCCCGTTCCCTCCTCGCTTCTCAGCCCTCAGCCCTCAGCCCTCAGCCCTCGGCCCTCAGCCCTCGCCTCTCGCCCCTCGCCGCTCGCCCCTCCCCGCCATATACTCCCCTCATGGACTTCATCGCGACCACCGATGCGCCGCAGGCGATCGGTCCCTACTCGCAGGCCGTCAAGGCCAACGGCATCGTCTACACCTCCGGCCAGATCGCCCTCGACCCTGCCACCGGCAACCTCGTCGAGGGGAGTTTCGAGGATCAGGTCCGCCGCGTCTTCCGCAATCTCGAAGCGGTGCTCGCCGCCTCCGGCAGCAGCTTCGATCGCGTCCTCAAAGCGACGGTTTACGTGACCGACCTCGCCAACTTCGCGACGCTGAATCAGATCTACGCCGAGTACTTTGGCGACCACAAACCGGCCCGGACGACGATCCAGGCGGGCGCGTTGCCGAAGGGTGGCGCGGTGGAGATCGATCTGGTAGCGCTGGTGTCGTAGCCGGTATCGGTTCTCCGCCGTCCGTCCTCCGGAAAGCGGCCGTCGCGTGGCGCTTCCCGGATAACCGACCACGGACCAACCGATAACTTATTTGATGGCACCTCCGTTGCAGTTGCCGTTGCATCATGCCCCGTCTGGCGGCCGTCCTCCTTACCCTCGCGCTCACCGCTTCCTCGTTCGCGGCAACCCGGATGACTTACGACATCAACGGGGCGCCGACGCCGATCGAGTGGGCGCCGACGGCGTTTCCGCTGCGCTACGAGATCGACCAGCGCCTCGCGCAGGTGCATCCGAACGCGACGGCCATGGTCGAGCGCGCATTTGCGGCCTGGGCGGCGGTGCCCTCCACCAACGTCCGCTTCGAGGGCGCGGGGATCGTCTCGAAACTGGCAACCGGACCGGAGCGCATCGCCGTCTCGCTCGCCGATGACCTGCTCTCCGATTCGGGGGCCGCGGCCATCACCACGTACACCTACGACACGAAGACCGGCCGCATGACCGATGCGGACATCTACGTCGACAAGAACATCTTCGCCGGCAACTTCAACGCCCAGCTCGCTATTCAGCACGAGGTCGGTCACGTCCTCGGGCTCGATCACTCCGCCGTGCTCTCGTCGGTGATGTATCCGTATCTCGGCTCGGATGAGACTCCGGCCGACTTCGATTACGACGACCGCATCGCCATCGCCACGATGTATCCGAAAGGCGACCCGACGCTCGACGGTGCCACGCTCTCCGGCCGCGTGCTCGGCGACGGCGGCGGCATCTTCGCGGCGCAGGTCGTCGTGGTGAACGAGCAGGGACAGCCGCTCGGCACGGTGCTCACCGACCCCGCGGGGGAGTTCGCGATCTCCGGCATTCCGGCAGGACGGTACCGCCTCTACGCCGAACCGCTCGACGGACCGGTGAACGTCGAAGCATTGCAGGGCACCTGGCGCGCGGCCAAACTGAATTCATTCTCGACGGAGTTCTTCAGCGAGGACTTTGTCGAAGTCGAGAACGGGAAGGTCTACGGCAATCTCGTGCTCACGACCGCGGGCGCCGTGCAGCTCAATCCGAAATGGATCGGTGTGGCCGAGGCGGGACGTCCGGACTTTAGTCTCTCCACCGCTCCCGCTACCGTGCGTCCGGGACAGACGATCAACGTCATCGTCGGTGGCGACGGCTTCACGAGCAGCATGACCACGTTCGAGATCCTCAATCCCGCGTTCCGCCGCATCACCGATTTTGTGTGGGCGGACAACTACGTGCGCGCGACGTACGTCGTCGAGGCGGCGGCCCCGGCATCCTCGGCGGTCATCCTCGTGAAGAGCGGACGCGAGTCCGCCGCGCTCACGGGAGCCTTGCGCGTCTATCGTCCGAGCGGCTCGCGCAATCGCGCCGTGCGCCACTGAGCGCGCAGCGCGCCGATCGGTTCGTCGTCGACGGCGTCGGATGCGGCGGTGCTCCAGGACGAGGTACCCTGAGCCGATGTCCGATCACGACGCGCAGCTCCGCCGAAGCTGGATCGCCAACGCCGACTCGTGGACCGCGGCGGTGCGCGAGCAGAAGATCGAAAGCCGCCGCGTCGCCACCGACGCCGCGATCCTCGAAGCGATCCTCGAGCATCACCCGCGCACCGTCCTCGACCTCGGCTGCGGCGAAGGGTGGCTCACGCGCGCGCTCTCCGAAAAAGGAGTGGACGCGACCGGCGTCGATGCCTCGCCCGCGCTGGTCGATGCGGCGCGCGAGCGCGGCGGCGGCACGTTTCACGCGCTCGCCTACGACGAGCTCGACGCGCGCCTCGGCACGTTCGACGTCATCGCCGCGAACTTTGCTCTCTTCGACGAGCATCTCGAGCCGCTGCTCGCGAAACTCCGCACGATGACGAAGCGCCTCGTCATCCAGACACTGCATCCCGTCTTCATCGAACCGCCGTACGCGGACGGCTGGCGCATCGAGACGTTCGCGGCGATGGAAGGAGCGTGGCCCGAGCCGATGCCGTGGTACTGCCGCACGCTCGGGTCGTGGGTGCGTCTCTTCCGCGACACCGGCTACACAATCGAATCATTGCGCGAGCCGGTGCATCCCGAGAGAACGCAGCCGCTGTCGATCGTGTTCGTGCTCGCGTCATGAAGTCCGTCTGGATCGAAGCGAAGAATCTCGTGTGGGCGCGGCGCGGACGCCTCGGCGTCGGACTCGCGCTCATGCTCGTCAGCCGCCTCGCGGGGCTCGTGCTCCCCGCGACGTCGAAGTACCTCGTAGACGACGTCGTCGGCAAAGGGCGCCACGAGCTGCTGCCGATGCTCGCCCTCGCGGCCGGCGCCGCGACGATCGTGCAGGCCCTCACCTCCTTCACCCTCTCGCAGCTCCTGGGCGTCGCCGCGCAACGCAGCATCACCGACATGCGCAAACGCGTCGAGCAGCACGTGCTGCGCCTGCCGGTCTCGTATTTCGATTCGACGAAATCGGGTGTGCTGATCTCGCGGATCATGACCGACGCGGAAGGCATCCGGAACATCGTCGGCAACGGCATCGTGCAGCTCGTCGGCTCGATCGTCACCGCCGTCCTCGCGCTCGGCGTCCTCTTCTACCTGAACTGGCAGCTCACGCTGATCACGCTCGTCACGCTGCTCCTCTTCGGCGGGCTCATGGCCGTGACGTTCAAGCGCGTGCGTCCGCTGTTCCGCAAGCGCGGCGAGATCAACGCGCAGGTCACCGGCCGTCTCGCTGAAAGCCTCGGCGGCATTCGCGTCGTGAAGGCGTACACGAGCGAGAAACGTGAAGACCTCGTGTTCGCGAAAGGGGTGCACGAGCTCTTTCGCAACGTCGGCAGGACGATCACCGTGATCTCCGGCATGACCGCCGCCGCGACCGTGCTCCTCGGCGTCGTCGGCGTGATCATGATGCTCATCGGCGGCCGCGCCGTGGTCGCCGGCACGATGACCCTCGGCGATCTGATCATGTACATCTTCTTCACCGGCCTCATGGCCGCGCCGGTGATGAGCATCGCGTCGATCGGGACGCAGATCACCGAGGCTTTTGCGGGACTCGATCGCATCCGCGATCTGCTGAATCAGCGGACCGAGCGCGAAGAAGACGATACCCGTGCCGCGATGACGGACGTGCACGGCGAGGTCGAGTTCGAGAACGTCACGTTCGAGTACACGCCCGGCGTGCCGGTGTTGAAAGGCGTCTCGTTCAAGGCACCGGCGCGCACGACGACGGCGCTGGTCGGCTCGAGCGGTTCCGGCAAGAGCACGCTGATCAGTCTCGTGATGACGTTCAACCGTCCGCTCAGCGGACGCGTGCTGGTCGACGGACGCGATCTGGAATCCGTGCGTCTGCGCGATTACCGGTCCCGCCTCGGCATCGTGCTGCAGGACAACTTCCTCTTCGACGGCACGATCGCGGCGAACATCCGCTATGGGCGTCCCGACGCGACGGACGCGGAGATGCGCGAAGCCGCGCGCATCGCACACGTCGACGAGTTCGTCGCGCCGCTGGAGAAAGGCTACGAGTCGATCGTCGGCGAGCGCGGGATCAAGTTGTCGGGCGGGCAGCGTCAGCGGATTGCCATTGCGCGCGCGATCGTCGCCGATCCCGCCATTCTGATTCTGGACGAGGCCACGTCGAGTCTCGACAGCGAGAGCGAAGCGAAGATCCAGGACGGATTGCGCGCGTTGCGCAGCGGACGTACGACGTTCGTGATCGCGCATCGGCTGTCGACGATTCGCGGTGCGGATCAGATTCTCGTGCTCGAAGCGGGCGAGATCGTCGAGCGCGGCACGCACGCGGAACTGCTCGCGACGAGCGGGCGGTACAAGCAGCTCTACGACAAGCAGTACCACTTCGAGACGGATCGCTTCGTCAATCCGGGCGAAGATTTTCTGCCGTGACGAGACGCCACACCGTCACGTCGCGAATGCGATGCACGGCCTGCCATTCTCCCGGGATGCGTTCGCGCAACGCCTTCGCGCCGCCTTCCACCTCGGAGGCGACGGCGTACCACGGCATGGCGAAGCGCGGGTCGGCGCGCAATCGCGCGGTGGTCTCGGGCGTGAGCTGATCCCAGCGCACGACGCGCCGCGGCGAATGAAAGTAGAACGCGCCGCTCATGATCGATGACAGCACCACCGCGTCGCGCGGCACTTCGCGATCGACCCATTCGACTGTGCGCGGGTAGATCGATTCCCACTCGTTCAGATGCAGCACGTGCAGGCGGCCGATTTGCGCGATCTCCTGTGCGAGCACGATGAGCACGAGCACCGCGCCGATGAACCGCGTCTCGGAAAGGACGAGCACGAATCCGAGGATCAATGCGGGGAGGGCGGGAAGCAGGAAACGCGTCGACGAGAAATCGGGACAGAAGCTGTAGAACGAATAGAAAACGAAGAAGACGCCGAACCAGCTCAGGAGCAGCGCGGGTTTGCGCCGGTTGAAAAAGCCGATGAGCAGCAGCGGCGTGGCCATCGACAGCAACGACTTCGATAGCGAGATCGCGCACGGCGGCGCGAGGGTGAGCGCCACGATCTGTCCGACGCCGCCGTATCCGCTCGCGAAGACACTGCCGTACAGCGCGTGATGGTGCATCGCCAGGGCGAGGCCGAAAGGCAATGCGGCGATCGCGGCAATGGCCAGTGGCCGCAGTCGCATGGCGAACAAGAGCGGGAGGGCGAGGAGGATGTTCGTGGGACGAACGGCAACCCCGATGGCGAAGGCGACGCCGCATGCGATCGCCCAGCCGCGGTGCTCTTCGCTCCGCAAGGCGCAGTAGATCGTGGCGAGTGCCCAGAACATCGCCAGCACGTCGCTGACCGGCTGCACGCCCTGTCCGATGACCATCGGAAAGGCGGCGAGCAGCACGGCCGCGACGATCGACCATGGCGCCGATGCGCCGAGTCGGCGTGCGACCAGTGCGAAGAGAAACAACGACGCTGTTGCGGCAAGCGGCGAGACCACGAACGGCGCGATCTGCCAGCCGCCGATCGCCGCCGCGAGCGCGAAATGCAACGGCGTCCCGGCCGGATACGTCGGCACCATCGTTCCGGGCGTCCGTCCCGCCATGAATCCGTACGGCGTGAAGAGATGAATGAGGGACGGATCGACGTCCAGCGCGACGGATCTCTTGCCGGCGGCCAGCAGCCGCGCTTCATTGAGATAGCCTGACGAATCGGGTCCCGCCGCGAACATGCACGCGTTCGACAGCAGCAGCGCGAGATAGCCCGCGGCGAAGACGAACGCGGCGGCGGACGCGGCTCGCTTCATGGCTACAGGTGCCGCGCCGCGACCGCGAGCTCGGGCACGCGCCGAATCCCGCCGGCGTCGAGATCCATCGACCTGCAGGCCGCGGTTTCGAAGGCAGCGAGCGCCGCGACGGACATCGCGAGCGCGCGCGGCATCACGCGAACCATCCTTTGCGTTGCTCTTCCGCGAGCCGCCCCTCGAGGTACTTCCACAATGCGGGGCAGCCGGCGGCGATCGGAGGTCCCACGCGCTGCAGCACGCGCTCGTACGTGATCCCGTTCTCGCGCCAGCTCTGGCCGTTGTTGGCGAGGTTGAGAATCACCGGCATGGCGCGATCGGCGGCGTGGGCAAAGCGCGCTTCCGGCGTGGAGTTGTTCTCGAACTCGTTCCAGAGACCGAGAAAACGATCGCGCTGCTGTGCGGGGAGGAGGCCGAAGATGCGCGTCACGGCCGCGCGCTCGGCGGCCTTGCGATCGGACAGCCCTTCCTCGACGTAGAACATCGTGTCGCCCGTCTCGATCTCCCCGATGTCGTGCACGAGCAGCATGGTCACGACGCGGTCGACGTCGACCGGTTCTTCCGCGTACTGGACCATCGCGGCGGCGAGCATCGCGATCTGCCAACTGTGCTCGGCGGTGTTCTCGTAACGGTCGAGGCCGGTGGGGCGCGTCCGGCGTGTGACGCGCTTCAGCTTGTCCAGTTCGAGGATGAAATCGACGATCGCCTGCATGCGACCGCAATCATAGTTGCGCGGCTTCGGACTCGGACAGCTCGCGCCCGCCATGAAGCTCGTCCGACGGATCGGGGAGATGCACGCGCCAGAGGTAGTCGAGTGCGAGCGCGAGCCCCTGACGGTGGCGGATGGTGAGGGCCATCGGCACGACCAGCGCGAAGAGGAACAGCGCGCCGTCGAGGAGGTTCGTGACGCGGAAGCCGAAGAAGAGCGCCGCCACGCCGAACAGCAGCGGGAAGCGGTCCATCAGGTTCGTGAACATCCAGATGTCGCCGTAGTTGCGCTGCAGCAGGAGCCGGCACGACGAGCAGCGCTCGTTCGTCTTCACCCACCGCTCGAACAGCGCGCCCTGGCCGCAACGCGGACAGCGTCCGCGGATGCCGCGGGCGAGGACGGTACGGATGGGCGGGCGGTTCATTCGCTGGTCCAAACGACGAGAAAAAATTTTCGATTCCGCCGATGCCGGCGCCAATATCCCCGGCAAGCCGGATGCAGTTATTTGAAGTGGCGGCGACGTCCTGTTGCCGCTTCCGCTTCAACACAATTCGACTGATCTGGAGAGCTATCCCATGCGTCACCTCATCATCGCAGGACTCCTCGTTCTCACCGCATCCACCGCCCTCGCTGCCGACACGTACTACGTCTCGGTCCTCGGCAGCGACACCAACCCCGGCACCGAGGCGCTTCCGTTCCGGACCATCACCAAGGCGGTCAACCTCGTCAACGAGGCCAACGACCGTGTCTACGTCAAGGCCGGCGTGTACAACGAGCGCGTACTCGTTTACGAAAAGCACGGCGACGAAAATCTGCCGATCCGCATTCAGGGATGGGGCGCGGACGTGCCGGTCATCGACGGCACCGGCGTCAGCGGGAACGGGCTGGTGGAAATCAACAAGAGCTCGTACGTGAACTTCGACCAGTTCGAAGTGAAGAACGCGCCCAACGCGGGGATCTTCATCTACAACGCGAACAACATCAAAGTCCGCTACAACAAAGTGCACGGCAGCCACGCGGCGGGCATCAACGCGTCCACCTCCCACTCCAGCCCGCGCGGGACGACGCACAGCATTCTCATCCAGGGCAACCGCGTCTACGACAACGTGCGCCAGAACGTCACCGGCAATGCCGCCGAGTGGCAGCAGGGGCTGTCGGCGTACCGCGCCCACAACGTGCAGATCATCGGCAACTCCGTCTACGAGAATTACGGCGAAGGTGTCGACTACATCATGTCGACCAGCGGCCTGATCGCCGACAACCGCATCCGCGACAACTTCAGCATCAACCTCTATCTCGACAACGCCACCGACACGGTGGTCGAGCGCAATTTCATCCACTCGTACGGCTACACGCAGTTCTATCGCGGCGGCGATCCGGCGGGCGGCATCGGCATGGCCAACGAGGATTACTACGAGGGGAGCGTGCAGGTGCAGAACCCGCTCAACAACAACAGGATCGTCAACAACATCATCCTGCGGGCGTCGAACGGGATCGCGTACGGCAACTGGGATTACGACCACGGCATGCACAACACGCTGATCGCGAACAACACCGTCTACTCGTCGAAGTACTACAACCTGTACATCCAGAACGGGCGGGACGGCTCGAACGTGCACTCCACGACGAAGATCGAGAACAACATCTTCGTGCAGGACGCGTCGACGAAGAGCTACGCCAGCGCGCCGACGGTCGGCATCACGTACGCGTACAACGCCTGGTACGGCGGCAACTCGAGCTCGCGCATCATCGGTGGCGGAGACGTCAACGCCAATCCGCTCTTCGCCGACCACGGCGGCTGGGACGATTTCGACTACAAGCTCACGACCGGGTCGCCGTGCATCAACACGGGCACGACGCAGACCTCGTTCGCGACCGACTTCTTCGGCGGCACGACGGCAGTGCGCACGTCCGGGAGCTACGACATCGGCGCGGACGAGTTCTGAGCGGATCGTGACTTGCAACACGATGCGCGTATGCCAGACGAACGCGCAGAATCACTGAAGCAGGGAATCGCGGCGCCGGACGAAAGCCGGATCGGCAAAGAGGCCGAAGACCGGCGCCGCGATGAGTTGATCCACACGCCACCGGAGGCGCAGCCCGACAGCGCGATGGGCGGGACGTCCGACGTCGACGCGCCGGTCGACGATGCCGAGATGCTGCGCGCGCGGAACGAACCGAAGCGCTGATGAAGAAGATCGTCTTCACGCCCAACGCTCCACGTCCGAACGGCCCGTACTCGCAGGGCGTCGTCGCGAACGGGTTCCTCTACGTCGCCGGACAGGTGCCGATCGACCCGGCGACCGGCGCGCTTGTCGCCGGAACCATCACCGAACAGACGACGCGCGTGCTCGACAACGTCACGGCGATTCTCGAAGCGGCGGGCGTGACGCGCGCGGACGTCGTGCAGGCGCGCGTCTACCTTCGCAGCATCGACGACTTTGCGGAGATGAACGCGGTCTACGCAACGTACTTCGACCACGAGCCGCCCGCGCGCACGACCATCGAAGCGGGACTGCGCGCCGGGATCAACGTGGAGATCGACGTCGTCGCCGCGGTGTCCGAACCGTAAACGAATTGCCGTTCGTGACACGCGTGTGCGGTTCGTGCCGCACGCGAAAGAGAAGTGCCGTCCGCGATTGTCTCCCGTGGTGTGTGCAAGGAGGCAATCATGAAGAGCAGCAAGGCAGTGAGAATGGCGGGCGCCGGCGCGCTCGCAGTGCTGATGGCGACCTCGGTGTTCGCGCAGTCGCGCGAGCGCCGCAACGACGACCGCGGACAGCGCGAGACGCGCGGCGAATCGCGCGGCGGATCTCGCGACGACGAGCGCGTGAACGTGAGCGGACGCGTGACGTCGTTCTCGCGCGAGCGTGACGGCTATCGCGTGAACCTCGATCGCGGACGCGATTCGTACTGGATTCCGGAGTCGCGCATGCGCAACCGCGGCCGCGATCTCCGCGTCGGCATCTCCATCATCCTCGGCGGCACCTACCGCGGCGGACGCGTCGACGTCGACGCCGTGAACTGGCCGGACGATCGCGGCTCCGGCCGTTACGACGAGCTGCTGCGCGGCACCGTCGAGCGCGTCGACCGTCGCGACGGCGTGCTCCTGCTGCGCGAGTCGGGCAGCGGACGCGTGATCGACGTCGACATGCGTGACACGTTGCGCTCGAGCCGCGTCGATCTGAGTGACCTGCGCCGCGGCGATGCGGTGACGATCTCGGGGGAGTGGCTGCGCGGCGGCGTGTTCGTGGCCAATCGCATCGAGTCCGTTTCGACGCGACGCCGGTAACCGGAGCGCCCGGCGCTAGGGCCGCTTCATCTCCAGCGTACGCGGGTGCAGGATGGCGTGCTGCAGATACGGCAGCACGTCGTCCGCCGGGATCGGCTTGCTGAAGAGGTAGCCCTGCATCAGGTCGCACGCGTAGTGGCGCAGGAACGTGTACTGCTCCTCCGTCTCTACCCCTTCCGCGACGACTTTGAGCTGCAGCGTGTGCGCGAGGTTGATGACGTACGACACGATCGCGGCGGCGGTCTCGTCGGCGATCACGTCGCGCAGGAACTCTTTGTCGATCTTCACCGTGTCGATGGGGAAGTGCTTGAGGTACGTGAGCGACGACTGGCCAGTGCCGAAGTCGTCGATGGCGATGCCGACGCCCATGTCGCGCAGCTCGCGCAGCACCTTCATCGTCATCTCGAAATTCTGCATCGCTGCGCTTTCGGTGATCTCGAGCTGCAGCATCTGCGGCGCGAGCGAGCTCTCTTCGAGCGCGGAGCGGACGATCTCGACGAGCTCGCGCTGCTGGAGCTGCACCGCGGAGATGTTCACCGCCACGCGCAGCGTCGGCACGCCCTGATCGTGCCACTGGCGCAACTGCTTGCACGCCGCGCGCAGCGCCCATTCGCCGATGGCCAGGATCATCCCGGTCTCTTCGGCGAGGCCGATGAATTCGATCGGCGGGACGATGCCGCGATTCGGATCGCGCCATCGCAGCAGCGCTTCGAGGGAAACGATGCGGCGGCGGGCGCGGTCGTACACCGGCTGGTAGTACAGCTCGAGCTGTTCGCGCTCGATGGCGTGATGCAGATGCTGTTCGAGCGCGAGACGGCGCACGTAGCGCTCGTTCATGCTCGCCGTGAAGAGCTGCGCCTGATTGCGGCCCAGCTCCTTCGCGCGGTACATCGCCGCGTCCGCACACTTGAGCAGCGTTTCCGCGTCGTCACCGTCGGAGGGATAGCAACTGATGCCCACGCTCGCCGTGACGAAGAGGTCGTGGCCTTCGACGCGGAACGGTTTATCGAGCGCGTCGAGCACTTTCCGAGCAACGCCCGCCACCGCCTCGGTGTTCGTCACCTCGGGGAGGAGGATGCTGAACTCGTCGCCGCCGATGCGCGAGATCGTGTCCGACGCGCGCAGTGCCGAGTGCAGACGGCGCGCGACGTCTGCGAGGAGCATGTCGCCGAACGAGTGTCCCAGGCCGTCGTTGACGAGCTTGAAGTGATCGACGTCGAGGTACATCACGGCGACACCGACGCGATTGCGTTGCGCGTGCGACAGCGCGTTCACGAGACGGTCGCGAAAGAGGAGGCGGTTCGGCAGCCCGGTCAGCGAATCGTAGTGCGCGCGGTACTCGAGCTGCTTTTCCGTCTCCTTCCGCTGCGAGACGTCGCGGTAATTGAGGACGATGGCCCCGACGCTCGGCTCGTGCAGCAGGTTCTGGCTGAAGCCTTCGAGCCACACCCAGTTCCCGCGCCGGAGGCGGAAGCGCCACTCGCCGTGCGCTTCGTGATTCGGCTCGGCGAGCACGTCGTGCAGCATGCCGCGCGCGTTCTCGAGGTCGTGCGGATGGACGAAGTCGAAAAGCGAACGGCCGACGAGCTCCGCGTCGTCATAGCCGAGGAGGTGTTGCGTCGAAGAGCCGGCGAACGAGAAGCGCAGCTCGCCGTCGAGCAGGACGACGCCGCTCCAGCTCTTTTCGACGATCGTGCGGAAGCGCTTCTCGCGCTGCTCGAGCTCCTGCTCCGCGCGTTTGCGCTCGGAGATGTCGTGAACGAATGCGGTGAACGTCGTTTCCGCGCCGCTGCCCGCCGGTGCGAGCGTGATCTCGACCGGCAGCTCTTCGCCGTTGGCGCGCCGCGCAACGGTCTCGACGCGGCGCCGGAGCAGGGGAGAAGGGCGATCGCTGCGATAGCGCTGCACGAGCCGCTGGAGCACCCGGCGCTCGGTCTCGCCGAGGAGCGAATGCTGGAGCGGACGTTCGAGAGCGTTGCGCGACGAGATGCCGAAGATCGCCTCCGCCTGTTTGTTCCACTCGATCACGAAGAGATTGCGATCGACGGTGATGACGGCGTCGAGCGTCGTGGCGATGAGCTGGCGCAGGCGCGCTTCCGATTTGCGCAGAGCCTGTTCGGTGCGCGCGCGGGCGATCGCTTCGCCGAGGATGTTCGCGGTCGAGCGGAGGAACGCGAGCTCGTACTCGGCGAAGGTGCGCTCTTCGTTCGAGTAGGCGAGGATCACGCCGAACGGTCCGTACTGCGTGCGGATGACGACCGACGCACCGCTGCGCACGCCGTGGTAGTTGCGGAGGTGCGTGGCCTTGAAGCGCGTCTCCTCCTCGAGGCGCGAGAAGGTGAACGTGCCGTCGCCGAGGAGGGTGACCATGCCGAGGGATTCGTCCTCGTCTTTGTCGCGGGTGCAGTGCGTGAACGTTTCGTTGCCGCCGAGGGCGGCGCGGACGATCATCTGCCCGGCGGTCGTGATCTCGAGGGCGCGGCAGTGCGTGACCTGCAGCGTGAGCTCGACGAGCGCGCAGGCCTGGCCGAGGAGGATGAGCGGGTCGACCCCGGTGAGGGCAGCCTGCCCGAGCTCCGCGATCGCGATCTCCTGACGGTTGCGCGCCTCGAGCTCGGCGCGCAGACGGGACAGCTCCAGCTCGCGTTCGTCGCGCGCCGCGCCGCCGCGGACAACCTGAAACAACGGCTGGTCAGACATGGGGAGAGGAGACCCGCTTTACGTCCGCTGCAAAAAATGGCCCGGGAGTGCAGCGAGTGTACATCGTGAACGTGTGATCCCGCTCACGTACGCTTCCGGCCGCCTGTGTACAATCGGCGGCGCACACAAACAGCAGCGCACACCAAAGGGGGCGTACCGCACGCCCCCTTTTTCGTTTTCCGGAGGATGGATGCGACGGAAGTTCCTTGGCGTGGTGGTGATGACGATCGCGGCGCTCACACTCGCGGCTTGCCGCGGGAGCGAGCGCTCGACGCTGACGGGTGGATATGGAGCGGGCGTGATCAGCGGTCAGATCGTCATGGCGGAGAGCGGCAGTCCTGCCGGTGTCGAGGTGTCGGTGCGTGGAAGCGGCCAGTCGGTGATCGTGGACGCCGACGGCCGCTTCGCCTTCGCCGGGCTCACGGAGGACGTGACGCTGCAGTTCCGCCGTGCGGACGGCATCGACGCCTCGCTGCGACTCGAGCAGATGCAGGGCGACGTCACGATCGAGCTCACGCCGGCGTCGGCGAAGAAAGCCTCGGGACGCCGTCGCTCGGTGGGCGGCGGCGGGACGAAGGTCCGGCAGTTCGAAGGTGTGATCCGCACCGCGGCTGCGGAGCAGATCGTCGTCTTCACCTCGCACAAAGAAGAGGTGACGATCGTCCTCGGCCCGCAGACCGTCATCCGCAGAGGCAATACGACGCTCACGGCGGCCGACCTCACTGTCGACACGCGCGTGCACGTCAAGGCGCAGCAGACCGAGGGGAAGTGGAACGCGCTGCTGGTGATCGTCCAGAACGACGGCAGTGGTGAGGACGACGATCCGCCGCCGGTGCGCGAGTACGAGGGCACCGTCGTCAGCGCGAGCGCGACCGAGCTCGTGATCTTCGACGCGCACAAGCGGGAGGTTGCGTTCGCGATCAACGGCGCGACCGAGATCCGCAAGGGCAACACGCCGGTCCTGCCGGCCGACATCCTCGCGGGCACGCGCGTGCACGTGAAGGCAACGGGCGCCGCGGACGGGACGAACACCGCCGTGCGCGTGACGATCCAGAACACGAACGTGCCGATCGAGATCACCGGCAGCGTGATGGCCGTCGCCGCCAGCGAGCTGAGCGTGCTGAGCGGCGGTACGACGTACAGCGTGCAGACGACCAACGGCACGAAGATCCGGGAGAAGGGCAAGAACGTGTCTCTCTCTTCGATGACCGCCGGCGACACGGTCAGGGTCGAAGGCACCCGGACGGGTGCGACGACCATCCTCGCGAAATCGATCGAGGTGAAATCCGAGTAGCGGGTCAGACGGAGGCCCGTGGACGTGGCGCGCGTTCCCCCGGACGCGTGCAGGGTGGGTGAAGAGGCCGGCGGTGCATTCCGACGGCCTCTTTCTTTCTTTGCTCTCGGGGGAAGTAGGTTATTTCGGAGTGGAAACTTTCCGAAAACTGCTATCATGCAGTGTCCAAGTCCCCGACACGGCGAGATGCGCTCGGTGTGTTCGGGTTTCGTCCATTTTCAGGAAGAGGTTGTGATGACGCGTTTCCGCGCTTTTGTTTTTGTGGCTCTGTTCGCCGCACTCCCGGTCTTTGCCGCCACGACGGATCTCACGGTCCTCATGGATATGGATCGAGATGCCACCACCGGCTGCACCGTTGCCGGGATGCCCGGCGTCGAACAGGTCCTGGTCACGCGAGTCGTTTCCGATGCTACGACGGCCGCGGTCACCCGGACGTTTCGCCGCGTCTGCAGCGGCGGCGCGTTAGGCGCCGAGACCGACGTCGACAGCACGGGCTGGTCCGTCGGCTTCCACACCGCGAGCGGGCGCATGGTCATCGAGACGCGCGTTCCCTTCTCCGTTTTCGGTGCCGAAGTGCCGCGCATGCACCTCGGAGTGCAGGCCACGCAGGGCGCGCTCTCGCACACCGAGGTCGGCCTGTCGGACGGCTCGCTCGTCATCTTCCCTGAGACTCCCCGCGGCAAGCGGCGCGCGTCCTCCGCGCCCGGCAGCCCTCGCATGATCACGCTGGACGGCGTGGACGGCGACTGGGCCGGCCTCCCCCCGATTTTCAACGGCATTGCCGCGGGCGGCACGAACGGCCTGCGCATCGTCAAGGTCAACGCGTACGCCAACTCCAACGACGACTTCCTCTACTTCCTCTTCGACCTCAACGTCTCGACCGACGCCCCGATCGCGGTCGACGACTCGTACGAGCGTCCGGCCGGCGCGGGCCTCACGGTCCCGGCCCCGGGCGTTCTCGACAACGACGAAGATCCGAACGGCCTGCCGCTCACCGCGACGCCGGTCAGCCCGGCCGCGCACGGCAACGTCACGCTGAACCCGGACGGTGGCTTCACCTACACCCCGAACGATCCCGCCTCCACGCAGACCGATGCGTTCGAGTACAAGGCTTCCAACGGCGCGAAGGAGTCGAGCGCGGCGCGCGTGACGATCAGCGTCGACGGCGGCGCGGGCGACAACCAGGCGCCGGTCTTCACCTCGACGGCCAATCACTCGGTGCCGGAAGGCACGACCAACGTCGTCACCATTGCGGCGATCGATCCGGACGGCGACACCGTCACGTACTCGATCACCGGCGGTGCGGACGAGACGAAGTTCACGCTGCAGGGCGGCACGAACCTCGTCTTCAACAGCGCGCCCGACTTCGAGGCGCCGCTCTCCGGGGGCGGCACGAACACCTACGTCGTCGAAGTGACGGCCGATGACGGCAACGGCGGCACGAACACGCAGACGATCACCGTCAACGTGACGAACGCCGACGAGGTGCCGTCGTTCACCTCGCCGAACACGTTCTCCGTCGACGAGAACACGACCGCAGTCGGCACGGTCAGCGCGACCGATCCGGACGGCACGTCGATGACGTACGCGGTCGGCGGCACCGACGCCGCGCGCTTCACGATCAACGCCTCGACCGGTGCGCTCTCGTTCACGACGGCGCCGAACTTCGAGGCCCCGACGGACGCCGGCTCGAACAACGTCTACACGATCCAGATCACCGGCACCGACGCCACAGGTTCGTCGACGGTGCAGACCGTCAACGTCACCGTGAACGACGTCAACGAGGCGCCGGTCTTCACCTCGACCGCCTCGCCGAGCGTTCCGGAGAACACGACTACGGTCGTCACCGTCACGGTCGACGATCCGGAAAACAACGCCATCACGTACTCGATCACGGGCGGTGCCGATGCGGCCCGCTTCTCGATCAACGCCACGACCGGCGCGCTGACGTTCAACGCCTCGCCGGACTTCGAGGCGCCGACCGACGCCGACGCGAACAACGCCTACGTCGTGCAGGTCACGGCCACGGACGGCACGAACCCGGTGACGCAGTCGCTGATCGTCACGGTCACGAACGTCAACGAAGCGCCGACCATCACCTCGGCCAACGCGGCCTCGGTTCCGGAGAACACCACCGCCGTCACGACCGTGACGACGACCGATCCGGAAAACAACAGCATGACGTACTCGATCACGGGCGGCGACGACGCGGCCGACTTCGCGATCAACGCCACGACCGGCGCGCTCTCGTTCGTGACGCCGCCGAACTTCGAGGCGCCGGCCGACGCCGACACGAACAACGTGTACGTCGTCACGGTCAACGCCCATGACGGAGCGAACAACGTCTCGCAGACGATCACCGTCACGGTGACGAACGTCAACGAAGCGCCGGCCTTTACGTCGACCGCCACGCCGAGCGTGCCGGAGAACACGACCGCGGTCCTCACCGTCACGACGGCGGATCAGGAAGGGCAGGGCGTGACGTACGCGCTCACGGGCGGCGCCGACCAGGCCCGCTTCGCGATCAACGCCGCCACCGGCGCGCTGACGTTCCTCGTCGCCCCGAACTTCGAGGCGCCGACGGACAGCGACACGAACAATACGTACGTCGTGCAGGTCACCGCGACCGACGGTACGAACGCGGTCTCGCAGACGATCACCGCCACAGTCACGAACGTGAACGAGGCGCCGGTGATCACGTCCGCGAACGCGGTCTCGATTCCGGAGAACATCCTGACGGTTCAGACGATCACCGCCACCGATCAGGAAAACGACACGATCACGTATTCGATCAGCGGAGGCGCCGATGCCGGCGACTTCACGATCGACCCGAATACCGGCGTGCTGCTCATGATGCCGCCGGCCAACTACGAAGCCCCCGACGACGCGGACACGAACAATCAATACATCGTCGAGGTGACGGCAACCGATGGCACGACACCGGTCAACCAGACCGTCACCGTCACCGTCACGGATGTGAACGAGACGCCGGTCGTCACCAGCACCACCACCCCGACGGTGGCGGAAAACAACACGGCCGTCACCACGATCACGACGACTGATGAGGAGGGTGACGCGATCACCTTCTCGATCGTCCCGGGCGGTGCCGATAACGCGTTCTTCTCGGTCAACTCCACCACCGGCGCACTGACCTTCAACGCGGCGCCCGATTTCGAGGCGCCGGCCGACGCCGATGCCAACAACGTCTACATCGTCACGGTGCGCGTGAGCGACGGCGTCAACAACGACGACCGTCCGTTCTCCGTCACCGTCACCAACGCCAACGAAGCCCCGGTCGCCAGCGACGCCACCTTCTCCCTCGACGAGAACAGCGCCAACGGCACCAGCGTCGGCGGCGTCTCCGCGAGCGACCAGGACGCGAGCCAGACGCTGACCTACGCCATCACCGCCGGGAACGCCCTCGGCGCGTTCACCATCAACTCCTCGACCGGCGTCATCACCGTCGCCGACGTCACCGACGTCAACTTCGAAGTCAACCCGACCTTCACGCTGACCGTCACCGCCACCGACAACGGCACCGGCAACCTCAGCGACACGGCGGCGATCACCATCAACCTCACGAACCTCAACGAGGCGCCGGTCGTCGACGCGGCCACGGTCGCCATCGACGAGAACAGCGCGAACGGTACCGCGGTCCACACCGTGACGTTCACCGAGCCCGACACCACCGGCCAGACGCACACGTTCGCGATCACCGGCGGCGATCCCTCCGGCGCCTTCGCCATCCACCCGACCACCGGTGCGATCACCGTTGCGAACCAGAGCCTCATCAACCATGAGGCGACGCAGCAGTTCACGCTGACGGTCGAAGTCACCGACGCCGGCGCGCCGGCGCCCGCGCTCAGCGACACCGCCGTCATCACCGTCAACGTCAATGACGTCGACGAGGCGCCGGTCTTCACCAGCGGCACCACCGCCAACGTCGCGGAGAACACGGCCGCGGTCATGACCGTGACCGCGACCGACCAGGAAAACAACACGCTCTCGTACTCGATCACGGGCGGCGACGACTCGGGTGCCTTCTCGATCCATACCTCGACCGGCGCGCTGACGTTCAACGCCTCGCCGAACTTCGAGAGTCCGACCGACTCGAACGCGAACAACGTCTATGTCGTCGAGGTCACCGTCACCGACGGCACGACCCCGGTCGCGCAGATGATCTCCGTCACCGTCACCGACGTGAACGAGGCCCCGCAGTTCACCGCCGGCCTCGGCATCCTCAACGTCGCGGAGAACGGCACCACCGTCACGGACCTCAACACGAGCGATCCGGAGAACGACACCGTCACCTTCTCCATCAGCGGTGGCCCCGATGCGGCCGACTTCTCCGTCGATCCGAACACCGGCATCGTCACCTTCAACGTCGCCCCGAACTTCGAGGCGCCGCACGATGCCAATCTCGACAACCAGTACGAGGTCGAAGTGACGGCCACGGACGGCACGACGCCGGTCGCCGAGACGCTGTTCGTCAACGTCACGAACGCCAACGAGGCGCCGTCCTTCACCTCCTCCGCCACGCCGAACGCCGTCGAGGGCAACACCGACGCCGTCACCGTCACGACGACCGATCCGGAAGGCAACGCCGTCACCTACACGATCACCGGCGGCGCAGACATGGCGCTGTTCAACCTCGACACGAACACGGGCGAGCTTCGCTTCCTCAGCGCCCCCAACTTCGAGTCGCCGGCCGACAGCGGAAACGACAACGTCTATGACGTGCAGGTCACCGCGAACGACGGCACGAACAACTCCGTCCAGAACATCACCGTCACCGTCACCGACGCCGACGAGGCGCCGTCGTTCACCTCGAGCGAGACGCCGAGCGTTCCGGAAAACAGCGTCGTCGCCACCACGGTGACGACCACCGATCCGGAAGGACAATCCGTCACGTATTCGATCACCGGCGGCAACGACGCGGCCGACTTCTCGATCGACACCAACAGCGGCGTGCTCTCGTTCCAGGTCGTTCCGAACTTCGAGGCACCGCACGACGCCGACGCGAACAACGTCTACCTCGTCCAGGTCACCGCGACGGACGGTACGACCCCGATCGTGCAGGACCTCGTCGTCACCGTAACGGCCGTCGACGAGGCGCCGACGTTCACCACCACCGCGACGGTGAGCCTGCCCGAGAACACGATTCCCGTCATCACCGTCCAAGCCAGCGACCAGGAAGGCCAGAGCATCACGTACTCGATCACCGGCGGCGCCGACCAGACCGACTTCCTCATCCACCCCACGAACGGCGATCTGAGGTTCGACGCCTCGCCGAACTTCGAAGCGCCGCATGACGCCGACACGGACAACGTCTATCACGTGCAGGTCACCGCGACCGACGGCACCACGCCGGTCGTCCAGAACCTGACCATCACCATCACCGACGCCAACGAGGCGCCGACCATCACCTCCGGGAACTTCTCCGTCGCCGAGAACAGCACGGCCGTCGGGACCGTCACCGCGAGCGACGAAGACGGCGACACGCCGACCTACGCGATCGTCGGCAGCACCGACTCGTCGTACTTTGCCATCGACGAGACCACCGGGGACCTGTCGTTCCTCGCCCCGCCGAACTTCGAGGCGCCGGCCGACTCTGGCGGCAACAACGTCTACGAAATCATCGTGCGCGCCACCAACGGCGGCGCGCTCTTCTCCGACCTCCCCATCACCGTCACCGTCACCAACGTGAACGAGGCTCCGGTGTTCACCTCCGGCGCCTCACCGGTCGTGGCGGAGAACACCACCGCGGTCGTCACCGTCCAGGCGAACGATCCGGAGCTGCAGTCCGTCTCCTACTCGATCACCGGCGGCGCCGATCAGTTGAAGTTCACGATCCACAGCACGACCGGAGCGCTCAGCTTCCTCGTCGCGCCCGACTTCGAAGCGCCCGGCGACACCAACGGGGACAACACCTACATCGTCGAGGTCACCGCGACGGACGGCTCGGTGCCGGCCGTGCAGACCGTCACCGTCGCCATCGCTGACGCCAACGACCCGCCGGCCTTCACCTCGTCGGCGACGCCGAACGCCGCCGAAAACCAGAACGTCGCGGTCGACGTGAACGCCGTCGATCCGGAAGCCGGCCCGGTGACGTACTCCATCACCGGCGGCGACGATCAGACCGACTTCACGATCGACACCGGCTCCGGCGTCGTGTCGTTCCTCGCCACGCCGAACTTCGAGTCGCCGCACGACGCCGACGCGAACAACACCTACCTCGTGCAGGTCACGGCGACGGACGGCATGAATCCGGCCGTGCAGAACATCACCGTCACGGTCACGAACGTGAACGAGGCGCCGTCGATCACCTCGACCAACACCTACAGCATTCCGGAGAACGTCAGCGCCGTCACCACGGTCACGACGACCGATCCGGAAAACGACACCATCACCTACTCGATCAGCGGCGGCGCCGACCAGAGCGACTTCTCCGTCGACCCCACCTCCGGCGCGCTGACGTTCGCGATGCCGCCGAACTTCGAAGCGCCGGCCGACTCCGATCTCGACAACGTCTACACCGTGCAGGTCACGGCCAACGATGGCGTGAATTCGGTCAACCAGACCGTCACCGTCACCGTCACCAACGCCGACGAGGCTCCGGAGTTCGCGACCGCCAACACCGCCTCGGTGCCGGAGAACACGACCGCGGTCGTCACCCTCAGCGCCACCGATCCGGAAGGGCTCGCCGTCACGTACTCCCTCACCGGCGGCGCCGACCAGGCCGATTTCGCCGTCAATGGCACGACCGGCGCGCTGACGTTCAACCCGGCCCCGAACTTCGAGGCTCCGGCGGACGCGGACACGAACAACGACTACGTCGTCCAGGTCACCGCGACCGACGGCGTGAACCCGGTCAACCTCACCATCACCGTCACGGTCACCAACGTCAACGAGGCGCCGGTCAACACCGTCCCCGCGGGCGCGCAGGCCACGCCGGAAGACACGAACCTCGTCTTCCCCGGCACGATCTCCGTGAGCGATCCGGACGGCGACGTGACCGTGCAGGTGACGCTCACCGCGACGAAGGGCACGCTGTCCACCAACGGCGTGACCGGTCTGGCCTTCACCACCGGCGACGGCACGGATGACCCGACGCTCGTCTTCACCGGCACGACCACGGACGTCAACGCCCGTCTCAACGGCCTGACCTTCAAGCCGGCGCAGAACTACTACAGCAACGATCTCTCCGATACCGACGATCCGGGCACGGTGACGATCCTCACCAACGACCAGGGCAACACCGGTTCGGGCGGTGCGCAGTCGTCGAACGGCGGCACTCCCAACTCCGTCACCGTCAACATCAATGCCGTCAACGACAAGCCGGCCACGCCGAGCTACACGGTCGCCAACGGGAACGCCCACGTCACGCACTCGGCCATCGGGATCACCATCAGCGCCTCCGACACCAATGAGCTGAAGGAAGACTCGACGGACGTCGACAACCACGATCCGTACAGCGAGCTCACCGTGCAGCTCGTCGCGGGCTCCATCAGCCCCGCGAACTCCACGGTCACGCTCATCGACGCCTCTACCGGGGCGTTCTACTTCGAGCCGCCGGGTGGCCTCAGCGGCAGCGCCGCGGCTTCGTTCCAGTACCGCGTCTGCGACAACGGCTCCGCGTCGCTCGGCCTGGCCGCCGAGTGCAGCGATCCGGCGACCGTGCAGTTCACCATCACCGGCACCGACACATGGTTCGTCGATGACCTCGACGCGGCCGGCTGCGGAGTGGCCTGCAATGGCTCGCGCACCAAGCCGCTCGTCGGTCTCAACCACGTCGCGCTCACGACTCGCGGCACCGGCGATCGCGTCTTCGCTTTCTCCGGCACGTACAACCACGGCTTCACCATGGCCGCCAACGAGAGACTGATCGGCCAGGCGTCGACCGGTGCGTTCGATAGCCACTTCGGCGTCGTCGTTCCGGGTAACGGCACACTCGACACGCGTCCGTCGTTGTCCGGTGGGGCGGTCACGCTGCAGAGCACGCTCACCGCGGCCAACAACACGCTGCTCCGCGGTATCTCCATCTCCTCCTCGGGCATCAACAAGGGCTATGTCGCCACGGGCGCCACGACCCTCACCGTGCTCGAGTCGTCCGTCAACGCGACCGGCACCACGGCCATCGACGTGACCGGCGCCACGAACGCCGCGACGAGCGTGGCCTTCACCTCGACTTCGTCCGGTGCCGGCGCCCGCGGCATCAGCCTCGACGGTGTCAACGGCACGTGGTCTCTCGGCACCGGGTCGCTCAACGGTCACACGCAGGCCGCGTTCTACCTGCAGAACTCCAACGCCGCGCAGATCACCTACAGCGGCAGCATGGCGCCGAACGCGGCGGGCCGCGCGGTGCTCATCGGCACCCCCGACGGCAACGCCGGCAGCAACGCGTCGAACGGGATGGAAGCCGGCACGTCCATCACGCTCTCCGGCAACATCACCGCCGGCGGCGTGGCTGTCTACGAGAGCACGGGCGGTACGCTCAACCTCACCGGCACCACGCAGACCTGGAACACCGGCGCCAATCGCGGCGTCGATCTCATCGACAACCACAACGGCAGCACCGGCGCCACCATCAACTTCAGCAGCGGCAATCTGAACATCACCACGAACGGCGCCACCGGCTTCCACGCTTCGCAGGGCGGCACGATCAACGTGATGGGCACGAACAACACGATCAGCACGACGAACGGCATCGGCTTCGAGGCCACCGGTACGTCGGGTGAGCACCTCGGCGGCGGCTTCGCGTGGAAGTCCATCTCGTCCACGAACGGGACCAAGGGCGTCAGCGCACAGTTCCTCGACGGTGCGTTCTCGATCTCCGGCGATGGCGCCGACGGCGACACCCTCCCGGACAACGTCACCGCGGGCGGCACGATCTCCGGCTCCGACCAGCGCGGCATCGAGCTCGTGGACGTCGATGGTCCGATCACGCTCGGTGGCATCACGGTCTCCAGCCCTGCCGACACGGCGGGTCCGGATCCGTCAGTCGCCGCCGGCACGTGCGGCAACATCCCCAGCGGCGGCAGCAACACCGGGTGCTACGCCGGTCTCCACCTCGACACCGTCGCCAACGTCACGCTGCGCACGATCAACGTCGCCAGCTCCGGTTCGATCGGCATCAACGGCAACTCGATCAACGGCCTGACCATCGATACGGTCAACGTGTCGAACACCGGCAACGCGTCAGGTGAAGACGGCATGCGCCTCTACAATCTCCACGGCAGCGGCAGCGTCAGCGCGCTCGCGGTCACGAGCAGCTTCGGCAAGGGCCTGTTGATCGAGAACACGAACGTCTCCCTCGGCACCGCCGGAAGCCCGTACCTGATCACGAACAGCAACTTCCAGGGCTCGAGCAATGCGCAGGGTGCGAACCTGAACACGGCCATCAGCGGCACGATGCACGTGAAGTTCGTGAACGGCACGATCAGCAACAACTTCAGCAACGGCATCCAGACCGCCAGTCTCGGCAGCGGCACGCTGGGCATCTACATCGACAACACGAGCTTCAGCAACAACACCTCGGCGGTGGTCGTGCAGTCGAGCGGCGGTACGACCAGCTTCGACATCCGCAACATCGACCACGTCGGCCGTACCGTCAACGCCTCCTGTGGTCTGTGCATCAAGAGCGACGGCTCCGGTGTCGCCAACGGTACGATCGAGAACAACCTGATCGGCAACGGTACCGTCGGCTCGGGTGCGAGCTGTGGCGGCGGCTGCAACGGCATCAACATCGACGCGCGCAATACGAGCGACATGACCGTCGCGGTCCGTGGCAACACCATCCGCAACGTCGACCAGAACGGCATCGGCATCCGCGGCGGTGAGGGCAGCTCCAAGCTCGACGTCACCCTCACCGGCAACCTGATCAAGGATCCGGACGGCGCCGCGACGCTCGCGGCGATCTTTGCCGACAGCGGCGTGCTCTCGAGCGATACGAACTGCGTGACGGTGCTGATCGGCGGCAACACGGCCTGGCCGGGATCCCCGACCACGTCCACGTCCGACGTGCAGAACCGCATCGAAGGCGCATGGGCGAATTCGGGCGTGCGTGTCCGCAAACTGTTCGGCGCCGGTGTGGCTCCGGAGCCCGTTTTCAACCTTCCGGGCTACGACGGCTCGAGCGTGGCCACCTGGATTCAGAACGACAACTCGTTCAGCGGTGTGGCCACGCCGGTCACCTTCAACACGGGCAACGGCGGCAACTTCACGGGTGCGGCCAGCTGTCCGTAAGTCACTCCATAATCAGCAAATGTCGGAAAGGGACGGCCTCGCGGCCGTCCCTTTTCTTGTAGTGACGCAGAAGTGACTTTGTGCGATACTCCGCGAGGTCCGATCCGCCACAACTCGACAATCAGGAGGTGCACAAATGGCTGAGCCATTCTTGTCCGAGATCCGGATATTCAGCTTCAATTTCCCGCCCAAGGGCTGGGCGTTCTGCAACGGTCAGTTTCTCCCGATCAACCAGAATCAGGCTCTCTTTTCCCTGCTCGGAACGACCTACGGCGGGAACGGACAGACGACGTTCGCGCTGCCGAATCTGCAGGGACGGCTTCCCATTCACGAAGGCGACGGACATACGCTCGGTGAGGCGGCCGGTTCGTCGGCGGTGACGATCACCCAGCAGACGATGCCCCAGCACCTCCACTTCCTCACCGGCACGACGACCACCGGCAGCCTCGCGCCGCTTGCCGGCGCGGTTCCCGCGACCATCGGCGCCACGATCTACAGCAAGAACGTGTCGGCTCTCGTGCCGTTCGACGCGTCCTCCGTCACGACCGTCGGCGGCAGTCAGGCGCACACCAACCAGATGCCGTTTCTGGTGCTGAACTTCTGCATCGCGCTGCAGGGCATCTTCCCGTCGCAGAACTAAGGAGACGACGATGGCACAACCTTACATCGGGGAGATTCGCATGTTCGCGGGCAACTTCCCCCCCGCGGGGTGGGCGTTCTGCAGCGGACAACAGATGCCGATCTCGCAGAACGAATCGCTTTACATCATCATCGGCACGACTTACGGCGGCGACGGTGAGTCGACGTTCAACCTTCCGAACCTGCAGAGCCGCGTACCCATGCACATGGGCAACGGTCCCGACGGCGTGACGTACCAGATCGGGGAGGCGGCGGGCGTGGAATCGGTGACTCTCGCCACGCAGCAGATCCCCATCCACACGCACGCTCTCATCGGCACGACCAATCCCGCCACGGAGACCGGTCCCAGCGGGAATCTGTTCGGCATCTCGGCACAGGTCGAATACGGCACGACGGGCCTTTCGGCCGATACGGCCATGAACGCGGGCGCGATCACGCCCGTCGGTGGCAGCCAGCCGCACGAGAACTGCCAGCCGTTCCTCTGCATCAACTACATCATTTCGCTCTTTGGGCTGTTCCCGTCGCAGACGTAAGAGGAGGAGACCATCATGGCCGATCCGTTTGTTGCGGAAATCCGCATCTTCCCCTTCAACTTCCCCCCCAAAGGCTGGGCGTTCTGCGATGGGCAGCTCCTGCCGCTCTCGCAGAATACCGCTCTCTTCTCGCTCCTCGGCACGACTTATGGAGGCGACGGCAAATCGACGTTCGCCTTGCCGGACCTGCAGGGCAGAGCGGCGATGCATCCGGGACAGGGACAAGGACTCTCGCTGCGTGACCTCGGTGAGATCGGCGGCGCGGAGACCGTAACGCTGCTCATCACCGAGATGCCGTTCCATACGCACACGCTTCGGGGCGGCGTCGATCCCGGCAACCTGTTCGGACCCAATCCCACCGAGCCGACGATTCTCACGCGCGCGAACAATGGTGCGCCGTACAGCACGACCACCAGTCCGGTTGTGACGTTCGCGCCGCAGGCGCTCGCCCCGGCCGGCGGTTCGCTCCCGCACAACAACATGCAGCCGTACCTCACCCTCAATTTCTGTATCGCATTACAGGGCGTTTTCCCGCCCCGCCAGTAAGCCAGTCAAACACGCAAGGCACCGCAGGCCCCGCGTGCATTGGATCGAGGAGAACAGGAGATCCTATGTCCATCCGTAGTTCGTACCCCGACGTCGAGGAGAAGTGGGCTCTTCATCGTCGTGATTTTCTGATGTTCGGATCTGCCGCCGTTCTCGGCGCTGCGGCGACGAGCGTCACCGCAGCAGCCACGCTCCGTGTCGTCGCCGCGCCCGAGGCGGGCGCCGTTCTCTCGGTCGGCTTCAGCGAGCACACCGCTCCTGTCGCCGCTGACGACGAGCACGTTCTCTCGTCCGTCATCCCTGCGGAGTCCCTGCGTGTGAGCGACGGCAGCTTCCGCCATTCTGGCGTGCGTGTGCTCGTGCATGGATTTTCGGCGCCGCGTCCTGCCGCGCCGGTCTCGGTGCGTCTGAGCACGTTCGCGCCGGTCGGCGAAACGGCCGTGCCGTTCCTGGCGTGGGCGCACAGCGCCAGCGCCAGCAGCCCGCGCATCTCGTTCCTCGCCTCGCTCGACGAGAACGGCACGCTGCCGGTCGCGATCGAGCGGCGCGAGCCGGTTACGCGCTGGAACCGCATGTTCGCGGTTGCGGAGCCGGCCAACACGCTTCCCGATCTCGCGTCCCTCGAGCGCAGCGGCAACGTCTGCCGTCTCTCGAGCGGAGATCGCGGCGACGTTCGTCTGCGCCCCGGCACCTACTTCATCGCGCTTCGCCGGACGGCTTCGGATCGCCGGCCGGACTGGAGCTCGATCGCAATCGACGCGACCGCGGCCGACTTCAGCGCCGCCTTGCGCCGCAACGGTGCACCGGTCGACTTCGAGTACGTGGCCGTGACGGTCACGAACCCGGTCGCCTGATCTCGATTTTTCGTTCGACGGATCCGGGCCCGCGGGAACTCCCGCGGGCCTTTGTCCGTTCAGGCACGCGAACGACCTTGCGCTCGATCTCCGTACGCTTCCTCCCGCTTCTCTTCCTCGCCCTCACCGCGGCCGCCGAGCCGCGTGTGTGGTTCGTCGACAACGCCCGGACGAATGGTGACGGCTCGCAGGCCGCGCCGTTCGCGACGATCTCCGCTGCCACCACCACTGCGGCACCGGGGGACGTGATCTACGTGCATCGCGGCAATGGGCCGTATCGCGAACGCGTCGTTCTCGGCGAGCGGCAACTCCTCGCCGGACACGGCATCGACCTGACCGCCGATCTTCGGGAGCGTGGCATCGCGCTGCCGTCCGGTCTACCCGATCTTCATGCGGCGCCGGTCATCGAAGCAGGGGAGGGGGATGCGCTGACGCTCGCAAGCGGAAGCGCCGTCGCCGGCTTTCGTCTGCGCACGACGACCGGCCGCGCACTGGTCGCAGCAAACGTCGCCGGTGACGTCGCCGTGCGTGACGCCGCGATCGAGACGACGGCTGGAATCGGCGTAGCGATCGAAGGGGCTGCGGGAAAGATCGACTTTGCGCGCTCGCCGATCTCTGCGACCACAGGCGCGGCGCTGGTCATACGAAATCGAACCGGTGGCGCGGTGACCTTCCACGACGGCTCGTCCATCACCGTCACCGCGGGTACGCGCGACGCGTTTCTCCTCGAAGCGAATCAGGGCGAGCTCACCTTCGCCGATCCGATCTCCATCAGCACCACCGGCGCACGCGCGATCGTCATCCGCAACTCATCGCGTGTAGGCTTGACCTCGCGGGACAACACCGTTGCCACGACGAAGGCGTCCGCCGTCGACATCGCCGACACCACCATCTCGATCGTGCTGCGTTCCGCGAACGTCGATGGCGCGGGGGTGAACGTCAAGCGCGGGATCTCGCTCGAGAACGCGCCGGGCACATTCCTCCTGGCGGGCGGCGCGATCCGCAACATCGCCGCGCGCGGCATCAGCATCGTCAAGTCCGGCGGCGTGACGCTGCAGAACCTCGTGCTCGCGAATAACGCGGCCGAGGTGAAGGCGACGCCGCCGTGCTCCACGCTGGTCGCGGAGAAAACGCTCGACTGCGCCGCGGCGATCTACCTCGCCGAGGCGGCGGATGTCAGCGTCAGCAAAACGAAGATCGACGATACCGGCCACACCGCCATCTTCGGCGACGGCGTCACCAACCTCACACTCGACGGCCTGACGATCGAAGACGCCGGGGACGAGGCGGGCGAGCACGGCATCGCCATCCGCGATCTGCGTGGACGCTCCGTCCTCGTCGACTCCGTCGTCAAAGACAGCTCGTCGCGCCAGCTCTACATCTCGAATCGCGGCGGCGAAGGAGCGCTCGAGATCCGCAAAACCCGCTTCGACGGCGGACCTCCGCCCGCGGGACAGCAGGGCGTGCTCATCGAGCTCGCCGGCGACGCGAAATGGTCGCTGGCCGTCGACGACTCCGACTTCGCCGAGCATTTCTCCGACGGCGTGGCCGTCGTCGCGGGTGGTACTTCGCGTCTCGAAACGTTCGTGCACAACAGCCGTTTCGCGTCGACCGGTACCGCGATCAGCGTGGTTACCGATGGCGAGGCGCAGCTCGAATACCGCATCACCTCCAACACCATCCGCAATGCCACCGCCTCCGCGATCTCGCTCCACACGCGCACCAGCTCCGGCAATGCGAGTGGCACGATCGCCGACAACACCATTGCCGGTGCAAAGTGCGGATCGTGCAGCGGTATCGCCGTCCTCGCCACACGCGGCGGCAGGCTCACGACGACGATCCGCGGAAACAACGTGCGCGGCGCCGACGGCTACGGCGTCAATGTCCATGCGCGCGGCACCGCGGCCGTGTCCGCCACGATCACCGGCAACACCATCGCCGATCCCGCGAGCGCGGACGTCCTCAGCGCCATCGCGGTACAGGCCGGTGCGCTCAAAGCCGATACCGCGCGTCTCTGCGCCGACGTCTCCGCGAATCGCATCAGCGGCTCGTGGGGCATCGGCGTGAGCGGGCGAGGGAGCGCGACGATTGCGTTTCCCGCCATGACGGGCGACGGCGCCGACGCGGCCGCGGTCACTCAATATTTGCGCGGCAGGAATGAAGTCGGAGCCGTGAAGGTCTCCGGCAGCACGACCGCCGTGAAAACGTGTCAGTGAGAGAGAATCCGAACATGCGCGACCGAATCACGTTCCGCCCCGAGCGCCCCGAAGATGAGCCGTTTCTGTACCGCTTGTACGTGAGCACTCGTGAGCCGGAGATGCGCATGGTGGACTGGCCGGCAGAGCAGAAGACCGCCTTCCTGCGCCAGCAGTTCGGCGCGCAGACGGCGCACTACAAAACGCACTACGCGGACGCCGACTACTCCATCATCGTCCTCGACGGCGCTCCTGCCGGCCGCCTCTACCTGCACCAGCGGGGGGACGACCTGCGCATCATGGACATCCTGCTCGCGCCCGAGCATCGCGGCTCAGGCATCGGCACCGTGCTCCTGAAGGAGATCCTCGACCGCGCCGCCGCCAGCGGACACTCTGTCAGCATCCACGTCGAACAGGACAATCCCGCGCTCCGTCTCTACGAGCGCCTCGGCTTCCGGCAGATCGACACGTTCGGCGTGTACCTGCTGATGGAGTGGAAGCCGGACTACGTGAACGCCGCCTCGTAGAGGTACTCGCCCGTGCTGTGGCGGCGCCCCACCGGCACGATGAAGATGGCCGCCGAGCCGAGCGCGTCGTGTTCCACCGTGTACGTGGCCTGCGGCAGGAGCACGTCGGCCCGTCCGATGAAGTAGAGGCTGAACGAGTCGCGGTTCATCCGAGGCGAGACGTGCTTTTCCAGCACCACCTTCACCTCCTCAAGCAGGAGGTCGATGGTCCTCGTCTCGTCGACCTTCACGTGGAACTGCGAACCGGTGTGGGGACGGAACGTGTCCGCCGTGAATTCCTCGAGCTTCATCGATGCTCCCTCTCCGCCATGGACGACGCGCTTTTTAGCACAGATCCCCATCCGGCTCACGTCCTCCTTCCACCTTCCTCGTTCCTCCTCGGCGGCCCTACCGATCGTAGACCCCCGCGCGACTCGCCGACTCGCGCCCGGCGCGCCTTCTCTCGTCTCAAGTTCCTCATACGCAAGAACTTCCTTCCGCACTGCCGCCCGGGCGCCAGGATGCCCTTCTGTAAAGATTCGATGGCGGCGGGAAAAAAGGACGACACCCATTCGTTCCCGTCGTATCATTTGCGCCGGTCCACACAATCAGCTTCGCAGGCTGCTGGAAAAACCGCACTCTGTTTGTTCGTAGTGTCTCAATGCTTCAGGAGGGCATCGGATGTACGTCTCCGTTCGGCACCGCTTTTTGTTGCTTCTCGTGACGCTTCTCGCTCTCACGCTCCCGGCCATGGCCGACGACGTGACGATCAGCGGGAACGTCAACTTCTCCTCCCTCGACGGCTCCTCTCTCGACCATGACGGGGCCGCCAACGGCACGTTCACCGTCGATGACGGCGATCTCACTGTCCTCGGCACCATCAACTGCAACGACGCTTCGACCACGAGCGCCTGCGCGATGAACTTCGCCGTCTCCGGCGACTTCACCATGCAGCCCGGGTCGGCCATCTACGCCGAGAACCGCAGTGGCGGCGGCGCGGGCGGCAACGTCTCGTTCACCGTCGGCGGCAACGTCGTGCTCAGCGGCTCGACCGCCACGCTTCCGGGCGCGGTGATCTCGTCGTCGAACCACGACACTTCGTCCGGCAGCGCGGGCGGCAACATCACCTTCACCATCGGTGGCGCGGCCACCGTCGGCAGCGGCGCGATCGTCACCGCCGGCGCCAAGGGCGGCAACGGCGGCGCCATCGCCCTCACCGCGGAAGGCCTCGTCACCGTCAACGGCCTGGTCGCCTCCGGCCCGAGCTCCACGCTCGCGCCCACGCGCTACACCGACGCCATCCTCACCGGTGGCTCCGCCACCCCGAGCGGCGGCAACATCACCATCACCTCGCACAGCCACGCCGAGCCCGCCGTCACCGTCGGCACGAACGGCGTCATCGTCTCGCAGAGCGGCAGCGGCACCAGCGGCACCGTCGCCCTCGAGGGCTGCGGCCTCGTCGTCAACGGCCTCGTCGCGTCGGTCTCCGTTTCCGGTCCGGCCGCGAAGATCGTCCTCCGTTCCGGCACCTCCATTACGGTGGACGGCCGCGACCTGAACGGCCTCGGCAGCCGCAAAGGCATGCTGCGCGCCGACGCGCTCCAGCAGAGCGCCGCGAGCTACTCCGCCAACCTCTTCGCGCGTGAAGCCGTCACCGTCTACGGTCCGGCCTCGGGCGCGCTCTACGCGATCACCTCGAACGGCGGCGCCACCTCGAAGGACGCCTCCGGCAGCATCAACCTCATCTCCACCACCGGCACCGTCACCGCGAGCGGCAACGCCTTCGCCGCGACGAACTCCGACGCCGGCGACCAAGGCGGCTCGGTCAACGTGGCCGCCGCCGGCAACGTCAACCTCGACACCGCCAAGATCGACGCCTCGGGCGACGACAACAGCGGCAACAACGATCGCGCCGGCGGCTCGATCTCCGTCCGCTCCCACTCCGGTAGCGTGAGCTGGCAGAACGGTCTCGGCGACGTCCGCCCGACCGGCACCAGCTCCGGTGTCACGCTCGCGAAGCAGGGCACGATCACCATCCGCTACTGCACCACCTACAACGCCAACGGCAGCTCGTTCCCCGCGAACGGCACGCCGAACGCGCCGTGGCCGAACGTCGCGCAGAGCTGCTCGCCCGCGGCCCCGTCGCTGCCGGTCGGTGAAGTCCACCCCGACTGCAATGACGCCCCGATCGTCGCCAACGACGCCTACACCGTCGCCGAAGGCGGCACGCTGAACGTCCCGGCTCCGGGCGTCCTCGCCAATGACGTCGACCCGGACGGCGATCCGTTCACCGCGGTCCTCGTCACTGGTCCGGCGCACGCGAGCTCGTTCTCGCTCAATGCCGACGGCTCCTTCACCTACGTGCACAACGGCGGTGAGACCTCGAGCGACAGCTTCACCTACCAGGCCACCGACGGCTCGGCCACGTCGACCGTTGCGACGGTGCTCATCACCGTCTCGCCGGTCAACGACGCGCCGGTCGCCAGCAACGACGCCTACTCGGTCAACGAAGGCGGCACGATCAACTTCGCCGCGCCGGGCGTCCTCGCGAACGACAGCGACAGCGACGGTCCGTCGATGAGCGCGGTGCTCGTCAGCGGTCCGGCCAACGCCTCCTCGTTCGTCCTCAACCCGAACGGCTCCTTCACCTACGTCCACAACGGCGGCGAGACGACGAGCGATTCGTTCACCTATCAGGTGAGCGACGGCTTCCTCACCTCGAACGTCGCCATGGTCTCGATCACCATCGCGCCCGTCAACGACGCGCCGGTTGCGAACAACGACGCGTACTCGGTCAACGAGGGCGACACGCTGAACGGCGCCTCGGTCCTCGCGAACGACACCGATCCGGACAGCTCGCTGACCGCGGTCCTCGTCAGCGGCCCGGCGAACGCCTCCTCGTTCGTCCTCAACGCGAACGGCACGTTCACCTACGTCCACAACGGCAGCGAGACGACGAGCGATTCGTTCACCTACAAAGCGAACGACGGCACGGCCGACTCGAACGTCGCCACCGTCACCATCACCGTCAACTCGGTCAACGACGCACCGGTTGCCGCCGCCGACAGCTACTCGGTCGACGAAGGCGCCACGCTCTCGGTCGCCGCGCCGGGCGTTCTCGGCAACGACGCCGACGCCGACAACGTCACGCTCAGCGCGGTCCTCGTGAGCGGTCCGTCTCACGCGACGACGTTCACGCTCAATCCGAACGGCTCGTTCTCGTACACGCACAACGGCAGCGAGACGGCGAGCGACTCGTTCACCTACAAGGCGAACGACGGCTCGGCCGACTCGAACACCGTCACCGTGACGATCGCGATCAACCCAGTCAACGACGCGCCGGTCGCGAACGACGACAGCGCCTCGGTCAACGAAGGCGGCACGCTGAACGGCACCTCGGTGCTCGCGAACGATACCGACGCCGAGAACGACTCGCTCACCGCGACCCTCGTCAGCGGTCCGGCCAACGCCTCCTCGTTCACGCTGAACGCCGACGGCACCTACACCTACGTCCACAACGGCAGCGAGACGGCGACCGACTCGTTCACCTACAAGGCGAACGACGGCTCGCTCGACTCGAACGTCGCCACCGTCACGATCACGATCAACGCCGTCAACGACGCGCCGGTCGCGGTCGCCGACAGCCACTCCGTCAACGAAGGCGGCACGCTGACCGTCCCGGCCCCCGGCGTCCTCGGCAATGACACCGACGCCGAGTTCGACACGCTGACCGCGGTCCTCGTCAGCGGTCCCTCCAGCGCCGCGTCGTTCTCGCTCAACGCGAACGGCGGCTTCACCTACGTCCACAACGGCAGCGAGACGACCACCGACTCGTTCACCTACAAGGCGAACGACGGCACGGACGACTCGAACGTCGTCACCGTCACGATCACGATCAACGCCGTCAACGACGCGCCGGTCGCGGTCGCCGACAGCTACTCCGCCAACGAAGGCGGCACGCTGAACGCTTCGTCGGTCCTCGCCAACGACACCGACGCCGAGAACGACGCGCTCACCGCGATCCTCGTCAGCGGTCCGTCGAACGCCGCTTCGTTCACGCTCAACGCCGACGGCACGTTTACTTACGTGCACAACGGCGGCGAGTCCACGAGCGACAGCTTCACCTACAAGGCCAACGACGGATCGCTCGACTCCAACACCGTCACCGTCACGATCGCCGTCAACGCGGTCAACGACGCGCCGGTCGCGGTCGCCGATGGTCCGTACAACGCCACCGCCGGCGTGCAGCTCAACGTCCCGGCGCCGGGCGTGCTCGCGAACGACTCCGACGTCGACAACTCGTCGCTCACCGCGGTCCTCGTCAGCGGTCCGTCGAACGCCACGTTCTTCGTCCTCAACGCGGACGGCTCGTTCAGCTACACCAGCAACACCGTCGGCAGCGACTCGTTCACCTACAAGGCGAACGACGGCACGGCCGACTCGAACGTCGTCACGGTCGTCATCAACGTGATCTCGCAGCCGCCGGTTGCGAACGATGACGCCTTCACGGCAGTCGGCAACACCGAGCTCCGTGTCGGCACCGGTGCCTCCGCCACGCCGCACGTCGCCATCAGCGGCAGCGTCCTGGCCAACGATACCGACCCCGATACTGCAGCGGGATCGCTGGTGGTCGTCTCCTACGACGCCACGTCCGCCAACGGCGGCACCGTCACGATGAACCCGAACGGGACGTTCACGTACATCCCCCCGGTCCTCATCAGCGCTCCCGACTCGTTCAACTACGTCGTCAGCGACGGCGTGAACAGCGACACCGGCACGGTCCACATCACCTTCACCGGCCGCGTGTGGTACGTCCGCAACAACGCAGCCGCGGGCGATGGCCGCTCGCACCTGCCGTTCAACACGCTCGCTTCCGCGGTCTCGCTGGCGCAGATGAACGACACGATTTACGTCCACGCCGGCAACGGCACGATGACCGGCCACACGCCGATCTCGCTCCAGGACGGTCAGCGCCTGATCGGCCAGGGCGTCCCGCTCGTCGTCGGTCCGTACACGCTGCACCCGGCCGGCGCGCGTCCGACGATCGACGCCGTCACGCTCGCCAACGGCAATGAAGTCGCCGGTGTCAACATCACCTCCGCCGGCGCCGGCATCAACGGCGACATGGCGGTCTCCGGTGCGATCCGCGAAGTCGGCATCACCGGCGGCACCGACGGCATCGTCCTGACGAACACCGACGGCTCGTTCGCGCTCACCAACGTCACGGTGGCGCCGGGCGGCGTCGGTGTGTCGGTCACCGGCACGGCCAACATCGCCTTCAACAACGTCGCGGTGACGACGGCCGGCAACACCGGCATCGTCGGCACCGGCACCGGCACGCTGACGTTCACCGGCGGCTCGGTCACGACCGCCAACGCCACCGCCGTCGCGCTGTCGAACCACACCCTCGGCGGCGCGGGCCTGACCGCGGTCAGCGCCTCGAACGCGGTCGACGGCATCTCGCTCACCAACACCCTCGGCACGTTCGCGGTCGCCGGCACCGGCGCCGCCGGCTCGGGCGGCACGATCACCGGTATGACCGGCCGCGGCGTCAACGCGACCAATGCGGCCGGTGTGTCGCTCGCGTCGATGAACATCACTGGCTCCGGCCTGCAGGGCGTGCTCTTCAGCAACACGCTCGCGACGCCGTCCAGCCTCACCATCGGAAGCTCCTCGGTCAGCGGCAGCTTCTCGAACGCGGTGCAGGCGGCCAACTCCGGCAGCGGCTCGATGGCCGTGAAGGTCGCGAACAGCACCTTCAGCAACAACGCCGCGGCCGTCGTCGTCCAGACGACCACCACCGGCGCCCTCGACGTCGACGTTACCGGCAACGTGACCACGTTCAACACCAGCACGCCGTTCATCGTCACGCGCAGCGCCGGCAGCACCGCGGCGGTCGACGCGACGATCAGCAACAACACCGTCGGCACGAACGGCGTCGCGAACTCCGGTGCGGTCTGCGGCGGCGGTTGCGGTGCGATCGCGGTCACGGCCCTCGGCGGCGGCGTGTTCAACGCGCTCATCGACCACAACGTGATCTACGCCATTGACGGCATCGCGATCCGCGCGCGCAGCGGCCAGGGCAGCGGCTCGCTGAACGCCACGATCACGAACAACGACATCTCCCAGCCGGTCGCCGGCGCGCTCAACGGCATCAACGTCCAGTCGGGTGCTCTCTCGGCGGATACGAATGCCACGTGCGCGACGATCACCGGCAACACCGTGACGGGTGGCTTCGGCACCGACATCCGCGTGATCAACAACGGCACGTCGGCGGGCACCACGTTCTCGCTGCCGGGCTACGCGGGTCTCGGCACCGACCTCACGGCGGTGGCCAACTTCCTCAAGGCCAACAACACGATCACCACGGCCTCGGCCGCTCGCAAGACGTCGGCCCCGCAGAACCAGTTCAGCGGCGGCGCGCCTTGCGCGACCCCGGCCCCGTAGTCGACTCCCCCCACGCAGCAACAGAAAGGGCGCTCCTCGGAGCGCCCTTTTCTGTTTTGGCGTAAACGCGCACCCTGTCCGCACCGCCCGATGCGCATGAAGCAACTCGTCGCCGTGCTGCTCGTGGCACTCGCCATGCCGGCGCAGACGCCCGGCCGCAGGCACGCGGTGCGCTTTCCGTCGGCGGGGACGTCGTCGTTCATCGACACGCACATCGACGCGAAGCTGCAGCAGGCGAACGTCGCCGCCGCACCGCTCGCCGGCGACACCGAGTTCCTCCGCTGCGTCACACTCGATCTCGCCGGACGCATCCCCACGCCCGCGATAAGACTCTGGTGGTGATCACGAGCGAGTTCGGCCGCACCGTCGGCGCACTCAACAACGAGCGCGGACGCGATCACTACCTGCGCAACGCAACCGTGCTCGCCGGCGGCGGCGTGCGCGGAGGAAAGATCGTCGGCAAGACCAACGCGATCGGCGATGGCATTCTCGAATACGGCTGGAAAGGGGAGCGCGACGTCTGCCCCGAGGACGTTACCGCGACGATCTACTCCGCGCTGGGCATCGACTACACCACCATCCGCAACGACGATCCGTTGGGCCGCGGCTTCGAGTACGTCCCCTTCGCCGGCACCGGCGCCTACTTTCCCGTCGACGAGCTCTGGTAGCCGCACCATCGCGCGCTCGAGCGTCACTCGTCGGATGCCCGAAGCCCCGCGCCGAGTATGATCCCCGCGTCGTGTCGACCGCGCAATTCCTCCTCGCCCTCATCGCCATCTTCATCGCCGCGAAGCTCTTCGGCGAGCTCGCCGAGCGGCTCGGCCAGCCCGCCGTCCTCGGCGAGCTCGTAGGTGGCGTGATCGTCGGCGTCTCCGGCTTCCATCTCGTCGATCCGCACGACGTCACCGTCCACCTCCTCTCCGAGCTCGGCGTCATCCTGCTGCTCTTCCTCATCGGGCTCGAAACCGATCTCCGCAAGCTCATGTCCGTCGGCGGCTCTGCCAGCGTCGTTGCCATCGTCGGCGTGGCCTTACCCTTCGCCGGCGGCGCGGCACTCGGTCTCGCACTCGGATTCCGATTCATGGTCGCCGTCTTCCTCGGGGCCGCACTCACCGCGACCTCCGTCGGCATCACCGCGCGCGTGCTCTCCGACCTCGGTCACCTCAAAGACGACGAGTCGCAGATCATCCTCGGCGCGGCCGTCGTCGACGACATCATCGGCCTCGTTCTCCTCACGCTCGTCGGTACCCTCGCGCAAGGCGGCGAGCTCACGTTCCTCGGCGTCGGGAAAATCATCCTCGTCGCCTTCGGCTTCGTGATCCTGGCCATCGTCATCGGCTCGCAGCTCGCGCCGCGACTCATCCGCCTCATCGACCGCATCGAGATGAAGCGCGGCCTTTTCTTCGCGGCGATCCTTTTCGCGTTCGGCCTCGCACTGCTCGCGCAGACCGTCGGCTCCGCGGTCATCATCGGCTCGTTCGCCGCGGGCCTCGTCCTCGCGCGCACGCATCGCGGCAAAGACATCGAGCACGAGGTTCACGACATCGCCCAGTTCTTCGTGCCGATCTTCTTCGTGGTGGTCGGCGCGGCCGTCGATCTACGGAGCCTCAATCCCTTCGACGCGGACTCGCGCCGCTTCCTGCTGATCGGCCTCGCGCTGACCGTCGTCGGCGTGATCGGGAAACTCGCGGCGGGATTCGTGGTGTGGAAGAAGGGGATGCGGAAGATCGTGATCGGCGTAGGGATGATCCCGCGCGGCGAGGTGGGCCTCATCTTCGCCACCATCGGCCGCTCGTCCGGCCTGATCGACGCGGGCCTCTACAGCGCCGTCGCGCTGATGGTCATGCTCACGACGTTCATCACCCCTCCGCTGCTCCGCCGCCTCCTCGTGCAGGGCACCCCGACGAAGTTCGACGGCGGCGCAGCAGAGTACGTGATGGACGCTCCGATGGACCGCTGACGGGCTCCCTACGCCCGCCGCTGCGCGTCTTCGAATCCCGGCTCGTTGAGCACGCCGCGCGTTCCGATCTGCGTCGCCCGCTGCTGCGCCCTGCGCATGCGGTCCTCCGTCAGCGGGTGCGTCGAGAAAAACTGCTCCACGCGTCCCGGCTGTCCCTGCCGGTGCTCGAGCAGCTCCTCGAACATCGTGGCCATGCCGGCCGGGTTGTAGCCCGCGGCCGCCATCGCCTGGATTCCGAGCTCGTCCGCTTCTTCCTCGGCCTCGCGCGAGAAGCGCGCCATCGCGCCGCCCGCCGCGATCTGCGCCGCGATCTGCGCGAGCTGCCCGGGGTTCTGCCCGAGGACCAGGCTTGCGATGATGCTGAGCCCGTATTGACGGGAGAGCTGCTCGGTCGAGTGCCGCGCCGTCACGTGGCTGATCTCGTGTGCGATCACCCCCGCGAGCTCCGCGGCGTTATCCGCGTTCTTGATCAGACCGGTGTGCACGTACACGTGACCGCCGGGGATCGCGAACGCGTTGATCGCGTCGTCCTGCACGACGTGGAACTGCCACGGCAACTGATTGAACGGTGCGGGTCCCTGCTGCACGATCCGCTGCCCCATGTTGCGGATGTACGCGTTGAGCGTCGGATCGTTGTTGAAGCGCACCTGCCGCGCGATCTCCTGCGAGAGCTGCGCGCCGAGCTGCCACTCCTCCTCGATCGAGATGAGATTGAAATCGCCCCCCCCTCCCGAGCCGCAAGCGGTGGTGAAGAGAAGAGCGAGCACGAGTGCGAGAGAAGTACTTCTTCTGTTCATGCTTTGCGGTTTGTGCAAGAGAAAAGCCCGGCGCGCGACGTGCACCGAGCCCCTGCGCATGAACGACCAGAAGCTGATCGACGCATTGATCGCGCGCGCCGAGGAAGACGCGCGGAGGTTCCGCAGCGACAACCCCGACGACACGCCGAGCGATCGCTGGATCGAGAACAGTTACACCGCCGCGTTGCCGCTCGCCAAAGACCGGGCCGGCATCGACCTCGGCCCCGGTCCGCATCCGCAGCTCTTCGACGTCTACAAACGCGAGATCGCCCGCCGCATCGGCTCGCGCGTCGACGCACGCGATTCGGGCGCCGAGCTCACACAGCAGCCGACGCCGGGGGAGAACTGATGCCGAAAGCACAACAGCAGGACGCACCGGGTGTCGAGCAGGAGATGACGCCGAAGCCGGATCACGGCGAAGAGAGTTACCGCGGCTCCGGCAAGCTCGAAGGAAAAGTGGCCGTCATCACCGGCGGCGACAGCGGCATCGGCCGCGCCGTCGCGATCGCATTTGCGCGCGAAGGCGCGGACGTCGCCATCGCCTATCTCTCGGCGAAAGAAGACGACGACGCCGCGGAGACGATGCACTGGGTCGAACAGGCCGGCCGCCGCTGCATTGCGCGCCGCTTCGACGTGAAGCTCCGCCACGCCTGCAAGGACTTCGTGAACGACGTCGTGAAGGAATTCGGCAGGCTCGACATCCTCGTCAACAACGCCGCGTACCAGCAGGAGCAGAAATCGATCCTCGACATCACCGAGGAGCAGTTGGATGGGACGTTCCGGACCAATATTTACGGCTACATCTACATGGTCCAGGCCGCGCTCCCGCATCTGAAGGAAGGCGCGTCGATCCTCAACACCGGCTCCGTCACGGCGATGAAAGGCAATCCGGGACTGCTCGACTACTCCGCCACGAAAGGTGCCATTCACACCTTCACCCGCTCGCTCGCGCAGAGCATCGCCGACCAGGGCATTCGCGTGAACTGCGTTGCGCCGGGACCGGTGTGGACGCCGCTCATTCCGGCCACGATGGACAAAAAGCACGTCGCCGCGTTCGGCAAGGACACGGTGTGGGGGAGGGCGGCCCAGCCGGCCGAGATCGCGCCGTCGTACGTCTTCCTCGCCTCCGACGACGGCAAGTACTACACCGGCGAAGTGCTCGCGCCCACGGGGAGTGAAACGAGCCGCTGATCGCGTTTCGATTGCGGAATGGTCCGCATGCTCCTTCTCGCGATCGCGCTGGCGCTGCCCGCGCAGGCGGCGACGCGTCTGCACACGGACCGCGTCAGCGCGGCGGTGCAGTGGATGGAGTGGGGGAAGCCCGCCATCGAGCGCGCGCAACGCGAGAAGAAGCCGATCTTTCTTTCGATCGGCTATGCCGCTTCGTGGGACGTGCACCGCATGCACGCCGATGCCTTTGCTGCCAACGCCGCGGCACTCAACGCGCGCTATGTCCCGGTGCTCCTCGATCGCATCGAGCACCCTGACATCGCCGCGGCGTACGAGGCCATCGCCAACGTTCAGGGCTGGCCGGTCAATCTGATTCTCACTCCCTCGCTCGAGCCCTGCGCCGCCGCCGGATTTCTCGACGCCCCCTCCCTCGGCCGCATGCTCGCGCAGGAACACCCGAACGCCGATGCCGCCGCATCGGCCATGGTCGCGAAAGCGCGCGCCGCCGTGGATCGTCGCGCGGCAGCACCCGTCGATGCGACCACCCTCGAAGCGGTCGTCGACGCCATCGCCACGCGTTACGACAAAGAGAAGACGCTCGATCCGATGACCGTGCTCTTCCTCCTGCGTTACGCCGAGCGCACGCAGCACGCGCCGCTGCGCACGCTCGCCGTCGACACGTTGCGCAGCGTTGCCAAGACCGGCAAACGCGATCAGCTCGGCGGAGGCTTTTTCCGCTGCGACGGCTGCTACGACAAGCACCTGCACGAGCAGGCCCTCTACACGCTCGCGTACCTCGAAGCCTTCCAACTGACGAAGATCCCCGAGCTCGAACAGGTCGTGCGCTCGACCGTCGATTACGTGCTGCGCGATCTCCGTCTCGACCACAAAGGTGCGTTCGAGGCCTCGCAGTACGCGCACAGCCTCATCCCGAACAACGGGCAGCCCGTGTTCGCCAACGGTGCGTTCTACGCGCCGTTCACGCCGGAGCAGGTCGAATCCATCGGCGCGGACAAGCTCTTCGAAGCGCGGCAGAAACGCCCCTCGCCGTTTCGCGAGCCGTTCGTGGAACCGGCGTGGAACGGTCTGATGATCTCCGCCGCCGCCCGCGCCGCCGCGGTGCTGAGCGAGCCGCGCTATCTCGACGCCGCCATCCAGGCCGCGACGATCGTGACGAAGAAACACGACCACCCCGCGCTCGTGCAGGGACTGCTCGACGTCTTCGCCGCCAGCTACGACGTGAAGTGGCTCGATGCCGCCATCGCCATGCAGCAGCGTCTCGACAAGTCCGCGCCGGTATCCAGCCTGCCGGAGCGCGTGCAGGGCATCGTCCTCGAGCGCGACGTCGACGTGCCGTCGCCGACTGCTTTGACCGCGATCAACGTCCAGCGCCTCGCTGCCCTCACCGGGAACGCGGCGTGGCGCGAACGTCCACCGTCGCTCTTCCACGTCTTCGGAGGCCGCATGCGCGCGTACGGGGCGGAGCACACGCACCTCGCTTCGGCGTACGAGATGACGTTCCGCGCGCCGCGCATCGTCGTCGTCACCGGCGACGTGCGCGCGAAGGAAACGCACGACGTCCTCGCGGCCGAGCAGCAGCGCTGGGAGCCGATGCGCTTCGTCGTTTTCCTCCCGCACAGAGGCCCGGCGCGCGACCGCGTGATCAAAGCGCTGCCGTTCACCGCCGCCCTCACCGGCGATCCGAAGCTGGTGCTCACGTACGTGTGCAGCGAAGGGGAGTGCCGGAGGCAGTAAGATCTCCGGCGTGAGACCGGCCAACAGCGTCGTCGCCGTCGTGGACGATGAAGACAACATCCGCGAGACCGTCGCCTTCGCACTCCGGCGCGAGGGGTATCCCGTCGAGCTGTACGCGCACGGCGCCGAAGCATGGCGCGTGTTCCAGCAGAAGCTTCCCGGCCTCGTCATCCTCGACATCACCATGCCGCAGATGGACGGCCTCGAATTGTGCCGCCGCATCCGCGGCATGTCCGACTCGACGCCCATCATCTTCCTCACCTCGCGCGACGAAGAACTGGATCGCGTCCTCGGCCTGGAGATCGGGGCCGACGATTACCTCTGCAAACCGTTCTCGATGCGCGAGCTCCTCGCGCGCGTGAAAGTGCTCTTCCGCCGCGCCGCCATCGATCACGGCGCGACGCGTCCCGCCGCCGACGCGCCCGTCCGCCACGGCGATCTCGAGCTCGACCTGCAGCGCTACACCGTCCGCTGGAAAGACGCGAACCTCAATCTCACCGTCACCGAGTTCATGATGCTCCACGCCCTCGTGCGCTACCCAGGCCACGTGAAGACGCGCAAGCAACTCCACCAGGACGGCTACCCTCACGACGCCTACGTCAGCGACCGCACGATCGACAGCCACATCAAGCGCGTGAGGAGAAAGTTCGAAGAGGTGGATACTTCGTTTGACCGGATCGAGACCGTGTATGGGCTGGGATATCGCTGGAAGGAATGACGAACGGGATTGAGGATTGAGGATGGAGGATCGAGAATGGGACGCGCGTGAAACGCATCCTCAATCCTCAATCCTTCATCCTCAATCCGGTGAGACGCTTCTCACGGCTCGGCGTCCGCCTCCTCGCCTTCAACGCCCTCCTCGTCTTCCTTCCCGTCGCCGGCGTGCTCTTTCTCGGCGAGTACGAGCAGCGGCTCGAAGACGCGGAGATCCGCGACATCACGCATCGCGCGCGCCTCATCGCCGCGTCGATCGCGCGGGAAGGGACGCTCGACGCGGATGCCTTCGAAGACGTCATCCGCCGCGCGAAAGTCGACGACATGCGTGTGCGGCTCATCGATTCGCGCGGCAGCGTCGTCGCCGATTCGCGCGAGATCGTCACGCCCGCGCCGCAGCGGCCTCCGCGCACGGACCGCCGCAACGTCCTCTATCGCGTCGGCGCGTTCCTGCTGCGGCCGATCCTGCGCTACGTGCGGCCGCCCGAAGAGCCGCTCGAGGTCGACTACTTTGCGAATGCGACGCGCCTCTCCGGCGAGGAAGTCGCCGAAACGCTGCGCGGACGCGAGCGGCTCGACAAAAAGCTCGCGCCGCAGCAGCGAAGCGTCACGCTCTATCGGTTGACGCCGGTGGTCGTCGGCGGCTGGACCGTGGGCGCGGTCGTCGCGTCGAAGAGCACGTTCCCGATCCTGCAGGACCTCTACGTCATCCGCCTGCGTGTGATGCGCATCTTCATCGCCTCGCTGGTCGTGGCGATCCTCGTCAGCCTCTTCTTCTCCACGTCCATCGTGCGTCCGCTGCGGCAACTGCGCGTCGACGCGCGTGCCGTGCTCGATCGCCGCGGACGGCTGCGCGACCGCCACTTCAAAGGCTCGAAACGGCTCGACGAGATCGGCGAGCTCTCGCGCGCGCTCGAGCGCATCATGCGCCGCCTCGACGCCCACGTCGGCATCGTCGAGACCTTCGCCTCGGACGTGGTGCACGAGCTCAAGAACCCCCTCGCGTCCATCCGCAACGCCAACGAAATGATCGCCGACGTCGACACCGCTGCCGACCGCAGACGCTTCGTGGCCATCGTCGATCAGGAAGTCGCGCGCATGGAGCGCCTGCTCTCCGGCGTGCGCGAGATCTCGATGATCGACGCGCGCGTCGCGCGCGAGCGTCCGGGAGCCCTCGATCTCTCCGCGCTGCTGACGAAGATCGTCGAAGGCTTCCGATTACGTGCGGGCGAGCGCGTGCGCTTTCATCTCGACGCGACCGACGGACTGATCGTCCATGCGTCGGAAGATCGATTGACGCAGGTGTTCGAGAACATCCTCGACAACGCGCTCAGCTTCTCCTCGCCCGGCTCGACGATCAGCGTGACCGCGGTCGCGGAGAACGGCGACGTCGTCACTCGTGTCGCCGACGCCGGGCCCGGCATCCCCGAGTCCACCATCGGACGGATCTTCGATCGCTTCTTCACGCATCGTCCCGACGCCTCGCGTCACACCGGCGGACACACCGGCCTGGGACTGGCGATCGTGAAGACGATCATCGAAGCGTACGGCGGTCGCGTGAGCGCGGCGAACGCGGAGCGGGGAGCGGTGTTCACGATCCGTTTGCCGCGCGGCGAGCGGTGATACGGAGCGGTTCGGCGAATTCTGATCGCGAACCAGTTGCGAAACCAAGACGAGCAGGTAATATGGTGTCGCGGATGGGAGGACATCCTCCTCTCCGCCCCCAAAGGTCCGAGGAAAGCGTATTCGATTTCCGTTGACGTGCTGTACCGCGCCTGCCTGAGGAGTATCTAAATAAAATTGTACGCCCTTAGGTAGGTACGGAAAGATAGACTTCGATCGAGGAAGGAAGTACACTCATTTTCGACCTCGGTCACAATCCAAGTTGAACAGGAGTGCGTGTGAGCCCTGCTGGAACCAAGAGCAATCGCGGTCGTCCCATCGTCCATACTGAGCCCTGGGCGAAAATCACGGTCGTCCTACTCGACCGTCATGTCGCCTATCTCGACCGACTGGCCATCGACATTCGCCTCAAGCACGGAAAGGCGATCAGTCGAGCCGAGATCATCCGCGGCCTGATCGAGGCGGCCTTCCAGAGTGGAACCGATCTCTCTCAGGCGGACTCGATCGATTCGATCGTAGAGCTGCTGACGAGCGTGAAGAAAAAAGCCGCTCGTTGAGGCGAGGCGTTCGTTTCGAGCTCGAAGAGCTCCTCTGGCGCAGCCGTCCTGCGGCCAGTCGGGCAATCTCTTCTTCACTGCTGGCGTCAGTGAGGTCAATGCCGCTGTCTTCAATCCGTTCGAGCAAGGTCCGGATGAGATGCGACATGCCGAGCGACGCCGGCATCAGGGGATTCATGTCGTGGGCAATCTGTCCGAGGTACTCGAGGTGCTCTCCCGAAAGCGCGATCGTCTCGAGCTCATTGGGCGCTCCCTCTCGTTCCTGGGTCGGTGGCATGAGGTACATTCAGACAGCTCCGACTTAGGAGTGACTGGCGCGACCAAATCCCTACCCTGAATTTCGAAAAAAGTGGCGGCCACTGCCAAGTGGCCGCCACTCAATGGTTTAGGACGTGAGGTTGCCGCGGTTTCCCGCCGGCTGCGGCTCGTCGTCGGGCGAAGTGCCGCCATCGCGCCGCGGCTGCGCCGGAGAGTCGACGGTGTTGACCTTCCCCGATGCCCCTCCGCTCGTCGCGCTCGAATTCGACAGGTCCGCGATCCCCTCAGCCCCCAGCGCCTCCGTCTGCACCGATTTGTCGCGTCCGCCCGAAACGTCGTCCTTGTGCGGACGGTATTCAGTGACCGGACCGTGGTGGATGACTTCGTCGTTTTTGTCTGCCATGTGTGTGTGCCTCCACGGCGATTTCAGCGACCGGCGTGCCATGATGGTGGCGGCTATCGGTGCCGTGTGGCGATGCGGGCCGGACGACGAGGACGGGGCTTGATGTTGTCAGTGGTCGGTTCTCGGTTGTCTGTGCCGCAGCGCGAGACTGCCCAGACAACCGACAACCGATAACCGACCACCAACCACCGAACCCCGCCACCCGGACCACATCTGGCACTCCCCATGAACCCGCCACCGTCGTGACCAAATCACATTACGACGCCGTCATCGTCGGCTCCGGTCCCAACGGTCTCGCCGCAGCGATCGTGCTCGCGCGGGAGGGGCTCTCCGTGCTCGTGCTGGAGGCGAAGGAAACGATTGGGGGAGGGGCGCGCACGGAGCAGCGCACGCTGCCTGGATTCCATCACGACATCTGCTCGGCCATCCATCCGATGAGCGTGGTCTCGCCGTTCATGCGTGGGCTGCCGCTCGCCGAGCATGGCCTCGAATGGGCGTACTCGCCCGCGGCGATCGCGCATCCGCTCGACGACGGCAGCGCCGCGACGCTCGAGCTTTCCCTCGACGCCACCGCCTCACGCCTCGGCGAAGACGAAAAGGCGTATCGCGCGCTGATGAAGCCGTACGCGAAGCACTTCGGCGCGCTGTTCGACGAGATCCTCAAGCCCGTGCTCGCGCTGCCGATGCCGAAGCATCCCTTCGTTCTCGCCCAGTTCGGGCTCGCCGGTCTGCAATCCGCGCTCGGCCTCACGAAGCGCTTCAGGACGCCGCACGCGCGTGCGCTGATCGGCGGCTCGGCCGCGCACTCGTTCATCCCGCTCAGCCGTGTCGGCTCCGCGTCGTTCGGACTGGCGCTGATCCTCGCGGGACACGCAACGGGCTGGCCCGCGGCCAAAGGGGGCTCGGTCGCCATCATCAACGCCATGGCCAGCTACCTGCGCTCGATGGGCGGCGAGATCCGCACGTCGACTCCCGTGCGCTCGCTGCGCGACATCCCTCCGGCGGTGGCGGTGCTCTTCGACGTCACGCCGATCCAGCTCGCGTACATCGCCGCGGATCAGCTCCCCGCGAGCTACGTCCGCCGCCTCGGACGCTTTCGCTACGGTCCGGGCGTGTTCAAGATCGACTGGGCGCTCGACGGCCCGATCCCGTGGAAGAACGCGGAGTGTGCACGCAGCGCAACGGTGCATGTCGGCGGCACGATCGAAGAGATCGCGGAGCACGAGGACTCCGTCTTTCACGGCCGCATGACCGACAAGCCGTTCGTGCTCTGCGCGCAGCAGAGCATGTTCGACGCGACGCGCGCGCCGGAAGGGAAGCACACCGGCTGGGCGTACTGCCATGTTCCACACGGTTCCACGGACGATGCGACCGAGTTGATCGAGCGTCAGATCGAGCGCTTCGCGCCGGGGTTCCGCGACCGCATCCTGGCGCGCTCGACGATCAACACCGCGCAATACGAGCAGCACAATCCGAACTTCATCGGCGGCGACATCGCCGGCGGCGCGAACACGATGTCGCAGTTCCTCGTCCGTCCGTTCGCGAAGCTCGATCCGTACGCGACGCCGAACGAGCGCATCTTTCTCTGTTCCAGTTCGACGCCTCCCGGTGGAGGCGTGCACGGCATGTGCGGCTACTGGGCGGCGAAGAGCGCGCTACGACGCGTGTTCGGGCGCAAGGCCTGACGATTCTTCGCGCTTGCGATCCTGCACGAGTCCGCGCACGCGTTTCTCCACCGCGGCCGCGGCCTCTTCGTCGAGCTTCTCTTTCTCCTGCTGCACGCCTTCGGAGGTGCCGCCGCTGGCGTCGATGGCCCGCTGCACGACGGCGCGCCAGTTCGCGTCCTGCGCGGGCGCGCCGACGGTGCGCACCGCCACCCAGTCGAAGAAATTCGAGGCGCGTGTGAACGTGTCGACGGCGAAGCGCACACCCTCGTTCGTGTCGGTGCTCGTGAACTCGACGATGCCCGCGAGCGGATGGCCTTCGATCGTCGCGAAGACGACGTGCGTCGGCTCCGACACCTCGACGCGCACCTGAAAGTTGCCGCGCAACGGCAGCGAGCCGGTGAGCGTCGCGCCCTTCTCGACTTTGTCCGCCGCACCCGGTTCGGCGACGAACTCGATGGGCATGAACTCGTTCACGCGCTCGCGGAACGCGTTCATCAGCGCGACCGCATTCAGGCGCGAGCCGCGGATGTCCGCGTAGAAGCGTTTGTGCTCGAGCGCGCCGAAGCCATCCTCGGGCAGCGTCTCCTGCAGCGCATCCGCGAGGAAGCGCAGGCCTTGGTCGAGCGGCGTGGTGGTGATGCCGAGGACGGCGGTCGCGCTCGTGCCGCGAACGACGTTCTTCTCCTGCAGCATCGTCAGCTTGTTCTCGTCGACCGGCAGCGGCATGACTGCCGAGGCGAAACGCGCGGTGAGCTGCGCCAGCGGCATCGGTACCGGCACGCGGACCGGCGAGCGTCCCGTGATCTCCCCGAAGCGCTGCAGGAGATCGTTCATCGTCGTGATCTCCGGACCGGCCGCCTCGAGGATCTGGCCGGCGATGTCCTTGTGCTCGACGGCGGTGGCGAGAAGCTTCGCCAGATCCTCGTGCCAGATGGGTTGGAACTCCTGGTCGCCGCTGTCGATCACCGGCACGGCTGGAAGTGCGCGCACCATCTTCAGGATCGTCGAGATCACTTCGTCGCCGGGACCGTAGACGTTGCCGGGACGGATGATCGTCCACAGGAGTCCCGATCGCTGCACGAGCAGCTCGGCCTCGCGTTTGGACTTGTGGTAGTCGGACTCGCCGGTATCGGCCCCCAGCGAGGAGACGAAGAGAAATCGCTGTACGTTCGCGCGCTTCGCTTCGTCGATCATGTTCTGCGTGCCGCCGACGTTCACGTTCGCAAACGTGACCTCGGGCGGATTTTCCGCGACGATGCCGGCGATGTGCAGGATCGCGTCGCAACCGTCGGCGGCCCCGCGCAATGATTCGGGATCGGAGACGCTCGCTTCGAACGGCTCGACGCCGCTCCACTGCTTCGCGTCCTCTTTTGCGTGGCGCGAAAGGAGCCGCACGCTGTGTCCGCGCGCGAGGAGCTCCGGAAGCACACCTTCGCCGATGACTCCGGTACCGCCGGTCACGAGTAGTTTCATGCCACGCAAAAGAGCATGGCAGGTGCCACTTCAATGCGGCAGGCCGAATGCGTAATACGAAGCGCACAGCACCGCGAGCACGACCGTGCCGGCCTGGAGCTCGCGCGCGCGGCCGGCGATCACTTTCATGATCGGGTAGAGCGCCAGTCCCGCCGTAAGCCCGTTGGCGATGTTGACGGTGAACACCATCACCACCACCGTCACGAACGCGGGCACGAGCTCGGTCAGGTCGTCGAAGTCGATCTTCGCGATCGCGCCGAGCATGAGCATCCCCACGATCATCAGCGCCGGCGCATACGCGTACTGCAGCGACTGCAACGGCTCGAACAGCGGGATGAAATACAGCGCAAGTACGAAGAGCGCCGCGGTGACGACAGACGCCAGTCCCGTGCGTGCACCCTCGCGGATGCCGGTCGCGGATTCGATGTACGCGCCGCTCGTCGAAGTTCCTATGAGGCCGCTGAACACGCACGCGGCGGCGTCGACGAGCATCGGTTTTTTCAGATCGCCTTCCGGTTCGAGCGCGACGAGGGTGCCGAGCGTGTCCAGCAGCGACATCAGAAAGAGCGTGAGCAGAATCGGCAGGAAGGCGACGCGGAAGAGCGACGCGATCTCCAGTTCGAACGCGATGGGGGAGAGGTCGTAGGGGAGGTCGACGACGCGCGCCGGCAGTTTGCCGATGCCGAAGAGCGCGCCGAGGATTGCGGTGACGACGATGCCGATGAGGATGGCGCCGGGGACGCGGCGGTACATCAGTGCGGCGATGATCACGAATCCCAGCACCGCTAAAAGTACGGCGCCGCTGCGCACGTCGCCGAGTTGCACCGGCACCGCCTGCGCGCCTTTGACGATGCCCGCTTCGAACAATCCGATGAACGTCAGAAAAAGACCGATGCCCGCCGCGAAGCTGTGCTTCATCGACGGCGACACCGCCTCCGCGAGCCACGTGCGCACGCCGATCAACGTGATGATCAGGAAGATCACGCCGCTGACGAAGACCGCGCCGAGGCGCTGCTGCCAGCTGATCCCGAACGCGGCGAGGCCGAACGCGAGGAACGCGTTCTCCCCCATGTACGGCGCGACGGCGATGGGACGGTTCGCGTAAAGCCCCATCAGCAATGTGCCGAATGCCGCGGTGAGAATCGTCGCCACGGTGGAAGGCCCCTGCGGGATCCCCGCGAACGCGAGGATGGCGGGATTGACGACGATGATGTACGCCATCGAGACGAAGGTGGTGATGCCGCCGACCACTTCGTTGCGTACCGAACTGCCGCGCTCAGCGATGCGAAACACGGCGTGATTGTAGAAGGGCTGAGGGCTTGAGGGCCGAGGGCCAAGGGGGTGCTTCCTCTCGGCCCTTGGCCCTCGGCCCTCGGCCCTCGCGCGCGAAGCGCGCTACAACTACGATGATGTACGCCATCGAGACGAAGGTGGTGATGCCGCCGACCACTTCCTGCGTACCGAACTGCCGCGCTCAGCGATGGCGAAACGCGGCGTGATTGTAGAAGGGCCGAGAGCTGAGGGCCAAGAGGGTGCTCGGTGCTCCCTCTCGGCCCTTTGCCCTCGGCCCTCGGCCCTGCGCGCGAAGCGCGCTACTGCACGTTGATGCCGCTTGCGTCGACGCTGCGTACGCCGTTCACCTGGCGCACTTTGGCGACGATGGCGTCGCGGTCGGCCGCGCTGTCGACGTTGCCGCTCAGGCGCACGGCGCCGTTCTCGGTCACGTCGACGCTCAGCGCGAACGTCTTGCCCGGCACCGCCGCGGCGATTGCGCCGCGCACGTCGCCTTCCATCGCCTCTTCATCCGCCGCCTCGGGGAGCACGCGGTTCATCGAGCAGGCGCTCGCCGCCAGCGCCACCAACAGGAGCGAGAGAAAAATCAGGGACTTGTTCCGTTTCATCAGGGTCTTTTCCTCCTTCGCCGGGCTGAGGAGCAACAGCCGTTCCCGCCTCGAAAATGGCCCGCCTGTTGCTCTAAATAACCAGTGAATTCTCGCTTTCGACCCAAAGGAGGCAGCATGAGCAAGTCATTGACATCGAATCAGTTACGCGGCCGGGCATCCGGACGCATATTTTTTGCCGCATCTCTCGCTCTCACCCTCGCCGCGTTCGGTTGCACGACCGATCGCACCCTCGGCGACGGCGATCCCGTCACCACTCCCGGCGTGAGGTCGACGCCCACCGGCGGCGGCGCCACCGGCTCCGAATCCGCACCGCAGAATCCGCCGATGATGTCGTCCTCGTCCACGCGTTTCGACGCCGCGCTTCCCGCGGTTCGCCCGCGCCGTCTCACTCCCGATGAGGCCGCGCTGATCATGGCCGAGCGCGCCCCGCGCGTGCGCGTCCTCGGGCCTGCCTATCCCGGCGCGCCCGGCCGTCCGTACGCTTCCGATGGTCTCGTGACCGGCCAGTGGATCAACCCGGCCATGCAGACCAATCCGCAGCTCACCGTCAACTCTTCGCTCACTTCGAATCCGACGCCCGCCATCGCCAGCGGCGCGGGTGAAGGCGTGAGCGGCGGTGGTGGCGGCGCGATCGCGAGCGGCACCATCGGCACGACGGCGACCGGTACGGGCAGCGTCCTCGGCACGACGTCCGGCGCCGGCGCCATCCTCGGCGCGACGTCCAACAGTCCCGCCGCGACGGCCAACACCGGCGCCGGCGTGACCGGCACGAGCGTGACGAACGTCGGCAGCACCGCCGGTGCGCCCGTGTTCAACGCGGCCGTGAACGGCGCGGCGCTCAACGGACTCGCGTCGCGCACGCTTTCGCCGACCGCGGCCTCCGTCGTGAACCCGCCGACGACGATCTCGGCCACGCCGGGGCTCGCCGTCGCAGCTTCGCAACGCACCGCTCTCACCGCAACGAACAACGCAACCACGACTTCAACGACCGCTGCGAACACCAACACCGCCACTACCGGCACCACGAACACCAGCGGCACCGCGACGCGCACCGCTACCGGCAACGCGACCGCGAACATCGCGAGCTCGGTCCGGATCACCACCGATTCGACCGGCCGCCGCACGATCACCAACCAGTAATCTCCGTTCCGTTCCCTCTCCCCGCATCCAGCCGGGGAGAGGGGCCGGGTGAGGGGCAAAACATGGCAGCAGAGATCCGCATCGGCACCTCCGGCTACCACTACAAACACTGGCTCGGACGGTATTACCCCGCCGGGATGAAGTCCTCGGAGATGCTCGCGCACTACCTGCGGGACTTCGACACGGTGGAGCTCAACAACACGTTCTATCAATTGCCGAACGAGTCGACCTTCGATGCGTGGCGCAAGAACACCCCGCACAATTTTCTGTATGCAGTGAAGGGCAGCCGCTTCATCACGCACATGATCAAGCTGAAGGATCCGATGCGCGGCCTCACCAACTTCATGCCGCGCGCGGAACGGTTACGCGGCAAGCTGGGTCCCGTGCTGTGGCAGTTGCCGCCGGGATGGAAAGTGAACGTCGAGCGGCTCGAGGAGTTTCTCTCGATGCTCCCGCCCGAACATCGCTACACGTTCGAGCTGCGCAACGAAACGTGGATGACCGACGAGGTCTACGCCGTCCTGCGCAAGTACAACGCCGCGTTCTGCATCTACGAGCTCGCGGGCTACATGTCGCCGCTCGAGATCACCGCCGACTGGACGTACATCCGCCTGCACGGACCGACGCACTTTAAATATCAGGGAAGCTACAGCGACGAACAGCTCGCGATGTGGGCGGATCAGATCCGCGAATGGTCGAAGAAGCTGAAAGCGATCTACGTCTACTTCGACAACGACGACTCCGCGTACGCCGTCTACAACGCGCTGACGCTCAAGAAGATGCTGGGACGTCTCGCCGCACGCCGCGCCGCCTGAAACGTCCCTCTCCCCACGATCGCGGGGAGAGGGTCCGGATGCGCGGCTTAGTCCCGCCGCCCGCCAAGCAACCGCAGCAGCATCAAAAACAGGTTGATGAAATCGAGATACAGCGCGAGGGCCCCGATGATGGCCAGGTTCTCGCGCAGCTCCGGCGCGGTCGCGTACGTCTTCAGCTTCTGCGTGTCATAAGCCGTGAGGCCGAGGAACACGAAAACGCCGATCAGAGAGATGGCGAAGCCGAGGTCGGACGACTTCAGGAAGATGTTGATCAGGCTGCAGATCACGATGCCGATCAGGCCCATGAAAAAGAACGAGCCCCACGACGTCAGGTCGCGCTTCGTCACCAGGCCGTAGACGCTCATCGCGCCGAACATGCCCGCGGCGGTGAAGAACGCCAGCGAGATGTCCCAGGCCGTGTAGACGAAGAAGATCGAGCTGAGCGTGAGTCCGTTCAGCAGCGAGAACACGAGAAAGATCGACGCCGCCGTGGCCGCGGACATCTTCGTGATGCGGAAGCCGAGATAGAACACCATTCCGAGCTCGGCGAACAGCAGCACCCAGCGCAGCGGTGTCGTGAAGATGAGCTGCTGCATTGCCGGCGAGCTCACCACCCACAGCGCGGCCAGCGCCGTGAGAATCAGGCCACCGAACATCCATGCGTACACCGAGCGGATGAACGTCCGCTCGCGCTCTGCCGTGCTGGCAGTGCGTCCGTCGATCCAGGCAGGCTGTTGATCTCGATAAGGATATTGGCTCATTCAGAGTCCTCCAGTCACCGCCTCGCGGCGGCGAGATGTGTATGACAACAATTCAACTCCCCGCAGAACTTTCATTGCCGTGAGGAGCCGGGCTGAAGACGATTTTCCATACGGTCAGGACGAGGCCGATCAGGTCGACGAAGATGGCTCCGGCCGCCAGACGAACGACGAATGGCGGATGTTGCCTGCTCTCAAGCACGATCATTGCCGAGACCGCGAGGACGATCAAGAGCATCGAACACATTGCTGCCCGGCGTACTCCCTTGCTCCCGCGGAATTCACAATGCTAGACTCAGGTTTCGGAAGGAAGACAAATTTGACAGCGGGATGCTCAATGTTCCCGAAGTCATAGAAGGAGAATAACTTATGTCGAAGATCATCGGCATTGACCTCGGTACGACGAACTCCGTCGTCGCGGTCATGGAAGGCAACGAGCCGAAGGTCATTGTGAACGCCGAGGGGAGCCGGATCACGCCTTCGGTAGTGGGCTTCGCCAAAAACGGCGAGCGCCTCGTCGGTCAGGTCGCCAAGCGCCAGGCCGTCACGAACCCTGAGAACACCATCTTCTCCATCAAACGCTTCATGGGCCGCAAGTTCAATGAAGTCAACGAAGAGATGAAGATGGTTCCGTACACCGTCCAGGCCGCGTCCAACAGCGACGTCCGCGTCGACGTGCAGGGCAAGATGTACTCCCCGCCGGAGATCTCCGCGATGATCCTGCAGAAGCTCAAGCAGGCCGCGGAAGATTACCTCGGCGAGAAGGTCGATCGCGCCGTCATCACGGTCCCGGCCTACTTCAACGACTCGCAGCGCCAGGCCACCAAAGACGCCGGCGAGATCGCCGGCCTCAAAGTCGAGCGCCTCGTCAACGAGCCCACGGCCGCAGCGCTCGCGTACGGTCTCGACAAGAAAACCAACGAGACCATCGCCGTGTACGACTTCGGCGGCGGTACGTTCGACATCTCCATCCTCGAAGTCGGCGACGGCGTCGTCGAAGTGAAGTCGACCAACGGTGACACGCACCTCGGTGGCGACAACATCGACCAGCGCCTCATCGACTGGATCATCGACGAGTTCCGCAAGGACCAGGGCATCGACCTCTCGAAGGACAAGATGGCCCTCCAGCGCCTCAAGGAAGCGGCCGAGAAAGCGAAGATCGAGCTCTCGTCGACCATGTCCACGGACGTGAACCTGCCGTTCATCACGGCCGACGCCTCCGGTCCGAAGCACCTCAATCTTTCGCTCACCCGTGCGAAGTTCGAGCAGCTCATCGGCGACATCGTGCAGAAGACGATGGGACCGGTGAAACAGGCGCTCTCCGACGCCGGCGTCGACCCGAAGAAGATCGACGAAGTCGTCCTCGTCGGCGGCTCGACGCGCATCCCGATGGTGCAGCAGGCCGTCAAGGATTACTTCGGCAAAGAGCCGCACAAGGGCGTGAACCCGGACGAAGTCGTCGCCGTCGGCGCGGCGGTCCAGGGCGGTGTCCTCGGTGGCGACGTCAAGGACGTGCTCCTGCTCGACGTCACCCCGCTCTCGCTCGGCATCGAGACGCTCGGCGGCGTGATGACGAAACTCATCGAGCGCAACACCACGATCCCGACGCGCAAGTCGGAGACCTTCTCCACGGCCGCCGACAACCAGACGTCGGTCGAGATCAAGGTCTTCCAGGGTGAGCGTGAGATCGCGTCCGCGAACAAGCTCCTCGGCGCGTTCCACCTCATCGGCATCCCGCCGGCGCCGCGCGGTATCCCGCAGATCGAGGTCACGTTCGACATCGACGCGAACGGCATCATGCACGTCACGGCGAAGGACCTCGGCACCGGCAAGGAGCAGAAGATCACGATCACCAGCTCCTCGGGTCTGTCGAAGGACGACGTCGAGAAGCTCGTGCGCGATGCGGAAGCTCATGCCGAAGAGGACAAGAAGCGCCGCGACGAAGTGGAAGCGAAGAATCAGCTCGACTCGCTCGTCTATCAGGTCGAGAAGATGCTGAGCGAGAACCGCGAGAAACTGCAGGGCTCCGACGTGCAGTCGCTCGAGAACGCCATCGGCGAAGCGCGCAAGGCGATGGAGCAGGGCGGGACCGAGACCATGCGTACCGCGATGGACAACCTGCAGAAGGCTTCGCACAAGTTGGCCGAGGTGATGTACCAGCAGGGCGGTGGCCAGCCGGGTGCGGGTGGTGGTGCGGGCGGCGGCAACGGCTCCGACGCGTCGAAGGACGACGTCATCGAAGCCGAAGTCGTCGACGAGAACAAGTGACGTAAGGGCAGGTCATGGCACGACGCAGAGCAGACGGATACGTGATGATCTCGATCATCTCGGAGCGGTACAACATCCATCCGCAAACGCTCCGCCTGTACGAGCGCGAAGGCCTGATCAAACCGGTCCGTACCGCCGGCAACACGCGGCTGTACGGGGAAGATGAGATCAAGAAGCTCGAGATGATCCTGACCCTGACCCGCGACCTCGGCGTGAACCTCGCCGGGGTCGAGGTCGTCCTCAAACTCGCACGGATGATGGCCGACGCCGATCTCGAGTTCGATCGTCTGCTCGACTACATCCGCCAGACCATGCTCGACAAACGCCACGGCATCGAGCGCGAAAACGCGCTGGTGAAAGCCGTGACGATGGGGCTGACGAAAACGCGGTGATCCCACGACGCGGGTAGGGACTCCTCCCTCCCGCGTCACTCCTCTTGCGAGTCCAATTCAAGAGAGGAGCATTCATGGATCTCGCTTCGGTTGCGTATTGCCGCATCCATCCCGCCATCGGCATCGCCCGCGTCGGCGGCAGCAAGGAATTCCTCATCGGGCCCGAGGTGCCGAACGAGGAGCGGCGCCCGCCGTCGCCGAAATACGGCTTCAAGGACAAGAGCGGCAAGCTCCTGCGCCAGGCCGCGCGCTTCCGCATCTACGGCTACGACAAGTACGGCAAAGTCGTCGGCGAGCTCATGCCGTCGAAGAGCGTCGACGTCACGTGGTCCGTCGAAGTCGCGAACACGAAGGCCGCGTGGTACGACTTCGACATGGCCATGGACATCCCCGAATTCGACGGGAGCCAGGGCACGCCTCCGATGGCCAGCGCGCTGCGCAATGCGGACGCGAAAGACCGCGCCAGCCTCGCCATCACCCCGAAGCCGCGCGCAATCAGCGGACGCAGGACGAGCGGGAAAAAGTACGTCTTCGACGACGGCAAGTTCTTCAAAAAATCCGTCCCCCTCGGCGAACTGCAGACCGATGACGAAGGCCGCCTCATCTTCCTTCCGGCATTCGGCGAGTCCGCATCGGCGGACGGCAAGCCTGCCACCACCTTCGCGAATAACGTGCTGTGGCACGACGACGTCGCTGATGGTCCCGTGCAGGCAACCGTCTCGATCAACGGCAAAGCGCTCGACGTCGAGCACGCGTGGGTCGTCGTCGCACCGCCCGACTACGCGCCCGGCATCATCGCCTTCATCACGATGTACGACGTCATCCGCGACGCCGGCTGGAAACTCGATCCGTCGCTGCTCCCCGCAAAGCCGTCGTACACGCGCGACATCATGCCGCTCTTCCAGCGCCTCGCCGACAACCAGTGGGTGAACGCGGGTTTCGGAAAACTCTTCGGCTGGCGCACGCCCGAAGATCTCGACGCGCTGCTCGCGAGCCTCGGCGACAACTCCGAGTTCGTTGCGCCGCTGCGTGAGGCGATGTTCCGTCGCTTCCGCAATCCCGATTACAAAGAGATGCAGCCGGAGGCGATCCCGCCGGTTTACGGCGACGGTATGGACCTTCCGCCGCACGATCCGCGGCAGTGGCTCGCCGTGACGGAGCTGCAGTACGCAATGCTCGCCAAGTGGGCCGCGGGTGATTTCATCGCCGACTACGATCCGAAAGCAAAGCCGCCGCAGAAGCTCGACGAATATCCTGTCGAAGAACAGCCGTGGGCGCTCGATTACGCGGCGCTCGACAACACGATCGGCGGACCGTTCCACCCCGGTTGCGAAATGACGTGGCCGATGCGCCAGCCGATCATGTACGACAAGCCGTTCCGCCTGAAGCTGCGCAAGACGCAGCCGCAGGATTACGGTCCCGAGCTCACGTCGAAGATCGCGCTCGCGCCGGGCGGACCGCTCGACGGCAGCGCGCCCGGCGACGTCAGTCGCTGGATGGCCGTGCCGTGGCAGACCGACACGTCGAGTTGCCTCTACGCGTACGTCGGCTATCAGGACGGCGTCTTCCTGCCGACGTTCTGGCCCGTGCGCGTGCCGAACAACCTGCTCACGCAGGAGCAGTACGACATCGTGAAAGACGTGAAGGCGCCGTTGGCCGAACGCCGCGCCGCATTCGCATTCGACAACCGCAAGTACTGGCTGCGCGCGCTGCCGCCACGCGAGAACTACCAGGCCGTCATCAACGACTTCGTGAAGCAGTGGAACGAGGTCGGCGTCGTGACGCAGCAGCCGGGAACGCCGCTCGAGAACGCACGCCAGGTGTTCCCACCCGTGATGCACGTCGAGCTCGGAATGGAAGTGAAGAGCGTCAAGCCGCGCACGCTGCTGAAAGCGGAAAGTTCGAAGCTCGACGACCGCTCCGTCGACGCGGATCGGCGTCCGGCGGAGCTCCCGAATCCGAGGAGCTTCCGGTGAGGTTCGAGGTTGCGGTGTGCGGAGGCGGACCTGCTGCCTCCGCCGCCGCGCTGCTCCTGGCGCGCGAGGGAGTCTCGGTCGTGATTCTCGAGCGCGGCGACGATACGGGGGACAAGCCCGGCGAGAGCATTGCGCCGGCCGCGCGTCCGCTGCTCGAAGAGCTCGGATTGTGGGATGCGCTCGCGCGTGACGGACATCTGCCGTGTCACGGCAATCGCTCGTCGTGGGGAAGTGATGACGTGGCCGAGTTGCCGTTCGTGTTCACGCCGTACGGACACGGATGGCACCTCGATCGCCGCCGCTTCGAACGTCTTTTGTACGAGCGCGCGTGTGCGGCAGGCGCGGTGCGGCGCACGAACAGTCGCGTCGTCGAGGCAGTGCGCGACGACGACGTGTGGCGCGTGCGCTGTGAGGGTGGGGAAGGGATCGAAGCGCGCGTGCTCGTCGACGCGACGGGACGCACGAGCGCGATCGCGCGCAGGCACGGTGCGCAACGCGTGGTCGACGACACGCTCATCGCCCTCGTCGCATTTCTCGAAGGGGAGCCGGACGAAGACTCGTTCACACTCGTCGAGGCGACGGAGCACGGCTGGTGGTACACCGCACCGATTCCCGACGGCCGGCTCGCGGCGATGTTCGTCACCGATGCGGAGATCGCGCGCGCATTCGACTGGAACGCGCTGCTCGCGCCGCGCACGCGCTCGCGTTGCGAGCGCTTCGCCTTGTGCGAGCCGCGGCGCGTCGATGCAGCCAGCGCGCGTCTCGATCGTGTCGCCGGCGACGGCTGGCTCGCCATCGGCGACGCGGCGATGGCGCTCGATCCGTTGTCGTCGCACGGAATCGCCTCCGCGCTCGCGACCGGAATCGAGGCCGCGCACGCGCTGCTCACGAATGCGGCTGGCCGTTACGTCCACGTCGTCGACGCAATGTGGAGCGGATATGTGTCTTCGCGCCGCGCAATGTACGCGCAGGAGCAACGATGGCACGACGCACCATTCTGGCGGCGCCGGCGTTCGGCGTAAAATCCGCGCATGCATCAGCCGGGAACGTTCTGCTGGATCGAGCTCGCCACGAGCGATGCTCCCGCCGCGCGCGATTTCTACACGAGCCTCTTCGACTGGACCGTCAATGACGTGCCGATGGGGGAGCACGGCACGTATTCCCTGCTGCAGAAAGGCGGACGCGATGCCGCCGCGCTGTACCAGTTCGGTCCCGAGCAACAGGGGGTGCCGCCGAACTGGACGTCGTACGTCGCCGTCGCCGACGCTGATACGACGGCCGCGGAGGCCACGCAACTCGGCGCAAAGATCTGTGCCGGTCCTTTCGACGTTTTCGACCTCGGCCGCATGGCCGTGATCACCGATCCGCAGGGCGCGACGTTCGCGATCTGGCAGGCGAAGAATCACGCCGGCGTATCCGTGCGCGACGAGGCGAACACGCTTTGCTGGAACGAGCTTCACGTGCGCGACCGCGAGGTCGCGAAGACGTTCTACGCGACGCTCTTCAACTGGCGTCTCAAAGAGACGTCCGATTACGTCGAGTTCCACCTCGGCGAAGACGCCGTCGGCGGCATGCTCCCGTCGCCCGCACCACCGGAAGTCCCATCCTATTGGCTGCCCTATTTTTCGGTGGAGGACTGCGACGCCGCGGTCGCGAAAGCATCTTCGCTCGGCGCCCGCACCTACCACCCGCCCACCGACATCCCGAACGTTGGCCGTTTCGCCGTGCTCGCCGACCCGCGGGGCGCGGCTTTCGCGGTCGTCAAACTCACGTTTTAAGGAAGTACCGACCAAGGGAGACAATGCGCTCGGTCTCTGTGACGGCTACAAAGCAGATCGCCGGCGCGCCTGTCATCGACAGCGCATCCGTACCGTTCCCGAAGGTGGCGACCAATCAGAAGAGACCAGTCGACCCGATCGACGACGGCGGCTACACCCAGGGTGCGTGCAACTGCAAGCGCAAGTGCGCGGATAACGGCTATCAGTGCTCGTTCACCGGCAGCACCGACAATATTTGCAGGATCAAGACCGACGGCAAATGTGAGACGTGCACCAGAACGGACTGCGGCGCATAGGCATCCCGCATGATGGCTCCCTGGCTACGGCTGCCGTGCGTCATCGCTGCGCTGCTTCTCTTCGCCGCTCCAGCGTTCGCGTATCGCCGAGAATATGTGGCCACGGTTGACGGTCAGCGGAAAGCAGGGAGCCAGGTTTGCTTTTATGGTGGCAAAAGCGTGGCGGACGCATTTGCTCTCTTTTTCACTTATCAGCGTGTTGGTTGTCTTCCTGCGGACGACGTACTCGATCTGCCTCCCGGGCTGTTTCACGCCTTCGCCCGGCACGCCGACGGCTTCGTTAGTGGTCATCCGGACTACTTCGTCTACACGGGACCGGCTGCACCCGAAGCTGGATATCAACGCCTCGAGATTCCGATGGAACCCGCGGCGAGCATCGACGTTTCCGGCGTTGTCAGCAGGCTGTCACGTGGCCAGAGCGTAGGCGTCTGGCTCGCTCCTACGGAAATGACGGGCGGCACCTTCTTCCCTCTCGTCGAGGGGGAGAACAGCATCCTCGTGCCCGCTGGTCGTCCGTTCCTCCCGCTTCTCATCGCGAACGGCGCACCGATCGCGGCTGGCCGACCGATGACATTGCGCGCCGGACAGCGCGAGAAATTACCAGCGTTCTCCACCTCAACGGACCGGACGGATGTCATCGCATGGGTGAAGGTCGATCGTGCGAGCGCGGAAAACATCGCCGAACCGCTATCACCGGCCGAGATCACACTGTCCGTCGCTGATGCGAAGCTCAATCCCGTGTTTCCGCTAACGCGCGGGAAAGATGCAACGCACTCCTTATTGATCTTCAAGGATGTTCCGGCGGGCCCGGCAGAGTTGCAGGTCCGTGGCAAAACATGGGTGCATGCGGATATCGAACTCGCGGCCAGCACCGCTCCCGCGACGCTCGTACGAGCACCGATCATCCTGATCCCTGGCGCCGCCGTGGAACTGAGATGGAATCTCGATGCGACGTGGCCGGGCGAAAGCGAGTGCGCGGCGGTGCAAAACGGCGGGTCGGCAATCACGGCTACGCTCGACGAATGCACGGCGATTGACGGAACGATACGGTGCGAGCCCATAGCGAAGCGGTCGGCGACGTTCACCCCGTCGGGAAGTCTGCTGCTCGAGGGCGTGCCCGCCGGGAAATACACCGTCACGCTCACTCCGCCTTTCGCGAATGAGGTCGTCGTCGAGACCGACCTGGTGGCGGGGGAGCAGAAAATCGTGCAGGCGTCGTTCTCGCCTTTTCGCTTTTTCGGAACGGTTCGCGTAAACGGCTCGCCGGTGCAGGCGCTTCTGCGTTTCGAAAGTGGACAGGCGTATGCGGATGCGACCGGCAGATATTCTGCCGCGCTCGCGGCCGATCCTCTCGGCAACGCCATCGAAGTGGTGCTCTGCAGCACCGGCGAGGCCTTGCGCTATTTCCCGCACAAACAGATCGCGGAGAATTCCTCCTATGACATCGACGTCAGGCATCGTAATTTGACTGTCACTGTCACGGATTCGCGTGGGAAACGCGTTTCGGGCGCAGCGGTGACGTTCGCACCGGTCAGGAACGTCGACCAGAACGGTTCAGCAGCGATCTATTACACGTCGGACGGTGCGCAAACCGGAGCCGACGGAATCGCAGAGCTCACGGGGATCCCCGCCGACAAACCGCTGGTCGTCTGCGCGACGCATGAGGCATATCCACGAACGTGCACGGCGCCACGCCGTCCGGACGATCTCACGTCCGGAGCGTTGACAGTGATATTGACTGCGCCACAGTTGCGGGGGCGTGTGATCGACCATCAGGGGATCGCATTGCTCGCATGGGTGAACCCGGCCGGGAGCGTCACCGAACAGGTCACGTTAAGCGCGGATGGGGCGTTTACACTCCAGCACCCCCATTCGCCCGGCGAGCATCTGGTGTACGTTTCGGCAACGCGCGCGCTGACAGTCTTAACGTCACCGCAGACCGGAGACGATCAGCGGGACGTCGTAATTTCCCTGCCGAATGCCCCGGTGCGGTCATTCACCGTCACCGCGCCACGAATGACGGCGTCCTCCGGATTCATCGGCATCTGGGTCGGCGGGCGGTACATTCCGTTCGACTTATTGCTCTATCACCACGACGTACGACATCGAGATCCGATGCTCACGCGCGGCCGCGCGACGCAGATCGTGGATATTGCTGAGACCGGCCCCATTTCCGTTGCCTATGTGCCGGAACAGGCCGTGGTGGGAGTGTTCGTAGATCCCTTCACACGGCCTGAGAACACGGGCATCCGCCGTCAGGCGGCTACGTCGGCTGTTGTCGAGTTGCCCGAACCATGAACGCCTCCGCCTAACGTTCCGGAAATTTGATCCGCAACCCCAGCGTTGCAGCACGACGCTTCCGGGAAGATTTCCAGGCAGCAGAGATTCACGAAAGGAGATTCAACCCGATGCGTGAGACCGGCAAGGTCAAGTGGTTCAACGACGCGAAGGGCTTCGGCTTCATCACCACCGATCGCGGCCAGGACGTCTTCGTCCATTTCAGCGCGATCAACAGCCGCGGCTTCCGTTCGCTCCCCGAAGGCGCGCAGGTGGAGTTCGATCTGGCTGAAGGTCCGAAGGGCCTGCAGGCGCAGAACGTCACCGTCCAGCAGTAAACAAAAAGGACGGCCGTGAGGCCGTCCAGGGAACGACAGAACGCCGGCAGCGATGCCGGCGTTCATTTTTTGCGCGAGTACGCGATTTCCATCGTCTTGAACTTCTTCCCGTCCGGACCCGGCATCCACATCTCCATCGTGTGGTGATCCGCGTCGACGACCGTGATCGTCTCCTCGACCGGCATGTCCTTGCCCGTCACTGGATCCGCCATCGTCGCGTCGAAGCGGAAGATCTTCCCGTCGGCCGAGCTGCCCGTCGACGTCATCATCCCGGTCGACATGCTGTCCATCCACGTGCCCCAGTACTGCTTCTTCACGTTGTCGTAGCCCGTGTAGCCGATTCCCTCGAACGGCATCCCCACCATCGAGCCCTTGAACGCCTGCTCGAGGTAGCGCCCGCCCATGATCCAGCGATGCGTGGCCGTGCCGGTGCTCGTCATCGGAGGCGTGCCGGGCATCATCCACATCGTGATCTTCGTGTCCCACGTGCCGACGAACGGCTCGAGCTTCTTGTGCGCGTCGCCCGGCTGCCCCGCCTTCGCCATCGCTTCCATCGCCGCCGGATCCATGGCGTGCGCACCGGCTTTCTTGTCGCCGTGATCGTGCTGCGCGAATGCGCTCGTACAGGCGAAGAGCAGAGCTCCCGCCAGAATGCCCTTGATTTTCATGACCATCTCCTTTGCCGCGGATCGTACTACGGGCGCTCGTTTCAGGCGCCGGACTTCCCCGGCTCATCGTCCGGGCCGGAAGTCCCGGAAACCGGACGCCCGAAGCCGGATGCCAACTCTTCCGGATCCCACGGACGCGAGATCACGCACGAATTGATGCCGCCGACGCCCATGCTCAGCTTCCCGCTGTAGCCGCGCGGCACTTCGCGGCCGCCGTGATCGACGAACTGCGCGCTGTGGACTTTCACGTCCGCATGCAGCTCGCCCTCGGTGAGCGGTACCGGGAAGAGCTTCCCGCGCGTCATGCCGAGGTGCTGGGCGGTGAGCTCCCATCCGCCGCCGACGGACATGCCGTGGCCGAACGTCCCTTTGCGTGCGGTGAAAATCACGTCGGGGTGCAGGATCTCCAGCGAGTGCTCGATCTCCGTCGCGTCGCCGGGAGTCGCGGTCGCGTGCATGTCCCACGTGCGTACTTCCGATGCCTGCACTTCCTCGAGCGCCTTCTTCATCGCGAGCTGCGGGCCGCCCTTCGACGGTGTGATGATGTGATGCGCGTCGGACGACGTGCCGATGCCGACGATCTCCATACCGAGCGGCGTAAAGCCCTGCGCGGTGAGCGCCTCCACGTCGCCGACGATCCAGATGCACGCGCCGCCGGCGATGTGCGTGCCTTTGAGGCCGGTGAGTGGACGCGAGACGTCCGCATCGGCCGAGAGCACGTTCGCGTTGTAGAACGCGGAGATGACCATCTCGTGCGGCGGAGGATCGGTCATGCCGATGACGGCCGCCGTCGCTTCACCGAGCTGGATCGCGTCGATGGCCATCTTCGCCGCGACACCGAACGACGCGCACGCCGCCACCGGCGCGAACGCGGGCCCGACGATCTTGCCGAGCATCGAGATCTGCGCGGCCGGAATGTTGACGATGTTCCACAGCAGATTCGCCGACACCGCCGCCCACGGTTCTTCCGGGCAGCCGTACTTTTTGTTGATCGCGCGGATGCGGCTCAGTTTCTGCCGGATGATCGAGAGCTTTGCCGATCCGGAGGATGGCGGCACCGGCTCCGAGTGCACTGCCCGCGCTTCGGCGAGATAGGCCGCCAGCGCGTCCGACTTCGCCGCCCAGTAAGCCTCCCACTCGTGCTTCGCCTCGATCCACGCCTCGGTGCCGATCTCCATCTCCGAGGGACTCCGCGGTGCGCCGGGATCGAGGTTGCCGTCGAGGTGCTCGCGCAGAGCGGAGACGCGATCGCGATGTGCCCAGAACTCGTTCCAGCGCCGGAGCGCCCGCTCGTACGCGAGCGCCTCGCGCTGCGTGATCGTGATGTCGCCGAGTCCGGTGCCGACGTAGACGTGGGTCTTCGTCCCGAGCGACTGCAGGTACTCCTCGATGCCGGGATTCTGTCCGAGCGACTGGATGAACGCGCCGATGGCGAACTGCACCATGGGGCCCATCTTTTCTTTCAGTTGCGCGTATTTGGCCGGAGGGAAGCGCCCCTCGAACCACGGCTGGTAGGCGTCGAAATCGAATTCGGGGTAGCCGACGAGAAAATTCGACTGCCCATATCCCGTGAAGGGCGACAGCCATGTACCGGCCTCGGCGAGATTCCGCTCGAACGTCTCCACGTTCGGCGACTTCGGCGCCACCACCCCCCACCCGAAAATGCCGATACGCCTGCGGTTCGCCATGGGGCGTGCATTGTACCGAAATTGCATTGGCGGGAACCCGCATGAAGAGACCGCTGATTTCGTTCCTTGCCGTCTGCACGATCCTGCTTCTTGCGCTGCCGAGTTGCGGCAAGCGCGAGCGGGCGGCGACGGGAGAAGAAGCTCATGAGACGATTGCTCCCGCCTCGCCCCAGCCGGCGCCGACGGGCACCGAGGCGATGACGCAGACCATCGACGTCGACGAGGAGAAGGGCGGACGCTCGATCTCCGAGGGCGGCGCGCTGACGACCGACCCCACGACGACCACCCCGGTGACCGCGACGACCACCACCGGCACGACGACAGGGACGACCGCCACGACCACGACGTGAATGCGCTCTACGAGCCTCTGATCGAACGCGACCACGAGACGTTTGCACGCGCCGCGCGCGCGTTCGCGGAGTCGCATTCGCCGGACGAGTTGTGGATTGCCGTGACGCGCTTCGCCGTGCTGGCGTACGCACCGTCGCAGCATTCCAAGCGCGCCGTGATGGCTTGTCGCGCCGCATACGCTTTCCGCAACTCGGACGTCTTCGTACCGCTGACGCTCGAATGCGCGCGCTACGCCGCGGACAGCCGCCAGCCGTGGAGCGAGCCTCCGATCCTCGAGCCGCCGTCGCATCCCGCGCCTTCGCTCGAAGGCGATCGCGTCGCGGCGGAAGCGTGGCTCGGCCAACATCTCTCGGATGCCGAGGTCACACTTCGCGAGGTCGTCAAAGGCGACGCGCGCCTCATGCTCGACGCCGCCCTCGCACTCGAGCAACCACTCGGCGCCAAAGGCCGCTACGCTTTACTGCGCATGGTGATCTCCGAGCTCTTCACCGAAACCGACGACCCCACCGAGTCCCTCGACGTGCTCATCTCTCGCGCCATTGCCACTCACGGCGCGCCGGACGCGGTGCGCGCCGTCTTCGTGCGGAACGCCGGTGTCCCGCCGGCCGGCCCGGTGGCGTCCCCTCCGCCGCTCTACCAACTCGCGCGCGACTACGCTCAGACGCTCATCGCCCACACCATCTCCGTCCCGCGCTACGCCGAATTCCTCTCCGCCGTGCACGACAACCTCGAACACGGCGACAACTACGCGGACTGGAGCTTCGCTTGAAGCACTTCCTCCGCTTCCGGCTCCTGCTCTGCCTCTCCCTTCTCACCGCCTGCGCCACCACGACGCCGCGGCCACACCCCATCGACACCCTCCTCTCCGAGCCTCCGTTCGACCGCGCGTTCTGGTCCGTCCACATCGAAGACGACTCGGGCCGTGTCCTCTACTCACGCAACGCGGACAAGCTCACGATCCCCGCCTCGAACCGGAAGCTCTTCGCCTCCGCCGCCATCGTCGACTGCCTCGGCAGCGACAGTCAGTTGACGACCGAGATCTGGCGCGACGGTGAAGACCTGATCCTCGTCGGCGACGGCGACCCGTCGCTCGGCTCGTGGCGCTACGAACGCTCCGATGATTTCGATCGCGTCGCCGCATCGCTGCGCGAGCGCGGCTTCACCCGCGTGCGCGACGTCGTCGCGGACGTGTCGCTGTTCGATCGCCATCTCATCCCCGGCTCCTGGAAGCACGGCAACCTCGGCGCGGACTACGCGGCGCCCATCGACGCCCTCGCGTGGGGCGAAAGTGAGATTCCCACCAATCGCGCCGTGCCCGATCCCGCGCTGCACGCCGCCACCGCGTTGCGGGACGCGCTCTTCGCGCGCGGTATCGAAGTGACCGGCACTCCGCGCGTGAACACGGAGCGGCGGGCGTGGGGCGAGCGCCTGCTCGCATTGCCGTCGCCGTTCATCGCGCACCTGCTGCACGCGGTGCTCAAGAACAGTCACAACCTTTACGCCGAGATGCTCCTCAAGCGCATCGGCGACGGTTCGTACGACACTGCGTTTGCGATGGAACGCGCGTTCCTCCTGCGCGAGACTCGCATCGACGCGAACGCGTTTCAGTTCGCCGACGGCTCGGGACTCTCGCCGGACGATTTCGTCACGCCGGAAGCCACGATCCGGATTCTCCGCTGGATGAACGATCCGTCACGCCGTGCGACGTGGTGGCCCATCCTCGCGCAACCGAACAACGAGGGCACGCTGCGCCGCCGTCTGATCCCGCTCGAAGCGCGGTTCCGCGGCAAGACGGGCACGATCAACGGCGTGAACGCGCTGAGCGGCATCATCGCCATGCCGGACGGCAGCTATCGCTACTTCTGCGCGGTCGCGAATCACCACATCGGGGAGAGCAGCGTCGCGAATCGCATCATTGACGCGATGGTGGCGTACGCCGCTGAAACGTCTCCCCGAACACCCGCAGCGCCCTGATCTCGCGTTCCGGACTCAGCTCGAACGTCACGTCCTCGTCGACCCAGTCGGCCTCGGACTCGGCGTGGAACACGTCGTAGTGCACGTGTGTGAGCGGGATGGTCATGCGGCTCCACGCGAACACGAGCTCTCCGCCCACGCTGGTGATCTTCGCCGTGCCGTATGCCGCGTTCTCGTACTCGCCTGCGTACTTGTCGAGCGCGTGCGTCGGGGTGGTGTCGGGGATGCGTTTCGCCAGGCGCTCTTCGCGTTCCTTCTGCTCCTTCGCCGTCTCCTTCGCCTCGATCATCTGGTAGTACGCGTTCCAGTCGCGGCCCGTCTTCGTCGACAGGAGATCGATGAGGGAGTAGCGCGCGGCCACGAGTGCGGTGCCTCGTCCGAGGTTGGTGAGGATGACGAAACCGATCCCGCGGCGGGGGAGAAGCACGACCTGCGTGCGGAAGCCGTTCAGTGCGCCCGAGTGCGAGATCACCTGCTCGCCACGATAGTCCTGCACCACCCAGCCCATCGCGTACGACATCACGTTGGTCTCCGGATGGGAGTCGCGCGTCGAGCTCTCGATGCGGATGACGGTGTGCGGCTGTCTGGTCTCCTCGAGCATGGCCGGGTCGATGAGCTGGCGGAGCTCGAACGCGCCGTTCGCGAGCTGGAAGCGGATCCAGTTGGCCATGTCGCGCGCGGACGACTTGATCGCGCCGCCGGCGCCGAGGGTCTTCGTCTCGATGGGCGGCTGCGGCCAGATGCGATTCGTCTTCGCGTCGAAGCGATAGCCGGTCGCGCGATCGGTCGACGCGTTCCACGCTTCGTCGGACGTGACCGTGCGCGTCATGTTCAGCGGCACGAAGATGCGGTCGCGCACGAAGTCGTCCCACGGCACGCCGGACGCGTTCGCGACCACTTCGCCCGCAGCGATGAACATGATGTTGTGATAGCCGTAGCCGCTGCGGAACGGGCGAGCCATGTCGATCTGCCCGATGGCGCGGATGACGTCCTCGCGCGTGAGCGGCGTGTTGTCCCACAGCTCATCGCGGCGCGCGGCGCCCGTGCGATGCGAGACGATGTCGCGGATCGTCACCTGCGCGTCCGCACACATGTCGCTGAGGCGAAAGTAGGGGACGTACGTTTTCACGGGATCGTCGAACGCGAGCTTCTTCTCGCCCGCGAGCATGGCCAATGCGGTGGAGGTGAACGCCTTCGAGGTGGATGCGATCTGGAAGAGCGTGTCCGGCGTGACCGGATCCGTGCCGCCCACTTCTTTCGTTCCGTAGCCGCTCACGTAAACCACGCGGTCGTTCTTTACGACCGCCACGGCGGCCCCCGGCACGTTCCACGACTTGATCAACGACTGCATGACCCGATCGACCGCCTTCGTGTCAACCGGCTGCGCGATGAGGTTGGTGGAGAAAGCAAGGAAGAGCGCGATTACGGAAAGCAGACGCATCCATGGATGATACGACGGGGGCGATCGCGACGCGTGTCGTGGATGCGTGGGTGTCGCGTTCGCGTGCGCGTCACGGGGGCGATGGGGGAGGGATGAGGGATGAGGGATGGACGGTGTCGCAAATGCGCGTGCGTCGCACGGGGGGGACGGAGCAAGGATGAAGGCGGAAGGATGAAGGGCGAGCGTTGTCGCGAGATCGGAACACGCTCGCGAGACCGCTCATCCTTGCCGCC
>DASPHZ010000046.1:0-7923 GCA_035629395.1 Thermoanaerobaculia bacterium
ACGGTCAACCCGGCCGCCGATGCCACGATCACCGCAAGTGGCCCGACCACGTTCTGCACCGGTGGTCAGGTCAAACTCTCCGCACCGCTCGGCGCCACGTCCTACCTCTGGTCGAATGGCGCCACCTCGCGCGAGATCACCGTCAACGCGAGCGGCACATACACCGTCACGGCCACACTCGGTTCGTGCACCGCGACGGACTCCGAAACCGTCACGGTGAATCCGGCCCCCGACGCCACGATCACTGCCAACGGCCCAACCACCTTCTGTCAGGGCGGCCAGGTCAAACTCTCCGCACCGCTCGGCGCCACGTCCTACCTCTGGTCGAACGGCTCCATCTCGCGCGAGATCATTGTCCACACGAGCGGCACGTACACCGTCACGGCCACCCTCGGTTCGTGCACGGCCACCGACTCCGAGACCGTCACCGTCAACCCCATGCCTGACGCGACGATCTCCGCCAACGGTCCGACCACCTTCTGCGACGGCGGTCAGGTCACGCTCGCCGCACCGCTCGGCGCGACGTCGTACCTCTGGTCGACCGGCGCCACGTCGCGCTCGATCACCGTCAACGCGTCCGGCACGTACACTGTCACCGCAACGACCGGCTCGTGCACCGACACCGACTCCGTCACCGTCACCGAGTACGGCCCGACCACCATCACCGCCGAGCCGCAGAACGTGACCATGGCGCGCAACGTCGTGCGCACGCTGTCGGTCACCGCCACCGGCGCGGCGCCGCTCACGTACCAGTGGTACCGCGGCGCGAGCGGCAACACGGCCGACCCGATCAGCGGCGCGACGGCCTCGTCGCTCAACGTCTCCCATTCGCGCAAGGGCACGTACACGTACTGGGTGCGCGTCCGCAGCTCGACCTGCACCACGTCGTTCGACAACAGCCGCACCGTCAGCGTGCTGGTCAACTGACCGATCTCCGGGCGGCGGACGTCTTTCTCGTCCGCCGCCCGCCTTTCCCGCGTATCATCGACCGCCGTGGCAGAGAGCGGGTTTGCCCTTCAGAACCGCGGCATCCTCACCGCCTTGCGGGCTGCCGCCATCGTCATCATCGCCACGGGGCTCAATGACGTCCTGGCCGGCGCGCTCCCTCGCTACGAACCGCTCTACCTCTACCTCGCCGCCATCGCCCTCGTCGTCTGGCTCGACGGCGCCCTCCTCGGCAGCCTCACCGCCGCCGTCGCCATCGCGTTCCACGCGCTGCTTTTTCTGCCGCGCAACACGTCGCTCGTGATCCCCGCGGTTGCGGCCGCGACGACGGTGCTCGTCCTCGGCACGATACGCGGCTTCCTCCGCGGTCGCCGGCGCTCCGCTCCCGAGCCGCTCCCGATCGCCGCGCTATCGCCGCCGCTGCTGCGGCCTGTGCTCGTGCCGGCGGAGAACAACGAGGTGCTGAGCGCGATCGACGAGCTGCGGGAGGAGTTACGGACCGAGCTCTCACGACGCAATGCCGATCTCGACATCGCACGTGCCGAGGCCGCGCGTCTGCGCGGGGCGGTCGAAGGGGCTCGGGGCGAGCTGGCGAAACGCGATGCGGACATCACCGCTCTGCGCGCGGCATCCGACGAGCTGCGGCGGACGATCGAGGTGGAGCGGGAGAGGGCCGCGGCGGAGCACGCCGTGCGCACGGCGGCGGTCGAGCGGGTGACGGAAGTCGAGCGCCAGCTCAACAGCGAGCGGATGGTGTTCCGCACGCGCATCGCGGAGCTGGAGCAGTCGCTCGCCGACGCGACCGCCGCCCGCACGGCGGATGCTGCTTCGCTCCGCACGCTGCAGCAATCGCTCGCCGAATCGCGAGCCGCACACGTGCGCGACATGGCCGCGGTGCGCGACGAAGCCACGTCGATGCGTGGGCAGATGGAAGAGGCGGTCGGAGACGCGGCGTCGCTGCGGATCCGGGTGGCCGAGCTGGAGGAGGCGCTGGCCACGGCGCAGGTGGCGCAGGACGCGCGCGATCGCGAGTCGGCAGCGTTGCGCATGCGCGTGCGCGAGGCGGAGGAGGCGCGAGCAGCGGAGGCGGCAGCGCTGCAGAGGCGAATCGCGGAGGTGGAGGACGCGGCGGCGAGTGCGCGGGCGACGAGCGAAGCGGGCGTGGCGGAGCTCGAGCGTGAACGGGAAGCGGAAGCGGCGAAGTTGCGAATGCGCATCGCGGAGTTAGAGGCGGCGCTGGCGACCGCGCATGCGACGAACGAAGCGCGCGTGGCAGAGCTCGAGCGTGAGCGAGAAGCGGAGGCGGCGTCGCTGCGGGCGCGGATCGGCGAGTTAGAGGATGCGGCGGCGCACGCGCACGAAGCTCGAGTCGCGGAAGTGGCAGAGCTACACAGGCGCATTGCGGAGCGAGAAGCGCAGGCGGCGAAGCTGCAGACGCAAATCGTGGAGTTACAGGAGGCTCTGGCGACTGCGCATGCCACGAACGAGGCGCGCGTGACGGAGCTTGCGAATGAGCGAGAAGCGGAGGCGGCGAAGCTGCGGACGCAAATCGCGGAGCTACAGGAGGCGCTGGCGAGCGCGCATGCGACGAGCGAAGCGCGGGTGGCAGGGCTCGAGCGTGAGCGGGAAACGGAAGCGGCGAAGCTGCGGACGCAAATCGTGGAGTTAGAGGAGGCTCTGACGGCTGCGCATGCGACGAGCGAGGCGCGCGTGGCGGAGCTTGCGAATGAGCGAGAAGCGGACGCCGGGGTGTTCCGTACGCGGATCGCAGAGGCGGAGGAGGCGCTGGCGAGTGCGCAGGAAGCGCGTGTCGCGGAAGTGGCAGAGCTGCAGAGCCGCATCGTGGAGTTGGAAACTGCCGCGGCGAACGCACGCGAAACGAGCGAAGCGCGTGTAGCGGAGCTCGAACGAGAGCGGGAAGCGGACGCGGCGAAGCTGCGGACGCGAATCTCCGAACTGGAGGATGCAGCGGCGAACGGACAGGATGCCCGTCTCGCGGAAGTGGCAGAACTGCAGAGCCGCATTGCGGAGTGGGAAACTGCCGCGGCGACTGCGCGCGCAACGAGCGAAGCGCACGTAGCGCAGCGCGAGCGCGAGCGCGAAGCGGAAGCCGCAACGCTGCGCACGCGCGTCGCGGAGTTCGAGCAAGCGCTGGCCGGCGCGCAAGCCGCGAGCGACGCCGAAGCCGCCACCCTCCGCACCCGGATCGCCGAGCTCGAGGAAGCGCTCGTGAGCGCGCACGTCACGCAGGAAGACCTGCGCGCCGAGGCGCAGGCGTTCGACCAGAAGCTCAACACCATCGTTGCCCACCTGGCCGAGGATCACGAGAGCGATCTCGGCAAAGCGGTCGAAGAGCGCGAGCAGGCGAGGGCGGAGGCGCGCAGCCTCACCATGCGTCTCGCCGCGATGCAGAAGAAACTGGAAGACGAGCGCCAGCGAGTCGAGGATCTCAACCAGCTCCTGACCGAAACGCGTCGCGCCGCGCAGGTGCAGATCAGCGCACTCCGCGCCCACCAACACAAAGAGCCGCAGGCGACGCGGCCGCGCATCCTCATCGCCCATCCCGACGCCGACCTGCGCACCAGCGCCCGCGCGAGCCTCGAACGTGCGGGCTACGAGATCATCAGCGCCGCGGACGGCCTCGAAGCGTTGCGCACCGCCATCGCCCAGCAGCCGGACGTCGTCATCGCCGACGCGCTCATGCCGAAGATGGACGGCCGCGAGCTCTGCCAGCTCCTCAAATCACAGGAAAAGACCGCGCACATCCGCGTCATCCTCCTCATGCGCGCGACCGACGAGCCGCCCAAAGGCGAGCTCCTCCCCGACGAAGTCCTGCGCAAGCCGGTCCCGCTCGAGACGCTCAAGCAGACGCTGGCCACGCTCATCGCGGCGCGCGCGTGAGCTTCTGCATGTGCCGCTCCGGCGCATCCAGCGCCGCGAATCCGAACTGCGCATAGAGCCCGTGCGCGTCGCGCGTGACGAGATGCCAGCGCCGCAGCCCCTGCAGCCGCGGATGTGTGAGGATCGCGCCCATGAGCTGTTTCGCAACGCCGCGGCCGCGATGCGACTCCAGCACGAATACGTCGGCGAGATACGCGAAGGTCGCGTAGTCGGTGATCACGCGCGCGAAGCCGACCTGCGCGTCGCCGTCGAACGCACCGAAACAGAGCGAGTGCTCGATCGACAGTTCCACCCGCTCCCGCGCAATCCCCTGCGCCCAGTAAGACTCCTCGGAGAGATAACGGTGAATGACGTCCACGTCGAAGCGGTCGTTGCGGATCTCGATCATCACACCACCGGATCCTGCGCACGTTCTTCGTCGATCCCGGCGATCACGTGCAGTGCACTTTCGAGCTCCGCAACGGTCGCCGGTGCGCCGATGCTGATGCGCACCGCATGCGGCACGTTCTCTCCGACCGCGAACGACGACGCCGCCGCAACGCGCACGCGCCGCCGTTTCGCTTCTTCGGCAAACGCGTCCGCGCTCCACCGTTTCGGCAACTCCAGCCACACATGCGCGGAGCGCGCATCGCCCGAAACGCGCGGCAGGATGCGCCGCGTCACGCGCGCGCGCAACGCCACTTCCTCCCGCTTCCGCGCGACGACGCGCGCCGCCGTGCCGTCCTCGATCCACGTTGCCGCGATCTCCGCCAGCACAGGGGAGGTGAAGAGCAGCGTCCCCGCGAGCGCCGCCTGGGCGCGCGACAGAAGCGGCTCGGGAGCCGTAAGAAAACCGATGCGCAGCGCGGGCGCGATGGCTTTGCCGAGTCCGGTGACGAAGATCGTGCGGTCGGGCGCGAACGCGGCGAGGGGAGCCGGTGTTTTGTCCAGCAGGAACCCGCAGACGTCGTCCTCGACGATCGTGATGCCGTGCTTTTCGGCGATCACGGCCAGCTCGCGGCGGCGCTTTTCGGGGACGACGAGGCCGGTGGGATTGTGCAGCGACGGAACGAGATAGAGCACACGCGCGACGCGCGCGCGGCAGGCGCGCTCGAACGCGTCGGGGACGATGCCGTAGCGGTCGAGCGGCAACGGCTCGAGACGCACGTGCAGCATCGAGGCGATGGCTTTCGCGCCGTGGTACGTCAGTGCCTCGACGAAGACCGCATCGCCCGGTTTCGTGGTCGCGGCGAGGGCGAGGAAGAGCGCGTGCTGCGTTCCGGCGGTGACGAGCACGCGGGAGGGATCGGTGCGCCGGCCGATCCACGCCGCACCGGCGGCGCGATGGCGCTCCGACCCCGCGCCGGCGGCGTAAGTGGACGTGGTGAGGACGTCGCCCGCGCGCTCGAGCAGCGAGCGCGAAGGAGACGGCAGGTCGACGGTGACGACGTTCGTCGCCAGGTCCGCCTCGACGGCGATACCCGCCCCCTTACGCACGGCGCGCACGAACGTGCCGCGTCCGGTCGAAGACTCGAGCAACCCCCGGCGCGCCGCTTCGGCGTAAGCTCGAGTCACGGTGACGGGGGTGATGCCGAGGTCGTGGGCGAGCTGGCGGTGGGTCGGGAGCTGGCTGCCGGCGACCAGCACGCCGGCGCGCACGTCGCGTTCGACGGCATCGGCGATGCGGTGGTAGAGCGCCGTCCCGGCAGTTTCGGTGAGTCGCGGCGACCAGATTGTCATAACTCGATTGTCCTACTTGACGCATGAGGATTGTATCACTATGGTCCGTGCCATGAAGAGACCGCCGATCGTCGACGAAACGCTGCTCCGCCGGAGCCACGACCACGCCGCCGCGTACCTGCGCTCGATGCCCGAGCGCCACGTCGGTGCCCGAGCCACCCGCGACGAGCTGCTCGGCGTGTTCCGCAAGCCGCTCTCCGAGGATGGGGAAGATCCGTCTGCCGTGATCGACACCATCGCCGGGGAGGGGGAGCGCGGCGCGATCGCCAGCGCCGGGCCGCGCTACTTCGGCTTCGTCATCGGCGGCAGCTACCCGGTCGCCGTCGCCGCGGACTGGCTGGTCACGACGTGGGACCAGAACCCCGGCCTCTACGCGACCTCGCCCGCGGTCTCGGTGATGGAGGACGTCGCGCGCGAGTGGCTCCTCGACCTCTTCGATCTCCCGCGCGAGTCCAGCCTCGGCTTCGTCACCGGCTGCCAGATGGCGAACTTCACCTGCCTCGCCGCTGCCCGTCACGCCGTGCTGCGCCGCAACGGCTGGGACGTCGAACAGGACGGACTCGCGGGCGCGCCGCGCGTGAACATCGTCACCAGCGCGGAGTCCCACATCACCATCGACGTCGCCCTCCGTTACCTCGGGTTCGGCACGCGCGCGCCGCTGCGCGTCGAGACCGATGGGCAGGGGCGCATGCGCGCCGACCGTCTGCGCACGCTGATGAACAACCTCACCGGCCCGACCATCATCTGCGCGCAGGCCGGTAACGTGAACACGGGAGCGTTCGATCCGTTGCGCGAGATCGCGGAGATCGCGCGCGAGCATCACGCGTGGCTGCACGTCGACGGAGCGTTCGGCCTCTGGGCGCGCGCGACGCGCGGACTGCGCGATCTCGCCGACGGCATCGACCTCGCCGACTCCTGGGCCACCGACGCGCACAAGTGGCTCAACGTGCCGTACGACTGCGGCGTGGCCATCGTGCGCCACGCGCAGGATCATCGCGATGCGATGACGTCGAGCGCCGCGTATCTCGTGCAGACCAGCGGCGTGGAGCGCGATCCGGTGGACTGGGTGCCGGAGTTCTCGCGCCGCGCCCGCGGCACACCCGTCTACGCCACGCTGTGTTTCCTCGGACGCAAAGGCGTCGAGGACTTAGTCGAGCGCTGCTCGGCGCGCGCGCGCCGGTTTGCGGAGCTGCTGCGCGGTCACGATGGCGTGCAGGTCGTCAACGACGTGGTGCTGAATCAGGTGCTGGTGCGCTTCGGCAACGACGACGAGCTCACGCGCCGCGTCATCGCCGGCGTGCAGCAGGAGGGCACGTGCTGGCTCGGCGGCACGATGTGGCAGGGACGCGCGGCCATGCGCATCTCGGTGTCGCACTGGGCGACGTCGGAGGAGGATGTGGCGCTGAGCGCGGACGCGATCCTGCGCGTGCACGCTCAACTCACGGCCGAGCTCACGACTCCAGCACGCGCGTGACCTCGGCCATGGCGTCGGCACGGTCGACGATGACCATGCCGTCGCCGATGCGGCGGCGGACTTCGTCGCGGTCGAGGCTCGTCATCATGATCACGTTGGGCAGGTCCTCGCCGACTTCCTCGCGGAGGTAGGTGAGGACGCCGTAGCCGCTGCTGCGCGGCACGTCCGCGTCGATGACGATCGCGGCGTACTCGTGCGTCTCGAGCTTCTCGATCGCATCCCACCCGTCCGTCGCGCAGTCGCAGTTGAACGCTTCCTCCATCTCACGGCAGATGGCGGGGTTGTCCTCGACGATCAGGATCTTTTCAGGGCGGCGCATGCGCGCAATGTATGGGCGGGCGGGGAGGGGAGGCAAGCGCGAGTGTGGGGGGAGGCGGGGGCGGGGGCGGGGGCGGAGGCGGGGGGGGCGAGGTGAGAAGACGAATGCAGAATGCAGAATGCAGAATGAGGAATTGAGAAAGGGACGGCGGCGCGGTCCTTTTCTGCATTGAGACGGAGTACGGAAACGGGGGGACCAGTGAACGCAGAACGCAGAACGTAGAACGTAGAAAGGGGCGGATGCGAGGCCTCGCTCCTCCGGGTCCCCTTTCTTCATTCCCAATTCTGCATTCTGCATTCTGCATTCATCTTTCAAATAACTGGCACCTGCACTGCACTCTCCCGCGCCCCGGGTAGTGACGCGAAAAATGCAGATGAGGATGGGATCAGTTCATGGTACCGAGCCGGAGAGTTGCAATACTCTTCGTGACTACGACGACGATTGCGCCGTCAACTCCCAAAGCCTCAAATTCACGGTCGTGGACGGGACCTGTGCGGCGCCTGCGATCACGACGCAGCCGGCCGGCGGAATGGTCGACATGCTGACCGTTGCAGCGAGCGGCACC
>DASPHZ010000047.1:0-49716 GCA_035629395.1 Thermoanaerobaculia bacterium
GCGGGGGCGGGCGGGAGGGCGGGCGGTGGGGGGCCGGAGCAAGGATGAAGGCGGAAGGATGAAGGAGGATCCGTGAGCCGAGAAACGCGCATCCCGCGACGCGGCGCCTCCCCCATCCTTCATCCCTCTCCTTCCCCCTTCATCCTTGCTCCCATGGGCGGGAGGTGCGGCGCGGCCACGGCGCCGCAAGCCGAGACCCGCGCCCGCACGACGCAGCTCATCCTTCATCCTTCATCCCTCATCCTTGCCCCCGTGCGTGGGTGGCGGGCGGCGGTCGCTGCGCTACAATCCGCCGCCGATGCGCGCTGACTGGCACACGTACTTCATGGGGATCGCTCATCAGGCGGCGACTCGCGCGACCTGCCTCCGCAAACATGTCGGGGCGGTCATCGTCCGCGACCGCACGGTCCTCTCCACCGGCTACAACGGCTCCATCCGCGGCCTGCCGCACTGCGAAGACGTCGGCTGCGTCGTCGAAGAAGGGCACTGCATCACCACGGTGCACGCCGAGGCGAACGCGATCCTGCAGGCGGCGAAGAACGGCGTCTCGCTCGACGGCGGGGAGCTCTACACGACCGCGTCACCCTGCTGGAACTGCTTCAAGCTGATCGCGAACGCCGGCATCCGCACGATCTACTACGGCGAGTTCTATCGCGACGAACGTTCCCGCGAGACCGCCGCGAAAATCGGCATCGAGCTCGTCGATCTCGGCATGCCCGCAAAGGCGTGAGCCCGTGCTCGTCCTCTCCTGCGACACCTCGCTGCCTCTCCTCTCCGTAGCACTCGTGCGGGATCACGCCCTTCTCGGCACGATGGCGCTCGAAGGCCGCGGCTCGCGCAACGAAAAGCTCCTCCCCGCGATCGACTGGCTCCTCGCCGAGAACAACGTCGATCGCCGCACCATCGATCTCTTCGCGGTCACGCGCGGGCCCGGGTCCTTCACCGGCGTCCGCATCGGCCTCGCCACGATGCAGGGCCTCGCCCTCGCCCTCGGCAAAACGGTCTGTGCGATGTCGACGCACGAAGCGGCAGCGTTCGGCGAAGCCGGACGCGTCGCGATCACCGACGACGCCGGCCGCGGCGAGCTTTATGTCTCGGTCTTCGAAGACGGACGCGAAGTCGTCGCCCCGCATCTCGGCCCGCAACCCGGAAACGCACGCGTCCTCGCCGTCAGCGATCTCCTCCAGCGCGACAACATCGCCCTCCGCTGCGCCCGCCGCGCGATTGCCATCGAGCAGGCCGGCGAAGGGGAGCGGTATCGCGACGTGACGCCGATTTACGTCCGCCTGGCCGAGGCGGAGGTGAAGCTGCGGCAGAAACAGAATGAGTGAGCTTGTGATCGAGCGCGCCGCGCGCGCGCACGTTCCCGCCATCCACCGCATCGAGGAAGCATCGTTCCCCGCACCCTGGCGCCCGGAGTTTTTCGGGAGCGAGATCGCAGCGGAAGGGCGCTTCAACCTCGTCGCGACGCGCGACAGAGTCGTCATCGGGTATCTGTTCTCGATGTGGATCTTCGACGAGATGCACGTGAACAAGATCGCCGTCGCCGAAGAAGCACGGCGGCAGGGGATCGCGGACGCGCTCATGGAGCGCTGTGTGACGTTCGCTCGCGAGCACGCGATCGTGACGATCTCGCTCGAAGTGCGGCAGTCGAACGAGGGCGCGCAGGCGTTCTATCGCCATCTCGACTTCGCCCCGGTGTACGTGCGGAAGGGCTACTACCCCGATGGCGAAGCGGCGGTCGTGATGACGAAGGAGCTGTGACCTCCACCCTCGGGGAACGACGAGAGGCCTCCCGGCGGGGCCGGCGCGGCCGGCAGCGCTTCCCTCAACACGTGCGGTCGCGGGGATCGCGCAGCGCTCGCGTCAGGCGTGCGTACAGGCTGGGCCAACCAGCGCTGCCGCCCGCGGCGGCCCTGCCGGGCGGCCTCCGGTCGTCTCCCAGGCGGGTGGGAGCGTCACTGATCGCGCCAGCGCACCACGTAGCTCGATGAACGCGAGAGCTGCTTGCGCAAGCCATCCGCGATCTCGCTCGCGGTCACGGACAGCGACGACTTCCGGTCGATCGCCGCGAGCTGGGTCGAGGATGGCGCATCGTCCTTCAGCAATGCGGCGAGCGGATCGGGTGCGACCCACTCTCCTTCGAGCGTCGACACCGCGGTGAACAGATCCACCGGCTCGATGACCAGCGCGTCGTTCGATTTCGTGAACCCATCGTGCGCGAGCACCTCGCCGGGCACGCGCACGATCATCCGCGCGGGAAACGGATTGAAGATCATGTCCGCATCCTCGCTGAACGTCGTCGCGCGCCCTTCCTGCTCGTCCATACGCGTCGCGATCTCGTCCATCGCCGCCAGCACGTGATCGACCAGCGGCTGCTCCTCCTCGGCGAGCGCGGGGACGAGGCCATCCACGCCCTTCTCGTCGAGCAGCGACGCGAACATGTATTGCGCGCGCTGCGGGTTGCGGTCCATGTACGAGTAGAGCTGGTGGATGGCCGCGTAATAGCGGGCGATCGACGTGCTCCACTCGTGCAGCGCGGTGTTGAAGCGAGCATGCTGATCGCGCGACGCGCGTCCGCTCGCGCCGGGATAGAACGCGAGCTCGCGCCAGCCGTCGCCGTTCACCACATTCACGGTGATGTTCGTGTCCGAGAAAACCTGCTGCAGCTCCTCGGGCCGAATCCGCACGGAGCGCGTCACGCGCTCGAGTGCGCCGCGCTGCTTCTGGAACGACTGCGTCTCCGTCTCCGGCGTGATGCGTGCGAAGCGCGCGGCCCACGGATCGGTGGCGCTCATCGCCGCCGTCCGGGCGTTCTCCACGCGCGCGCGTTCATTCGGTGATTTCGGATCGAGCTCGAACCGCGTCTGCGCGGTCACGGCGACGCTGCCGTCGCCGGCCACGTCGATCGTGATCTCGTCCTGCACCGGCGGCTGTGCACAGGCTGCCGCGAGCAGCAGAGCCGCGAGTGCGGCGATCCACTTCGCCATCATTCCTCCTTAATCGCGGCGATCGGATCGAGCCGGGACGCCACGCGGGCCGGGTACCACGTGGCGAATACGGACAGCAGCACCGCCACGGCGTTCACGCCCACGATGTCTTCGACGTCGAGGGCGAACGGGAGGTAACTGATGAAGTAGATGTCGGCCGGCAGCGGCACGAGATGCCAGCGATTGGCCGCCCACGAAAGCCCGATGCCGAGGATGTTGCCGAGGAGCGTGCCGGTGAGGCCGATGAGCAGGCCGAGCTGCATGAAGAGCGAACGGATGTTGCGCTCGGTCGCGCCCAGGGTTCGCAGCACCCCGACCGAGGGACGCTTTTCGAGGATCAGCATCGAGAGGGACGAGACGAGATTCAGCGCCGCGACGAAGATGATCAGCGAGATCGTCGCGAACATCACCACCTTCTCGAGCCGCAGCGCGAGGAAGAGCGGGCGATTGATCTCCTTCCACGTTTTGAACTGCAGCTTCGGGAAACGCGTCATGAGCGCGGACTGGACCGCCTCCGCGCGCTCGGCGTCGCCGTACATCTCGATGGCGGTCGGCCGTCCGCCGGTGGCGAAGAGGTTCGATGCCTCCTCGTGCGCGAGCCACGCGTCGGCGTTGTCTTCGTCGTCGGCCGCGCGGACGATGCGCGTGACGCGGAAGCGCCGCGTCACCGGAACGGGGCCGAACGGCGTGAGGCGCATGCGCGGCGCGACGACCATCACCGAATCGCCGGCATCGATCGAGAGCGAGGACGCGAACGCGCGGCTCAGGTAGATGCCCGGCCCGTCGCCGCTGAACACGCGCGGCTCGCCGGTGGGACCGATGTCGGTCTTCGGCTCGTGTCCGATGACGAGCGAGCGCACGCGCATCGCGCGTCCGGACTGCTGGTCTTCATTCGCGCCGTAGCCGATGCCCGCGATGTACGCGCGGACATCGGTCATGCCGAGCTGCTTCGCCGCGGCCACGACTTCGTCCGCGCGATCGATCATGTTCTGCCCGGTCGGCTCGACGAGCACCTGCGGGCTCGACTCGATGAGCCGTCCTTTGATCTGCCCCTGCAGGCCGGAAAGGAGTGCGATCGAGATCAGCAGCGTCGCCACACCGACCGCCAGCCCGAGCATGCTGATGATCGACAAAAACGCCGTATGCGCCTGCTTGCGCGCGGCCCAGAGATAACGGCGTGCGATGCGGGATTCGACGGACATGACGAGAGAGAAGCTGTTGAGCGATAAAGCTGTAGAGCGTAAAGCTGTAGAGCGATAAAGCTGTAGAGCGATAAAGCTGTAGAGCTGTAGAGGGGAGAGGCAGATGTGGCTCATCATCCCACCCCTCTATAACTTTACAGCTCTATCGCTTTACAGCTCCATCGCTTATACAGCCCCATCGCTTTACAGCCTCTTCAACCCCTCCACCGCCTGTTCCAGCGTCTCCATCGCCAGCGAGAACGACATCCGCAGATGCCCTTCACCTTCCGGTCCAAAGACGGCGCCGGGGACGGAGGCGATGGAGGTGCGTTCGAGCAGGGTTTCCATTGCTTTCCACGAATCTTCGCCGAGGCGTTTGCGGATGTCGGGGAAGGCGTAGAACGCGCCGGGAGGGGAGAGGCACTCGAAGCCGGCGTTGCGAAATGCGTTGACGAGGAGGTCGCGGCGTTTGCGGTAGTCCTCGCGGATCGTGTCGAAGAAGCGCGGGTCGTGCGTGACGGCGGCCAGCGCGGCGTACTGCGTCGGCGTCGAAACGCCGTTCACCGTGTTGAGCACGAGCTTGCGCAGGAACTCCATGAACGGCGGCGGCGCGACGACGTAGCCGATGCGCCATCCCGTCATCGAGAAGCTCTTCGAGAACGTGTACACGCTCAGGGTGCGCTCGGCCATCCCCGGGAACGAGGCGATCGAGACGTGCTCGCCGTCGTAGAGGAGATCTTCGTAAGCCTCGTCGGCGATGACGATGAGATCGTGCGCGATCGCGAACTCCGCGATCACCTGCAACTGCTCGCGCGTGAGCACGTCGCCTGAGGGATTGGCGGGCGTGTTCACGTAGATAACGCGCAGGCGCGGGGTGGCGCGCGATTCGAGGACCTCGCGGATGTCGGAGCGGCCGCGGACTTCATCCCACGGCACGCGCACGGCGACGCCGCCCGCGTACGAGACCTGATCCTTGATCGGCGTCCAGTAGGGCGCGAAGAACATCACTTCGTCGCCGGGATTGACGCTCGCGCTGAACGCGCAGAAGAGGCCGTGCGCGCCGCCGGAGGTGACGATGACGTCGTTCGTCGTCACCTCGATGCGGTTCTTGCGCGCGAGCTTGTCGCGCAACGCGTCGAGGAGTTGCGGGACGCCGGACGACGCCGCGTAGCGCGTCTGGTTCGCGTCGAGCGCCGCCTTCATGGCCTCCTTCACGAAATCGGGAGTGGGCATGAAGGGCTCGCCGCCTTCGAGCTGGAGGACGCGCTGCCCGGAGGCGCGCATCTCCAGCACGCGATTGCGGATGCGGACGATGTCGGAGAAGCCGAGGAGGGTGGAGCGCTGTGCGACGTTCAAAGCGGGCGGATTCTACACGCCCGCTACCAGCGCGTCGTCGGGGCCGTCGCGTTGGGAGTGATGCCGCTCTCCGGGATCAGCTCCACCTGTCCCGGAGGATTCGCCGGCGCGCCCAGATCCTCGGGCGACATCGTCGCGTTGCCGCGACGGCGGCCGCGCGTGTCGCGCCGCGCCGGGCTCTGCTCGGCCGGAGCGACGGACGCGGCCGGCGAGCCGACCGTCGTCGCCGGAGCGACCGATGCCGCCGGCCGCGCGCCCTGTGTCGGAGCCGGTGCGGCCGGAGGAACGATGTCGCGCGGCGAGGGCTGTGGAGACGGCGCGGTCGGAGTGCCCGGCGTGTTCGTCGCCGGCGCGAGTCCGCCCGTGCCTGAAAGTCCGCCCCCCTGGAACTGCATCGTGCCGCGCGTGTGCGCGTTCGGGTAGAGCTTGAGCAGCGCGAGGTGCGTCAGCTTCGTATCGAGGATGCGCGGGTTCACGTCGACGTCGAGGAGGGCCGGGTTGATCGAGTACGCCTTCGCGTAGAGATCGATCGCGCGGTCGATGTGATCGCGCTGTTCCTCGACGAGGCCGAGCTGGAACAGCGCCGCCGCGTGACCGGGCTTGAGGTCGACCGTGCGCATGAAGGCCCGCCGCGCGCCGATCTCGTCGCCGCGCGAGGCGCGGACCAGGCCGAGGTTGTACCAGGCCGGGTAGTACTTGCGGTTGGTGTCCACGGCGCGCTCGAACTCACGCTCGGCGTCCTTCGAGAAGCCCTTCTCCACCAGCAGCGCGCCGAGCGTGTTGTGCAGCTCGGGCGACTCGGGATCCTGGCGCAGCGCGTCGAGCGTGCGCGCGATCTGCGTGTCCAGGGTCGAGCCGGTGTTGAGGTACTTCGCGTAGAACGGGTTGACGTACGGGTTTTCGCTGGTGCCGTTCGCGTCGCGTACGACCGTGCATCCGGTCGTGGCCAGGACGGCGGCGGCAATGAGGAGGAGACGTTTCATATCAGTCCTGAAGTGGTTTCGCTTTCAACTTCACCTTCCCGTCGACGGTCTCGACCCGGAAGGCCACGGTCTTTACTTTGTATTTCGTGCGAACCAGCTCGCTCTGCTGCTGGATCATCTTCGTCAGTTGCTCGAGCGAGACGTTCGGGGCCTTCCCCAGCTTCGTGTGCTCGCGCTCGATCTCGTCGTACAGCTTGCGGATTTCCTCGCCGTTCGAGCCCGGCGCCATCCTTACATACGGGTCTGCCCCCTCCGACGTTACGCGGGGGCGTTGTTCGGGGGGAGGAGGGGGCGGCGTGGGAACCGTCATCGCGGCCTGACGCCGGCGGAAGTCGATCGGACCTTCCTCCCTCTCTCGCAGCTTCCGCGCCCACATCTCGCGGAACTGGTTGAAGCGCGACAGGATGGTGTTGAAGCGGAAGCGGCGCGTGTTGTCGCGCATCTTCTGCTTGCTCAATTCGTGGACGTAGGACTCCACCTGATGCCGTTCGAACGAAGGCGGCACCTTGATGATCCCGGTGAAGAACTGGTCGTACTTGTTCTTCAGCCTGCGGATATCTTCTTCGAGCTTGTCGAGCTCGTCATCCTGTTTGATCACTGGTTATCGGAACTAAACTAACCCAACCATGGCTAAATCGCCCGCCGGGGCCGTAGATTCCTCCGTCCTCCGCAGGATCCCGTCGGTCGAGAAGATCCTCTCCGCTGCATCGTTCGCGCCGCTCGTGTCGGAATTCGGCCGGGAACGGACCAAGGAAGCCATCGTCGAGCACCTGACCTCGCTCCGTGCACATCGCGCCGCGTGGGACGAATCGGATGCGCTGCTTGCCATCGGCGACGCGCTTGCCGCGGCCACGCGCTCGACGCTCCGCCGCGTCATCAACGGCAGCGGCGTCATCATCCACACGAACCTCGGACGCTCCCCCGTCGATCCGGCGATCTGGTCGGAGGCGATGGAGATCGCGACGCGGTACTCGAACCTCGAGTTCGACCTCGACTCCGGGGAGCGCGGCAAACGCGACGAACATCTGACCGCGCTCTGCCGGTCGCTCTTCGGTTGCGAGGCGGCGATCCTCACGAACAACAACGCTGCCGGGACGATGCTGCTGCTCGCGTCGGTCGCGGCGGGGAAAGAAGTGATCGTCTCGCGCGGAGAGCTCGTGGAGATCGGCGGCGCGTTTCGCGTGCCGGACGTGATCCAGCAGGGCGGCGCAAAACTGCGCGAGGTGGGGACGACGAATCGCACGCGGCCGCGCGATTATGCGGATGCGATCTCGCGCCGGACCGCGGCCATCCTGCGCGTGCATCGTTCGAACTTCGACATCGTCGGATTCACCGAGACGCCCGCCATCCCGGAGCTGGTCGAGGTGGCGCGCGCGAAGAAAGTCCCGCTGCTGTACGACGAGGGGAGCGGACGCGTGGTCGGTCTGCATCGCTACGGTTTCGCGCCGGCGGAGACGCTCGCGGAGCTGCTCGCGCAGGGTGTGGACGTCGTCACGTGTTCCACCGACAAGCTGATCGGCGCCACGCAGGGCGGTCTGATCCTCGGACGTGAAGAGCTGGTGGCGAAATGCCGCCGCCATCCTTTGATGCGCGCGTTGCGCGTGGGAAAGGAGACGTACGCGATCGTCGCCGCGACGCTGCGCGCGTTTGCGACCGCGCAGCACGAGGCGCGCATCCCGATCTACCGCATGCTGGCCACGCCGCTCGACGTCCTGCGCACGCGAGCGGAGACGCTCACACGCGGCACCGCCTGCACCCTTTTCGAATCGCGCTGCGCCCTTGGCGGAGGCACCACGCCGACCGAGACCATTCCGTCGATCGCCATCGAAGTGCCGGGCGACGCGAGCGCGCTGCAGGAGCGGTTTCTGCGCAACAGCCCGCCGATCGTCGGCCGCGTGCAGAACGACCGCTTCACGATCGACGTGCGCACGCTGCTCGAGACCGACTTTTCGCCAGTGGCCACGGCGCTGCGGACGGCCTTACATTCTTCTGCATGAGATTCGCGCTCGTCGCATTGCTGCTCACGCTGCCCTTGCACGCCGCCGACGCCCGAAAAGCACTGGCCGTGGAGTTGTTCACGCTCCTCGACGTGAAGAATCAGGCGATCTACGCGTGGCCGGAAGGAGAGGTCCGCAACCGGATGGTGGCGAAGCTCGATCCGGTGACGCTCGCCGAAGAGGTGTACGTCCCGCTGATCCTCGACCGGTTCAGCGAGAAGGAGCTGCGCGAGCTGATCGCGTTCTACAAGACGCGTGTCGGACAGAAGAGCGCTGCGCTCATGCCGCATCTTTTCGATCCATCGGCGCTCATGGCGTCGCCGTACGTGATGCGCATCGGACGGGAAGTGAGCGAGGAGTTGGAGCGCGAGAAGGACGGAAGCGATCCGGTGAACCGGGCTCGCGTGTGCTCGACATGCGCGAGCAGCCGCCGCGCGTGATGGACAGCCTCGACGCGGATGTCATCTTCCAGAACGGGAACTTCATTCAGTCTCCGCGGCAGGCGACGCCGGGGGAGTGACGGGCGCGCCGTAGAGCATGGTCTCGATCTGCTCGCGGGCCTGCTGCAGCAGCGACTCTTTCGCGCGCAGCTTGAGGTTCACGGTTTCGATGGGCGTTCCGACTTTGATCGTGACGACGCCCGGCGTCACGCGCTTCGCACCGACCCGGAAGACGTCGTAAGTGCTGTCGATCGCGACGGGGACGATGGTTTTCTCGGACTTGATCGCCAGGAGAAACGCGCCGCGCTGGAAGGGCCGCATCATGCGTTCGCGGGAACGCCCTTCTTCGGGGAAGATCACGATCGTGTTGCCTTTGCGGATGCGGTCGGCGGCCAGCTCGAACGACTTCACCGCGGTTCTGCGGTTCTTGCGGTCGATGGGGATGAAGCCCGCGCGGCCGATGGCCCATCCGAAGATGGGGATCTTGAACAGACTGACCTTGGCCATGAACCGGATCGGTTGCGGGATCGCGGCGACGATGCAGGGGATGTCGAGATAGCTGTAGTGGTTCGAGACGAGGATGTAGCGTTTGTTCGGATCGAGACGATCCAGCCCCTCGACGCGCAACTCGATCCCTGCCGCGCTGACGAGCGCCTTCCCCCACGTCCGCACGATCCAGTCGATGACCGGCGAGGTCGATCTCACGATCGCCACGAGGATCGTGAGCGTCGACATGGGAATCGTGACGAAGACGGCCGCGAGAGCGAGGTACACCGTGCGCAACATCGGGGGAATGATAAGCCCCTCGCGTTGCGCGTTTGCGGGAACCGGATACGGGGGCAAGGAGGAGGGATGAAGGATGAAGGCGGAGCGATCGCGCGAGTGCGAGGCACTCTCGTGGCGGGAAATACAGGGCCGAGGGCCGAGGGCCAAGGGCCGAGGGGAAACCCGGAAACCCCTTGGCCCTCCGGGTTGCGGGGACTGGATACGGGGGCAAGGATGAGGGATGAAGGATGAAGGATGAAGGATGAAGGCGGAGCGATCTCGCGAGCCCGAAGCATTCTGGCGACAACGCTCATCCTTCATCCTTCCGCCTTCATCCTTGCTCCCGCTTCGCGATCGCGCTCGATGAGCGCCGCCGCCGAGCCCGCCCGGAAGGCGGAGCGATCTCGCGAGCGCGAAGCATTCTGGCGACAACGCTCATCCTTCATCCTTCCGCCTTCATCCTTGCTCCCGCTGCGTAATCGCGCTTGATGAGAGCCGCCGCCGAGCCCGCTCGAACCCTCTTAGCCCTCAGCCCTCAGCCCTCGGCCCTCCGCTTGCGGGCAAGGATGGCGCGATCTCGCGAGCGCGAAGCATTCTGGCGACAACGCTCATCCTTCATCCTTCCGCCTTCATCCTTGCTCCCGCTGCATGATCGCGCTTGATGAGGGCCGCCACCGAGCCGCCCGGAGCCCCTCGGCCCTCGGCCCTCAGCCCTCCGCCTGCGGGCAAGGATGGCGCGATCTCGCGAGCGCGAACCCTTCTGGCGACAAGGCTCATCCTTCATCCTTCCGCCTTCATCCTTGCTCCCGCTGCGCGATCACGCTCGATGAGGGCCGCCGCCGAGCCCCTCATCCCTCATCCCTCTCTTGATCCTCTCCACCTGCGCCAGATGCTTCTCATCGTGCCTCTGGATCCGCTCGAACGCTCCGCGCACGCTCAGCGCTCCGTACTGCGGATGCAGGCCGGTGCGATCGAGCTCTTCGTCGCTCAGTCGTGAGAGCAGCATCAGATTCATGCGGCGGAGGGCACCAAAGTCCTGGAGCAGTTCGGCGGCCGGTTCGCGGCGATGGACGCGCGTGACCCAGTCATCCTGGGCGAGTGCCTGCAGCGGCGTGTCACCCGCGCCGCCGAGAATCGTCCGGATACGCACGGCGTACACGAGCTCGAGATCGAACAGGTGGGCGACGACGTCCGCGACCGACCACTTGCCTTCGGCTTCGGGACGCGCGATCTCTTCCTCCGACAGTCCTGCAACGGCGGCGGCGAGGCGCGGCGGAAAGGCGCGAAGCGTTTCGATTGTCTGCAGCATGAGAGGATTCAATCATGAAGCTCCACGTCCGCGCGCCGTTCGACTGGAACGGTCTCGTGACATGGCTCGGCGCGCGTGCGATCCGCGGCGTCGAATCGGTCGAGGGCGATGAGTACGTACGCGGCGACGTGCGCGTGTCCTTCGACGGCACGCACGTGCACGCGACGCGGGACGCGCAACGCGTGCGCCGCCTGTTCGATCTCGACGCCGATCCCGCCGCCATCCACGCAACACTCTCGCGCGACGAGATGCTCGCGCCGCTTCTGGAGAAACGCCCCGGCGTGCGCGTACCCGGCGCGTGGGATCCGTTCGAGCTCGTCGTGCGGGCGATCGTCGGCCAGCAGGTGAGCGTCGCCGCCGCCCGCACGATCCTCGGCCGCATCGCCGCAATGCACGGCTTCGATCCGGCCGTCCTCGCGGACGTCACACTCGAAGGAATGCCGCGCTCGCGCGCTGCCACGATCCAGCGTGCGGCGCAGGCGACGCTCGAAGGCGTGCCGCTCATCGCCGTCAAAGGCATCGGCCCGTGGACCGCGAATTACATCGCCATGCGCTCCGGCGATCCCAATGCTTTTCCCGCGGGCGATCTCGTCCTGCGCCGCAACGCGGGCGACCTCACCGAGCGCGAGCTGGCGAAACGAGCCGAGGCGTGGCGCCCCTTCCGCGCCTACGCGGCGATGCTGCTCTGGCAGCAGTAGGCTCGAATTTCAGGTGCCGTTCTTCGGTTGCTCGGCGTCCGTCTCGTTGGTTGTTTGTTTACGGCGGCGTACCGCCTCTTCGAACAACCGGATCGTCTGCTTCTTGCGCCGCGACTCCAGGTTGACTTCGAGCCTGACGGGGCTTCGCTTCGACATCATTTTCTCGATGGCCGAATCGCTCCAGCGGCGCCGTTGCGCAAGCCGCCGTTCGGCGACGAACAGAGGCGCGCCGAGTTGACGCGCCACGTAGGCAGCGGTCAGGGTACGACCGCGCGCCGCTACCACCAGCCACGGCAACGGGATCATGATCGCCGCTGCCAGCGCCTGTGCCTGCGGGTGCCGCGGCCGGTCTCCGATCGTCGCAAGCGCGTCCTCACGCAACTCCGGAATCCGCTCGCCGATCTCGTCGCAGGCCAGCAAGATGTTGGCGACTTCGACGAAATAGGCGAATGCCGCGTCGGTCCGCATCAAGGCGAGACCCTCGTGCACGTTCTGGTCGACGACGACCGCGAGCCGCTTCCGTTCGCGATCGTACTGGGTAGTCGACCGCTGGCGATGCGGCAGATCCTGCACGCCGGAGTCGAGACGAACCTTCAACCGGTCCGTCTCGACTCCGTAAAGGTAGAGGTGAGTGAAATCGGTGAGCGCATTCGCTGCCTGCCCCCACTGTTCACCACCTTTGTAACGATACTCGTTCGCAATCCGCTCAATCTCGTCGTCCGGCAGCCTTCTGCCGGGCAGGCGATCGTGCGTCATGACTGACCTCCACGTCCGGGTTCGCACGAGCGCGCAGATTTCCGCGCGCCTTCTTCAAACGCTCGTTGTGACGCATTGGTACTACCTCCCCTTCACGTCCTGCGTCGCTTTCACTCGGTACGCCGGCGATGCCGGCAATCCGCTGCCACTGCAATGGGGTGATCGTTTCAATGTGGAGAAGGAACGTTCCGATGGCAACTTCAGTCTCGGGAGAAAAATCGGTATCGGGAATGACTCCCGAATGCCGTGCTGCAGCCGTCAGCAGCAATTCAGCCGGACGGCCCAGGAATTTGGCCGCGGCCAGGATGCGGCTGCGGTTCAGGGGCGGACGAATGCCGCGCTCCACGTCGCTCAAATAGGGCACTTTGAGTTCGAGGTGGTGCGCCAAGCTGGTCAGAGTGACTTCTGCGTCGACACGATAGTCCCGCAGGAGGTCTCCGAACTCTGGTCTCATACGGACCTCTTCGATTCAGGTCACGGCTCTTCGCGACTCACGGCACGACGCGTGCGGTGCTGCTGTCAGAGCCGATGATCCGGTTTTTAATGGGAATGAACAACGATTGAGAAAGAACGGAAACCGCGTCAGGGTCGTGGTTGCCGGCACCTCCTTCACGTGTTAACTGGTCAGTTAACAATATCGGTGCCGCCGCGCAATTTGTCAAGAAGCGCGCTTCCCTCACTGCCGCAACCGCTCGGGAAAGCTCGTCTTGCGCGTAGCGTTGTACAATCGTCTCCTCACAAAAATGGAATATCGGCCCCTCGGGGTCTGTCCCCTTTCAGTACCTACATAAGGAGAACGATGTGTCCGAGACCCTGATGGCGACGGACGTCGCCGAAAGTGTGGTGGGCGCGGGCAGTGATCCGATGGTCAATGACTTGACCATTCATGTCGCGACGGTGAACGGATCCGGCTCGCAGTCGTCCAACAACGTCCTCATGCGCGCCATCTTCCAGATGGGTGTGCCGGTGAGCGGCAAGAACATGTTCCCCTCGAACATCGCCGGCCTCCCCACCTGGTTCACGATCCGCGCGAACAAGGACGGCTGGATCGGACGCAAGAAAGAAGTGGACCTGATGGTCTGCATGAACGCGCAGACCGCACGCGAGGACGTCGAAGGGCTCACCCCCGGCTCCCTCTGCATCTACGACGCACCGCTCAACTGCAGGACCATCCGCGACGACGTGCACTTTTTCGAAGTGCCGTTCGCGAAGCTCGCCACGGGTCTGGCCGAGGATTCGAAGCTGCGCAAGCTCCTGACGAACATGATCTACGTCGGGATCATCGCCGAGCTGATCGGCATCGAGCGCGACGAGATCCTCAACGCCATCACCAAGCAGTTCAAAGGCAAGAAGAAAGCGATCGACCCCAACGTCGCCGCCATCGACAAAGGCATCGAGTACGCGAAGGCGAACCTGCCGCGCCAGCAGAAGTGGCGTATCGAGCGGATGAACGCCACCGCGGGAAAGATCATCATCGACGGCAACGCCGCCGCCGCCATCGGCGCGATGTTCAACGGCGTCACGGTCGTGACCTGGTATCCGATCACGCCGTCGTCGTCGCTGTGCGAGTCGCTCATCGATTACATGAAGCAGTACCGCATCGACGAGAACGGAAAGGCGACGTTCGCGGTCGTGCAGGCGGAGGATGAACTGGCCGCGGTCGGCATGGTCCTCGGCGCCGGCTGGGCGGGCGCGCGCTCGATGACCTCGACCGCCGGCCCCGGCATCTCGCTCATGGCCGAGTTCATCGGTCTCGGCTACTTCGCCGAGCTGCCCGGCGTGATCTGGGACATCCAGCGCGTCGGCCCGTCGACCGGTCTCCCCACGCGCACCGCGCAGGGCGACGTCAATCAGGTCGCGTACCTCTCGCATGGCGACACGCAGCACATCGTGCTGATCCCGTCGAGCGTCGCGGAGTGCTTCGACTTCGCCGGCGAAGCGCTCGATCTCGCCGAAGAGTTCCAGACGCCCGTCTTCGTCCTCAGCGATCTCGACCTCGGCATGAACAACTGGATGTCCGATCCGTTCGAGTATCCGACCCGGCCGATCAAGCGCGGCAAAGTGCTCACCGCCGAGCAGCTCACGGAGCTGGAGGGCAAATGGGGCCGCTACGCGGACGTGGACGGCGACGGCATTCCGTGGCGCACGCTGCCCGGCACCGATCATCCGTTCGCGTCGTACTTTACGCGCGGCTCGGGCCACGACTCGCAGGCGCGCTACTCGGAGAAGCCGCAGGATTACAAGGACAAGGTCGATCGTCTCGCGAAAAAGTACGAGACGGCGAAGCTGTTCGTGCCGCGTCCGGTCGTCGACCAGCGCGACGGCGCGAAGATCGGCTTCATCGCGTACGGCACGACCACGTGGGCGCTCGAGGAATCGCGCGATCAGTTGCGCCGCGAGCGCGGCATCGAGACGAGCTACTTCCGTCTCCGCGCGCTGCCGTTCACGGATGAACTGAATGCGTTCGTCGCCGCGCACGACCGCGTCTACATCGTCGAGCAGAATCGCGACGGCCAGATGGCGGACATGATCCGTCTCGAGGTCGGCGAGGACCAGCGCAAGCTTCGCAAGATCCTGCATTACACGGGTCTGCCGTGCGATGCGCGCACGATCACCGACGCGGTGCTGCAGATGGAGTCGACGATCGCGCTGCCGGAGCCGCTGCTGCTGGTGCGCGCGGAAGCGAAGCTCACTGCCGGCACGGTGGTGTTCAACCCGATTCCCGCGGCTCCGCGCGAACTGCGAGTGGAGGACTAGCCCATGGCTGAAAGCACACTGAAACTCGGATCCGGCGAGGCGCTCAAGGAAAACCGCCTCGGTCTCAAAGCCGCCGATTATTCGGGCGGCAAGTCGACGCTCTGCGCCGGCTGCGGCCACGACGCCGTGTCGAACCAGATCATCCGCGCGTTCTACGAAATGGGTGTGAAGCCCGAGCGCGTGGCGAAGTTCTCCGGCATCGGCTGTTCGTCGAAAACGCCCGCGTATTTTCTGCAGCGCTCGCACGGCTTCAACTCCGTGCACGGACGCATGCCCGCCGTGGCGACGGGCGCGATGCTCGCCAACCGCAACCTCGTCTCGATCGGCGTCTCCGGCGACGGCGACACCGCCTCGATCGGCCTCGGCCAGTTCATGCACCTCGTCCGCCGCAACATCCCGATGATCTACATCATCGAGAACAACGGCGTGTACGGATTGACGAAGGGACAGTTCTCCGCGACCGCGGACGAAGGCTCGAAGCTCAAGACGGGCGTGCTCAACGACCTGCCGCCGATGGATCTCTGCGCGCTGGCCGTGGAGCTCGGATGCGGCTTCGTCGCACGCGGTTTCGCGGGCGATCCGAAGCAGATGGTGAACATCCTCAAGGCCGCGATCGCGCACGACGGCACGTGCGTCATCGACGTCATCTCCCCCTGCGTGACGTTCAACAATCACGAGGGCTCGACGAAGGGCTACCAGTACTCGAAAGAGCACCAGGAGCTCCTGCACCAGATCGGCTTCGTGCCCGAGTACGAGCAGATCGAGGTCGACTACGAGGCCGGCACCGTACGCGAAGTGGAGATGCACGACGGCTCGAAGGTCGTCTTCCGCAAGCTCGAAGAAGACTACGACCCGAGCGACGACATGAACGCCCTCACGCGCCTCCATCGCGCCACGCGTGACGGCCAGATGCTCACCGGCATCATTCACCTGCGCCCGGAGAAAAAGAGCTTTCTCGATCAGTTGAACACGGTCGACGAGCCGCTGGCGACGCTGCCGCTGGAGAAGGTGCGGCCGTCGCGGGAAGCACTCGACAAGATCATGAAGGAACTGATGTAGGCCGCTGGTGCCGGTTGTCGGTTCCCGGTTGTCTGTGCTGCACAGAGAACTGACAACCGGCAACCGGCAACGGCCTCACCGCTTCTTCAATCCTGCCAGTCGCGACTTCGCCTGCTGATTCTCCGGCGAGATCTTCAGCACGTCCTCGTAGCACGTTTGGGCGCGGCTGATCATCCCCTCGCTCTTGTACAGATCGCCGAGGGAGATCATCGCTTCGACGTTGTTCGGGTCGATCGAGAGCGCCATCTGGAAACTCTCCGCCGCGTCGCGGCGCCAGCGCGGGTTGCGCTCCTGACACGCGCCCAGCAACTGCCATGCGGCCGCGTGATCGGGGACGAAATGCACGGCCTGCTTGAGCAGCACGATCGCGCCGTAGTAGTCGCCCTGCGTCGTCAGCTCTCGCGCCTTCGTGAAGTTCTGCTCGGCGATGGTGCGCTGCGTGAGACGCTGCTGGATCGACGCCGCGCCTTCGCCGCCGCGCGACTGAATGAGCTTGTCGTACGCGCCGCGGCGCACGGGATCGCGCAGCACTTCCGCGGCTTCGTCGACGCGCCGCTGAATGGTCACGATCGACTCGCGCACGATCGGCGGGAACGTCGCCGCGTCGAACAGTTTCCGCTTCGCCTCCGCCGCGGTGACGATCTGCGCGCGCGTCGCCGCACGCGGGATGTCGAGCACTTGATAGTGATCCATCGACGGCAGTTGCCGTGACAGCGCCACCGCGCGCAACGAGCGCGGATCGCTCGAGCCGATTGCCGCGAGCAGTTCGAGATCGCGCTGCATGTCCGCGAGATCGTCCGGCGCCGCGGCCTGCACGCGTTCCTCGAGCTCGGTGTAGACGCCGAGCGCGAGCATGGCGATGACGACTTTCGCCACCGGCACCGACTGCGAGGAAAAGCGCTTGAGGAACACCTCGATCGGCACCGGCTCCGTCAGCGAGGCGGCGATCTGCCGTTCCTGCTCGGTGAGCGGCAGTCCTTCGATCGTGAAGCGGCTGCTGCGCGACATCTGGATCTGCCGTTTGAGATCGCCGATCGAGCGCCGCAGCACGAGACCGTTCGTGATGGAGCGGATGCCTTCGACCATCAGTGCCGCCGTCGACTGCAGGAACACGCGCTTGTCCGGCGCGAGCGGTTCGTCGTCGGTGAACGCCGCCGTCCCCTCGTCGAGCGAGAACAGCGGGATGAACTGCGAAGTCAGCCATTCGCGCAGCAGGGTCTGGCGCGTGGAGAGGTCGAGCAGTCCCGATTCGTGCACCTTCGCCACGACGTCGTTCGGGTCCGTTCCGAAGAGCTCGTGCGCCCGGTCCATCGGTACCGCGCCGCGCCGTACGAGGAAATCGCCCAGCGAATCCTCTGCCGCCGTCGACGCCGCCATCACCAGCTCACCCTGCGACCAGTAAAGGACTTTGCGGAGCGGAGGCTTCAGTACGGTGAGGTACCCGGTTCTCCTGTTGTGCAGGATCTCACCCGCGATCACTGCAAAAGGAGTGATCTCGATCCTCTCCAGACTCACGTTTCTTTTAGCCTCGTTTGACGCTTTTAGCACAATCCTGACCAGACTGTCGTAGCCGGTGTTGTGACTGGCACCTGACATGCGTTTGGAAGCAATGGTGAAGTGGGCCGCGTTGCACATCTACCGAGAGCTATCGATGAAAACACTGAAGAAGTCGTTCCTGGCAGGGCTGGTGACTTTCTCGCTCGCGTTCGCCGCCGTTGCCCAGGAGTTCCCGACTGAGCCTCACGAATTTCTCCTCGCAAAACTGGCGGCCGAGGAAGGGCGCTTCGAGGAAGCGCTCGAACGCCTCGACCGCATCATCCAGAAAACCCCCGGCGATCCGATCCTGCACTACGAACGGGCCATGGTCCTCATCGACACCGGCCGCATCGACAAGGCCGAGGTCGAGCTGCGCACCGTCGTCCAGAAATCGCCCGAGTTTTACGACGCCAACCGCGTCCTCGGCCGCATCCTGCTCGACCGCGCCGGCGCCGACCGCACGAAGATCGGCGAGGCGCTGACGTATCTGCAGGCCGCGTTCAAGGCCAACCCGGACGACCTGTCGACCGGCGTCGCCGTGTCGCAGATCCTCCGCTCGCTCGATCGCACGGCCGAGGCCGAGCGCGTGCTGGCGGCGATGGTCGAGCGCGCACCCGATCAGCGCTCGCTCAACTTCAACTACGCACAGGTGCTGACGAGCCTCAATCGCACCGCCGACGCGCGGACGTATCTCGAGCGCACGGTCGCCATCGATCCGACGTTTGCCCCGGCGGTCATGCAGCTCCTCGACGTCTACACGACCGCCAACGAGTGGCTCAAGGCCGCGGAAGTCATGGCGCCTCTGATCTCGGAAAACCCGATGAATCTCGAGCTGCAGCGGCAGCAGGCGTATTTCTATCTGCGCGCCGGTGACGCTCGCTCGGCGCGCGATCGCTTCAAGGTGCTCGTCGGCGCCGATCCGAAGGACGCGCGCTCGCTGTTCTACCTCGCCGAGTCGCTCAACGACCTCGAGGAGTACACCGAGTCGGAGAAGCTCTTCCGCCAGCTCCTCGCCGCCGATCCGAACGATCACGATCTCATGGCCAGCTTCGGCCTCAGCCTCGCCGGCCAGAAAAAATGGGACGAAGCGGCGCAGACGTTCACGCGTCTCGTCGGCATGAAAGACGTGGCGGACAACGTGGCCGCGCTGGCGAGGACGCAGCTCGCGTACATCGACATCCAGCGCGGCAATCACGCGGCGGCGGTCGAGACGGCGAAACAGATCTTCGTCTTCCGCGAGAAGCTCAATCCGCAGGCGATCAACATCGCCATCGAAGGACTGAAGAAGCAGAACAAGCACGCGGAGAGCGTGACGCTGCTCGAGCCGCTCGTGCAGCAGTTCGCGAGCGATCCGTTCATCAACGCGCGTTACGTCGAAGCGCTCGTGCGCGCCGGCAACGTCGCAAAGGCGCGCGAAGTGGCGGTCGTCCAGTCGCGGCTCAGCACGCGGCACGCCGTGGCGATGTCGGAGGCGTACATGTCGGCGGGCGAGCAGCCGGCGGCGATCTCGATCCTCAAAGGCGTCATCGAAGGACGCCCCGAGGAGCTCGATCTGCAATTCCAGCTCGGCTCCGTCTACGAGCGCACGAACGATCGCAAGGCGGCGGAAGCGGTCTTCCTCGAGGTGCTCGCGAAGAATCCGCAGCACGCTCCCTCGCTCAACTACCTCGGCTACATGTGGGCCGAGAGCGGCGTGAATCTCGATCGTGCGCAGGACATGCTCACGCGCGCGGTCGGCCAGGAGCCGAACAACGGCGCCTACGTCGATTCGCTCGGCTGGGTCTACTTCCGCCTCGGCAAGCTCGATCTCGCGGAGAAGTATCTGACCGACGCGACGCGTCTGCTGCCGCGCGACGCGACGGTGCACGAACACCTCGGTGACGTGCTCGCGAAGCGCGGCGACATGCAGCGCGCGCTGCAGCTCTACCGCACGGCGATCGATCTCGATCCGGAGTCGAAGGACATCGAGAAGATCCGCTCGAAGATCGCGGAGATCGAGCGCGGGGCGCAGACGACGCAGCGATGAAGCTCGCGCGCCTCTCCCTCGTCGTTCTCGTTCTCGTTTCCTGCCGTTCGACGCGACCCGCGGGCACGCCGGTCGCGCCGATCACGGCGGCGACTGCCGAGGACGCGATGCAGCAGCTTCGCGCGCGGCGTGCGTCATTCGACGGCGCGCGCAGTCTGATGCGCGTGCGTGCGACGACGAACGGCAAGACGCAGTCGTTCCGCGCGCAACTCGCCGTGCATGACGCGCAGCGGATGGAGCTGGTCGCGTACACGCCCGTGGGCACGACCGCGCTGACGTTGAAAGCCGACGGGGAGCGCATCACGAGCGATCCCGAGGTGGCGCCCGAGGCGTTCGCGTTCCTGCGCGCTTCCGGTGTGACGCCCGCGGAGATCGCCATGCTCATCCTCGGACTTCCTCCGCGGGATGGTCTGCAGTACGAGGTCGAGCCGGGCGGACTGACGCGCGCGTCGTTCGGCGACGTCGTGGTGGCGTTCACGCCGCCGGCGTTTCCGGCGCAGAACGTCATCGTGACGCGCGGCAACGATCGCGTGGAGATCGAGCACCTCGAGGTCGTGCACTAAACGCTACGATGCACGCGTGAAGTCTTTAGCCAAGATCAACTGGTCGCTGCGCATCACCGGCAAACGCGCCGACGGCTTTCACGATCTCGAGACCGTCTTCCAGACCATCTCCCTGCACGACGAGCTGACGTTCACGCCTTCCGACCGCCTCACGCTCACGTGCGACGATCCCTCCATCCCCACCGATGAGACGAACCTCGTCATCCGCGCCGCGCGCGCCGTCGACGCGCCGCCGATGCACATCGATCTGCGCAAACGCATCCCCGCGGGCGGGGGACTGGGTGGCGGCTCGTCCAACGCCGCCACGACACTGCTCGCGTTAGGCAACGGCGATCTGCGCGCCGTCGCGCTCTCCCTCGGCTCCGACGTCCCGTTTTTTCTCCTGGGCGGCACCGCCTACGCCACCGGGCGCGGCGAGATCCTCACATCGCTTCCGTCGCGCGCGGGCGTGCCGCTGCTGCTCGTGCTGCCCGAGGAGCGCGTGCTGACGAAAGACGCTTTCGCACGCGTGACGCGTTACTCGCCGCCCCTCGGCATCGACGCATACGCGAGCGGGTACGAGCACTTTTCCAATGATTTCGAGGAGCCTGTCTTTGCGATGCTTCCGCGTCTGCGCGCGCTCAAGCAGCGGCTCTACGACACGGGCGCGGTCTACGCGGCGATGAGCGGCTCGGGCTCGACGCTGTTCGGCGCCTACGAAAATGCGGCGGCGCGGGATGCCGCGGCCGCCGCATTTTCCGAACGTGTGGAACGCGCGGAGACGAGCTAGACGCCCGCCACCGACACGTTTTCGAAGACGAGCGTGGGAGTGCGAAATGCGGAGTAGGGGAAGGGATCGTTGCCGATGGCGACGAGCTTCTTCCAGAACTCGAGGTGGTTGCCGGAGAGGTTCATCTCCGCGAGCGGCTCGGCGATCTCGCCGTTGCGCACGCGGAAGCCGACGACGCCGACGGAGAAATCACCCGTGCCGCCATTGGAGTTGCCGCCGATGAAGCTCGTGATCAGCAGGCCATTCTTCGCCTCGGCGAGGAGAGCCTTCTGCTCCTTCGCGCCCAGCTTCCACGTCAGGTTCGACGGGGTGCCGCTGGTCGGCTCCACCTTCAGCTTCCGGCCGTAATACGTGTCGATGTAGTACGCCTGCAGCACGCCGTTCTCGAAGATCGCGCGCGGCTTCGCGGCCAGACCTTCGTTGTCGAACTTGCGCGAGCCGAACGCCTTCGGCACGAGCGGATCGTCGGTGATCGAAACGAGGGGGCTGAGCACCTGCTGTCCGAGCTTGCCCTCGAGGAACGAGCGTTTCTGCTGCAGGCTGCTGCCCTGCAGCGCGCTGCCGAGCATGCCGATGAGACGGCTGGCCGCGCGGTTGTCGACGATGACCGTCATCGCTTCGCTCGCACCCTTCTTCGAGCCGAGACGCTGCAGTGTGCGATTCGAGGCATTGACGCCGACCGCCGCCGCATCCGGCACCGAGCCCCAGAAGCGCGAGCCCGCGTAGTCGTACTCCTCGGGACGCCGTCCGTCGACGTCCTTCGCGCTGACCTGCGCCGAGACGAAGAACGAGGTGCCGCGATTCGTGCCGGAGAAGCCGTTCGACGTCACCATCCAGTTCTCGACGAGGTTCGACGAGAAGGAGGAGGTGATGCTCGTGATGACCTCGTTGCCTTTGACCGAGCGCGCCGCGTCGTGGACCGTCTTCGCCATCTTGCGGCCTTCGTCCGCGGTGACGCCGAAGTACTTCGGATCTTCGAGCTGCAGGTCGGTTGCAGCTTGACCTTTGTAGAGCGCGGGATCGGGGAGCGTGCGGAACGGATCCGGCGCGATCACTTTCGCCACCGCGATCTGGTCCGTGATGAACGTCTTGAGCGCATCGGGGCGCAGGTCCGAAGTCGAGACGCTGGAGAATCGTCCGTCGACGTAGAGCTGGATGTTCACGCCGCGTGTGGTCGACTCGCTGATCTTCTCGACTCTGCCGTCGCGGTAGTCGAGGGAGACGTCACGCACGCGATACGCGCGCGCCGAGGCGTCGCCGGCGCCGGCGCTCTTCGCGATCGCGATGCACGACTGCGCGACGGCGAGCATGTCCTGTTCGCTGTTCGTAGTCTTGGCCATGGTCGGTTATCCCTTCTTCGCTTCGGCGCGGCCGCCGACCGTGATCGCCGAAACGCGGACCGTCGGCAGACCCTGCGAGACCGGCACGGACTGGCCGTCCTTGCCGCACGTCCAGCCGCCTTCGTCGATCTTGAGGTCGTCGGCGACCATGTCGATCTTCTCGAGCACCGTCGGGCCGTTGCCGATGATGTTCACGTCCTTGATCGGCTTGGTGAGCTTGCCGTCTTCGATCATGTAGCCGTTCTTCACGTAGAAGGTGAAGTCGCCGGCGCCGATGTTGACCTGGCCGTTCGAGAAGAGCTCGCAGTAGATGCCCTTCTTGACCGAGGCCACGATCTCGTCGTGCTTGTGCGGGCCGGGGAGCATGTACGTCGAGCGCATGCGCGGCATCGGCGCGAACTCGTAGCCCTGGCGGCGGCCGTTGCCGGTGGGCTTGACGCCGTAGTGTTTCGCGGAGATCGAATCGTGGAGGTAGCTGGTCAGCTTGCCTTTCTCGACGAGCATCGTGCGGCCGACGGCGTTGCCTTCGTCGTCGACGTTGATCGCGCCGCGTGCGCCTTCCTGCGTACCTTCGTCGACGATGCTGACGAACGGTTTGGCGACGTCCTTGCCGATCTTGTCGGAGAAGATCGAGGCGTTCTTGCGGTTGAAGTCCGCTTCCATGCCGTGGCCGATCGCTTCGTGGAGGAGGATGCCCGCGGCGCCGGCAGCCATGACGACCGGCATCTCACCGGCAGGCGCCTGCACGGCGTCGAAGAGGATCGTGGTCTTGTCGACCGCGTCTTTCACCATCTTGTCGACGCGCTCGGGGGTGTAGTAGCTCATGTCGGCGCGCGCCGCACGGTTGACGCTGTTGTTTTCGCGGCGGCCGTCCTGCTCGGCGACGACCGAGAGGTACATCGACGTCATCGGCTGCACGTCTTCGACGATGCGGCCCGTCGAGTCGGCGATGAGGATCACGCTGCCCTGATCCTGGAAGCCGATGTTGACCTTCTTCACGCGCGAGTCGGTCTTGAAGGTCCGCTCGTTGATGCTGTTGAGCAGCGACAGCTTCTGCTGCGGACGGACGTCTTCCCAGCGCACTTTGACGGGATAGCGGTTCGGCTTGGAGTCGGCGATCTTGAAGCGCACCGGCGCCTCTTTGGCCGGGCCGTTGGCGATGGCCGCAGCGGTGAGAGCCGCACGCTTGAGTCCATCCGCGGTGACGTCTTCGGTGAAGCCGTAGCCGGTCTGGTCGCCTTTGACGACACGCACGCCGACGCCGAGGGCGACGTTGGCACTGGCGCGGTTGACGGCGCCGTCTTCCACCATCAGGTTATTCGAGACGCGATGCTGGAAGAAGACGTCGGCATAGTCGCCGCCTTTGGAGAGTGCCGCACCGAGGGTGCTGCGGATGAGCGGCTCGGTCACGCCGAAGCGTGCAAAGTACCCCACTCCTTCCGTCGGACCGGTGTTCGCAAAAACTGAGGAAACGTTGAACAGATCCGAGACGGCAAAGGACGCCAATGCAGCGGCGCCCGCGCCGATCACGGTACGACGGGTGAGGCCTGACTCTTCGGCCATTCGCAAAATCCTCCTGTTCGAGATCTGTGTATTGAACGAAGGAAAGCGATTTTGGATGGTCACGAAGGGGTGAACGTTCGGTGTCGTGGGACGGATGGTGGGCGGGGCCGGACGAAGAGATCCTCCGGCGCTACGCGCCGACGGATAAGCTGCCGGACCGGATCGCCTCGATCCGCCCGCGCACCGCTCGCGTGGCGCGCTCGATCGCCTGCGTGTCGCCGAGGAGGTGCAGCGAAAAGTTCGCGCCGAAGAACAACGCGTTCATTTCGAACGCGAGCTGCGCGGCGTCCACGTCCGGATCGACGTGGCCTTCCTCCTGCGCCATCCGGATCGCTTTTTCGAGCGCGTTGATCCAGTCCGTCATCAGCGTGCGGACGAGATCGCGCACGGGACCGGGGCGGCTGTCGAACTCGAACGACGCCGCGGCGAAGAAGCAGCCGCCGGGGAACACGCCGCGCTCGACGTACGAGAGCCAGGCGTCGCAGATGGCGAGGAGGCGCGGATAGCCGCGGGGGACTTTGAGCGCGGGCGTGAAGATCTCGCGGATGTAGCGCTGCGACGCGGTCTGGATCGTCGCGAGCTGGAGGTCTTCCTTCGAGCCGAAATGCGCGAACAGGCCGGACTTCGACATGCCGAGATCATCGGCGAGGCGGCCGATGGTCAGGCCTTCGAGACCCTCGAGCGACGCCAGATCGACGGCGCGCTCGAGGATGCTCTGTCTGGTCCGTTCCCCCTTCATGCGTAGGCGGGGAGATCGCGGAGCAGTTCGGCGTGGGAGGTCATGAAGCGATTGTCCCACTTCTGCGCGCGATGCGTAGCGGGATCGACGTTGACGACCGTGCGCTCGCCGCGCGCGTAGGGGACGCGCCCGTTCTCACTGGAGACGAGGAAGCCGTACGTGCAGGTGAAGTCGCCGAGGTCATTCACCCACAGCTCGACGCGGAGCGTGTTGCCGCCGAGCACGCGATTCAGCTCCTCGAGCGTGACGTCACCGCCGATGGGCGCGCGGCCGTCGAGGGCGATGATGGCGTGGTCGACGTGCTCCGCGAGCTGCTGCTGGCCGCGAATCGGGGAGAAGAAAACGAACCGGGGATTGAGGTCGAGACTGTCGGTGAAACTCATGCTGGTGCGCTCCTATCGTTGCGGCGAGAAAATAGTACGAACGTTCGTTTGTTGTCAAGAGATGTTGTTCCGTTGTCCGTTGTCGGTTGTCGGTTGTCGCGTGCGGGGTCGCGCGATGGTCGGCGATGCACAGCCGCGCGCTCCGCGCGGCGTGGGACAACGGGTGTGCGGGCGGTGGAAAACCGACAACCACGAATCGCGGCTACAGCAGCGGTGCGATGACTTTCCGTAGAAAGACCGGCGGGAAGCAGAGAGGCAGCGGGAGCACGAGCCAGAGGAACACCCAGAGACGACCCGGTTCCGCGGGCAGGCGCTTCTCGACGGCGACGGCGAGGCCGTGCAGGAGAAAGTAGAGCGTCGGCAGACCGTAGGCCGCGCCGACGGGGACGGTGATCGCGAGCTCGTGCAGGATGCCCGAGGCGAGGAAGGAGGCGGCGAGGGCGGCGTGGGGGCCGAAGCGGGAGCGGATGGGGCGGTGGACGACGGTGGCGATCATCTCCGAGTAGCCGATGTTCCACCGGCGGCTCCAGAACTCGGCCAGACTGCGCGCGGCGAGCGGCGCGCGGAAGAGCGCGTCGGCGGCTACGCCGCGCGTGCGCCAGAACGCGGCGAGCAGGTCGAAGAGACCAAAGTGGACGATGAGACTCAGCGCGATCATGGCCAGTCCGATCGCGGCCACCTCGCTGTGCGGCGCGACCGCACGCGCGACGACGAACAGCGCGACCCCCGCGGCCGCGTTGCGCGCTCCGCGCAGCGCAAGCGCGCGCGCACCCGGACGCGGCGCATTGCCCAGCGCCGTGAAGAGCGCGGGACGCATTCCGCCCCAGGCGAGGAAGGCGAGCAGTTGCGCCGGCGCGAGACGGACGCGAGCGACGGCGAGCGTGACGAGCTTCATCGCCACGAACGTGACGCTGACGATCACGAGCATGCGGGTCATCCCAGACTCCTCAGGTTGTGCACCGCCGCGGCACCGTAGACGACCGTGAGATACGCGAACCCGCCGACGTACGCTACTTCCGCGATGCGGAAAATCGCACCGGTCGCGGCGACCGAGCGGTCGTAGTACGTGAACTGCACCGCCAGGCGGCCGGCCCAATAAAGACAGATGAACAGGCTGACCATCGCCGCGAGCATCGACCCGTCCAGCAGCAGCTCCGGCGCACACGCCGAGAGGCTGCCGAAGGCGAGATTCGTGGCGAACGTGTACGTGGCGTACGTCCAGAACACCTGCCGCGTCAACGGCTCGAGCCGCGCCGTCTCCTCCCGCCACCGCAGCAGCCGCGGGATGAGGAGACTCGTCCCCGCGATGGCGATCTGGGCGAGGCCGGCGAGGAGGATTGCCGTTCTGAACACGTTCAAAAGGTAGGTTCAGGCGAGGCGAGAGTCAAGGGGGAGGAATGTTCTCGGTTCTCGGTTGTCGGTTATCGCGCGCGGGGCCGCGAGCAGTCAGGCGATGCACAGCCGCGCGTTCCGCGCGGCGTGGAGCAACGGGTGTGCGGGCGGTGGAAAACCGACAACCGACAACAGCGCGAGCCACGAGCGCCCACCGCTACTTATAAATCTCCACATGCGGCGCCCCATCCGCGCCGATCCAGCCGCGATACATCCCCTCGCTGTTGAACGGCATCGCGAAGTTGCCTTTGCGGTCGAGGATGATCACGCCCCCCTCGCCCTGCACCGGCGCGAGCTTTTTGTGGATCACCTCGTCGCCGGCCTGCTGCACGGTCAGGCCGCGGTACTTCATCAGCGCCGCGATGTCGTACGCGACCGTCCAGCGGATGAAGAACTCACCGTGGCCCGTCGCCGACACCGCGCACGCCTCGTTGTCCGCGTACGTGCCCGCGCCGATGATCGGCGCGTCGCCCACGCGGCCGAACTGCTTGTTCGTCATGCCGCCCGTCGACGTCCCCGCCGCGAGATTGCCGTCGCGATCGAGCGCCACCGCGCCGACGGTGCCGAACTTCTTCTCATCCGGATACGCGAGCTCCGCCCGCGGTTTCTGCCGCTGCTCTTCGAGCAGCTCGTTCTGCAGCGACTTCCAGCGCCGCTCCGTCCAGAAGTACGACGGATCGACGATCTCCAGGCCCATCTTCGTCGCGAATAGCTCCGCGCCGCGGCCGACCATCATCACGTGCGCCGACTTTTCCATCACCGCGCGTGCGGCCGTGATCGGATTGCGGATGATCGTCACGCCCGCGACCGAGCCCGCCTTCTTCGTCTTCCCGTCCATGATCGACGCGTCGAGCTCGTTGCGCCCCTCGTGCGTGAACACCGCGCCCTTGCCCGCGTTGAAGAGAGGATTGTCTTCGAGGACGCGGATCGCCGCCTCGACCGCATCGAGGCTCGAGCCGCCGCGCGCGAGCACCGCGTGGCCCGCCTTCAGCGACGCCTCCAGCCCCTCGCGATACTGTTTCTCCGCCTCGGCCGACATCGACGCGCGGGTGATCGTCCCGGCGCCTCCGTGAATCACCAGCATCGTTTTTCTGGCCGTCTCCTGCGCCGCGATCCCGAGCGCGAACACGATTGTTGCAGTGGTGACGACGAGTCGAATGAACATGGTTCGTACACTAGCACTCTTCCTTCTGGCAGCAGCGGCGCCCGCACTCTGTGCGCAGGGGCCGGCTGCGGATTGGCGCACCATCGAGACCGGGCATTTCCGCGTGCACTACCCGCGCGAATACGAGGAGTGGGCGATGCGCGCCGCGTCGCGGCTCGAATCGATCCGCGAGGCCGTGTCCGCCGAAGTCAGATTCGCGCCCACGCAGACGATCGACGTCCTCATCGTCAACCCGATCGCCGAGCCGAACGGCGTCGCCTGGCCCTTCCTCGACACACCGCGCATGATCTTCTACACCGAGCCTCCCGGCCCGGACGAACAGCTCGGCGCGTACGGACACTGGATCGACCTCCTCGCCGTGCACGAGACCGCGCACCTCGTGCACATGCTGCGGCCGACGCGCAATCCTCTCGGCCGCATCTTCGAGAAATTCGTCCTGCCTCTGAATCCGATCACGCTGCGCGCGCCGCGCTGGGTGCTCGAAGGCTACGCGACCGTCGTCGAAGGACGGCTCACCGGTGCCGGACGTCCGACCAGCACCATCCGCGCGCTGATCCTGCGACGCTGGGCGGAAAACGGCCGTCTCCCCAGCTACGCGCAACTCGACTCCGACCGCCGGTTCCTCGGCATGTCCATGGCCTATCTCATGGGCTCCGCGTATCTCGAATGGCTCGAGCAGCGCAGCGGTCCCGGCTCGCTCCGCAATCTCTGGTCGCGACTCACCGCGCGCCAGCGCCGCTCGTTCAACGAAGCCTTCACCGGCGTGTTCGGCGACAGTCCCGAGCGTCTCTACGGACAGTTCGTCGCCGAGCTCACCGCATCCGCGGTCGCCATGCAACGCGGCAGCACGTTCCGCGAAGGAGAGCTCTTCCAGGAAACGAATCGCGCCAGTGGCGATCCCGCCGTCTCGCCGGACGGCACGCGGCTCGCCGTCGTCATCCGCGAACGCGAGCAGCCGGAGAAACTTGTGATCTGGTCGACCGCCGCGGCCACCGAAGAAGAAAAGAAACACGAAGAGCGCCTGCGCCGGATTCTCGAGCGCGATCCTCAGGACATCCCTCCGGTTCGCACGAAACCGCTGCCGCGCAAAGCCGTGCACACGCTGGTCATGCCCGACGGCGGCGACATCGAAATGCCGCGCTGGATGCGCGACGGCAAGTCCATTCTCTTCTCGCACCGCACGCGCGACGCCGAAGGCTTCCTGCATTGGGACCTCTATCGATGGGATTTCGAGAACCTCACGCGCATCACCCGGCTCGGCGACGTGCGCGAAGCGGATCCCGTCGACGACAACACCGCCGTCGCCATCCGCAGCCGCTACGGTGCGAGCGAGTTGGTGCATGTCGATCTGCGCTCGGGTGCGGTCACTTCGCGCACCGCACCCTCCATCGACACCGTCCGCGCAACGCCGCGTGTCAGTCCCGACGGAACGAAGATCGCCCACATTGCGCACCAGGGTGGCGCGTGGGTGCTGCTCGTCAACGACGAACGCATCGCCTTGCCGGGTGACGCCGCATCGCCGGCGTGGCTGTCGAAAGACGAGTTGATCGTGACCGTCTTCACGCGCGGCTTCGCCGAGTTGCACCGCGTGCGACTGGGCGGCGCGACGACGCAGATCACGCGCAGCGCCGGAGGCGCGTTCGACGCCACGTCGACAAGCGACGGAAGAGTGTTCTTCATGTCGCTCAATCCGGATGGCTACGTCGTACGGGTGGTGGATGCGAACGGGGAGGCGACGACCGCGGAGTTCGGCGAAGCGTTCGTGCCGGCGATCCCCTCACCCGGCCCGCGGTCACCCTCGCCCCGCATCGGGGAAAGCGGGCAGGTGACGGCGCGCCCGTACGACCTCGGCCGTCAGGAGTTCGCCTGGTTCACCGCGCAAACCTTCGCCGCCGACCATCGCGCCTTCGAGCTCGGCGCGCGCCTCGGCGACGTCGTCGGCCGTCTCGACACCATCCTCGTCGGCTCCCTCGGCCGTGACGACGCGCCGTCGGGCGCCGCACTCGCCACCGCCTGGCGCGGCTGGCCCGTCGAGTTGCACGCGCACCTTTTCACCGCCGACGACGATCGGGACGGCGGCGAATTGCGCGCGCGCTGGGCGCGCGTTTTCCCACTCAGCCGCCTCACCGTCGAAGCCGGCGCGTCCGACGACCGGACGTTCGCCAGCGCGTCGTTCAGCACACGCCAGCACTTCGGCGCCACGCGCGCCGAAGAGGCGCTCCGCCTCGATGTTGACGATGAACACATTCGTGCCATCGCCGGTGCCGCGTATCGCAGCGGCTCGCTTCGCATCGGCGCGCAATACCAGATCGATCGCGGCACCAGCGTCACCCTCGGCGGCGTCGAGTCCTCGATCCTGCCGCGCTCCGCGTATGCGCACCGCATCCTCGATCCCGCGCTCCCCGTAGCGATCCTGCGCGGCGAAGACTACGATGGCTGGCGGATCGAAACGACCGTGCCGGGACTGCCTTTTACAGCCTTCTACCAGCGCCACGAGCTCGACGCGACGCGGCTCTCGCTCGCGGGCGGCGAAATTGCCTTCGACACCGAACCGAATCCCATCCTGAAAGTGCCCGCCCTCTCGCTCTCCCTCGGCGCGGCATACATCTTCGACGCACCCTTCGAGGGAGACACGAAATGGTGGCTGAACATGCGGTGGCGTCCATGATTCACATTCACAACGGCGACGTCGTAGCCGTCGCTGCTTCGCGCGCCGGGATCCCCGGCGAGCATCTTCCGTATCGCGAGTCGCTCGTGACCGGTCCTGTCGTCCCCGGCGACGACTGGATCGAAACGCGCGCGCGATCGATCACCGACGCGCACGGCGAAGACCTGTTACGCGTGCGCACGCAGCTCATGGAACAGGAACAGGCACTCGAGGCCGCACCGTCGCAAGGCGAGATCGTGCTGTGGTTCGAGCACGACCTCTACTGCCTGGTCCACCTCGTCTATCTGTTGCAGCGTTTCGCCGACGCGCGCGTATCGGTCGTGTGGTGCCCGACGCCGCTGAGTGAGAGCGACGAACGCGGACTGTACAACCTCTTCGAATCGCGCGCCGCCGTGCTCCCCACCATGACGAGCGCCGCGCGCGAAGCGTGGCGCGCGTACACCTCGGCCGATCCCACCGCGCTCAACGCGTTCCTCGGTCAAGACACGCCCGACTTTCCGTTCCTTCGCGACGGCCTCCTGCTGCACGCCTCGCGTTTTCCGTGGACCACGAACGGCCTCGGCGCGATCGAACAGCGCGCCCTCACGCACATCGCCAACGGCTTCTCCGACTTCGCGACGATCTTCGATCACATGAACGCCGAGGTGCCGCGGTTCGGGTTCGGAGACACGGAAGTTTTCCGGCATCTCCGCGCGATGGCCACGCGTCCCGTGCCGCTGATCACGCTCAGTGGCGACGCGCCGAAAGCGATCTGCACGATCACGCCCGCGGGCGAGAACGTGCTGCGCGGCACCGTCGACGACCTGACGATCAACGATCCCGATCTCTGGCTCGGCGGCGCGCATCTGACGAAGGAGCACGTGTGGCGGTTCGACGGCCTGCGACTGAGCCCCTCTGCCGTGTAGTCCGTTTCGAGGCGACGGACGAAGTCCCGCTCGCGGGCCTGCTGTACGAGCCGAAGCGCGCGACGAAGCAGGCCGCGGTCTTTCTGCACGGCACCGGCGGCGCGTCCGTGTTCGAAGCACGCCGCACGAACCTCCTCGGCGAAGCATTCGCGCGCAGCGGCATCGCCTTCTTTCCGTTCAACAACCGCGGTGCGCATCTCATGCGCCGCATGGGCCGCGTCCTCGGCGGCATGGCGTACGAGCGCATCCGCGACTGTGTGCCCGACATCGACGGCGCGATCCGCGAGCTGTGGCGCCGCGGCTATCGCGAGATCACGCTGATCGGTCACTCGACCGGTGCGAACAAAGTCGCGGTGTACGACGCGCGCAAACCGCGCAATCGTGCGAAGCGGTACGTGCTCCTCGCCGGCGGCGACGACACCGGCATGCTGTACGACCAGCTCGGCGCGCGGAAGTTCGCGAGCGCTTTGAAAGAAGCACGCGAAAAGAAAAACAGCGAAGACTTCGTACCGCGTACGCTTTCCTCCCTACCGATGACGTGGCGCGCGTGGTACGACATGGCCAATCCCGACGGCGACTACAACGTCTTCCCGTTCCTCGAAGTGATGCGCAATGTGCGGTTGTCGCGGCGCACGCGCTTCCGCCACGTCAAAAGCATCCGCAAACCGGCGCTCGTGCTCTACGGCGAGAACGACGAGTACATGTACGGCGACGTCTCGCGCTGCGTGGCGATCCTCGCGGACGTCGCGGGCCCGAACTGCGAGCTCGCGATCGTGCAGGACGCGGATCACGGCTTCGGCGGGAAGGAAGAAGAGCTGGCGGCGCTGATCATCGACTGGATCCGCCGATGATCCCCGCCAAGACCTCGAACGACTTCAACTCGTGCCCGAGGAAATGCCGGCGCACGAAGCCGGCCAGCGAGCGCACTTCCATCAGCGTCTCCGTCGCATAACGCCGCGACGCGAACTCCGCCACCGGCGCGCGCAGCAGCGTGTCGAGGGCATCCGCCACGTCGTTGCCGATCACGAACGCCTCGCGTCCCGCGCAGTCGCCGCAGACGAATCCCTGCACGCGCTGATCGAAGCGCAGCGGACGTTCGAGTCCGGTCCCGCATTCGACGCACACGCGATGCGACGGAAAGATCCCGCCGAGGCGCAGCGTCCAGATCTCCGCGTACGCGACGACCGGGAGGGCCGGCGCACCTTCGAGCAATGCCTCCGTCGTGCGATCGAGCAGCCGATACACCAGCTCCGCCGGATCGTTCGCCTGCGCGAACGTGTCCACCAGCTCCGCGATGTACGACGCCGACACGCTGCTGACGAGATTCTGCTGCGCGGGAAAGAGCGAGCGAATCAGATCGACCGATTCGATGCGCACGATCTCCTCCGACTCGCGCTCGCTGTAGCCGATGCGCACTTTGGCGAGCGGCTCCAGCGCCGCGCCGAAGCGGCTGCGGATCGCGCGCGCACCATACGCCCACCCTTTGCGCTTCCCGTGATCGGGCGTGAGGAACACGACCATCTTGTCCCGCTCCCGCGCGGGAAAGGTGTGAAGGATGATCGCCTCGGTCCGCTCGATCCGCACGCGTGCAGCGTACACTGCGCGCGCCATGCTGATTCACCCTGCCGAGGCGCGACGCCAGTTCCGCGAATTCGCTTCGGGCGAGATCACCAACGAGAACCTCGCGCACGGCGCGCTGCTCATCGCGCTCGAGGACTATCCGCGCCTCGACGTGCAGGGCTACCTCGACGAGCTCGACGCCCTGGCCGTGCGCGTCCAGAAGCGCTGCGTGCCCGGCGAGCCGCCCGTTTTCCGCCTCGGCCACCTGCACGCGGAGATGTTCGACGGCGACGGCTACCGCGGCGACACCACCAGCTACTACGACCCGCGCAACGCGTATCTCAACGAAGTCATCGACCGCCGGCTCGGCATCCCCATCACGCTCTCGATCGTCTTCCTCCACGTCGCGGCGAAGCTCGGCTTCACGGCGTTCGGGGTCGGACTGCCGGGCCACTACATCGTCAAGGTGCAGTTCGAGCTCAACGAGGTTTACGTCGATCCCTTCCACGACGGCACGACGCTGACCATCGCCGAGATCGCGGAGCTCGTCCGCCAGGTCAGCGGCAGCACGACGCGGCTCACGAGCGCGCATCTCCGCGCGTGGTCCGGACGCGAGACCCTGCAGCGCGTCCTCGCCAACCTGCAGAGCATGTGGGCGCGCTCCGGTGACAACCGCCGCGCCAACGCCGCGCGCGAGCGCATGGAAATCTTGTAAGGAATGTAAACGGGCATCTCCCTCCTGCCGTCCATATGGGCCTAAGGAGGAAGTGAACGATGTTTGTGAGAGTCTTCGGTCTCTGCCTGTCTCTACTCGTTTCCGCTGTTTCGCTTCATGCCCAGCAGTTGTTCAGCGCCAACCCGAATCCCGTGCAGCCGCACGCGGGACTCGTGGCCCTCTTCGGCGGCGAACCATCCGCGCGCGTCCGTCAGACCACGCTCAACACGAATTATTTCGTCAACACGTTCAACAACGCGCAGGGCGATCTGACGATCAACCTCTTCCCCGACGTCGTCGTGACGTCGAAGCGCAGCGTGGTCACGAATCCCGGCCAGGGCCGCTACACGTGGCGCGGCACGGTCGAGGGGGCGAACTTTTACGGCCGCGCGGTGCTGGCCATTGTCGGCAACCAGATCGCCGGCACGGTGCAGAAGGACGGGAAGGTGTTCCTCATCCGTCCCGTCTCCGACAGCGTGCAGGTGATCTCCGAGGTGAACCAGACGAACTTCCCGGACGAGGCGGAGCCGATCGATCCGGATCTGTCGAACGCGCGCTTCCGCTTCGCCTCGCATGCGAAAGCCTCGCGGCCGCAGCTCGTGAAGACGAACAGCACGTACACCATCAAAGTCATGCTCGTCTTCCCGGACGGCCTCGGCCTCGCGTGCAGCGGCCCCATTTTCCCGTTCGCCGGCTGGCTCCGCCCGCTCGTCGAGCTGATTTACGAGTCGAACCTGAACGACGTGTGGAACGCGTTCATGACCGACACGATCATCGCCGACGTCACGATCTACTGCAGCACGTACGTCTCGGCCGGCGTGATGGAGGACGATCTCGACTGGGTCTCGACCGATGCGACCGTCGCCACGGAGCGTGACGCGCGCAACGCCGACCTCGTGTCGCTGCTCGTTTCGAGCGGCTCGTACTGCGGGCTCGGTCAGGTCAACGAGCCGGTGGACGCGGCCGACGACGACGACGTCTTCTCCGTCGTGAAGACGAGCTGCGGCCTCTCCAACTACAGCCTCGCGCACGAGCTCGGACACAACATGGGTCTCGATCACGACCGTTACGTCGAGGCCGACGGCGCGACGTCGACGCAGTGCGGCTTCGGCTACGTGATCACCGTCAACGGCACGATGACCGGGCGCGACGCCATGGCCTACGAAACCGCGTGCACCGACGCCGGCACGACCTGCCCGCGCATCGGCGCCTACTCCTACGACCTCACCGTCTCCCTCGGCGGACTGACGATCGTCTTCGGCCAGCCGTGCACCGACGCGGACGCGGCCAGCAACGTGCGCGTGTTCGCGGACGCGGTTCCGATCGTGGAGTCGTTCCGCTGATGCGTCCCACGCGTGTGGCATGATCGCCCGCGCGTGAAGCTCGTCGTCACCATCTACGAAGAATCCACCCAGGCCGTGCTCGAGGCAGTCCATGCGATTCGTCTCGAGCACGACTGGGTGGAAGTGCGCGCGGAGAAAATTCACGACCTCGATGTACGCGCGATTCGCGCCGCGACGGCGAAGCCTCTGGTGCTCACACGCGTCGCTTCGGCTTCAGACCGGCGTGCGGCTCTCGAAGCGGGCGTCGATTACGTCGACGTCGAATGGTCCGAAGGCGTCGAGCTCGAGTTTCCGGAGCGCACGATCCTCTCGCATCACGACTACGAAGGGATGCGCGACGTCGAGCTGATCATGGAGCACATGCGCGCGCGCGGCTGCGCGTACACGAAGCTCGCCGCGACGCCGCACAACTTCGAAGACAACCTGCGCCTGCTTTCGCTGCTGCCGGGGACGGTGATCGGGATGGGGGAGCGGGGGATGTACACGCGCATCCTCTCGCCGTTCCGCGGCTCGGAGCTCGCGTTCGTGGCCGCGAGCCACATCGCCGCGCCGGGGCAGCTCACGCTCGAGCGCGCGCTCGCGATCTACGGACGCGGTGCGCTGCGCGCGGAGAAAGTGTTCGCGGTGACCGGCAATCCGATCGGCCACAGCCTCTCGCCGTCGATCCACAACGCGCTGTTTCGCGAGAAAGGTGTGCCGGCCGCGTACACCATCGCGTCGGTGGAGCGCTTCGCGGAGATCGCCCACGCCTTTCGCGAAGGTGAGCCGTGCGGGCTCTCCGTGACGACGCCGTTCAAGGATGACGCGTTCGCGTTCGCCCGTGCGCTCAACGCGGACATGGGCGAGCACGCCATTCGCGCGCGGGCGGTGAACACGCTCGTGAATCTCGACGGACGCATCCTCGCGGACAACACGGACGTCGACGGTTTCGCCGCGCTGCTCCCGCGCGGCATGACCGAAGCCGCGATCCTCGGCGCGGGCGGCACCGCGCGCGCGGCGAAAGTCGCGTGCGAGAGCGCGGGCATTCCCGCGCTCCTGTACAACCGCACCGCCACGCGCGGCGACGCTCCGCTCGCCGCGCTGGCGATGTTCGAGGGCGATCTCGTCATCAACACACTGCCCGCCGATGCGGACGTGCGCATCCCGCCATGCCGCGTGTACATCGAAGCGGCGTATGGCGGCGCGCCTCGCGCCGTCGATGCGCAACAGCGCGTCGACGGCCTCGCGCTCCTGCACGCGCAGGCGCAGCGCCAGCACGAGCTGTTCATGAAAGTGTTCGCGGAACGCCATCCCGTGGGCTGATGCGGGGGCGTCCCTGCCGCTGCTCCGTTATCCTTGCGCGCGCATGGATTTCGACGTCATCCCCGTCGTCCGCGAGCTCAGCGCCGACACCCTCACACCGCTCGTCGCCTTCGCCGCACTCGCCGGCGACGGCGAGGAGGCGTTTCTCTTCGAGTCCGTCGAGCGCGGCGAGAACGTCGGCCGCTATTCGTTCGTCGGGTTCGAGCCGCGCCGCAATCTGCGCTTCGACGCGAGCGTCGCCGATCCCGTGCGCATCCTCAACCAGGAGCTCGTGCCGCTGCGCGTCGAAGGGGAAGAGAAACTCCCGCCGTTTTTCGGCGGTGCCGTCGGCTACTTCGGCTATCCGATCGCCCGCTGGTCCGAACGCATCCCCGACACCAATCGCGACGACTACCGCATCCCCGACGCGAAGCTCCTCTTCTTCGACAACGTCGTCGTCTTCGACCACGTGCGGCAGAAGATGTATGTCGTCGCGAACGTGTTCAAGGGCGGGACCGTCGAAGCCGCGAACGTGCGCCTCGATCGCGCCGTCGCACGGCTGCGCAAAGCGTCCGTCGCGCCGCTCGCGTTCCCGGCCGACGCGCCGATGACGGAGTTTCGCAGGAACCACACGCGTGAGTCCTACGAACAGATGGTGGCGAAGGCGAAAGAGGAGATCGTCGCCGGCGAGATCTTCCAGATCGTCCTTTCACAGCGTTGGGAAACCGACTATCCGGAATCGGAAGCGCTGACGCTCTATCGCGTGCTGCGCTCGATCAACCCGTCGCCGTACATGTTCCTCCTGCGCACGAGCGAATGCACGCTGGTCGGTGCGTCGCCGGAGATGCTCGTGCGCGTTACCGACGGCGTCGCCGAAACGCGTCCCATCGCGGGCACGCGCTGGCGCGGTGCGACGGCCGAGGAAGACAAGGCGCTCGAAGAAGCGCTGCTGGAGGATCCGAAAGAAAACGCCGAGCACCTCATGCTCGTCGACCTCGGCCGCAACGACCTCGGCCGCGTCTGCGCGAGCGGCACGGTCGAGGTGAGCGACTTCAAACACGTCGAGCGTTACAGCCACGTCATGCATCTCGTCACCGATGTGCAGGGCCGTCTCCGCGACGACTGCACGCCCGTCGACGCATTCCTCTCGTGCTTCCCCGCCGGTACCGTCAGCGGCGCGCCGAAGATTCGCGCGATGGAGCTGATCGACCGCTTCGAGTCGACGCGGCGCGGACCTTACGCCGGTGCCGTCGCCTACTTTTCCTTCAACGGCAATCTCGACTCGTGCATCACCATCCGCACGATCCTCCTCGTGAACGACCGCGCGTACGTGCAGGCCGGCGGCGGCATCGTCTTCGATTCCGACCCGGGGAAAGAGTACGAGGAGACGGAAAACAAATCCGCGGCCCTGCGCCGCGCCATCAGCGTCGCAAAGGCAATAGTCGGCGAGAGATGAGAGAGGAGAGATGAGAGATGAGAGATGAGAGATGAGAGATGAGAGATGAGCGATGAGCGATGAGCGATGAGCGATGAGAGATGAGAGATGAACGATGAGAGATGAACGATGAGAGATGAGAGATGAGAGATGAGAGATGAACGATGAGAGATGAGAGATGAGAGATGAGAGATGAGCGATGAGCGGGGTGGCGGGGCTCATCTCTCATCTCTCATCGTTCATCGTTCATCTCTCTCTCTCTCTCCGGTTTGCCGCCGACGAATCTCACCTTGTCCGCGCCCAGCGTGTGCAGCAACTCCGCGAGCTTCTTCTCCGCGTTCTGTGAGGCGAGCGTCAGCACACCTTTCTTCAACGCCTCGGCGCGGATGTTGTCCTCGGCACGCTGCCGCGCCCGCGTTTCGAGATCGACGTCCGCGCGCCGGAGCACGCCCGTCTTGCGCGACAGCACGCGCGACTCCTTGTTGTCCACGCGCGTGACGAGCACCTGCGCGGGTGGCAAGCGCATGTTGATCGTCCCGTCCGGCGAGCGCCACACATCGGTGGGTTTCAATTGCGAGAGATCGATGCCGGCGATCACGTCCCCCGTCGCGAGGAACGTGATCTCGTCGCCGGCGATCGCATTCGGCACGAGCTGATACGACTGCGTGATCTTGCCCACGTGCAGCACGCGCATCGACGCCGTTTCGAGGCGGTTCAGCTCGCGCACGTGCGTCACGAGACTGGCGACGTCAACCTCTTTTTCCTGCGGCGTCAGCACCTGCTCGATGATGGTCCGCTTCGTCATCCGCCACACGATGACGCCGGTCGTCACCGCCACGACGGCGGTGATGAGCAGTGCTCCCAGGACGAGAAGGAGGGTTCGACGTTGCATTTTCTTTACCAGTAGTGGCGCTTCTACCGGATTTCGTGCTATTGTCTGCGCCTCCCGGTAAGGTTCAAGGAAGCGTCCAAACGGCCCTGGCGACTGTTCCGGCAGCGCCCCGCCTCACACCCGCAGCTCTTCCCCCGTCAACTGCCGGTACGCTTCCAGATACTTCTCCCGCGTTTTCTCCACCACGTCCGCGGGCAATTCCGGCGCCGGAGGGTTCTTGTCCCACCCCGTCGTTTCGAGCCAGTCGCGCACGAACTGTTTGTCGAACGACGGTGGATTCTTCCCGACCACGTACTGTTCCGCCGGCCAGAAGCGCGACGAATCGGGGGTCAGCACTTCGTCGATCCAGACGATGTTGCCGTTGCGCAGGCCGAACTCGAATTTCGTGTCCGCGATGATGATGCCGCGCGTGAGCGCGAACTCCGCGGCCTCGGAGTAGAGCTTCAGCGTGAGGTCGCGTAGCTTCTTCGCCAGCGTGTTGCCGACGATGTCCGCCATGCGCTCGAACGAGATGTTGATGTCGTGGCCGGTGTCTTCTTTCGTCGCGGGCGTGAAGATCGGCTCGCGCAGCTTGCTCGCGGTGGTGAGCCCTTCCTCGAGCCGGATGCCGCACACCATGCCGGTCTCCTTGTACTCCTTGAGGCCGGAGCCGACGAGGTAGCCGCGCGCGACGCATTCGACCGGCACGACCTCGCACTTTTTCACGATCACGCTGCGGCCGCGCAGTTCTTCGTGCTTTTTGATCTCGTCCGGGAAGCGATTGAAATCGCTTTCGAGGACGTGGTTCTCGAGCTGCGTGAAGCGGCGGAACCAGAAGTTCGAGACCTGCGTGAGGACCGAGCCTTTGTCGGGGATGCCCGGCGAGAGCACGACGTCGAACGCGGAGATGCGGTCGGTGGCGACGAACAGGTACGAATCGCCGAGGTCGTATACATCGCGGACTTTGCCGCGGCGGGCGAGCGGAAAAGGGAGGGCGGTGGCGGTGACTGCTGCGCTCATGAGCGCGCATTGTGTGGCCGTCAGGGGCGAGGGGCAAGGGGCGAGGAGATCAGGGCGCGCGCTTCTCTCGCCCTCACCCCTCGCCCCTGAACCCTACTGATTCTGGATCTGCCAGCCTTCCTTCGTCTTTTTCAGGTACGCGCGTCCGCGGTCTTCCGCGTTCGCCATCACGCGCTTCGCGTACGCCGAGTCGATCTTCTTGCCGAGCGCGAGCGGATCGATGGTCTTCCCCTTCGCGTAAACCGCCGAAGGATTCGCGAGCAGCGTCGGCTGCTGGTACGTCGGGTCGCCCGTGCGCTGGTCGATCGTCGACGTGTAGGGGAAGACGACGGCGTAGCGATCGTCATCCTCGGCGCAGGGGTCGTAGACGCTGAACTCGACCGTGCCGTTCTCGACCGCGACCGGCAGGCGATCCTGAATGTGCCCGAACGGCGGGACGTTCAGCGGCATGTCCGCGCGGATGGTGTTGCCGTCGGCGTCGTACGCGGTGACGTACACGATCGCGGTGCAACGGCCGAGGTTCACGGCACCGACATTCGTGCGCCAGACACCGGCGTTACGGATGCCGTGCGCGATTGAGGTGATGCCGTAGTCGCCGTACTCGTAGTCGAGCAGCCCCGTCCAGACACCGGGGATGGTCTGCCCGAACGTCCCGTTCGGCGTGTTGTTGAACGTATCCGACGTGACGAGGAAGCCGCGCGCCAGCACGCTGTCGGGGACGCCGGGGTTGTCCTCCGGGAACGTCGCCACGAGCAGCGAGCCGCTGCCGCTGGTGATGCCGTAGAGGTCTTCGAGCAGGTTGTCCGAGTACGCGAGTGCGTTCGGCGGCAGCTCGATGCTTTCCATCGGCCCCGTCGCGCCGCCGCTCGGGAGGAAGGCGACGCGCACGACGAGCGGGTAATCGAGGTGCGGATTGAAGATCGAGAAGCGCGTCATCCAGTGCGTGCCGAACGCGCCGCGGGCATTGGCCGTGACGGGGATGACGTACGTGTCGTTCACCTGCGCGAGCGCGGGGAGCGAGGTAATCCAGAGGAGAGTTGCTGCGAGGAGGAGTTTCGAGGTTTTCACGGACCTGGTTCCTTTCGTGATGCGCTACCAGCCGCGACCGACTGCACTCGGGGCGCCAACTATTTCATGCTGAAAACAAACGACTTAAAGGCGCGATCGCCGTCGTATGGAGTGCCAGCCGTCTCTCGCACGCTACACTACCGTCCATGAATCAGATCAGCGACCGCCTCCGCGGACTCGTGCAGTCCGACATCCGCCGCATGTCCCGCGAATGCGAGCGCGTCGGTGGCATCAACCTCGGCCAGGGCATCTGCGATCTTCCGACGATCCCCGAGCTCGTCGAAGGCGCCTGCGACGCGATCCGGTCGTCGAAAGCGACGTACTCGAAGTTCGAAGGCATCGATCCGCTGCGCGAACGGATCGCCGCGAAATGCGAGCGCTTCAACGGCTTCTCCGTCGATCCGGCCTCGGAGGTCGTCGTCACCGTCGGTTCGACCGGCGGATTCGCGGCCGCGGCCATGGCCACGCTCAATCCGGGCGACGAAGTGATCCTCTTCGAGCCGTACTACGGCTACCACCTCAACACGCTCAAAGTCCTCGGCATCGAGACGAAATACGTCCCGCTGCAACTGCCCGACTGGTCGATCGACTTCGATCGGCTGCGCGCCGCGTTCGGACCGAGAACGCGCGGCATCGTCGTCTGCACGCCTTCGAATCCGTGCGGCAAAGTCTTCACGCGCGAGGAGCTCGAGCAGATCGCCGCGCTCTGCCACGAATTCAACGCGTGGTGCTACACCGACGAGATCTACGAATACATCGTGTACGACGGCCGCAGACATCTGTCGATGGCGTCCGTCGATCGCGAGATCGCCATCACCATCAGCGGCTTCTCGAAGACGTTCTCCGTGACCGGCTGGCGCATCGGCTACGTCGCCGCGCCGAAACGCGTGACGCAGTCGATCGGACTCGTGAACGATCTTTTCTACGTGTGCGCGCCGACGCCGCTGCAGTGGGGCATCGCGCGTGCGCTCGAGATCGGCGAGGAGTACTACCGCAATCTCGCCGTCGATTACGAGAAGAAGCGCGACATGCTCGCGGACGCTTTGCGCGAAGGTGGCTTCACGCCGTTCGTGCCGCAGGGCGCGTATTACATGCTCGCGGAGATTCCGTCCGAGTTCTCCTCGGCCGGTGACGCCGCGATGTCGCTCATCGAGAACGCGCGCGTTGCCTCCGTCCCGGGACCATCGTTCTACGCCAGCGGCGCGGGCGACCGGTTGCTGCGCTTCTGCTTCGCGAAAGACTTCGCGTCACTCGAAGAAGCGTGCCGCCGATTGCGGAGCGTGACGGTTCCGGCTCGATGACGCGCCGCGCGGTTCTGCTCCTCTTCACGCTCGCGAGCGCATGCGCGCAACAGCCGCGCGTCATGCCGGCGTTCGCGCCGGACGAGCTGGCGCGGCTCGACGCGGCGGTCGCGACGATCCGGAACGAGGTGCCCGTCGACACGTACCAGGCGGCCACGTTCACACACGACGGCATCACGTTGCAGTACCGGCTGCTTTCACCGCCGAACGTGGTCGCGGGCCGACGCTACCCGATGCTCGTGGTCTTTCACGGCGCCGGTGCGATCGGCACCGACAATACGGCGCAGATCGGGCCGCTCGCGAAGAGCTGGGCCACGCCGGAGATGCGCGAGCGCCATCCGCTGTACGTGCTGATTCCGCAGTTCAGCACGCGCTCGGTCGAATACGCGAACGGCTTCTCGACCGCGACGCCACCACTGCATGCCGCGCTCGCGCTCGTGGAACAGAAGCAGAACGAGCTGCCGGTCGATCCTTCGCGCACGTACGCGCTCGGTTACTCGATGGGCGGTTCCGCGGTGTGGAACGCGCTCGCGTTGAAGCCGGGGCTTTTCACGCGCGCGATCAGCGTCGCCGGCGTTCCGAATCGCGACGCGCTCTCCCGCCTCGGCGATACGCGGTTCCTGCTCGTCCACGGCGATGCGGACACGGAGAATCCGTATGCGGCCGCGCGTGCGGTGTACGACGCCGCGGACAAGCGCCGCGTCACGTTCTGGCAGTACCGCGGTCTCGGACACGACTTTCCGCCCGACCTGATCGCGACACCGCGGCTGGCGGAGTGGTTGTTCCGCTGAGCAGCGGCTGTCGCGCGCATGGTCGTTGCACACGATGCAAAGCATGCAACTGCGTCTCTACTCCGATTTCGCCTGACCGTTCTGCTACATCGCGGAGCGAAGCAGCCTGGTCAGGCTGCTCGGTGAATACGACCTCGAGCTCGACTGGCGCGGCTTCGAGCTGCATCCGGAAACGCCTTCGGGCGGCATGCGCCTCGACCAGCTCCTGCCGGCAGAGCGCCTGCACGGCATGGGCACGTACATGAAGAACTTCGCCGCGGGCTACGGCATCCACGACTTCGTGCAGCGCGAGCACGTTCCGAACACGCGCCGCGCGCTGGCGGTGGCCGAGGTGGCGCGGGAGGAGGGGAAGCTCGAAGAGTTTCGCCAGCGTGCGATGGACGCGCACTGGCGCGACGGACGCAACATCGAAGACGACGGCGTGCTGCGCGACCTCGCACGCGGAGCCGGCCTGTCGGCGGACGCCGTCGAGCGCTCGAAAGACGCGGAGTACCTCCGCCGCGTCGACGCCATCCGCGAGGAAGCGAATGCCATCGGAATCCATGGCATCCCCACCTTCGTCCTCGGCCGCTACCGCATCAGCGGTGCGCAGCCGTACGAGGCGTTCGCACTGCTCGCGCAGAAAGCAGGGGCGCGGCGGAGGAATTGACGCGCGTTACTTCACGTACGTCGCGAGCGCCTTCTGCACGCTGATGATCGCGTCGCCGGCCTTGAACGTGCGCTGGATCGGCTCGGCCGTGCCGGAGATCCAGATCTTCAGCTCCGATTCGAGGTCGAAGTGCCCCGCCGTCTCGACGGAGAAGTGCGAGATCGCGCGATAGGGGATGGAGTGGTACTCGCGCTTCTTTCCCGTGAGTCCCTGGATGTCGACCATGATCAGCCGCGTGCGCGTGAAGATCATCAGGTCGCGCACGATCTGAAACGCGCGCTCGACGCTCTCCCCCTCGGCCAGCACGTTCTGGAGGTTCGCTTCGACCTCGGCGACGTCCGCCTGCGATGCGTTCCCCAGCAGTCCTGAAAGCAGTCCCATTACGTCACACCCTTTCTCTGGCTGTTCTCGAGCATTTCTGAAAGCACCGTTCCGAGTCGGTGCAGCTCGATTGCGTGTTCACGGCGTTGCTTCGTCCGATCCATACGAACGATCAACACATCGGAAATCAAACGGAGTGGCAGATCTCCATCCCACCAGCATTCCGCGCGCCGGATCCGACGATCGTCTGCTGCGCGATCTCCATTGCCGGTCCGCGATCCCGCCGTTACTTGCTTCTGGCGGCCCGCAGATCCGTGAGGATGTCCTCGGCGTGCCGTGCCGTGTCCACCTTCTTGTAGACCTTCCTGATCCGTCCGTCCGCGCCGATCCAGTACGTCGTGCGCGCCACGCCCCAGGTGCGGCGGCCGTAGAGATTCTTCTCTTTCCACACGCCGTACATCTTCGCGACGTCCGCGGTCTGGTCGGAGAGCAGCGGGAAGTTGAGGTTGTGCTTCCCTTCGAACTTCCTGTGGCTGTCGAGCGAGTCCGTCGAGACGCCGAGAACGACCGCGTGCTCTTTCGTCAGGTCCGCTTCGTGATCGCGGAACGAGCACGCCTCGGCCGTGCAGCCCGGCGTGTCGTCTTTCGGATAGAAGTAGAGGATGACGTCGTGGCCTTTGAAGTCTTTCAGCGAGACTTCCTTGCCGCGCGTCGACGGAAGACGGAAGTCGGGAGCGACGTCGCCGACTCTGGGTTCGTAAAAGTCCTGCATCGATTCTCCTAGTTGAGCGCGCTCGCGCCGAACAGCACCTTTTCCGCGACGAGCACCGCGTTCAGCGCCGAGCTGCGGCGCAGATTATCGCAAACCGCCCACACCCAAAGCCCCCCTTCGATCGTCGGATCCGGCCGCACCTCGGCAATCAGGACTTCATCCTTTCCTGCCGCGTCGACGGTGCCGAACTGCTGATCGCCTTCCTGCAGCACGAGGGCCGGATTCGCGGCCAGCGCGGCGCGCACGCGCGTCTCGTCGACGGCGCCGCGCATCTTGATGAAGAGCGAGAAGGTGTGGCTGTGAAAGATCGTCCCCTGCGTGATGAGCAGCGCGATCTGCGCACGCGCGTCGGTGAGCGCGCGCACCTGCGAGACGATGAACTCTTCGTTGTGCTCGAGCGCGGGGTAGAGGTTGAACGCGAGCTGGCGATCGAAGATGGTCTTCGGCACGGACTGGATGTTCAGCACGCTGATGGTCTGCTGTGCCAGTTCTTCGACGCCTTCCTGCTCGAACTCCGAAGCGGGCTGCACGACCGTCGCCGTGCACATCTCAATCGGACTCACGGTCGCAATCTGATTGAGGATCAGCGCGATCGGAATGGCCACGGGATGCGGCGAGACGAGCACGCGATCCTGGTCGGTGATCTCTTCGAGATTCACCCCGGCGATGGCGAGCTTGGCGTCGTCCGAGGTGGTCGGCTGCGATAGGTCGACGGCGATGAAATCGTCCTGCTCGTGCCGCGCGATCCAGTCGCGATTCGGCTCCGCCGGGCCGCAGAAGAAGACGAGGTCGAGATCGTCGAGGCCTTCCTGCGCAATGGGAGCGACCACGGCCGGCTCGTCGCCGATGTCCGTCAGCGCGCCCGCGGTCTGTCCGCTCGCGTCGAGGAGCGCGATCTTCGCGTACGGAAACGCGCGCTCGCGCAGGATGGTCTTGATCTCGTTGCCGACGAGGGTCAGCGGGTTGATGATGCCGAGGCGGTAGCCGGTCTGCGACTTGGGATGGGCCATGGCGCGCGTTGTACCACAGGGAACGACCGGCAGGTCTTCGGCGGGCCGGCGCTGCCGGCCGCGCCGGCCTTACGGAGTCTCGACGGGCGCGACCGCGTCCGGCGGCGGTTGCGGCGCCGAAGGGAACGCGATCGACCACAGCTTCACGAGCGGCCCCGATGCGAGGTACGTGATCGCGCCGATGAAGAAGAACTCGCGCGGCCACTTGAATGCCAGCCCGAGGATCAGCGCGAGCACGACGAAGTACATCAGCGAGCGCTCCTTCTGCAGCGACAGCCCCTTCTGGCTGCGATAGCGCACCGGCGAGACCATCGCGAACGCCGTGGCGATCGTGAGGATCATGACGATCACGGCGAAGCGGCGATCGGTCACCGGCGCGGGCGCGTAGAAGATCATCGCCGCGAGCGTGAGCGCGCCCGCGGGACTGGGGAGGCCGACGAAGTAGCGGTAATCCGTCTTCCCCGTCATCACGTTGAAGCGCGCGAGACGCAGGGAGACCGCGGCGAGGAAGAGAAACGCGATCCCGCCGCCGAGCTTCTCGAACACGTGCAGCCCCCATGCGTACACGAGCACCGCGGGCGCGGCGCCGAACGTGACGACGTCGGCCAGCGAGTCGTACTCCTTCCCGAACTCGCTCGTGGCGTTGAGCTGCCGCGCGATCATGCCGTCGAACGTGTCGAACACCGCCGCGAACAGCAGCGAGAGACACGCGGTCTCGAACATGTCCACGGCGACCGACGTGCGCCCCGCGGTGATGGCCTCGATCGCGCGCGTGGCGTAGATGATGGCGCGGAAGCCGAAGAAGATGTTGAGGATCGTCAGCGACGTCGGGATGACGTAGACGCCCCGACGGAAATTCGGCCGCACCTTTTTCATCCGCGCCTCACTCCGGAATCTCCGCGATCACCGTCAGTCCCACCTTCGGCTTGTCGCCCGTCTGCACGAGGATCTTCGCACTGGCTGCCAGAAACACGTCCACGCGCGAGCCGAATTTGATCATGCCGATGCGCTCTCCCCGCGCCACAGTATCTCCTTCTTTCCGGTCGAAGACGATGCGGCGTGCGAGGAGACCCGCGATCTGCTTGAACGCGAGCGTCGCGCCGCGGCTGTCCGTCATCACGATGAGGTTCTGTTCGTTGGCGGTCGACGACTTGTGCGATATGGCCGGGATCTTCTGGCCCGGCGTGTAGCGGTAATGCACGATCTTGCCGCTGATCGGTGCGCGGTTCACGTGCACGTCGAACACGGACATGAAGATGCTGATCTGTTTCGTGAGGCCGGGCCAGACCTCGCCGTCGGGGATGTCTTTGATCATCACCACGGTGCCGTCGGCGGGGGAGAGGACGTCGACGTGGCGCGCGGAGCCTTCGCGCACGGGATCGCGAAAGAAGTTGAAGAGGAATGCGGCGACGGCCGCGAGGATCAGCGCGAACTCGTAGGCCTGGATCAGCAACGAGAGAGCCGCGAGGATCACGAATGGGAGGATGAAGATCCATCCCTCGGGTGCAAAACGGACTCGCATTGCGTGCGAGCGATGTTATGCAAAGGGGGTTCCGTTTGGAACCCCCTCAGGTCGAGCATGAATGGTGCTGCGTGTCAGGCGACGGCGTGCTGCGTCTCGTACGAACGAATGCGCTCGGCCATCTGGTCCTTGAGGTGGAGCTTCCGCTTCTTCAACGTCTTCTCCTCGATCTCCTCGTCGAGGCTGATCTCACTCTTCGAGGTCAGCTCGCCGAGGCGCGTCTCGCAAAGACGGTGCTCGTCCGCCCACTGCCGAAACTCGGGATCTTCATCGGAAAGAATGCGCTGAACGTCAGCGGTACGATTCGACATCGATCTTCCTCCTTCGAACCTATTCACGGCCAAGATTCTAGCATTCTGTCTGCCAGTCGGCTGTGACGCGTTAAGTCGCTGGAAACGCAGACCGTTGCGGCATAATGCGCGCGCATGCGCCGCGCTCCCGCGATCGCCCTGGCGGTCGTCTTTCTGTCGATCTGGCTCTCACCGTTGCAGCGCGAGCTCTACGTCGGCGACGAGACGAAATACAGCCAGGTCGTGCGCGAGATGCGCAGCGGTTCGGTGCTCCTGCCGACGCTCAACGGCTCGCCGTTCACGCACAAACCGCCGCTGCACTTCTGGCTCGTCGACGCGCTGACGTACGTCTTCGGCGTGTACTCGATCTGGCCGTTCGTGCTGCCGTCGATGATCGCCTTCGGATTGCTTTTGCTGCTCATGCAAAAGTTCGGCGGACCGATGGCGGCGTTCGTGTGCGGGACGTCGCTCTTGATGTGGGGCTCTTCACAGACCGCGCGCATGGACGTCGCGTTCGCGGGGCTGCTCGCGCTCGCCGCGTTTTTCGTCTGGCGCGCGAACGGGGCGCTGACGCTGTCCGCGGGTCTCGCGACGGGTGTGGCGTTTCTCGTCAAAGGACCGATGGCGCCGGTCATCGTGCTCTGTCTGTTCGCGTTCGAGTCGATCCGCAGACGGCGCCGTCCCACGGGGCGCGATGCGCTCGCGCTGCTGCCGATGCTGCTCGTGCCGCTGCTGTGGCTCGTGCCCGCGATCGTCGTCGGAGGGGAGTCGTACTGGCGCGAGATCTTCTACAAACAGACCATGGGACGCGCGGTCGGCGCGTGGGTGCACAAGTCGCCGCCGTGGTTCTATCTCATGCGCGCGCCGCTCACACTGCTGCCGTGGTTTTTTCTCTGCGTAGCCGCGCTGTTGCGCCGCCGCGACGAGCTGGCGCGGTTCGCGTTCAGCTGGATTCTCGCCGTGCTCGTGCCGTACTCGCTGCTCTCGTCGAAGCTCGACGTGTACATGATCACGATGCTGCCCGCGGTGGCGTTGCTGATCGCGCGGTATGTGGAAGTGGATGAGGCGTGGGGGCGGCGCGCGAATCTGATCATGCTCTCGCTGTTCGGCATCATCGGACTGGCGGGTCTCGTCGTGCAGCCGTCGCACATCAAAGAGGAGGATGGCGCCCTCGTCGCGCGCCTCGACGTCCGCGCGCTCTTTGCGTTGTTCCTCCTCGGCGCGATCGTGGCCATCGTCGTCACGCTGCGCGGCCGCCTCGTCGCGTCGACGATCGCCACGGGACTCGTGCCGGTGATCGCGCTGTCGTACGCGGCGATTGCGCTCGTGCCGCTTGCGAATGAACAGGCGTCGACGCGTCCGCTCGTGCGCGCGGTGACGGCGCAACGTGTGCCGCCGGAGCAGGTGGCGTGCTTCGTCTGCCCGCATCTGTGGGTGCGCGGAATGGACCCGTCGCTGTCGCGCGTGCGTCTCGTCGATGCCGACGATGCGCACGCCGCGACGGTCCTCGTCACGCGGCGCAAAGACGCGGCGAAGGTCGATCTCGCCGGCTACCGCAAAGTCGACGAGCTGCGGATGATCGGAAAGTGGTTCGATGTCTACCGCAGGTAAGCGCCGTTACGCGGCCGCCGCGTTCCTGACGCTGCTGCTGCTGTCGGTGTTCTGGCCCTCGCCGGTGGTGTCGATCAACCTGCTCTGGGTCCACGAAGACCTCGACGTCGATCACCTTTCGTTCCTCGGACGCGAAGCGCCGTCGTGGGACGTCGTCTTCTGGTGCATCGCCGGCATCTTTCTTCTCGTCATTCTGCAATCCGCGGAACCCGATGCCGACTGGCGCGAGCCTGTGCACGTCCTCCGCGCCCGCCGCCGTCCTGATCTCAAACCACTCCTCGGCCTGCTCGCCGGCGTCATCCTCACCGCGTTCGTGTGGCTCTTCGTCGACCGGCGCGGTGTGGCTTGGGCGGAAGCCGTCCAATCCGATTTCACCCGCGACGTGATCCGCATCCTCAACCGCCTCGGTGGCGGCATGAACCCGGTGATGCTCGTGGCCTTCCTGCTCATCGCGGGCGTCGCGTATCGCGAGCGGCGCTGGGTGTCGTACGCGATCGCCATGGCCATCGCCGGACTCGGCGCGGGCCTCCTCGCGCAGATCGTCAAACACCTCGTCGGCCGCGCGCGCCCCGAGCTCTGGCTCGGCCCCATGCACTACGCCCCCGGCTCGTCCACGTCGTTTCCGAGCGGCCACACGGTCGGCGCCTTTGCTCTCGCCGGCATCCTCATCTTCGGCTCGCGCTCCCTCGGCGTTCGCGCGCTCGCGCTCGTCCTCGCCTCCGGCGTCGGCCTCTCGCGCGTCCTCGCCTTCCGGCACTGGCCCAGCGACGTCACGGCATCCGCGGTCCTCGGCCTCGTCACCGCCTGGCTCGTGAC
>DASPHZ010000048.1:0-34339 GCA_035629395.1 Thermoanaerobaculia bacterium
CATGAAGGGGTGGTACCACGCCATCTTCCGCCGCGAGTCGGACGGCAGCGAGAAACTGCTGTCGATCGACCAGTTGCTGAAGAAGATGGGCGACTGGACCTAAGCGGGATGCTTTGGATTCGCCAACGGATCGGGGACGACGAGAGGCCTCCGGCGGCTGGGGCCATGGGCCCCAGACCCCATTGGTTGGCCTAGCCTCCGCGACACCGCCTTCCAAGTTCGTGACGCTGTGTCGCGGAGGCTAGGCCGAGGCTAGGCCAAGGCTAGGCCTCAGGCTAGGCCAACCAGCGGGTCCGGGCCCGCGGCCCGGCCGCCGGAGGCTCCCGGTCGTTTCCCGATCCGTTGGCGACGTCAGAGCATCCTGCTTAGAACACGAAATCGTCTTCGGGCGCCAGACACAGCGTGGTGATGCCGCGCGGGACGAGCAGCACGCCCGCGCGTGCGCCCGGCGTCGCCAGCAGCTCGACGCGCGAGCCTTTGCGCAGCGTCAGCGTGCGCGCACCGCGCGGCTGAAGCGCTCCGTCGACGCGCCACTGGAGCGCATCCGCGGGGAGTGGCGGGAGGCGATCGAGCGGAATGGCCATGCGCGCCGCCTGCGCGCCGCGAATGTCGACGTACACCTCCGGCTCCGTCAGCCACGGATGTTTCGCGAGCAGCTCGCTCGACCAGACGTCGTACGCTCCCGCGCGCGGCGCTACCCATCCGATGCGCAACGGTTGCGGGCCGACGAGGGCGGTCATGCCCGGCACCCACAGGTTCCGGTACACCGGCACGTAGTGACGCACGGTGTAGCGCGCGAGCTCCGGATGGATCTCGAACCACAGATCCACGCGATAGTCGAAGATCACCGCCGCAGGCGGATTCGCCGCGAGGTGCGGAGCGTCGTAAGACGTGCGCAGGAGCTTCCGCGCCGCCATGAAGCGCGTGCCGGAGGGGAGAAACCAGTGGCGATAGGCGGGCGTGCGGCGCAGCGCCCAGCCCACCCCGTCGAAGACCGTCTCACCGGGCAGCGTCAGACGATCGGCGGCAGTCATCACCTGGTCCTGGTAGTCCAGCTCCCGCCCATACGTGGGCACGAGCTGCGCGAAGTCGATGACGAGGCCGACGGCGAGCACGGCCAGCACCACGTTGCGCCACGACTCCGAGACGCGCGCAAGAGCGAGCGCCGCCAGCGGCAGCATCAGCAGGAGCGTCGTGTGAAAGTGATAGTCGTAATGCACGTCCTGCGTCGCGACGGTGAGGATGCTCAGCGCCAGCAGCAGCGTGAGGACGCGCAACGGCGTCCGCCACGCGAGCACCGCTCCGCCGATGCCGAGGAGCCAGAACGCGGCGCTGGCGACGTCGGCGGTGGAGACGGCGAACAGCGTGCGCCAGAACGTCGGCTCGGTGAACACCACCTTGCGGTGATTGAGGTTGTAGAACACCGCCTCGTCGAGGAACGGCCGCCACGCTCCCGTGGCGAACAGATAGCCGACGAAGAGCGCCGCGACGACCGCGACGCCCGCGCTCATCCACAGCGGACGCACGCTGCGCTCGCGCACGAGCAGCACGATGGCCGTGAGCACGACCAGCGGCGCGAGGCGCATGTTGGCGAGCACGGCCAGGGACATGAGCGCGCCGAACAGGAGCCATGCGGAACGTCCGCGTTCCGCCGGTTGATCCAGCGGCGTCCCCGCCTCCGATTCAGGGGGTGCCGACGCCGGACGCCGCCGCATCAGCCAGCGTTCCACGACGTACAGCGCGGCGACGAAGGCCAGATTTCCCAGCACGTCCACGCGGTACTCCGCCGCCTTGAAGACGAACGGCGCGCTCGCCAGCAGCAGCGCCAGCGCCGTCCAGCGCGCACGCGCGTCCACCTCTTTCACCAGCGCGAACAGCAGCGCGAAGATCGCGATCCACAGCGGCACCTGCGCCCACCGCATCGCGACGATCGACTCCACGCCCGGGCCGTTCACGAACCACGCAACCGGCGCGAAGACGAACCACTGCAACGGCGTGTGGTGCTCCCAGAAGTCGCGGAACGGGACCTGTCCTTCGCTGATCCATTTCGTGGCGCGGAAGAACTCGACCTCGTCCCACCCCAGCGGGAGTCCACGCTGCACGAGCGCCGCGATCCAGACGATCGCGATCGCGAGCAGCGCAAACGGCAGACGGCGCATCAGGCGGGATCGTCGCGATGGACCGTATCCATCGAGAACGCCGGCAGGCAGACCGCCAGATACTCCGCCCCCTCCGCGCCCGGCGTCGAGTACTGCACCCACTCGCCGGCGTGCACGATCACGCCCTGTCCTGCCTGCACGTCGATCGAGCCGCTCTTCGTGGTCACGCGCAACGTGCCGCGCAGCACGACCGTGTACTCGTCGAACTCCGGTGTCTGTCCCGGCTCGATCCACCCGTTCGGGCTCTTCATCCGCGCGATCGACACGGCCTCGGTCTTCGAATTCACGCGGCCGAAGTACTCCTCGATGATCTTCGGCTTGTTCCCCGCGGCCTGCACGATGGCCGGTTGCTGAATGTGAGTCGGCATGGCCGCGCAGTTTACCGCGCGGACGAGCTCAGCCAGCGCTCGATCGCGGCCAGCACGTGCCGCAACTCGTCGTTCGTGAGCTCGTGCCCCTTCGCGATCCCGTGCACTTTCTCGATGCAGCCGCGGCAGCACGTGGCCGTCGCATGCTGCGCGACGAACACGGGATGGTTGCGCCACGGCGTCTGCCGGCCGTCGTTCGGGATCACTTCCGGAGCGACGCGTTTCCGGATCAGCTCCTCCGCCTGTCTCATGACGTGCGGCAGTCCCCACGTCTGGAGGTACGCGAGCTCGCGTCCCTGCAGCCGGAATTTGCGCCGGAAGGAGGACGTCGCCAGACGGCGAAACGCCTCGTCGAGATCGATCATTTGTGCGCGACCACGAAACGCCCAACCTGCGTGCGTTGCGGGTAATTCGCGTCGATCCACTTCGCCAGCGCCGGCACGCGGACGTCGTTCGGCACGCCGTCGTACGTGCCGACCTCCTTGTATCCCGCCACGATCACGCAAAGCGGCGGGCTCGCTTCCAACTGCCCCATCCCCTCGGCGAACACGGTCTCGTTCGACCACATCGAGATCTCCATGCAGCGCACCGGCGGCTTCCGCTGCAGGAGGTAGTAGAGCGCGCGTTCGTTGGAGAAATCGAAGATCGTGGCGTCCGCGGGTCCGAGCGATTCGACGAACGATTGGAGCGAGGCGAGGTCGATCGCGTTCGTCTCGCTCGTATAGATCCCGCGTCCGGCCGCCATCGGATACGGCACGAGCCCGTCGTGCTTCTGCCGCTGCGGCCATTGCGCGATGAGCTTCGCGCCGGCGCGCGTGTTCGGCACGAGCTCGAGGTGAAACGCGAGCGGAATCGCGAGCACGGCCGCGGCCCACCAGCGCCTGCGCGCGAGCGGCTCCATCACGAATGCGACGACGGCAATGCCGAGGAGCGGGAGGGCGAAGCGCGTGTGACTCCAGCCGTAGCGGCCGGCGGCGGTGCGGAACAGCAGCAGCGAGAACAGCGTGACGATGACGAGCTTCGCCGCGAGATTGCGCTCGCCGCGCCGCCACACCAGCCACGCCATCGCGGCGAGGAAGCCGTAGAAAACGAGAGGGAGAAAGTAGCGCAGCGATTCCGCGTCGAGCTTCCACGGTGCCGGCAGCGCCCACGTCGCGTCGATCGCCTTCGGCATGATCACGAACGAATCGACGAGGAAGCGTGTGATGTCCGCTCGCACCGCGAGCAGCACCACGAACGGCAACGCCAGCGCGATCGCGAACTGCACGGCAACGCGTACGAGCGGCCGCGGCTTCGTCTCGAGCCTGAACACGCGCATCACGAGCAGCGAACCGATCGTCCCCGCGAGCGCGTACATGCCGGTGTCGAGACTCCACAGCAGTCCGAGGGTGGAGGTGGCGAGCGCGGCGAAGAGCGCCTTCGCGCTGCCGGTGCGCGCGTATCGCAGCAACGCGAGGACGCAGAGCAGCACCGGTGCGAGACGAAAGTACGGATAGACCGGCAGCCACAACGCCGCGATCGCACAGAGTGACGCATACACGCCCGCGACGAGCGCGAGCCCGCTCACCGTCAGTTCCGCAGCGATGGGCACGAGCAGCGCGAGCGTGGCCGCGTCGAGAAACGTCTGCAGCCGCCGCGGACGCAAAGGGGAAGGGGGATCGCCGAGCGTGAGCGCGTCGAGGCCGGCATCCACGGCGAGACCGTGAAAGATGTAGAAATCGCCGAAGGGCCGCTCGCCGGTTTTCATGAGCCATCCCGCGGTGAGGTGCTCGCCTTCATGGAACGTGTCCATGTGCGCGTACGGATGGTCGTGAATGAAGATCATCGCCACGAACACGATGGCCGCGAGCACCCAGGACGTCAGGCGCCGGGTGTCCGGAACTTCTGGTCCGGGCGCAACATCCCGGACGCCTGGAGTGCGACGCCCGGACAGCAGTCCGCCGAGGAACGCGAACCCGACGATCATCGCCACGACCGCGTAATCCCACGACTTTGGATACGCGTGGACGGTGACGAACCCGACACCGCCGCCCGGCGGCGAGAAAAAGCCTTTCGTCAGGGGGGCGAGCGCGGCCGCGACGGCGGCGCCGGCGAGCGAGCCGAGCGCGACCCGGGCCGAACCTCTCATGGCGCGCGATTATAGGGGGAACGTTCCGCCACCCCCGAGAGGTTGTACGCTTCCGTCATGTCGTCGCCGCAGCTCTCGGTCATCGTCCCGCTCTACAACGAGCGCGCAACCGTGCGTGAGCTGCTGCGCCGCGTCCTGGCGACGCCGATGTCGAAAGAGATCATCGTCGTCGATGACTGCTCGCAAGACGGCTCGTACGACCTCGTCGCCGAGTTCGCGCGCAACGAGCCCACGATCCGCCTGTTGCGGCAGGAGAACAACCAGGGCAAAGGCGCGGCCGTCCGGCGCGGGATCGCCGAGGCTCGCGGGGAGATCGTCATCATCCAGGACGCCGATCTCGAATACGACCCGCGCGATTACGCGAAACTGATCCAGCCGATCGCCGACGGCGATGCGGACGTCGTCTTCGGCTCGCGTTTCGAAGGGCATCCGCGCCGCGTGATGATGTACTGGCACACGGTCGGGAACAACTTCCTCACCTGGCTCTCGAACCTCACCACGAACCTCAACCTCACCGACATGGAGACGGGCTACAAGGCATTCCGCCGCGACGTCATCCAGTCGATCCGCCTGCGCTCGCAGCGCTTCGGGTTCGAGCCCGAGGTGACGGCGAAGATCGCGCAGCGCGGGTATCGCATCTACGAGGTGCCGATCTCGTATCACGGCCGCGATTACTGGGAAGGGAAGAAGATCAACTGGAAGGACGGCGTGTCCGCGATCTGGACGATCTTCAAGTTCGGCCTCTTCGTCAAAGGGGATTCGGAGGCCAGCGGATACGTGACGCTCGAGCGCATGGGACGCCTGTCGCGCTACAACGACTGGATCTGGCAGAGCATCGCGCCGTACGTCGGCAACCGCGTGCTCGAAGTCGGCGCGGGCATCGGCAACATGACGCGCGTGCTGTATGGCCGCGATCTCATCGTGGCCACGGACCTCGAGCTGCCGTACCTGCACATCCTGCGCAACCGTTTCTCGCGCAATCCGACGATCCGCGTCGAACGGCTCGATCTCAACTCGGACGACTGTCTCGCGCTCAAGAGCTACGCGTTCGACACGGTCGTCTGTCTCAACGTCCTCGAGCACATCGAGAACGACGAGGGGGCGCTGCAGCGCCTGTTCGAGATCCTCGCGCCCGGCGGACGGCTCGTGCTGTTCGTGCCCGCGGACCAGAAGCTCTTCGGCACGATGGACACGCAGGTCGGCCATCACCGCCGCTACTCGCGCGAGTCGCTCGCGCGCGTGATGGAGAACGCGGGCTTCACCGCGGAGATGATGACCTACCGCAATGTCTTCGGCCGCTTCGGCTGGTGGCTGAACGGACGCGTGCTCAAGCGCACGCATCTCCCCGGAGGACAGTCACGCATCTTCGACTGGTTCGTGCCGCTGCTCAAGCGCCTCGAGCCGGCGAATCCGCGCAAGGGACTGTCGCTGATTGCCGTGGCCACGAAGCCGCTCGAAGAGCGCAGCGCCGGCGTTCTCGCGGGCTGATCCGGCGGCGTCCTCGCTGCCGCTCCACTACAATCCGCGCCATGTCATTCGCGCGCTCGTTCCTCGACGAATCCATCGAAGTCATCCGCCGCATCGACGCCGAGTCGGTCGACCGCGTGGCCACCGGCCTCGGTACCGCCCGCGACGGAGGCGGCCGTCTCTTCATCCTCGGCGTAGGCGGCTCCGCCGGACACGCCAGCCACGCGGTGAACGACTTCCGCAAGATCTGCAGATTCGAGGCGTACACGCCGACGGACAACGTCTCCGAGCTCACCGCCCGCGTGAACGACGAGGGGTGGGATTCGTGCTTTTCGGAATGGCTGAAAGGCTCGCGCGTCAACGACAAGGACGCGATCCTCGTCTTCTCCGTCGGCGGCGGAAACGTGGAGAAGAACGTGTCGGTGAATCTCGTGCGCGCCATCGACGAAGCCCGGAACGCCGGCGCGAAAGTGTTCGGCATCGTGGGGAAGGACGGCGGCTACACGAAGCAGGTCGCCGACGCATGTGTCGTCATCCCCATCGTCTCGCCCGAGCGCATCACGCCACACACCGAAGGCCTCGCCGCGGTGGTCTGGCACCTGCTCGTCTCGCACCCCGCTCTCAAGGTGACGCAGACCAAGTGGGAGTCGGTTCGCTGAGGCTGGAGAACGACCGGAGTCCTCCCGGCGCGGCCGGCGCGCCGGACCGCCGGAGGCCTCATCGTCGTCCCCCCAGCGTCAGCGCAGCAAGCTCCCCCAGATCACCCACCACGACATCCGGCGAAACGGAGCCGCGTTTGTGCGCCGAGCGTGGGTGCTCGATCAGCGCGACCTTGCAACCCGCGGCGCGGCCGCATTGCAGATCGCTGTCCTGATCGCCCACCATCCATGATTGCGACAGATCGACGTCGAACTCGCGGGCGGCTTCGTGCAGAAAGAACGGACTCGGCTTCCGGCACCCGCATCGATCTTCCGCGCGGTGGAAACAGACGTAGCCGCGCGTGACGAGCGGCAGCCGTCGCAGCACTTCCTCCTGCACGCGCTCGAGCGATTCGCGCGACACCTTCCCTTTCGCCGCGCTCGGCTGATTCGTCACGAGAAACAGCAGCCACCCGGCCTCGACGAATCGCCGCAACGCCTCTTCGACGTCGAGCATCACCAGATCTTCGACCGTGCGCGGTGCTTCCCACTCCCCGCTCGACTCGTAGTACACGAGCTCGTCGACGATCCCATCGCGATCGAGGAACAGCGCCCGTTTCACCACAACCTCGGCACATGCGTCACGCGCGTCGTTTCTCCTTCGAGCGTCACCCCGGGAGGGGGCGTGCGGAACAACACCCGATCGTCCGTGGCCAGCAGGATCACGGCCACCGCTTCCGACGATCCATTCGTCGCGGTGAGCCTTTGCCCCTTGCGCAAGCGCGCGGGATCGGCATCGAACGTCACCGGACCCGCGTGCGGTTCGGGCAGCCGGAACGTGAGCCGCGACGCGTCATCGCGTTTGTACGCCGCGGTGCGCAGCGGATCGCGGAACCACGGATGTCCCGCGAGCGGCGCCGAGACGTACGCGCGATACGCCCCGTCGCGCGGCACGATCCATGTGAACTGCGCGCCCGGCTGCAGCCTCGCGTTCATCCCCGGAACCCACAGCTCGCTCCAGACGGGGAAGTAATGCCGCACGAAATACGGCGTGAGCTCGGGCTGCATGATCGCGAACCACATCCACGTGTTGTAATCGAAGACCACGAGCGCGGGCGGATCCGCGAGCACGTCCTGCATCGCGTACGGCGGTCCGCCGCCGTGACGCATGATCTGTCCGACGAGCTCGGGGAGAAACCAGTAGCGGTACGGCGCCTCCCGCCGGAAGGCCCACGGCACACCGCTGAACACCGCCTCCCCCGGCCGCGTGCGCGCGTGCACCTCACGCATCATCACGTCCTGGTACGCGAGGTCCATTTCCTTGCCGCGGAAAAGCGCCGCGAAGACGTTGACCGCGGCCGTCACCGCGAGCAGCGCCACGATCGCGCCGCGCCGCGAGACGCGCTCGAACAGCGCGGCGATGAGCGGTACCGCCAGGATCGCCCCGATGATGAGGTGATAGTTGAAGACGTACTTCATCCGCGCGAGGAACAGCAGATTCACGATGGTGAGCAGCGCGAGCACGAACAGCCCGTCCGGCCTGCGCCAGCGCCGCAGCGCGAAGACGACGCCGGCCACCGTGAGCAGCAGGACCAATGCGCCGCCGAGGTCCACCGCCGCCAGCTCGAACAAGCGATCCGTCGCCAGCAGCCGGATGCCGAACGGCACCAGCAGCCGATGCACGAACCGCATGTGATCGCGGATGTAGTACTTCTCGAACTGATTGTCGATCCACACCTGCGCGTACAGCTCGTCGAGCGCGCCCTGCACGGCGAAGAAGAGCAGGCAGCCGGCAAGCGTCGTGAACCCGCCGGCGATGATCCACAGCGCGCGCCGATTGAAGGCCCACTTTCCGTCGCGCGTCGCGAGCAGCAGCAGCACGAACACGACCACGAGCGGGCCGAAGCGCAGGTTCGCGAATCCGACCAGACACCACGCGACGCCCGCCAGAAACGGGCGATCGCGCTGCACGAGCACCGCGCCCGCCATCAGCAGCGCGCACCCGACGGCCTCGACGCGATACTCCATCGCCGGCAGCATGAAAAGAGAGCTGGTCAGCGCGAGCGTCATCGCCGCCCAGCGGGCAAAGCGGTCTACGCCGAGGGTGCGCATCCAGAGATTCAGGAGCCAGAACGTGGCGATCCAGACCAGCACCTGCGCCCAGCGCATCCAGAGGATCGCGCCGGCGCCGGGGCTGTCGGTCAGCCGCGTGAACGGCGCGAAGAGGTACCAGACCAGTGGTGTGTGATGCTCCCAGAAATCGCGGAACGGCAGGCGTCCCGAGCCGATCCAGACGGTGGCGCGGTGGAACTCGAGCTCGTCCCTGTTGAACGGATGGAGAAAGTGCAGGGCGATGAGGCGGGCCGCCGCGGCAACGCACGCGAGTGCGGCGACGATCCTCAGTTTCACGCGAGCGGCCCGTTGCGGAACTGCGCCACCGTGTCCGCGATCGCCTGCCGCACCGCTTCGTTGCTCGAGCGCTTCGGCGTGAAGCCGAGCTTCTGCATGCGGCGCGTGTCGAGCTTCACGTACGGCACGTCGCCGCGCCAGCCGCGCGGGCTGTCGCCGTACTGCACGTCGATGTTCGCGCGGTCGATCCCCATCGCCTCGATCGTCCAGTCGGTGATCTCGCGCACCGAGGTCTGGTCGTCGACGGCGAGGTTGTGCACGGCGACGTGATCCTTCGCGTGCTCGATCCCGAACTCCATGCCGTCGAGACAATCCTCGACATAGACGTACGGCTTGGCCTGCGAGCCGTCGCCGAGCACCACGAGCTTCGTCGGATCCTCGCGCAGGCGCAGCACGAAATCGTGGATCACGCCGTGCGTCGGATTCGGCCCGACGATGTTGCCGAAGCGGTAGATCCACGCGCGGAGGTCGTAGTTGTGCGCGAACGCGGTGATGAGCGTCTCGCACGCGACCTTGCTCGCCGCGTAAAGCGAGATCGGCAGGATCGGTCCGTAATCCTCCGGTGTCGGCATCACCGCCGGCTCGCCGTAGACCGCACCGCTCGACGAGAACACGATCTCTTTGACGTTCGTGCGGCGCATCGCTTCGAGGACGTTGTACGTGACGAGCGTGCCGCCCTTGAGGTCGAAGTCCGTGTACTTCGTGCCGTAGCTGATGTCGCTGTTCGCCGCGAGATGCCAGATGCGGTCGGGTTTGAACTCTTCGAGCAGCGTGACGACGCGATCGAGCTCGAGGAGGTCGAGCTCGTGAAACGTGAAGTTGGGATGCTGCGCAACATAGGCGCGCTTGCCGAGGAAAAAGTTGTCGGCGCCGGCGACGACGTCGCCGCGGCGCAGCAGGCGCGCGATCAGATTCGAGGCGATGAACCCGGCAGCGCCGGTGACGAGGATTTTCAAGGTTTCTCCAGTATCGCGCGTGTCTTCGCCAGCTCCTCGGGTGTGCCGATGTCGCAGAAATCGAGATCGACGATCTCCCCTTCGAGCTCGCCGCGGCGCGCGAGCTCCGCGTAGACGATCTCTTCGAACGAGCACGCACCGCTTTGCGGAAGCAGGTCGATCGTGCTCGTGTGCATGACGGAAAATCCGGCGTCGAGATACGGCAATTCCGGCGCGCGCTTGTCGAAACGCGTCACGAGTCCCGCTTCGACCGCGGCGTTGCCGATCGTCTGGCGCGGATAGACCGCCAGGCAGTTGCCCGCGTGCTGGTACACGAAACGATCGTAGTCGAAGCGGCGCAGGACGTCGCCGAACGTGAGGATGAAACACGGGCCGAGCAGCGCGCGCGCCTCGCGAATCGCACCGCCGGTGCCGAGCGGCTCGGTCTCGCGGCTGTACGCGACTCGCCAGCCGAAGCGCGAGCCGTCGCCGAAGTGCTCTTCGATCACTTCGGCTTTGTAGCCGGTGAGGAGGACGAACTCCTTGAGGCTGCGCCGCGCAAACGAGTCGAGCACGTGTTCGAGATACGGCCGTCCGCCGACTTCGATCATCGGCTTCGGGACATCGCGGGTGAGCGCGCCGAGGCGCGTGCCGAAGCCGCCGCAGAGCACGGCGACGCGCGTCACTTCACCTTCCGCGCGTTCCACAGCCGCTTGAACGTCCACACCGTCGACGACCAGCGATGCAGCGTCGTCTCCCCGATGCGCTCGCGGTAATCGATGGGAATCTCCTTGATGCGGAAGCCCATGCGATGCGGAACCACGTACATGTCGACCGGCAATGCGGGGCCTTTCGCCACCCACTGCACTTTGTCGATCATGGTCTTGCGATACGCGCGCATGCCGCTGTGCACGTCCGTCGTTTTGAGGCCGTGCAGCACGCGCGCGCCGAGCGCGAACAGGCGGTTTGCCAGAAAATTCGCGAACGGCATCGCCTGCGGCCGACGCCATGTGCGCGTCGTGTTGACGAGGTCGAAGCCTTCTTGTTCGACGAGCCGCACCATCTCGGGGATGACTTCGACGGGATACGTGTCGTCGCAGTCGAGCGTGATGACGACGTCGCCGGACGCTTCTCGAACGGCGCGGTCCATCGCCGGACCGTAGCCCTGCGGCGGGAACTGTTTGATGACGCGCGCGCCGAGCTCCTGCGCGATCTCCGCCGTGCGATCTTTGCTCGAATCGACGAGCAGCACCTCGGCATCCGGAGCGACGCGGCGAATGTCCTGAATGACTTTCGCCACCGCCTTCTCCTCATTCATCGTGATCATGGAGACGGTGAGTTTCATGAGTGTCGTTTCGCTTCGAAGATCATCTGGAACGCGAGCATACCGGGCCAGAGCGAGGCGATGGCGCGCTCGACCGGGTAGGCGGTTTTGACGTAGAGCCGGTAAGGACGGGAGTTGAGAAGAGCCTGGGGATCGCTGGAGACCACCGATTTTTTCATGAGCGGGACGAGGGGGCGCACGAGGCCGGGGTTGTAGGTCACGCCGATCTCGTCGAGCTCCGCCTGATCCATCATCCACCGCGCCGTTTTGCGCGTGAAGAAGCGCAGATGGGTGCGATCGAGCACGCCCGTTTCCTGGTACTCCCACCTGCCGAGGAGATGGGCGAAGCGCACGGACCAGAGTCCGACGTTCGGCAGCGAGATGATCACGCTCCCGTCGGGCTTCAGCCACTGCAGATAACGGCGCAGGACGCCGACGGGCCACGGGAGATGTTCGAGCACGTCCGCGAAGATGAGCACGTCGAAACGTTCATCGCCGAGATCGGCGTCGAGGAGATTCGCGTTCACGACGCGCGACAAGCGCTGCGCGGCCACTGCGCACGCGACCGCGCTGTCCTCGATGCCGGTGACCTCGTTGCCGAGCTTCTGGATCTGCGCGCTCGTCGTGGCGAAACCGCAGCCCGCGTCGAGCACGCGCAGCCCCCTGCGTTTGTTCCACAGACGCAGAAGCCCCAGATTCACGTCCTCGAAGTATTGATAGGACGCCTTCTCATCCATTGCGCAGTTCTTTCGCCATCTCCAGCGCGCGCTCGACGCACACATCGGAATTGATGTAGTCGAACTGCGCGAATCGTCCGAGGAGGCGCAGGCCGGTGGCCGCGACGTTCGCGCGCATCGCCGTCACGTTCTTCCGGTACTCGAGGTCGTACACCGGATAGCCGTACGTGAAACGCGCCGCTTTCCTGTAGACGATCGAGGCGCGATCGACGAAGCCGATCTCTTCGATCTTGTCGATGACGTGCTCGATGAGCTGGCCGTCGTCCATCTCCCAGACGCCGTCGCCGGCGTTGGCGGTGATCTCGGCCATGATCGACGAGCCGCCCGGCGGCACGCACTCGCTGCCGAATGCCTTCGGAAACGAGAGGCGGTGGAAGACGATGTCTTTGTCCGGCACGTACAGCGCCGTGTAGTTGTGACCGGGATCGGTGTTGCAGCCGATGAGGACGTTGATCAGCGAGTTGTACCGAAGCTTCGCCGCCTCGTCGTGCACATTCCGCGGCGCGTCTTTCCAGACTTTCAGCAGCTCGTGGATGGGGATCGTGTTGACGAGCGTGTCGTACTCGCGCGCTTCCCCCTCCGTCGACGTGACGCGCCAGCCATCCGCGATTTTCTCCACGGACGCGATCGTCCAGTTCTTGTGGATCTCGCCTTTCACCTTCTCGGCGAAGGCGTGCACGATCGCCTCGAATCCGCCATGCGTCGGATACGAGTAGTACAACTGATGCAGATACCCCTCGGTCGAGATGCCGATCGCGGAGCGCAGCACGTCTTCCATCGGCGGCTTCGGGATGCGCTCGACGAACTCGGTGCCGATCTTGTTCGCGTCGTAGTTCCAGATCTTCTCGTTGTACGGGATGAAGTACTTGTCCGAGATGCCTTGGCCGAACGTCACGTACGACCACTGGGCGAGGTTCGTCACCGGCGTTTCGTTCGCGCGCGGGTTGACGATGTAGTGGTAGATGCACTCGTAGTTGTCTTCCTTCGGGAGCGACGAGAGGTCGTTCTCGAACGGGTACTTCACGAGCTTCCCTTTGAAGTAGATGCGGTTCTCGCGGCGGTTCTGATGCACGTTGTCGCCGAGGATCGAGGTCATCAGGTTCAGCACTTCCTTGTTCTTGCTGAACATGATGTGCGGGCCGGCCGCGTCGAACGTGAAGCCGTCCTCGACGATCGTGCGGCAGAGGCCACCGAGGCACGAGCTCTTCTCGAGCACGTCGAGGTTCTCGTCGAGATGCGCGGCGAGCGCGATGCCGGAGATGCCGCCGCCGAGAATGCCGACGCGTTTGCGGATCACGCGGACTCCTGCATGGCCATCGACCGGTGCGGCGAGAGGAACCCATGTCCCATCTGCGCCACGACCTTCGTCCCCTCGGGCTCGATCGTGTAGTGCATGCGCGGCATTCCGTGCTCGTGCATGAAGCGCTCGAGCTGCGCGCGCTGATTGCCGGGGCAGTACAGCATCAGGAAGCCGCCGCCGCCCGCGCCGATGATCTTGCCGCCGAGGACGCCGAAGCGCTGGCGGACCTCGTCGTAGATCTGGTCGACTTTGGCGAGAGAGATCTTCTTCGACATGCGCTTCTTGTTCTGCCAGTGCTCGTCGAGCATCTGCCCCCACGTGTCGAAGTTCGACGTCTCGACGGCGTCGAGGATGCGGTAGCCGAGGTCTTTGATGCGCGAGAGGCTGTCCTCGACGCGGTCGTGTGCGACGCCGTCTTTCTGCTGCATGGCCACGTTCTGGTCGTGCAGCACCTCGCGCGCGTCGCGCTGCTCGCCGGTGTAATAGATGTGCGTGTGCGCGACAAAGTCGGCGATGTCGCTGCTCGACGGCCGCAACTGGCGTACCGCCACCGTTCCGTCTTTCGCGATCTCGAGCACGGTCAGTCCGCCATACGCGGCCATGTACTGATCCTGCTTGCCGATCGGCTGCCTGAGGATGTCGAGCTCGATGTGACACGCCTCTTCGGCGAGCGCCTGCAGAGGAACGTAGTCGCGGCGATCGTGATGCAGCGCGTTGAGGAGGCCGACCAGGTAGCAGCTCGAGGACCCGAGGCCGGTGCCCGCGGGAAGATCGGCGATGGAGGCGACCTCGAATCCGTAGCGCACGCCGTGCGCGCGCAGCGCTTCGCGGGCGAGCTCGTGGCGCAGGTCGTTCACGTCGTCGACGACTTCACTCTGCGAGTAGTGCAGGCGGATCTTCGAGCCGACGGTGGGGCGATTGACCGTGACGTACATGTACTTGTCGAGGCCCATCGCGAAGATGAATCCGCCGTGCTGCGTGTAGTACGACGGGAGATCGGTCCCGCCGCCACCCAGGGTGACGCGAAACGGGGTCCGCGTGACGATCACAGCCTGAATCCCGCCGCGGTCGCGTCGTTGTAGAACATCTTCACGGTGTCGAGCGACAGCTCGTCGAGCGGCTTGCCAACCATCGTCGAGAACTTTTTCAGGATGTCGGACGTGACGGTGATGATGTGGCAGCCGACTTCGTCCGCCTGGAAGATGTTCAGGAGCTCGCGCGGGCTCGCCCAGAGCAGCTCCGATTTCGGCTTCGACGCGCAGATCTGCGCGGCTTCGCGCATCAGCGGCACGGGATCGACGCCGGTGTCGGCGATGCGACCCGCGAAGACGGAGACGATCGCGGGCGTGTTCGCGTCGAGTGCGTCGACGACGGCGCGGACCTGGTCGAGCGTGAGGATCGCGGTGACGTTGAGCTTCACGCCCGCCGCGGAGAGACGCCGGATCAGCGGAACCGCGGACTCCCCCTTCGTGTTCGTGACCGGAATCTTCACGTACACGGCATCGCCCCATGTGGCGATGAGCTTCGCCTGGCGTTCCATTTCGTCGAAGTCGTCCGCGAAGACCTCGAACGAGATCGGCATGCCGCCGACCGCGGAGAGCGCCTCTTTGGCGAACGTCTCGTAATCCGTGATGCCGGACTTGCGCATCAGCGTCGGATTGGTGGTGAAGCCTTTGACGAGGCCGGCGTCGCGTGCGGCGACCATGTCGCGCACGTCCGCACCATCAGCGTAAATCGCGATCTTGAGGTTGTTGGTCATTTGTGTGTTCCGGAAATTCGCGCGCATTCTAGCCGACACGGCGAAAAACGGCCTGATTCCGCGCACGGCTATACAGGACGAGCCGGAATCGCGGATCGCGCAGCAGAGCCCGCATCACGCGCGTATCGTCCGGCGGCGGCGTGCCTCGGGCGATGTACCGGCGCCACTGCCACGACTCGCGGAATTCGGGATGCTGCCAGATGATCGCGAAGCCGCGGTCGACGATCACCCATTTCGCTTCGTCCGGAATGACGACGCGGCCCTCGCCGGAATCGAGAAACGTGACGGGCCGCTGCAGGTCGCGGCCGAACGCGGGATGGATCCACGCGGCATAGCCGGCATCGAAGGCGACGGGCTCGCGCGGGCCGGCGTAATGATCAACCGCGAGCGCCGAGCGGTAGCGGTCGAACGGGACCATGCGCGATTCGGGCTGGCCGAGAAGGCTCAGCACGTAGTCGATCGGCACGAAGCGGTCGTTCGCGCCCGCATGGACGGCCTCTTTGCAGAACCAGAGCGCGAGCGCGTACGCGGCGATGCGCGCGCGCTTCGCGTCGAGGCGCAGGAATGCCGGCGCGACGGTGAGCCCGAACACGACGGGCACGAGGAAGAGCGTGTAGCGCGGAAGAGCGGTCGCGTAGATGCCGTGCGGCATCGGGACGTCGCGCACGGGCAGCATGAGCAGGAGCGTCGCCAGCGCTGCGAGCGCGATGGCCATGCGCTCGCGCTTCGTCTCCGGCGACTCTGCGCGAAACCGCCGCAGCGCGAACGGCACCAGCAGCGCGCAGAGCGCGAAGGGAATGCCGAGGTGCGAGAAATAGAGCTCATCGCGCTTCCAGAACCACGGCTCGGGATCGCCGGGAACGTAGAGCGCATCCGCGTTCCGCGAGAACGGCGCGGTGAGCAGCACCCACGGACCCTGCCAGAGATTGGCCCAGTCGTCGTACGTGACGAGGCTCGTCCGCGTGCGGCTCTTCACTTCGACCGATGGATCGCGCAGGACTTTCGTCGCGTAGAACGCACCGCCGAGGAGTGCGGCCGCGACGATCGAGATCGCGAGCACGCGCGCGAGCGTCGCCATCCGCAACTCGCGCGCGCGCCATACGACGAGCGGCAGGAGACACGCCGCGAGCATGAGTCCCTGCGGCTTCGTGCCGACCGCGGCGAAGACGCTGAGGGCGCACAGGACGAGCGCGAACGGCTCGCGCGTCGCGAAGAACCGCCCCGTCCACACGAGTGCCGCGACCATGAAGAAGCCGGTCATCGTGTCGTTCTTGTCGGCGCCGGTATGCAACAGCAGCACGAGCACCGAGGAGGAGAGCAACAGCACCGGCAGCGCCGCGGCCGCGCGTCCCGACCACCAGCGCTGCGCGAGTGCGCCGCAGGCGATCACGAATGCCACGTAAAAGAAAACGCCGATCCACTCGGTGAGACGGTCGCCGTTGCCGAGGAGCATGGCGTCGGCCAGGAGCAGTTCGTAATTCGCGGGAAGGATGCGCATCCGCGCGTCGACCACGTGCGGGATCGCGGCAAATCCGTGCGCACGCATCCACAGGACGGCGCGCGGCAGGTGATACGCGAGCGCGTCGTGCGAGAGCGGAGGGACGAGCGTCGAACGCCAGGCCACGAACCCGATCCACGCAGCGATCGGAACGAACGGCACGAACCACGTCAGCAGCGCCTCGTTGCCGATCTGCATCGCGGCGCTTTTCCGTAAACGCAGCGCGAGCAGGATCGCCGCCGCGATCCCGGCGGCAATCGTGCGCGCGAGAAGGGTCGGGCGGTCGAGCCGTTGCGTCAGCGCGGCCAGCCACACCGAGGCGATCCAGAACGCGCTGCCGAGCGTGAACGCGGCGCAGGCGAGCTCGAACTGCGAGGCGCGGCCGCGAAACAGTCGCACCGACGCCTCGTAACCGAGCCAGACCAGTGCACACATCGTGAGTATCAGCATCGGCGGGCTCGTCGGGCGGCGATGTATGATACCCGCCCGCTCCGCACGCGGCACTAAACCACGCAAGGTGCAGAACCGTCTTTGTCCAAACCCGCACCATTCACCGGCACCGCCGTCATCATCGGCGCAGGCCCCGCCGGTCTCACCGCGGCGTACGAGCTCCTGACGCGCACGACGATCAAACCGGTCGTGCTGGAGTCGAGCACGTACATGGGCGGCATCTCGCGGACCGTCAATTACAAAGGCAACCGCATCGACATCGGCGGGCATCGCTTCTTCTCGAAAAGCGACCGCGTGATGGAGTGGTGGCTGAACATCCTTCCGCTGCAGCGTCTCGACGGAAACGCGCATGCGCTGAAGTACCAGGGGAAGCAGACGACGATCGGCGGCAATACGGCCGGACCCGATCCCGAGCAGGACGATCGCGTGATGCTCGTGCGTCCGCGCAAGTCGCGGATCTACTTCAGCCGCAGGTTCTTCGACTACCCGATCTCCCTCTCCCCCGACACGCTGCTCAAGCTCGGGCCGGCCCGCTCGGTGAAGATCGGCTTCTCGTATCTCCGCGGCCGGCTCTTTCCCATCCGTCCGGAGCGGAATCTCGAAGAGTTCTTCATCAACCGTTTCGGGCGCGAGCTCTACGGCACGTTCTTCAAGGCCTACACGGAAAAAGTGTGGGGCGTGCCGTGCCGCGACATCAGCGCGGAGTGGGGCGCGCAGCGCGTCAAGGGCGTGAACCTCACGAAGGCCGCGCTGCACTTTTTCCGGAAGCTCCTCCCGCGCAAACGCGACATCGCCCAGAAGTCGGTCGAGACGTCGCTCATCGAGCAGTTCCTCTATCCGAAGCTCGGACCGGGACAGATGTGGGACGAGGTCGCGGAGATCATCCGCGCCCGCGGCGGTGAGATCCTCACGCAGCATCGCGCCACGCGCATTCTCACGAACGGCAATCGTGCGCACACGGTGATCGCGCAGAACGCGGACGGCCAAGAGATCGAGCTGAAGGCGGATCACGTCTTCTCGACGATGCCCATCCGCCACCTCGTGCGCGCGCTCGACACGCCGGTGCCGGACGAGGTGAAGAACGTCGCCGAAGGTCTCGTCTACCGCGACTTCGTCACGGTCGGGCTGCTGCTGGATCGCCTCAACGTGACGGAGCCCGACGGCAGCCGCATCAAAGACAACTGGATCTACATCCAGGAACCGGACGTGCTCGTCGGGCGCATGCAGATCTTCAACAACTGGAGCCCGTACATGGTCGCCGATCCGGCGAAGACGTGGGTGGGGCTCGAGTACTTTTGCTACACGAGCGATCCGATGTGGTCGTGGAGCGACGCGGAGTTTGCCAGCGTCGCCGCGGACGAGCTCGCGCGGATGGGGCTCGCCGATCGCAGCGCCGTGAGCGACTCGGTCGTGATCCGTATGCCGAAGACGTATCCCGCGTATTTCGGGACGTACGACCGGTTCGACGTCGTGCGCGACTTCACCGATCGCTTCGAGAATCTCTATCTCATCGGCCGCAACGGCATGCACCGCTACAACAATCAGGATCACTCGATGCTCACGGCGATGCTGTGCGTCGACAACATCCTCGCCGGGCGCACCGACAAGTCCAACCTCTGGGAGGTGAATACGGAGGAGGACTATCACGAGGAAAAGGAGTCGTGACTCCCCGGCCGCGACCCGCGCTCCGGCACCTCCTCGGCATCGTCATCACGCTCGTTCCTCTCGCCGTTTGCATCGCCGCCGGCACGATGAACGCGTCACTCTGGCTCGACGAAATCACGTACTGGTATTACGAGGACGATCCGTCGCTGCGCGAGCTGGAAACGGGGCGTCCCGGCGACCGCATCACGCGCTACTACCTGAACTTTTTCTATTGCGACATCCAGCGCGTGGCGCACGCGATCTCGGAGCCGCTCGGCCTCACGCTGCATCGCCATCCCGAGCTGTATCTGCGCTTGCTGTCGACGCTCTGTTTCATGACGATGGTCGCGCTGGTGTACTTCGTCACATATCGCGAATCGCGGTCGTGGCTCTGGAGCGTGACGGCGGCGCTCGTGCCCGCGTCGTCGCCGCTGCTCCTGTTCTACGCATTCGAGGGACGCGTCTCCGCCTTCGCCGCCCTCGGGGTCACGGTCTATCTCGTGCTCGCGGCGGCAGCGCTGCGCCATCCGTCCAACAGGCGTCTCTGGCTCGCCGGCGCGCTCCTCGGCATCTTCCTCACGCACACGCATCTCTGGATCGTCTGCCTCTACGCGGGCCTCGGCATGGCCGGTCTGATTCGCTGCGCGCTGCAGCGCACGTGGAGGGAGTTCCCGGTCGTCCTGTCGTTCACGCTGCCGGGTGCGTTGAGCGTCGTCGCGGAGTCGCTGTACGTGGTGCTCCACGCGCCGTCGGGCGGACATCCGTTTCCGCTCTATCTGCCGCGGTCGCTCGCCTCGCTGCAGGAACGCACGCTCGGCGGCCTCTTCTCCGCCGGGGTCACGGCTCCGCCGTTCCCGCTGGAACTGCCGATCGCCCTGCTCGGCATCACGATCGTGATGCTCCTCGTGCGGGTGTGGAAGACACAAGCGGTGCTCTTTCCCGTCGCGGCGGTCCTGTCGCTCGTCATTTCCGTCGGGATCGGCGCGACGGCGGGGTATCTCATCGCACCGCGCTATCAGGTACCGCTCTTCGCCGCGCTGTTCGTCGCCCTCTCCGTCGCGCCCGCGCGGGCAGCGCGCCTGCTCGTCGGAGCGATCGTGGCCCTGCAGTTCCTCATGCTGCCGAAAGTCATCACCGACGTCGCGAACAAGGCGAACGGCAAAGAGATCGCGGCCGTGATCGCGAGCGAAACTCCAAGGGCCGGAACGGCGGTCGTCGTGCAGCACGGCCTGCGATTCGGCTATCCCGATCCGCTGCATTCCTTCGTGCTGCACTTCTATCTCGACGAGCTGCAGCCGAACGCACCGGCGATTCCGCTCTACGAGCTCCCTTCCCTGCGCAACGTCACCGGCGAGCGCGGCCTCGGCCGCTACTTCGGCGGCGGTCCCGAGCTGCTCGAGCAATACGCCGCGCTTCACCCCGAAGAGTGGCGCGTATGGCTCGCAAACACCGATGCCCGGCGCATCTGGCTCGTCACGCCGGTGCCGGTCGTGGGATTCGAGGATGCGCAGGCGAAGGGGTTCCGCAACGCGTTGCGGGAAGCGGGATTCGCCGTGGACGCGTCGCAGGTCTACCGCTTCGAAGGTCATCCCCCGACGTACGCGGGCCTCTTCGTGCGGCGGTGACGCTCACGTATCATGCGCGCCGGTGAAGCTCTCGGACCTCGTCATCGAATCGCTCGCGGAGCGCGGCATCCGCCATCTCTTCCTCGTCTCCGGCGGCGGCATCATGCACATGGTGGACTCGGCCGGCAGCAGCACGCGCGTCCGCTACGTCTGCAACTTCCACGAGCAGGCGAGCGTGATTGCGGCCGAGGCGTACGCGCGCGTCACGAATGGCGTGGGGGCATGCCTCGTCACGACCGGACCCGGTGCGACGAATGCGCTTTCCGCGGTTCCCGGGGCGTGGTTCGATTCGATCCCCATCGTCGTCCTCTCCGGCCAGGTGCGCCTGCCGCTCATCGCGAACTACGAGCGCGTGCGGCAGAACGGTCCGCAGGAAGTGAACATCATTCCGATGGCCGTCCCGGTGACCAAATACGCGAAGACGATTCGCGAGCCGGAACGCATCGCCGAAGAGCTCGACCTCGCCTTCGAAGCCGCGACCTCGGGCAGACCGGGACCGGTCTGGATCGACCTGCCGCTCGACGTGCAGGCGACCGAAGTGTCCGCCAGTCCGAAGCCTGCCCCACGAAAAGAAACTCCCGCATCGGACGAACTGCGTGACGCGGTTGCGCACACCGTGGAGCTGCTCGCGATCGCGCGCCGCCCCATGTTCATCGCCGGTCACGGCATCCGCCTCGGCCACGCGATGAACGAACTGTCCGCATTTCTCGCTCGCACCCAGTTGCCGGTCATCGTTCCGATCTCGGCGATGGACCTCGTCCCCGAGAGCTACGCGGGACACATGGGCGCGTTCGGACCGATCGGCCGCCGCGCCGCGAACTTTGCGTTGCAGAACGCCGATCTCGTGGTCAGCATCGGCGCGAGCCTCTCGATCTCGGCCACCGGTTTCAACACCGCCGGCTTCGCGCCGAAAGCGAAGAAGGTCGTCGTCAACGTCGACCCGGGCGAGATCGAGAAATCATCGCTGCACATCGACCTGCCGGTCGTCGCCGACGCAGGCGCGTTTCTCCGCGAGCTGCTGCGGCAGTTGGGCGATGGCGCACCGCCATCGCGCGATCGCTGGCTCGCCGCGTGCGCCGACTGGAAGCTGCGCTATCCGCCCGGCCCTCCGCCCGACTTCATCCATCCCGATTACGTGAACAGCTATGCGCTGGCCGAGGAGCTTTCGCGGCAGATGCAGCCGGGGGAGATCGTCGTGGGCGGGATCTCGCTCGACGTAGCCTCGCTGTACCAGAGCTTCCGCGTCAAGGAAGGGCAGCGCGTGCTCGTCAACGCGAACTACGGCGCGATGGGGTGGGACCTGCCGGCCGCGGTCGGCGCATGCGTCGCCGCCGATGGCGCGCGCGTCGTGCTCGTCACCGGTGACGGCTGCATTCAGTTCAACATCCAGGAGCTGCAGACCGTCCGCTCGAACGATCTCAATCTGCGCATCTTCGTCCTCAACAACGCGGGCTACGAATCGATCCGCACGACGCAGAAGAACTGGTTCGAGGGACGCTTCGTCGGATCCGATTTCGGTTCCGGCATCGGCAATCCCGATTTTCAAAAGCTCGCGGAAGCGTACGGGCTCGCGTACGTGAAGATGGACGATCCGGCGTCGATGGCCGAGCGCGTCGCCGAGGTGCTGGAGCACGACGGGCCGGTGATCTGCGAAGTGATGGTCTCGCCCGACCAGCCGCGCACGCCGCGCGCGAGCTCGTTCCGCCGCGAGGACGGGACGATGGAGTCGCGGCCGATCGAAGATCTCTTTCCGTTCCTGCCGCGCGAAGAGGTCCACGCCAACATGCACATGTTCGACGACGAGGACGCGTGAAGATCCTCCTCACAGGCGGCAAGGGCTTCGTCGGCAGCCACATCCGCGAATCGCTCGGATCCCGCTACGAAATCATCGCGCCGTCGCAGGACGAGCTCGATGTGACGGACAGCGCGCGCGTCGACGAAGCGTTTCGCAACGGCCGCTTCGATGCGGTCATTCACGGCGCGATCGAAGGCGGTCCGCTGGTCGCGGAGACGACGCTACGCGGCTACTGGAACATCGCCCGTCACGCGCATCGCGTGGACCGCATTCTCTATTTCGGTTCCGGCGCGGAGTACGGCAAGCATCGCGATCTGGTGAAGGTGGGCGAAGAAAGCATCGGCGAAGCAGTGCCGCGCGATCCGTACGGATTCGCGAAGCTGCTCTGCAATCAATTCTGCCGCGCGTCGGACAACATCACGAACCTGCGCCTCTTCGGCATCTTCGGACCGTACGAAGGCTACGCGGTGAAATTCATCTCCAACGCGGTGGCGAAGACGATCGCCGGACTGCCGCTGGTGATCCGGCAGAACGTGATCTTCGACTATCTCTGGGTCGAGGACCTGATGCGCATGCTGCCGCGCTTCCTCGAAGGCGAGCGCCTGTTCGCGGACGTGAATGTCACGCCCACGAGCTCGATCTCGCTGGCGGAGATCGCGGAGCTCGTGCTGCGCGAATTGCAGCGACCCGCCGATTTCACGATCGAGACGCCGGGGCTCAATTTTCAATACACCGGGGACAATGCGCGCCTGCTGCAATACTGTCCCTCATTCGAATTCACGCCGGTTGCGGAAGGCGTGCGCCGCCTGACGGCGTTTTACCGCGAGCGCAGCGCAACGATCGACCGTGAGCTGCTCGCCGGCGATGCGTATCGGCACGCGCTCGCGACACGCGCGGCGGAAAAAGGAACGGGGAAGTGACGACACACTGGCTCGATGGCAAAGCAGTTCTGGTGACGGGCGGCACCGGCTCGTTCGGCCGCAGGTTCGTGGAGACGGTCCTGCGCGACTACAACGTCGCACGCCTCGTCGTGTTCAGCCGCGACGAAGCGAAGCAGGAGGAGATGCGGACGAAGTACAACCTCAACGACCCGCGCATCCGCTACTTCATCGGCGACGTCCGCGACCGCGACCGTCTCTATCGTGCCCTGAGCGGCATCGACGCGATCGTGCACGCGGCCGCGCTCAAGCAGGTGCCGGCGCTCGAGTACAACCCGATCGAAGCGGTAAAGACGAACATCGACGGCTCGGAGAACCTCATCAACGCCGCCATCGACCGCGGCGTGAAACGCGTCATCGCCATCAGCACCGACAAGGCAGTGAATCCGATCAACCTCTACGGCGCGACGAAGCTCGTCGCCGAGAAGCTCTTCACGCAGGGAAACATCTACGCCGATCCGCAGACGGGGACGAAGCTCGCCTGCACGCGCTACGGCAACGTCATCGGCAGCCGCGGCAGCGTCATTCCGCTGTTTCTGCAGCAGCGCGAGAAGGGCGTCATCACCGTCACCGACGAGCGGATGACACGTTTCTGGCTGACGCTCGATCAGGGCGTGAAGTTCGTCCTCCACTGCCTCGAGAACATGGCCGGCGGCGAGGTGTTCGTGCCGAAGCTGCCGAGCATGTCGCTGAAGGATGTGGCGAACGTCATCGCGCCGGACTGCCGGATCGAGAACATCGGCATCCGCGCCGGCGAGAAGCTGCACGAGGTGCTGATCTCGCGCAATGAATCGCCCTACGCGTACGAGCTCGACGACATGTACGTCATCGAGCCGGTGATCTTCTTCCGCAAACCGGCCGACTGGCCGTGGTCGCGGTACAAGAAGATGGAGTCCGGCACGAAGTACGCGAGCGACACGAACACGCAGTGGATGTCGCGCGAAGAACTGCTGGCAATGGCCACGTCCCTCTGAAGCGCGGAGACGCAGCCCCGTCACTCTGAGGCGCGGAGACGCCGAAGAGTCTCGAACGACGACGAACGCACGGTCTACGTAGTTTGAGACCCTTCGCCGTCTTCGCGGCTCAGGGTGACGGGGGGACACAGCTCCACAAAAGGATCGCTGACGGATCGCCATGCACTTCGGCATCCGGTCCGCGGCGGAATCCCGCGCGCGCGAACGCGTTGAGCGACGCGGCGTTCGTGAGCTTCACCACCGCACGGATCTCGCGCAATCCGAGCTCGCGGCAGGCGCGCGGTGCGCTCATCGTGAGGATGGCGACGCCGAGTCCCATCCCCCGAAACCGTGCATCCAGCGACACCGAAACCTCGGCCTGCTCGCCTGTCTTGTCGTACCGCACCTGTCCCGCCGGTACGCCGTCCGCGGTCAGGATCCACATCTTCGTGTCGGCGCTGGCAAGCTTCTTCGTGAGCCATGCCCGATGCGCGTCCGCTGCGACGGCGTCCTGGTTGAACGAGCTCGCGCGGACGCTCGGGTCGTTCCGCCATTCGCGCAGCAGCGCCGCGTCGTCGACTGTGACTTCGCGCAGCGCCAGTGCGCTCACGCGAGATCGTTCTCCGTCACCGGCACGCCCGCGTCGAGCGCGCGGCGCGCGTTTCGCCCGAGGACGGAGTCGAAGGCGGCGGGCGCGAGTCCGTGCGGGACGTTGCCCGCGCGCAGTACGGCGATGTTTTCTTTCGTCAGCGTTTCGCCGCTCGCGATGGCCTTCGTCGTGAGGATCGTGCGGCGCGCGAACTGGCGCAGCTCCTCCTCCACGCCGGAGAAACGCTTCTCGCCGGTGCCGAGGGCGGCTTCGCATTCGCGAATGCCGCGGATCATCGCGCGCAGCTCGTGCGGCTCGATGGCGAAGCGGTGATCGGGACCGGGCAGCTCGTTGTTGAACGTGAAGTGCTTCTCGATGACGCACGCTCCGAGAGCGATCGCCGCAACGGGGCCGATGAGCGGCTCGCGCGAATGATCGGAGAGTCCGACCAACACCTCGAGCTCGTTGCGCATCGTCGTCATCGCGCGAAGGTTGAGCGAATCGAGTGGCGCCGGGTAGCTCGCCGTGCACTGCAGCATAATCAGTTGCTCGTTGCCGGTCGCGCGCACGGCTGCGACGGTCTCGCGCACTTCGTCGAGATTGGCGGTGCCGGTCGAGATGATGAGCGGCTTGCCTTTGTTCGCGATGTAGCGGACGAGCGGCAGGTGCGTCATCTCGTACGACGCGATCTTGTAAGCCGGCACGTACGGTTCGAGCGCGTCCGCCGATTCTTCGTCGAAAGGCGTCGAGAGGAACAGCACCCCGTGGCGCTGCGCTTCGTCCGCGAGCTGCGGCAGCCATTCGTATGGCATCTCCATCGCCGCGATGATGTCGAAGATCGGCTTGTCGAGTTGCAGGTAATCACTGCGGCCGGCATTGCGCGCGTAGAGCTTCTCCGCACGGAAGGTCTGGAACTTCACCGCGTCCGCACCGGCATCGGCGGCGATGCGAATGAGCGCCTTCGCTTCCTCCAGCCGGCCGTTGTGATTGCTCCCCGCTTCGGCGATGACGAAACAGCGGCTGCCGTCTCCGACCGCCTTCGCTCCGATGGTGACGCTTTTCATGTTCTGTTTCCCCGCAACAACTCCACGATAGCCGATGCGACGCGCTCCGCTCCGCGCCCGTCGACGAGCGCGCGACCGCGCCGGGTCATCTCCTCGCGCACCCGCGGCTCTCGGATTTGCGCGAACGCGGTGGCGATGTCGCCGAGCCGCACGCTGCCCGCCTCCGCAAAGTCGTGCGCCTGATGGGTCTGATTTTCGGCGGTGATCACGACGACCGCCGGTGTGCCGGTCGCGGCGAGCTCGAACAGCGTCTGCCCCCCCGCGGATACGGCGACGTCCGCACGCAGCATGACCTCGCGCATGTTCGCATTCTCGAGCAGCACCACACGCTCGCCGAGTGCGCGCAACAGATCGACGCGTTCGAAGAAAGGGCCGACGACGACTTCGAGATCCGCGTGCGGTGCGGCTTCGAGCGTCGCTCGCACGACCGCGCTGGCGAGCGTGCCGTGATCGTTACCGCCGAGGGTGACCATCACGCGCTCGATGCGATCGCGTGTGTTGCGGTCCGGCACGTTCGCGAACTCCGGACGCAGGAGCGCGTACCGCGCGCCGAGAAGCTTGCCGCGTGCGTCGCTGTACGTGAATCGCGCGGCACCCGGTGCGGTGTTGACGACGAGATCCACCGGCAACGTGCGATCGGCCACGTCGTCGATGACGATGGTCTTCCTCGGAGCGCAAGCGCGAAAGTGCTCTTCGCGTGCGCCGTACGTGTCGAACAGCACTCCGTCCGCGTCGATCTCCTCCACCGCGAATCCCGCTTCGCGAATCAGCGCGGCGTCACCGTCGACGTGGAACGCAATCTCGACATCGCGATTACGCAAGGCCGCGGCGAGCGTGAGGCAGCGGCGGATGTGCCCGAGTCCGACGCTGCCGCCGCCCGCGGTGACGATCTGCAGCGACGTCATCGCAGGTGACGCGTGAGCGTGGACGTGACGACGTCGATCACGCGCGCGACGTCCTCATCACGCATCGCCGGAAAAAGCGGCAGCGTGATGAGCCGTTCGTACGCCGCTTCGGAGGCCGGAAACATGCCGCGCTTCCAGCCGAGGCTCTGGTAGTAAGGGTGAAAGTGCACCGGGATGTAGTGCACGTTGACGCCGAGGCCCTGCTCGCGCAACTCGCGGAAAATCGTGGCGCGGTCCACGCGCAGCGCGTCGAGGCGCAACTGAATCACGTAGAGATGCCACGACGATGCGCGATCGGAGCGGGTCGCGATCGGATCGAGCGGCAGGTCGCGGAACGCGTCGTTGTATTGCCGTGCGATGTCGCGGCGTCGCGTGACCCACGCCTCGAGCTGCTTCATCTGCGACAGGCCCAGCGCGCATTGAAAATCGGTGATGCGGTAGTTGTAGCCGAGGTCGAGCATCTCGTAGAACCACGAGCCCTGCGCTTCGCGCTGGCGGTGGTCGGAGCTGATGCCGTGATTGCGGAAGAGGCGCAGCCGCGCGGCGAGCGCATCGTCATTCGTCGTGATCATCCCGCCTTCGCCCGTCGTGATGTGCTTCACCGGATGCAGGCTGAAGGTGGTCAGGTCGGCGATGGAGCCGATGGGACGGCCGCGGTGCGTGGCGCCGAGTGAGTGCGCGGCGTCTTCGATGAGGAGGAGGTTGTGGCGATCGGCGAGCGCACGGAGCTCGTCGAGATCGGCGGGCTGTCCGGTGTAGTCGACGGCGACGATCGCGCGCGTGCGCGGCGTGATCGCTGCGGCGGCTCGTCCGGCGTCGAGCAGCAGCGTTTCGGGATCGACGTCGGCAAAGACGACGTGTCCGTTCTGGAAGCGCACGCAATTCGCACTCGCCGCGAACGTCATCGGCGGCACGATCACCTCGGCCGTATGGTCGATGCCGGCGGCATACGCCGCGGCATGCAGCGCGGCCGTGCCGTTGCTGACCGCGATCGCGTGCTTTGCGCCGGTGACGCGCGCGTACTCGTTCTCGAACTCCGCGACCTTCGGTCCGGTCGTCAGCCAGTCGGAGCGGAGCACCTCGACGACCGCTTCGACGTCGTCGTCGCTGATCGTTTGTCTACCGTACGGAAGCATGCTGGTCTTCTTCGACGGAGATGTCTTGCGGCTCGAAGTTCACACGCTCTTTCTCGACGACCAGCGGCCGATGCAGGAGACGCGTGTGGATGACGGCGATGTATTCGCCCATGAGTCCGAGGAACACGAGCTGGACGGCCATGGCGAAGAAGAGGCCCATCACGATGGGCGCGATACCGACCGGAAATTCGTTCCAGTACAGCAGCTTGTAGACGAAGTAGCCGAGGGCGATGAGGAGACAGATCGCGGCGAGGGCGAAGCCCGTCATCGTCGCGAGCCGCAGCGGCAGCTTGGAATGGCTGGTGATGCCGGTCATGGCGACGTCGTAAAGCGTGAACCAGTTGTTCTTCGTGACGCCGTGCTCGCGCTGCGGCTGGTCGTACGGGATCGTCGCGTACGGGAAGCCGAACTCGGAGATGAGGCCGCGCGTGTACGGATAGGGATCGTCGAGCGCGCGGACGAGGCTCACGAACTCCTGGTCGTACAGACCGAAGCCGGTGGCGTTGCGTACGAGCTCCACGTCGGACATGCCGGATGCGAGACGGTAGTAGAGGCCGCGCAGCATTCCGAGCGCCATCGAGTCTTCCGTCGAGCGCTTCACGCCGAGGACGACCTTGAAGTCTTTCTCCCAGAAGTCGATGAATTGCGGGATCAGCGCCGGCGGATCCTGCAGGTCGGCGGCCAGGGAGATGACCGCGTCTCCGCGCGCGGTGAGAAACGCATGATGGGGCGAACGGATCTGTCCGAAGTTCCGCCGGTTGACGATGATCTTCACGTTGCGGTCTTCGCTCGCGATCTCTTTGAGGATCGCGACGGTCTTATCGGTCGACGCGTTGTCGATGAAGATGTGCTCGTAGCGGTAGCGCCCGAGCGACGCGAACACCTCGCGTACCTGCCGGTACAGCTCGCGGACATTGTCCTCTTCGTTGTAGCAGGGGGTGACGACGCTGATCAGTTTCACCGGCGGTCTCCGTACACGAGCACGCGGTTGAGCATGAACGAAAAGAACGCCATCGGCAGCGTCGTCACGGCCGCGGCGAGAAGGACGGAGATGCCGTTCCATTCGGCGAGCGCGAGGAGGCCGAGGTTCACGAGGTATGTGATCGCGTAGACGGCGACGAAGCGGAAGATCTTCCAGTTGTCGTGACTGTTGAAGACGAGGATGCCGTAGCTCTTGAAGTTGAACAGCACACCGAGGACGGTGGAGATCAGGCCGGCGACGGAGTAGTGCAGACCGGCGAGCACGAGCACGGCGAAGATCCCGTAGCCGACGAGCGTGTTGAGCCCGGCGACGAGAAGGTAGCGGAAGAACTTCGACTGCAGAAAGTCGCGGAAGGTCAGCGGCAAGGTCTCCGCATTCATCGGCGAAGTATAGCCGCGCGAATCTCGGCGGCGACGTATTCGCGCATCTCCGCGGTGAGCCCGGGATAGACGCCGATCCAGAAGCCGCGGTCCATGAGGATGTCGGTTTCGCGCAACTCACCGGCAACGCGATACGGCTGCGGTTGTCCGTCGGCGAGGCACTGCTCGCGCAGCGTCGTCAAGGCCGGCTGGCGCACGAGATTTCCGGCGAACAGCATGCGCGTCTGGATGCGGCGCGATTCGAGATGGCGCACGATTTCGTCGCGCGTGACGGGTGCGTTTTCGCGCACGACCATGAGGAAGCCGAACCAGCTCGGATCGCTGCCGGCTGTCGGCTCGGGCAACACGAGAATGTCGGAGAGCCCGTCGAGTGCTTCGCGGAAGAAGCGCCAGTTGTCGCGACGCGCGGCGACGAAGGAATCGAGCTTGCGCAACTGCGCCACGCCGACCGAGGCCTGCATGTCGCTCATCTTCAGATTGAATCCGAGATGGCTGTACGTGTACTTGTGGTCGTATCCCGCGGGTAGTTCGCCGAGCTGCCACTGGAATCGCTTCCCGCACGTGTTGTCGACGCCGGGCTGACACCAGCAGTCGCGGCCCCAGTCGCGCAGGCTCTCGACGACACGCGTCATCGTTTCGCTGCTGCAGAGCACCGCGCCACCCTCGCCGGTGGTCATGTGGTGCGGCGGATAGAAGCTGAGCGTGGCGACGTCGCCGAACGTTCCTGTTTTGCGTCCGCCGTAAAGCGAGCCGGCGGCGTCGCAGTTGTCTTCGAGGAGCCAGAGATCGTGTTTGCGGCAGAACTCCGTCACCGCCGCGAGATCGAAGGGGTTGCCGAGGGTGTGGGCGATGGCGACGGCGCGGGTGCGGTCGCTGCGTGCGCCTTCGAGGAGCGTGACGTCGATGTTGTGCGTGGGCGCGCTGACGTCGACGAACACCGGGACCATGCCGAGTTGCAGGAACGGAGCGACGGTCGTGGGAAAGCCGGCGGCGACGGTGATGACTTCGTCGCCGCGCTTCATGCGGCGATTGCCCCATTCGTGACTGGTGAGTGCGGCGGCGGCGAGGAGGTTCGCGCTGCTGCCGCTGTTGACGAGTCGCGCGGTGTGCACGCCGTACCATTTCGCCAGGCCGTCTTCGAGTCTGCGATGCCAGCGTCCGCCGGTGAGCCAGAATTCGATCGCACTTTCGGTGAGCGCGACCATTTCTTCTTCGTCGTACACGCGGCCGGCGTAACGCACGGGCGTGGCGCCGGGGACGAACGGCTGCGGTTTGCCGCGCAGCTCCGCGATTTTGCGCACGCGCTCGAGGATCTCGGCCGTCAGCGCGCGCTCGAGGTTGCGATCATCAGCAGCCATCGTGGTCGTCCTTCACGTATGCGGCGATCTGGGCGTCGGTCAGTTCGCGGAGACGCTGCGCGCTCGCTCCCGCGGTTTGTTCGCGATACCAGGCGACGGTGTTTTCTACGGCGGTCGTGAGCGGCCAGCGCGGTTGCCATCCGAGGCGTGTTGCGGCCTTTTCGGTGGAGAGGCGGAGCACCGGCGCCTCGTGCGGTTGCGGTGCGGAGTCGGCGATCCACGTGCCGCTGCCCCAGGTGCTGACGATCGCGCTCACCAATGCTTCGACGCTGCACACGTCGTTTTCGTCGGGGCCAAAGTTCCAGGCTTCACACACGTCGCGGTCCTCGGCCATGCGTGCGGCGAGGAGGAGGTACGCGCTCACGGGCTCGAGGACGTGCTGCCACGGGCGCACGAACTGTGGATTGCGTACGCGAATGGCCTCTCCACGCATCAGTGCACGAATGCTGTCGGGGACGAGGCGATTCGCGGCCCAGTCGCCACCACCGATCACGTTGCCGGCACGGGCCGATGCGACGCGCACGGGCGACTCGCCGCCGAAGAAGCTGCGGCGATAGCTCGCGGTGACGAGCTCCGCCGCGCCTTTGGACATCGAATAGACGTCGTGCCCGCCGAGCGGATCGGTCTCGCGGAAGCTGAACGTGGTGCCGTGGTTCTCGTAGCACTTGTCGCTCGTCACGATCACCGCCACTACCGGACGATGGGCGCGGCGGAGCGCTTCGAGCACGTGCGTAGTGCCCATGACGTTCGTCTGGATCGTGCTGAGGGGATCGTCGTAGCTGTTGAGGACGAGGGGTTGGGCGGCGAGGTGGAAGACGAAGTCGGGCTGCCGTTCGTCGATGGTTTGCGCGACGCGTTCCGTATCGCGAATGTCCGCGAAGACGCTGTCGCACGCATCCGCGAGATTCATCGCTTCGAACATCGACGGGCTCTCGGCCGGCAACGCGTAGCCGGTGACGTGCGCGCCGAGGCGGTGCAGCCACCAGGTGAGCCAACCGCCTTTGAAGCCGGTGTGCCCGGTGACGAGCACACGCCGGCCGCGGAACGCCTGTTCGAACCGCGTCACCAGACCTTCCATGGAGCGGCGCCGGAGTCCCATAGCGTATTGAGCAGCGTGTACTCGCGGGGCGTGTCCATCGGCTGCCAGAAGCCGGGATGGCGGTACGCCTCGAGCTCGCCGTCCGCGGCGAGGCGCTGGAGCGGCTCGAGCTCGAGCGCGACGCTGGCGCTGTCGCCGATGTAGTCCCAGATCCGCTTCGCATCGCAGACGAAGAAACCGCCATTGATGTAGCCGCCGGTCGCCTGCGGCTTTTCGTTGAATTCGGTGACGCGATTGCCGTCGATGCCGAGCTCGCCGAAACGGCTCGGTGGACGGACGGCGGTGACGGTGGCGATCTTGCCGTGCGCGCGGTGGAAGGCGACGAGCGCCTGGACGTCGACATCGGCCACGCCATCGCCGTAGGTGAGGAGGAAGAGGTCGTCGTGCTCGACGTAGCGACGGATGGCGGCGACGCGGCCGCCGGTCTGCGTCTGTTCGCCGGTCTCCGCGAGGATGACGTTCCAGTCCTCTTCGCCGTTGCTCGACGTGACGGTGACGGCGCGCTTCGCGCCGAGCTGCACGACGACGTCATTCGTCATGGCGGCGTAGTTGAGGAAGAACTCTTTCACCACCCAGGCTCGGTATCCGAGGCAGAGGACGAACTCGGAAAAGCCGTGATGGGCGTAGGTCTTCATGATGTGCCAGACGATCGGCTTGCCGCCGATCGGCAGCATCGGCTTCGGCAGCGCTTCGCTGGCGTCACGAATGCGGGTGCCCATCCCGCCGCAGAGGATCACGACTTTCATCATGCGGGCCGCAGTTTACAGCGGGCGCGTCAGGCGGCATGCGAAGCCGAGCGCGTGCGCGTCTTTGCCGCCGGCGTTGACGGAGAGGTCGATCGTGCCGAGGACTGTGAGGCCACAGCGCTGGAAGAGGAGCTCGAGCGAGCGCGGCGAGAAGAAGTTGACGTGCTCGTGCCAGTGCTTTTTGTCGACGGGACGCTGTTCCGCACGCATGACGTCTTCGTAGGGGACTTCGACGTAGAGGATCGTGTCCGGAGTCATGAGCGCCGTCATCGCGTCGATGGTTTGCCGCGGATAGGGGACGTGCTCGATGACGTTGCTGTTGACGATGAGGTCGTAACCGGTGTCGCGCAGTTGCTCCGCGGTCACGCGCTCCGCACCAGGGATGGTCGGCTTTTCGGAGATGTCGTAGACGTGGTGGATGGCGAGATTTCCGGCGAACGGGGTATTGCGGCCGGTGTCGCCGCCCCAGTCGAGGAGGCGCAGGGGCGGCTCGACGTAGTCGCGAAGAAAGCGCTCCACCTGCGGGATGTAGGTCGAGCCGTCGACGAGAATCGCATTGCGCGCGCGATAGCCGGGCTCGAAACGGTCGCGCGTGGCTGTATAGGCCTCGTCTCTGTAATTGCGGTAGAGCGCGGCCATTTCGTCGTCGTCGAAACGGATGTCGAGAAACACGGCGCCGCAGGTTTCACAATGGAGCGTATTGCAGACGCTGTAGGCGTGGCCCGCTTTGAGATCGCGCATGCCCCACGCGCTGGTGATCTCGACCGGCTCCCAGTCGAAGACGCGTTTGGCGACGAACGGCATCAGGACCGCCGGTGTGGCGGTCAGCCGGACGCCGTCGCAACAGATACAGTGCTTCGCGATCTTCATACGGGTTTCCGCGCACTGACGAGGACGTAGTCTCCAATCCCTTGGCGCGTCCAGATCTCGTCGCCGGCACAACGCTCGATCTCGTCGGGAGTGAGGTCGACGACGATGCGGCTCGCATCCTCTCCGCGTTTCTTTGCGGCGATGAATTTGGCCATGCCGGGGAAAACATCCTTCCGGATCGAGGTCACGGTGATGTCCACGAATCCCGCCGTCTGCAGCCGTCGCGCGTATTCATCGCGGTCGTACAGATTCTCCTCGGGGAAAGCATTGAAGCGCCGCTCGATTTTCGCGATGAGTCCGTTCACCCGATCGCCGGGCAGTGGAATGACGTCCGTCAAACCGATCCAGCCCCCCGGCTTCAGGACGCGAAACGCTTCCCCGAAAAAGAGATCGCGCGTGCGAAAGTGACATGCCGCCTCGAGCGAGATCACTTTGTCGAAAAACGCGTTCTTTGCGGGGAGCTCCGTTGCTGACGCAAGGAGAAACCGGGCGCGCGCGGAAAGGCCGCGGCTCCTGGCGCGTCTGCGCGCAACGCCGACGTGCAACGGCGTGACGTTGACGCCGGTGATCCGCTTCGCACGGCCGGTCTCGAGCCAGTGGAAATCCTGATCGCCGAAACCGAAGCCGGCGTCGAGGACTTCGTCCGCGGCAGTGAGGCGCGCGCCGTCCGCGAGACGGTCGGCAAGCGCGGTACAGGCCGCGTCATAGGTGCGGGCCGTCCGCCAGTCGCCGATGTTGAGCCAGTGCGCGCGCGATTCGTCGAGATCGGAGCCGCGGAAGCTGACGAGGTCCGTGCCGACGAAGGTGTAATAGTCGGCGGGATCCGATTTGACGGTCTGGCGGAGGATCGTGCCGGCATGGCGCGGGAACCGGCGCGCCATGACGGAGACGATCTGCAGGGCGCGGACAAGCCCGGAGACGATGCTCACGGGCGTGCATTGTAGTCGCCGGAAAAGCGAAAAGCCGCTGATTGCTCAGCGGCTATTCAGAAAATGTACTCCCGGCGGCGTCCTACTTTCCCACGCAGTTGCCCGCGCAGTATCATCGGCGATGCAGAGCTTAACTGCCGTGTTCGGAATGGGA